>WRLH01000001.1 GCA_009777715.1 Lachnospiraceae bacterium
GATAAACCATTTATTATGTCCGACATTGTGTGAGAGTAATCTGTAAAGGTTTTCGATTCATACTCAATCGACATATAGCACATTCCATTGTTCCCAATCCACGGCTCTTTTCTAAAATATGAATGCGCAACCTGACTGGGACTATTTGGGTCAAATTCATCTTCGCCTGGAAATGCGAGCATATTCACAAGCGGATGACCGTCGTTAATCATCAGCGTACCGCCGCTTTTAAGGCACTCCCCCGCTTTTTCAAAGAGTTTGGTTAAATCTTTGAACCAACATATGGCACCGATTGTGAAGAAAATAAAATCGAATTTATTGTAATAACTATCGGGTATTTCAAGAATATTGCAGTTAATAAACTCGCAGTTTTTGATGTCCGCCTTTTTTGCGGTCTCTCTTGCCTGTTCCAAGATATTTTCGGCAATGTCAAAGCCATATCCGTAATCCGCACCGCTGTCTAAAACAAGTGAAAGCAGTTCCCGCCCGTTATTGCAACAGAATTGCGCCACTGTTTTTCCATGAAAACTCATATTTAGTATTTCATTTTTCATATCGCTGCCAAAAAACTCGTAATTACCCTTTTTAAGCCTAATATAATTGTCGTCGCCCCAACTCGGCTTGCGATTGTTAAACGCTTCTTCCCAAGCGGCTTTATTAGTTTCAATATAATTCATTTTTTCCTCCAAATGCTAAGGAAATTATACCATATGAAGAAATGCTTGGCAATATCTTTGAAGAAAGCATAAAGTTCCGAAAGATGATTTCAACTAGGGGTTTGCTATTTATAATAGAACGGCTTGACATTATTTAAGATGGCAGTTATAATGGAAAATAGCTGTAACAAATTCGTAACATATACGGGAATGCGGCCGAAAGAACCGCGGAGGAAACTGTGGATAAATCCGTATTTAAAATACTTATCGTAATTCTCTTAGCTTTAATTGCTTTTAGGCCGCTTAATGCCGAAGCGCAGGAAAGTGAAACCGTTAGCCTTTCATCGCTTGTCATGCCAGCCGGGATTGATTCACTTTTTGTGTCACAATTAACGGTTGAGGATTATCTTGAGGCGGCCGAACAGGCCGAGGGTTCGACTTTTGGCTATACGAATCTGGGTTTGTGCAATATTACCGACGCAAATAATCTGAATATCCGCTCAATCGCTGCCGCAGATGGCAGGATTGTTGGCAAATTGCCAAGAAACGCCGCTTGTGAAGTGATGTTTGAAGAGGGCGAGTGGAGTTTCATTGTGTCGGGAAATGTTGAGGGTTTTGTCAAAACAGAATTTCTTTCAACTGGTTTTGCCGCTATCCGCAGGGCCGAGGAGCTTGCGACCTTGGTTGCGGTCGTGACGACCGATTCCCTAAAGGTCAGGGAAGAAGCGAATACCGATTGCGAGATTATTACCCAAGTTCCCCGCGGAGAAGTGCTTGAAATTGAAGAGATATTAGAAAATGGCTGGGTCATGATTTCGCTTGATGCAGAGTTTGCTTATGTCTCGGGCGAATATGTTGAGATCAAATACGATTTGCGCACCGCAATTACAATGACGGAGCTTTTATATGGCGAGGGTGTCTCTGATATCCGCGTTGATGTTTGTGAATATGCCAAGAAATTCCTTGGCAATCCTTACGTCTGGGGCGGAACGAGCCTGACAAAAGGGGCGGACTGCTCCGGCTTTGTCCAAAGTGTCTTTCGCAATTTTGGGGTCAGGCTTCCGCGCAGCTCGGTCCAGCAAGCAGGGGTCGGGACGAAGATATCATTATCCGATATCAAGGCTGGCGATTTGATTTTCTATGCCAGGGGCGGGCGGATTGACCATGTTGCGATTTACATCGGCGGCGGGCAGGTCATCCATGCAAGCACCGCCCGGACCGGAATCAGGATTTCACGCTACAACTACCGCACTCCCCATGCAATCAGGCGCGTTTTATATGATTAAAATAACGCTTTACATTAGCATTATGGTGTGATATATTAGTTTAGGATATTAAGACCCTTTTGCGCAGATACCGGATTCTCCACCGTTATCAGGGCATAAGGCAATAAACGTGTAAACACGTAACGTGAAAACACATACCGTGAAAACACATACCGTGAAAACACGTATAATAATGGAGGTTACAATGATTTCAAAGGAAAAGAAAAACGCAATTATCAAGGACTATGCCCGGAGCGAGGGCGATACTGGGTCACCGGAAGTCCAGATTGCTGTACTTACAGCCCGTATTGCTGAACTGACTGAACATCTTAAAGTTAATCCCAAAGATTTCCATTCCGCCAGAGGAATGTTAAAGATGATTGGCCATAGAAAAGGCTTGTTAAATTATTTAAAAGGAAAAGATATTGAAAGATATCGTGACTTAATTGGCAGGCTGAAGATTAGGAAATAGTTTATCAGATAATAATGGGCAGGAGATTGAATCGAGACCACTGACTTAGATATCATTTGATGTCTTAGTCAGTAGTTTCGATATTTTCTGCCTAATATATATTATAAGGAGAAGAAAATGAACGAATTTAAAACATTTACAAAGGAGCTGGCCGGACATACCCTAAGGGTTGACATTGGCCGCGTTGGCAAACAGGCGAATGGCTGTGCCTTAGTATACTATGGAGATACAACAGTCCTTAGTACCGCAACTTCTTCAGACAAGCCCCGGGATGGAATTGATTACTTTCCCTTGGGTGTTGAATATGAAGAAAAACTTTATTCAGCTGGGAAAATTCCTGGCGGCTTCAACAAAAGAGAGGGACGGGCAAGCGAAAATGCCGTTCTTACCTGCCGGGTAATTGACCGCCCGATGCGTCCTTTATTTCCGGACGACTACCGCAATGACGTGACATTAAATAACTTAGTGCTTTCTGTTGACCCTAGTTGCCGCCCGGAAATTACGGCAATGATTGGGACGGCAATCGCAACCTGCATTTCGGACATTCCTTTTAATGGCCCAATTGCAATGACCCAAATCGGGCTGGTTGACGGCGAATTTGTTGTTAACCCCAGCCAAGAGCAATGGAAAATTGGCGACTTAAATCTGACTGTCGCATCAACCAGCGACAAAATCGCGATGATTGAAGCTAATGCCAATGAAGTGCCGGAAGACAAAATGCTTACAGCAATCTATAAAGCCCATGAGGTTAACTTAGAGCTGATTGAGTTTATTAATAAAATCATTGCTGATTGCGGAAAAGTAAAACATGACTACGAAAGTCAAGCGTTGCCGGCACAGTTATTTGAAGAAATTGAAAAAATCGTGACTCCGTCCGAAATGGAAATCGCTGTTTTTACTGACGAAAAGCAAGTCCGCCAAGAAAATATCAAGAATATTACGGACCGACTTTCTGAAGCTTTTAAGGATAACGAAGAATATTTAAGCGTCTTGGGCGAAGCCATTTACCAATACCAGAAAAAAACCGTCCGCAAGATGATTCTAAAAGACAAAAAGAGGCCTGATGGCAGGGCAATGGACGAAATCCGTCATTTGTCAGCCGAAATTGATTTGATTCCGCGTGTCCATGGCGCGGGAATGTTTACCCGCGGCCAGACCCAGATTTGCACGATTACGACTTTAGCCCCCATGTCAGAAATGCAGCGGATTGACGGCTTAGATGAAAATGAAATAAATAAAAGATATATGCACCATTACAATTTCCCGTCCTATTCGGTGGGTGAAACAAGGCCAAGCCGCGGCCCTGGCCGCCGTGAAATCGGCCATGGGGCTTTAGCCGAAAAAGCGTTGATTCCTGTCCTTCCCAGCTTGGAAGATTTTCCTTACGCAATCCGGACAGTTTCAGAAACATTTGAATCGAACGGCTCAACCTCGCAGGCTGCCGTTTGTGCGTCAAGCCTTTCCTTGATGGCGGCTGGTGTCCCGATTAAAAAAGCGGTCGCCGGGATTTCGTGCGGCATGGTGACTGGTGAAAACATTGATGATTTTGTCCTTTTGACTGATATCCAAGGCCTTGAAGACTTTTTTGGCGACATGGATTTTAAAGTTGCCGGGACTAATGATGGCATTACCGCGATCCAGATGGATTTAAAAGTGCATGGCCTGACCAAAAAAATAGTTGAAGCGGCAATTAAGAATACCAAAGAAGCCAGGACTTACATCTTAAATGAAGTAATGGCTCCTTGTATCGCCGAACCGCGTCCGGAAATCAGCGAATATGCCCCGAAAATCACCGCGATTAACATTGATCCGGAGAAAATCGGTGAAGTGGTTGGCCAGCGCGGAAAAACAATTAATGAAATTATTAACCGTACCGGCGTAAAAATTGATATCACTGATGACGGAACGGTTTCAATTTGCGGAACTGATACCGAGATGATGAAAAAAGCGGTCGAGATGGTTGAGATAATAACAACTGATTTTGCAACTGGCCAAATTTTTACTGGTTCAGTTGTCAGCATTAGGGAATTTGGCTGTTTCGTTGAGTTTGCCCCAGGCAAAGAGGGAATGGTCCATATCTCGAAAATTGCAAAAAACCGGATTGACAAAGTCGAAGACGCAATAAGCTTAGGCGAAAAAGTGACCGTTGTCTGCCTTGGCAAGGACAAGATGGGCCGGATGGGCTTCTCGATTAAGGATGTCCCGGCGAATAAAATGTAGGTAAAAAGTAAATAACAGCATTCTCTTAAAGGTGGCGTGACAGCACGTCACCTTTTTAGGGTTTGTATACTTTTATTATCTTTTGCATATGTAAAGCGAGGTCATGAATATTAAGTTTATATTTATTACAAGTATTCTTATAGCTTTAGATCAAGGCGTTAAATTATTGATGTCCGCTTTTATCGGGAATAATATCGTAGTCTTGATACCTAATTTCTTACAAATCGAATTAGAAATTAACAATGCAGGCTATTTAGAGTATTTCACTTCATTCTTTGGAGTATTAAAGCTTATATGCTTATTATTTTTAAGTTTTCTGGGTTTGATGTTTGCATTTAAAATGACCAGATTTATATCAAGCAAATACTATTACTTAGATATTTGGGTATATTTTGCCTGTGCGGCAACAATGTGTTTCATCATTGATTGTCTATTTTGGCGCGGATCACTAGATTTTATTGCTGTACTTTTAGAGAAACCGACTTATAGTTTTAAAGCAATATTCGATATTAAGGATATATACATATCGGCATTTGCTTTATTAGGGTTATTGCGTTTGCTTTTGCTTTTGATTGACGGATTAACTATAGCACTAAAAGAAGGAAAACTAAAAAGAATAGAAACTATAAAGATAAGTAATTTTGGGAAGTTACTAAAAAATATATTCTTATTAAAAGAGGAAGATTTTTTTACTAAATTGAAAATTAAAACAATAATAATTCATGTTACATATGCTATTTTAGTTTTTGCAGCGGCAGCTTCTATTATTTTTTTAGATTATGCGAGAGAAAGAAGTGGAAACTTTATTAGAATAGACGGCACACATATTAATAAGTCCTTAGATAAGCTCAATATAAATTATGGTAATTTTGCCGAAGCAGCGAATTTTCGCTTAATTCGATTAAGGAATCCTTTAAAAGATGCTGATCTTGAACCATTAGGATATATGACCAATTTAGCCATGCTTAAGGTAATGGGAAATGAATTTAAGGACATGGGTAAATTAGCAGATGTATTATCTAAAATGCCAAATTTAACAAGTTTATGGCTTACGGCAAATCAAATTAACGATATTACTGCTTTATCAGATTTTACGCAATTGGAATATTTATATTTAAGCAACAATGACATTGGTAACGTCGATCCGCTTTTTAATCTAACCACGTTAAAGGAATTGTATTTGATCGGAAATCCGTTATTTCCTGAACAAATTGAGGAGCTTAAAGCTCAATTGCCGAATACGGAAATATATTCGGATTATGCCGCCCATTAATAATCTAAGGGATTGCCGCACACCAACTGTGCGGTAGTCCTTTTTTTTATTTAATAAAAAACTATGCCACAAAGGAGTAATAAATAGGACAAGGAAGCAATATATTTAGAAAAACACTTAAGGCAATGATGGTTAAAGCAGAAGAAATTCTTAATATATTTCCGGGGAAACTGCGCGAGAGATTTAAAGAAATCGCAAACCGGGCCGATGAGTTGCAGGAAATAAGGTTTTCGGTCAGGCGTCCGGTCAGGGTGGTCTTAAAAAATAAAGAGTTTTTTCTTGATTTAAGCGGGAAGCCCATAAAATCCAAAGAAACCTGCTGGATTATTAATGAAAAAGAAATTGATGAAATTTTAAATTACGTATGCAAATACTCATTATACGCTTTTGAAGATGAAATCAGCCAAGGGTTTATTACTATCCCCGGCGGACACCGGATTGGCCTTGCCGGACAGGTGGTCTTAAATAGCGAAAACAAAGTCAGGAATATCAAAAATATCCGCTTCCTTAATATTCGCGTTTCCCATGAAATAATTGGGGCTGCTGGCAAAATATTACCCTTTGTTTTTGACAAGAGATTGTTTAATGTCTTGATAATAGCCCCGCCGGGCTGCGGAAAAACAACGATGCTACGCGATTTGATCCGCCAAGTTTCTGATGGCAGCCCTAATATGCCGGGATTTCAGATTGGAGTTGTTGATGAACGCTCGGAAATTGCCGGAAGTTACTTAGGCATTCCCCAAAATGACGTTGGGACAAGAACCTGTGTCATGGACGCTTGCCCAAAAGTGCAAGGCATGATGATGTTAATCCGCTCAATGTCGCCGGAAATCGTGGCGGTTGATGAAATCGGCAGCAAAGAGGATTTAGAAGCAATTAAGAATGTCATTACTTGCGGCAGCAAAATATTTGCAACAATCCATGGATATTCAATGGCCGATGTCAAAGGATTTAAAGATATGTTTGAACGGTTTATTATTCTTCATAAAAAAGGCGGCATTTGCCGGGTAAAAGAGGTTTGGGGGGAAGAAATAATATGGTGCGAATAATCGGGACGCTTTTACTACTGGCCGGATCGTCCGGAATGGCATACTCTTATTGTCATGAGCAAAATGAACGGCTTAAGATTTTAAAGAATATGCGGGAAATTTTTATCCGGATTAAAAATGAAATTGAATATTTAAAGGCTTCAATTCCGGAAATTTGCTTTAGCTTGGGTGAAAAAAACATCAGCTTTAATAAAGTATTTACAGCGATTTATGAAGAATTGGAATTAAATAACGGGTGTTCTTTTAATGAAATCTGGCAGCGGCATTTTACAGCAAGCCTAAAAAATATGCCCCTTAAAGAGACCGAAAAAGAAATGATAAAATCATTTCCGGACAGCTTAGTTTATCGCGAAAGCAAAGGACAGGCTGACGGAATGGAAAAATATATCAATGAGGTTTCAAAATATGTCGGTGAAATTGAAACGGTCATAAAAAATAAAAACAAGGTCATGATGTGCGTGGGGGTAATGGCAGGAATGATAACAACTGTTATTTTATTATGAAATCAGCTTTAATTAAGAAGGAGAAGGGTATTATGGCAATTAGCTTGATTTTTCGGATTGCGGCAGTAGGGATATTAATTACAATTCTCAATCAGATTCTCAAACATAGCGGCCGGGAGGATCATGCTTTTTTACTTAGCTTGGCAGGATTGCTTTTAGTGTTAACTTGGATTCTGCCCGCCATTTATGATTTGTTTATGATGATTCAGAGTTTGTTTGAGCTTTAGATAACGATTTTGGAGGAGCTAAGTGGATATTATCAAAATCGGGTTACTGGGCATTTTCGGAGCTTTCCTTGCTTTGCAATTTAAGAAAGAAAAGCCGGAATATAGCTTTTATATCGCAATTGCAATTGGGATGGCCATTTTCGCCTTAGCTGCCCAAAGATTAAGTGATGTGCTGGGAAATTTTGCCAATCTTTCTGCTTATATTGAAAACGGAAATATGTATTTTGGGATTTTATTTAAGGTTGTTGGCATTACATATATCTGCGAGTTTAGCCAGGCGATATGCCGTGATGCCGGATATTTGTCCCTGGCTGGCCAGATTGAGATTTTCGGCAAAATATCAGTCCTATTAGTCGGAATGCCAATTCTTCTCACTATTATTGATAATATTACGAGGATTTCAGTGTGAGGTTTATGTATGATTGAAGCAATCGAAAATCCATATGATTTATCAGCAATCCGCGGCGGCCTTGATAATATGTTCCCCGGAATGAAATTTGACCTTGACAGCATTTTATTTTTAATCATGCGCGGACAAGTTTTCGAAGCGGCAAAAGAGCTGTTTGGCCAGCTAAGCTCTGGCTTAATCGGTGAAATAACCGGAATCAGGACGCTATTAGCCGCGATTTTGATTCTGGGCATCATATCAGCGTTATTTAGCAATTTTACGGATATTTTTTCAGACGGGCAGCTTTCAAAGGTCGCATATTATTTTACCTATCTATTTATGATAGTGATTCTGACAAGCGCATTTCTTGAAATCGCCAGGATTACCACGGCAACAATCGAAAATGTCCTGCTGTTTGTCAAAATCATGGTCCCGACTTATTTTATTTCTGTCGGCGCGGCGGTGGGAATCACCACGGCAACCGCCGGATATCAATTGATTTTAGTGATTGCTTATTTAGTCCAAAGCTTTTTAGTGGCAATTATTATCCCGCTTATTTATTGTTATGCGATTCTGGCTTTGCTTGGCGGGCTGTGGACAGAGGACAGGCTGGAACTAATCCTTGACCTGATTAAGAAAGTCATTTCAACGATTCTTAAGGTATCATTAGGGATTGTTGCCGGAATCAGCTTTCTCCAGTCAATCATAACACCTGCTATTGATGGGCTCAAATTATCGCTCTTTAAACGGATATTATCGATAATTCCCGGCATTGGCAACCTCGCGGAGGGCGTGACAGAAATGGTTGTTGGTTCGGCGGTGCTAGTGAAAAATAGCCTTGGGATTCTTATTCTTTTTGCGTTGGCTTTTATTTGCATTACTCCGCTGGCAAAAATAATGATTATCGCCGGAATCATAAAGCTGTCGGCGGCTTTGACGGCGATTATTTGCGATAAAAGGATTATTAAATGCACCGACCGGATTGGTGACGCCGGATTTTTATTATTTAAATCAGTTTTTACTTCGGTGTCGCTCTTCTTTATTTTAATCGCAATTTTGGCATATACATTAAGGTAGTTAATGCGCTTTTCATAAACGCGCATTGGAGAGAGTTTTATGATAAACGAATTTCTGGAATTTATTAAGAGAATGGGAATATTTTTAATTTGTGCCGAGAGCATTTTGTACTTTGCCCCAGGAAATTCTTACCAGAAGTACATTAGGGTTTTGATTGGTTTTATGATTCTGATGCAGTTCATGATTCCGGTTAAGGCGATTTTGACCGGGCAGGACAGAACGTCAATTGAAAATCAGGTTAATGAATTTCGTTTGCAGATTGAAAGCTTGTCTGATGAGCAAAGTGTTGAAGTTTTTTTGCCCAATCAGGAAACATTGGTGGAAAAGAGTATTGCCGAAGAAATTAAATCTAGATTAAATAATTCTTTAAGCGAAGAAAAGCTTGATTTTACGGTTATTGACATTGAATTAGGAAACATAACACGTGTTATTTTAAGAAAGCAGACATTTTTAAATGACGCAGAATTTGATGGGAATATGACGGTTAAGATTGATAAAATAACGGTTGGCGAAATCAACAGGATTAATAATGAAAGCTTAAGCGGTGAGGAAAATGAAGATACCGAGCATTTAATGAATCTTTTTTGCCGTGAGCTTAAGACAAGCAAAGAATATTTGGAGGTGGTAATTGTTGAGTGAAAAAGCAAAAAAACTATGGCCGGCCGGGAAGCTTAAAAAAGATCATTTCTTAATCATGATCTTGATGGGCATTTTGTTTTTGGTAATCATCTGGCCGGCAGAAAAAACTTCATCGCCAGAGGAGTCCGGTTTATTGGACAACTATTCTGATATGATGAAATTAACGAAAGCGGGGAGCGATGGAACGGTTGAACTTACATATGAAGAAGAGGCATTAAATGAGCTTTACGCTTATCCCGGCTATCTTGAGGCAAAGCTTGAAGAGGCACTTAAGATGATGGACGGAGCAGGAAAGACGAAAGTGATGATTACGCTTAAGGCCTCAAAAGAGACGATTGTCGAAAAGGATGCCCCGACGAAAAGAGCAGGAAGCACAGAAGTTGATGCTTTAGGCGGCAGCCGAAATACCAGCGATATTGAGACCGGGCAGGAAACGATTTTCTACACGAATTCCGCCGGGCTTAGCGTTCCATACGTAAGGAAGACAATTTTGCCTTTGATTGAGGGAGTCCTTGTCGTCACCGAGGGCGGAGGCGACGAAATAATTATCCGCAATATGAAAGACGCAATTAAGGCATTATTTGGAGTAGACGAACATAAGATTAAAATAGTAAAAATGATATCCAGCATACCGGACAAATAGTAGACGGAAAATTCCGGTATTCTGAAAGAAAAGCGGGGTAAAAAATTGAAAAATATGGTAAAAAAGAATCAAATCATGATTACAGCCTTGGCCATAATGATTATGGTCGCCGGTTATCTTAATTTTGCCGGGAACAAGATTACTGATGAGGAAATCATGTCGGTCAGCTCGACTGAAGTAGCAACGATGTTTGAGATCGCCGATGAAGATATTGAAAGCTTGTACGGTGATATCGAAAGCATGGATTCAGAGGTTATCATCATCGAGGATTTTCTTGATGAGAGCCTTAATGGTTTTATGGCCCCTTCTGCTAGCGGAGTCCTTTCCGGCGCAAGGCTGATGAAAGAACAAACCAGGGCCAAAAGCAAGGAAACGCTGATGGAAATCATCAATAATGTGAATATCAGCGAAGAACAAAAGCAAGATGCCGTTGACAGCATGATTAATATTACCAATATTGCGGAGAAAGAAACTTCCTCGGAGATTCTCTTGGAAGCAAAAGGTTTTCGTGATGTAATTGTCAGCATTACTGATATGTCAGTTGATGTTGTTGTCAATGACCCAGACCTTACCGAAGCAAAGCGGGCGCAGATCGAAGACATTATTATCCGTAAAACTGGCGTCGCCCCGGAAACCATTATTATCAGCACAGTTGAAAATTGATTTAGTTTAGTGGTATACTAGATAATAATAAAGATTAAAATACTTAATGGGAAAAGGGACACTATGAGCAGAATATTTTTAATCGTACTTGACAGCTTGGGAATTGGGGCTATGGAAGACGCTTCGGCTTATGGGGATTCGGGAACGAATACCCTTAAGTCAGTGTTTGGAAGCCCCTATTTTCATGTTCCCCATTTAAAGGAACTAGGGCTTTTTAATATTGATGGGATTGATTACGCTAAGGGGGCGGACAAGCCAAAGGCTTATTTTGCCCGTTTAACCGAGGCTTCTGCGGGGAAAGATACAACAGTCGGTCATTGGGAAATAGCCGGGCTTATTTCCAAAAAGCCATTACCGACCTTTCCGGACGGTTTTCCGGCCCAGATACTTTCCGCTTTTTGTGAGCAGACCGGACGCGGATATCTTTGCAATCAGGCTTATTCCGGCACAGAGGTGTTAAAGGATTATGGCGAAGAACATCTTAACAGCGGCAAATTAATTGTTTATACTTCGGCTGACAGCGTTTTTCAAATTGCCGCCCATGAGGAAGTTGTTCCATTAGATTTGCTATACCGATATTGTGAGATGGCCAGGGATATCCTAAGCGGCGAATACGGTGTTGGCAGGGTCATTGCCCGGCCCTTTGTTGGGGAGGCGGGGGCATATCAACGGACAGCAGGCCGCCATGATTTTTCTCTTTCGCCGCCGGGCCTTACAATGCTTGATATCCTAAAAGAAGCCGGGCTTTCGGTGATTGGAGTTGGTAAGATTAAGGATATCTTTGCCGGACGCGGCTTAACCGAATTTGCATATACGAGCGGCAATCCCGATGGCATTCTTAAGACCTTGGCATATATGGAAAAAGACTTTACGGGCTTATGCTTCATCAATTTAGTTGATTTTGATATGCTTTATGGACACCGGAATGATATTGACGGTTACGCCAAAGCCCTTTCTTATTTTGATGAACAGCTTCCGCAAATATTAAAGAGTTTACGGCCGGACGATGTCTTAATGATTACCGCCGATCATGGCTGTGATCCCGGTTTTCGTGAATCAACTGACCATAGCCGCGAATATGTCCCGCTGCTTATTTATGGGGACAAGTTAGGCGCAGGGGATTTGGGCACCCGTAAAAGCTTTGCCGATATTGCCCAAACGGTGCTTAGCTATTTTGGGCTTAGCGGAGCAATAGATGGGGATAAAACTGAAATCCGTGCGATAGAGAGTGTGGTTCATAAGACCGACCCTTGAGATTCGTCGTTACTTATGCGGTGTACTTTACCGCATTATGTAACGCAACGATTCTCTCGGAGCGGGAGCGTGTCGGGCGGTGAACCAACACTCTCAAACGCGCGGAAGAGAGAGGAAAGACAGAATTGGACAAAGAAAACACATATGAAATAAACCGCCGCCGCACTTTTGCCATTATTTCACACCCAGACGCAGGCAAAACGACCTTAACCGAGAAATTTTTGCTCTATGGCGGAGTAATCAACCAAGCCGGAAGCGTAAAAGGCAAGGCAACGGCAAAACACGCGGTTTCAGACTGGATGGAAATAGAAAAAGAAAGAGGTATCTCGGTTACCTCTTCCGTTATGCAATTCGAGTACGAAAATTTTTGCATTAATATCCTTGACACGCCGGGACACCAAGACTTTTCCGAGGACACCTACCGGACATTGATGGCGGCTGATTCGGCAGTAATGGTAATTGATGCTTCAAAAGGCGTTGAAGCCCAAACCCGCAAATTATTTAAGGTCTGCGTCATGCGCCGGATTCCGATCTTTACTTTTATTAACAAGCTCGACCGTGAAGCCTTAGATATCTTTGATTTACTTGATGATATTGAAAAAGAGCTAGGCATTATGACTTGCCCGATCAATTGGCCGCTTAGTTCGGGAAAGAATTTTAAAGGAATCTATGACCGGGAAAGAAAAGAGGTAGTTACCTATTTTGACACCAATAAAGGCACAAAAGAAGGTATAACCGAAAATATACCCATTACAGACCCCGGATTGAAAGATAAAATAACACCTGTTATTTTTGAAAAATTAAATGATGACATTGAGTTATTGGACGGTGCTTCTGCTTTATTTGATCTTGACAAAGTAAATAAAGGCGAGCTGACCCCAGTATTTTTTGGTTCAGCGTTACAGAATTTTGGCGTTTTGGAATTTCTTAAATATTTCCTCAAGCTTTCGACAACGCCGCTTAAAAGAAAAGCCGACTGTGGTTTGATCGAGCCGACCATGCCGGATTTTTCCGCCTTTGTCTTTAAGATCCAGGCGAATATGAACAAAGCCCATCGTGACCGGATTGCCTTTATGCGGATCTGCTCAGGGAAATACGAAGCAGGAATGGAAGTCCGCCATATCCAAGGCGGCCGCAATATCCGCCTAATGCAGCCCCAGCAAATGATGGCAAGCGAAAGAAAAATAATAAATGAATGCTTTGCCGGAGATATTATTGGTGTCTTTGACCCCGGCATTTTTGCGATTGGTGATACAATCAGCGTGCCGGGCAAGGAATTTTATTATGAGGGCATCCCGACTTTTGCGCCGGAGCATTTTGCCCGCGTCCGCCAGATTGATACAATGAAGCGCAAGCAATTTGTCAAAGGGATTACCCAAATCGCCCAAGAGGGAGCAATTCAGATTTTTCAAGAACCGGCTGGCGGAATGGAAGAGATTATCGTTGGCGTGGTTGGAATACTCCAGTTTGATGTCTTAAAGCACCGCTTGGATAGTGAATACAATGTTGAGATAAAGCTTGAGAATTTACCCTATGAGCATATCCGCTGGGTTTTAGAAAGCGAAACTGATTTTAGCCGCTTGTCCGGCACATCGGATATGAAAAAAGTGATGGACCTTAAAGGCAATCCTTTGCTTTTATTTATCAATGAGTGGAGTGTCAGAATGACGCTTGACCGGAATGCTGGGTTAGTGCTTTCGGAATTTGGCACAGCATAAAAAAACGAATCGTAGATAAGGCAGGTGATTTAAATGAAAATTAAATGGATCTGGATTTTATTAATCCCGCTTTTAGCTGGCTGTCTTGATTTTCATCTTGAGCAGGCGGAAATTCCTCTTGCTCCGGTTGCGGAAATTCTGGACTTGGAAGCTTCAGTTTATGAGCCAGCCATTATTATTGAGGATTCTTTCGCGCCGGAAGAGCAAAGCTCATCATATCAATTATTAATAGAAGAAGTCAAAACAGATAATGATGAAATTGAGTTGTCCTTAGAAGATATAAGTGCCAGGGAGCGGATTGGCTTAACGGAAGAAGCCATTGAAGAAATGAAAAAGAAACAGCGCGGGCTTTATCATTTTGACCGGATTAATGCTTCCGAGCAACAGCTTTACGTAGAACTCCTAACGATAATGGAAGAGTACGGATCGGGAATTGCCATTTCAACAACTGACCCTTTAGTTATCGAAAAGGTTTTTCAATGTGTGCTTAATGACAAGCCGGGCATTTTTTATGTTGTTGGGTACCGCTATACGAAGTATACCCTAGGTGAGATAACCAAAAAGATTACCTTTACCGCAACTTACAGCATTGGCGAAACAGAAAAAAGGAATCGGCAGCTAAAAATCGATGCTTATGTTGAACGCTGTCTTGGCGGTATGCCGGCCGGGGCGGACGAATACCAAAAAGTAAAATATATTTATGAATATTTAATCAACAATACCGAATATGATGCCATGGCGGAGGATAACCAAAATATCTGCTCTGTTTTTTTAAGGGGCAGGAGTGTTTGCCAAGGTTATGCCAAAGCAACCCAATATTTATTAAATGAAGTGGGCATTCCGGCGACCTTAGTCATGGGCAAGGTAATAGCAAGCGGTGAGGGACACGCTTGGAATATTGTTAAGGTTGACGGTGATTATTATCATGTGGACACAACCTTTGGCGACGCTTCATATATCAGCGAGGGAAGCCATGAACCCACCGGGACGGCAAATATCTGGCACAATACGATCTGGCCGATTAATTATGATTATTTATTAGTGACGACCGCCCAAATTGAAAAGAGCCACAAAATTGAGCCAATTGTGCCTTTGGCAGAAGCTAGCGCCTTAAGGAATAATTATTTCATTCGGGAGGGATTATTTTTCAGCGCGGTGGACGAAGAAAAATTACAGGTGTTATTTAATAGGGAATATGAAGCGGGAAATCCTTATATTACGATAAAATGTGCCGATCTGCAAGTCTTTAATGAGATGATGGAGTATTTAATTAATCAGCAGAATATCTTTCGCTTTCTAATTAATAATGACGGTATCATCAGGTATGTTGAAATGGAAGACCAATTAAGCATTAGTTTCTGGCTGTAAACTTAATATTGCAAATGATAAAAATATTTGTTACTATAGATTAAAGTCAAAGATTTAGTTTTAAAGAGATTAGGAGGCACGATGGAAAGGTCATATATCGAGAAATCATATACAGCAAAAGAAAATGAGGCAGTCGGCAGCGTGAAAATAGCCGACGATGTTGTTGCAATGATTGCCGGCCTTGCGGCAATGGAAGTAGAGGGGGTATCGGCTATGGCCGGGAATATTTCCAAAGAGCTGATGAGCAAAGTTGGGGTCAGGAACTTGGCCAAAGGGGTCAAAGTCGAAATCCTTGGCAAAAGAGTCATTGTTGATATGGCGATAATTGTCGGTTATGGCTTTAATATTCCGGCAATCAGCCAAAAAGTCCAGCTGAAAGTCCGGACCGCGATTGAAAATATGACAGGGCTTCATGTAACTGACGTAAATCTCCGCGTCGCCGGGATTAACAACATCATATAAATCATCTAAGGAAGCACATGAACAGAAGAGAAATCCGTGAACATATTTTCAAGCTTCTTTTTCGGGCTGAATTTAACCAGCCGGAGGAGATGGATGAGCAAACAGCCTTTTTTTTTGAATCCGATGATAATAAAGCCGCGCTTAAAAAAGCTGGCTTCATCAAAGGAAAATTATTTAAGGTTCTTGAGCGTTTGCCAGAGATAGACCAAGCACTTAGCCAAACGGTTGAAGGCTGGGATATTAACCGGATCGGAAAGGTAGATTTAGCGATTTTGCGGCTCGCAATTTACGAAATGCGGTTTGATGATGAGATTCCGGAAGGAGTTGCGATTAATGAAGCCGTTGAATTAGCGAAGAAATTCGGGCAAGATAATTCAAAGGCTTTTGTTAATGGTGTCTTATCGAAGTTATTAAAGCATAGCTTGTGAAAATAGAGGGCAGCCATGAAAAACGCCTACACAGTATCACAAATTAATTCTTACATCAAAAATATGTTTACCCAGGATTATTTGCTTGGCTCAGTTTCGGTAAAAGGTGAGGTCAGCAACTTAAAGTACCACACTTCGGGGCATATCTATTTTACCCTTAAAGATTCAAAAGGTTCAATAACGTGTGTTATGTTTGCTGGCAACCGATCTGGCCTTAGCTTTCGCATGACTGACGGCTGCCAGGTAGTTGTCCAAGGGGCAGTTGATATTTATGAAAAAGACGGCAAATATCAGCTTTACGCAAAAAAGATTACCGCTGATGGACAAGGGCTTTTATATGAGCAATTTTTAAGGCTTAAAACCAAGCTTGAAGAAATGGGTATGTTTGCACCCGAGTATAAGCAGGAAATACCGCGTTATATCCGTTCGTTAGGAGTTGTTACCTCACCGGGCGGGGCGGTGGTCCATGACATAATCAACATCACAAAAAGGCGAAACCCATATGTCCGGATATTGATTTATCCCGCCATTGTCCAAGGAGAAAATGCGGCGGAAAGCATTATTAAAGGGATAACAGTCTTAACCAAGGAAAATGTTGATGTGATGATTGTTGGCCGCGGCGGCGGGTCTTTTGAGGATTTATGGCCGTTTAATGATGAAAAGCTAGCCCAGGCGGTCTTTGATTGCCCGATTCCTATTATATCTGCGGTCGGGCATGAAACTGACACGACCATAATTGATTTTGTCGCCGACAAACGGGCCCCAACCCCATCGGCAGCCGCAGAGCAAGCGGTTTATGAATTAGCGATTTTAGAAAATGAGCTTAACGCAATTGAGAACAGCTTAAAGCGTCTGCTCAAAAGCAATATTGAGCTAATTAAATATCGGGTGTTATTTTATCAGAACCGCCTAATTGCCTTAAGCCCGCTAGCCGGAATCAGGGAAAAAAGAAGCCATGCCCTTGCTCTTGAGACACGCCTTGAGTCTTTGATGGCTGACAGGTTAAAGACCGTGCGTTACCGTTTGCTAGTATATGCCGAAAGGCTTAAGGGGCTTTCGCCGCTAGAAAAGCTAAGCCAAGGTTATGCTTTTGTGGAGAATGAAATAGGGCAAGCGGTTACCGATATCGGCAAGGTAAAAAGCGGTGACAGGATTCGGATTAACATCAAAAATGGCGTCATTGGGGCGCAAGTAGAAAGTGTTGGAAAAGGTATCATATGAAACTGGAAGAAATCCTCTTAAACCTCGAAAAAACAATTAATGTCTTAGAAAGCGAAAATATTTCTTTGGAAGACTCATTTAAAGAATACCAAAAAGGCATGGAAATGATCAAACTGTGCAATAATACCATTGACAAAATCGAAAAAGATGTGCAGCTAATCATGGAAGACGGTGAAAAGATTGAGTTTGAATGAAGATAAGCTAAAGCAATATCCGCAATATATACGCAAAATAAATGAAATCATCGCCGGGTTCATGCCTAAAGAAGACGGATATCAGGAAATTTTATTTCAAGCGATGAATTATAGCATTGAAGCCGGGGGCAAGCGGATTCGGCCGCTGCTTATCCGGGAGGCCTACCGTTTGTTTTCAGATCAAAACGAAGCGGTCATTTATCCTTTAATTGCTGCGGTGGAAATGATTCACACATATTCTTTGACTCATGATGATCTTCCGGCAATGGATAATGATGAATACCGCCGGGGGCGTAAAACAACGCATATTGCCTTTGGAGAAGCCATTGCGATTCTGGCTGGGGACGGCTTGCTTAATTTGGCGATGGAAACAGCCCTTAAAGTTTTAGAGACAGATGACAAACAGGTGATCGCCTTAGGGATTAAAGCCCTTAAGGTTCTTTATGAAAAGGCTGGAGCTGGTGGCATGATTGGCGGCCAGGCCGCTGACATCTTGGCGGAAGCCGGGACACTTCCCCAAACGGAAGAGCTGCTTTATTTTATCCATGGGAAAAAGACCGCTGCCCTTATTGAAGCGGCAATGATGATTGGCGGGATATTAGCCGGGGCAGATGAAGAAAGTATCAAAAAACTTGAAAAGGCAGGCTATAATATCGGCATTGCGTTTCAGTTCCAAGATGATATACTGGACATAACCGGATCGTTTGATGAATTAGGAAAGCCGATTGGAAGTGACGATGAAAAGCAAAAGCTGACTAGTGTTTCCCTTAAGGGCCTTTCAGAAGCAAAAGCGGAAGTTTCCCGCCTAAGCCGTGAAGCAATCGAAATACTTAGCTCATTTCCGCGCCGGAATGATTTTTTATTAGAGCTTGTTGACAGCTTGATTTACCGAAAAAAGTAGGAAAAAAATATGCTTCTTGACCAAATAACCAAAGCAAATGACATCAAAAAAATTAATCCCCAGGATTTTCCATTGCTGGCCGCGGAAATCCGGCAGTTTTTGATTGAATCAATCAGCAAAACTGGCGGGCATCTAGGCTCAAACCTGGGGGCGGTCGAGCTAACGATTGCACTTCATCTTGAGCTTGATTTCCCCTCTGACAAGCTGATCTGGGATGTCGGACACCAGTCTTATACGCACAAGCTTTTGACCGGACGCAAAGACGGATTTGCTAAGCTTCGCAAATATGGCGGCTTAAGCGGTTTCCCGAAGCGGAAAGAATCAGATAGTGATTGTTTTGAAACCGGGCATTCCTCAACATCTATTTCGGCTGGCCTTGGCTTAGTTAAAGCCAGGGATCTCATGGGCGAAAACCATACCGTCATTTCCGTTATCGGTGACGGCTCACTGACCGGGGGCATGGCATATGAAGCCCTAAATAATGCCGCCAACTTAGAGACAAACTTTATCATTATCCTAAATGACAATAATATGTCGATTTCAGAAAATGTCGGCGGCGTATCAAAATATTTAAATAGCATTAGGACCGCTGATGCCTATCTTGATACCAAGGAAGTTGTTTACAATAACTTGATTAATTTCCCCAAATATGGCGACAAAATCGTCCGCGGAATCCAAAACACCAAAAAAGCCTTTAAGCAGATGGTGATTCCGGGAATGTTTTTTGAGGATATGGGCATTAGGTACATGGGAATGGTTGATGGCCATGACATTAACAAGATGGTACGCCTGATCCGTGAATCGCGGCGGATAAATCAAACGGTCTTAATTCATGTGATGACCCAGAAAGGTAAAGGTTTTGCCCCGGCGGAACGCCATCCGGCCCGCTTTCATGGCGCAGAGCCATTTAATATCGAAACCGGGCTTCCGACCTTGCCGCGGGTTGCCAATTATACCGATGTTTTTTCTAGTGTCATGATAAAGCTGGCCAACCGGGAAAAAAAAGTTGTCGCGATAACCGCGGCCATGCCTGACGGAACGGGGCTTAAACGCTTCCGCAATATGTTCCCGGACCGTTTCTTTGATGTTGGGATTGCGGAAGAACACGCCGTTACTTTTGCCGCCGGGCTTTCGGCTGGGGGATTGATTCCGGTGGTTGCGATTTATTCATCTTTTTTACAACGGTCTTACGATCAGATTCTCCACGATGTTTGCATTCAAAGGCTTCCGGTCGTTTTTGCCGTTGACCGGGCCGGACTTGTAGGAAGTGATGGCGAAACCCATCAAGGAATTTTTGATTTATCGTTTTTATCATCGATCCCGAATATGACCATTATTGCGCCAAAAAATAAATGGGAATTTTCTGATATGCTCAATTTTGCGGTTGGGTTTGGCGGCCCGATTGCCATTCGTTATCCACGCGGTGAAGCATATTCTGGGCTAGCCGAATACAGAAAGCCTATTTCCTTAGGACAAGGCGAAGTGCTTTATGAAGAAGCGGACATCTGCCTTATTGCGGTCGGGAGCATGGTCAAGGAAGCTTTGGCCATCCGCAGTGCGATTAAGGAAGCCGGTTATTGCTGCTCGATCATTAATGCCCGCTTTGTTAAGCCAATTGATGAAGAATTAATTTTAAAAGCTTCACAAGTACATAAATTATTAGTTACAATGGAAGAAAATGTTTTAAGCGGCGGCTTTGGCGAGAAAGTCTTGCGGCTTTTAACCAAAGCACGTGCCAAAATAAAATTATTAAGTGTCACAATCCCTGATGATTATGTTGAGCATGGCAATGTCGAAATCCTAAAGCAAGAAATAGGAATCGACAATGAAACCATTATTAGGGAGATTTTAAAGCAGTTTAGGGAAGAGTAACCTTTTGAAGGAAATAAGGTATTGAAATGAATAATTTCTATATTGTTACCAATGACCTAAAGGACCGTGATTTTGAAATTACGGCGCAGATTACCGATTATCTTAAAAGGCATGGCAAGGCTGTTACTAATGACCCTTTGCTCATTGACTGTGTGCTGGTGCTAGGCGGTGACGGGACGCTTCTTCGGGCTTCGGTTGAGCTTGCTCACTTAGGTGTTCCGTTCCTTGGCATAAACCTTGGCAATCTTGGCTTTCTCGCCGAAGTTGACAAGGATAATATTGAATCTGCCCTGACTAAACTCATTCAAGGCGAATATACAACCGAAAAGCGGATGATGCTTGATGGCATAAGCAATAAAGCCCAGCAAAACAGTGCGCAGCAAAATAGTGCGCAGCAAAATAGTGCGCAGCAAAATAGTGCGCAGCAAAATAGTGCCTTAAATGATGTTGTCATTATCGGGAATGAATCAATGCAGCTTATTTATTTTGACCTCTTTGTTAATGGCCTTAAGCTGACCAATTATGTGGCGGACGGAATTGTTATTTCAACCCCGACAGGCTCAACAGGTTATAATCTTTCCGCCGGGGGGCCAATCGTCGAACCGCGGGCTGACGTCATCTTAGTGACCCCATTATCCGCCCATTCAATGCGCAGCCGCAGCATTATCCTCTCAAGCGATGACGAAATAGAAGTTTTGATTACTAAAGGCAAAAATGGCGAAGAGCAAACGGCATTAGCGGTTTTTGACGGCCATAACCGCATTGTCTTAAAAACTTTTGACCGCGTAAAAATCACCAAATCAGCAAAATCAACATCAATTATTAAGCTAAGCAAGCTGAATTTTTTCGAAATATTGAAGCAGAAATTGTAAGGAGTCAAGGCAATTGCCTTGACTCAAGAAAGTGGCTTCCGGGCGCGAGCGAAATAGTTTGCGCATTGAGAAACGCAAAACCAAGCAATAATGCCCGTTTACAAAGTGGGTATTTTGCGTAGGTTTATGCGTCTCAATAAGCAAACTTTTATCGCGGAAGACCGCCCGGATACATAAAACCAAAAATGGGGTGAAAATGAAAAGAAAACGCCAGCAAAAAATCAAAGAAATAATCACAAACAACGAAATCGCCACCCAGAAAGAACTGGAAGCCCTGCTTCTAAAGGCTGGCCATACAGCCACGCAAGCAACCATATCACGTGACATCAGCGAACTTAAAATCACAAAAATCAAAAAAGACACAGGCCGCCAAAAATACCATGTTTTTGGCAATGAAGCCTGGGACAATGAAGCGGAACTTGATGAAAAATTCATTAATGTCCTTAAAAGCGGCTTTATTTCTGTTGAAGCAGCTGGCAATATCTTAGTCGTAAAGACAGTTTCGGGAATGGCAATGGCAGTCGCCGCCGCAATTGACGCAATGAAATGGAAAGAAATCCTTGGCTCTATTGCCGG
This sequence comes from Lachnospiraceae bacterium, assembly GCA_009777715.1. Taxonomy (GTDB): domain Bacteria; phylum Bacillota; class Clostridia; order Lachnospirales; family Lachnospiraceae; genus UBA935. The sequence goes on from WRLH01000001.1 coordinate 21,942, forward strand.
AGATGATACAATCATGATCGCAGTCCGGTCTCTTACGGATGGCTCTTTTGTGTGTGATAAAATCAATGAAATCATAGAAAGGGAATAAATTGTTAATAAGCCTACATTTGAAAAACCTTGCATTAGTTGAGGAAACAGAAGTTTTTTTTACCGAAGGCCTTAATATTCTGACTGGCGAGACCGGGGCTGGCAAATCGATTATTATCGGGTCAATTAACCTTGCTCTGGGGGCAAAAGCCGAAAAAGACATTATCAGGAGCGGAGCTGAATTTGCCCTGATTGAACTAACATTTTTGGCAGATAATCCCGAAATAATCGAAAGCCTAGAGAAAATGGAGCTTTCAATCGCCGAAGACGGTTTAATTGTCCTGCAAAGAAAAATCATGCCCGGACGCAGCATTTTACGGATAAACGGCGAAACCATCACCGCGGCGCAGCTTAAAAATATCGCCGGGAAGCTTCTTGATCTTCATGGGCAGCACGAACACCAAACACTCCTAAAGGCAGCTAACCATCGTGAAATATTAGACAGCTTCGGCCAAGATTCATTATTTCCCCTCAAAAATGAATTAAAAGAAATATATAATGAATACAGGACGTTGAGCGTTAAACTTGAAGAAGAAGGGCTTGATGAAAACGAACGGAAAAGGGAAATAGACCTTTTAGAATTTGAAGTCCGCGAAATCGAAAACGCTTCATTAATAATAGGCGAAGATGAAAAAATTGAAAAAGAATACCAAAAAATGAATAATGCCGGAAAAATCCGGGAAGCAGTCGCATTTGCCCACGGCATCACCGGATATGACCGGACCGAAAGTGCGGGCCTTTTAATTGGCAGGGCCTTAAAAGAAATTATGGCGGTTTCTGTTGTTGATGACGATTTGGCGGCCCTGTCGGAACAGCTTAATGACATTGATGGCCTGCTTAATGATTTTAACCGTTCTGCCGCCGATTATTTGACTTCGCTCGAATTTGATGATGTGAAATTCAATGAAACGGAAACGCGCTTAGACCAGCTTAATTATCTTAAGAAAAAATATCAAAATACGGTTGAGGGAATCATTAATCTTAAGGAAGAGAAAAAAAAGCGTCTTGAAGTTTTGGCGGATTATGAAAACTACCGCGTTTTAATGCTTGAAAAACAGCTTGCATTAAAAGAAAATATTATCGTTAAATGCCAGAAGATTTCGGCCATCAGGAAAAAGCTTAAACATTTTTTGGAAGAAAATTTAATCAAGGCATTAATCGATTTGAATTTTCCCGATGTCCGCTTTGAAGTGGCGATTACAAGTGAAGAAGAAAATTTTACCGTTGATGGCTTTGACAAAATCGTCTTTATGATTGCCCCCAATCCCGGCGAAGAAATTAAAGCCCTTAACCAAATCGCAAGCGGCGGCGAACTTTCCCGGATTATGCTTGCGCTTAAGACAATAAAAGCGGGGATTGATGATAAAAAAACGCTGATTTTTGATGAAATTGATACCGGAATAAGCGGCAAAACCGCTTGGAAAGTCGCGGAAAGACTGGGAATTTTGGCTAAAGGACACCAAGTCATTTGCATTACCCACCTGTCACAGATAGCAGCGATGGCGGATGCCCATTTTGCCATCAGGAAAGAAGTGGTAAATGCGCGGACGCTGACCCAGATTGAAAAACTAAATGAAAAGGAAAGCATTAATGAGCTTGGCAGATTGCTTGGAACAGAGAGCTTAACTGACGCTGTCATTAAGAATGCTTTAGAAATGAAAGAATTGGCATATAAATTTAAAAATAATTAAAGTAAAAATTAAAATTAGTCGCATACTAAATTACGAAGCAAACTAAATTATTTTTTAAAAAAGGATGTGACTAAAGTGAATTTTCTTAATGACGAAAAACGCAGACGCAGTTACCGTTACTTTTTGTGCGTCTTGTTGTTTTCCGGAATAATTGCCATAGCGATAAGCACTTGGTATATGTATTTTAGCCGTGTGCCATCGACAATAAAACTGCGGGCGGATGCCCATGAAACGGTTGATTTTAATGTCCCGGCGACAGGAGATATTGTAAAAGAAGCTTTTAGCGGAAGCGTCAAGCTTGATTTAAGCAGGCCAGTTATTTTCAAGACCGGAATATCAAACAATAATTATATCGTTGACCTAAAATTATTCGGGATTATCCCGCTTAAAAGTGTCCAAATTGATATCATTAATGATACAAAGCTTATGCCGGCCGGGATTCCGATTGGAATATACGTCAAGACAAAAGGCATTCTTGTTGTGGGGATTGGCGAGTTTGAAGGCGAGGGCGGCAAAATATTATCACCGGGCAAGTATATTTTACAGCCCGGCGACTATATTCTTTCAATTAATGGTGAAGAGGTTAAAGATAAAGCGCGGATGATTGAAATCATCACGAACGGGGACGGAGAGGCAATGGTCTTTGTGATTGAGCGTGATGAAGAAGAAATCGAGCTTAAATTAAAGCCGGAGCAAAACAAGAACGGCGAGCTGAAAATTGGGGTCTGGGTCAGGGATAACGCGCAAGGCGTTGGCACAATGACATATATCAAAGAAGATGGGACGTTTGGCGCGTTGGGGCATGGAATAAATGACATTGATATCAGTACCTTAATGATTTTAGACAGCGGTTCATTATACCGGACGGATATTATCAATATTACCCGCGGAGTAAACGGAGCGCCGGGCGAGCTGACCGGGTTCATTGAATATAATGAGCAAAATGTCCTGGGTGAAATTACTGATAATACGCCATATGGCATTTTCGGGAGTATTAATGTGAACAGCAAGGCAATCCGCGATGGCGAATTTATCCCGATTGGCTTAAAGCAGGATATCCGCAAAGGCCCTGCAAAAATCATTCTTAGCATTATCGGGGAGCCAACTAGTTATGATGTCGAAATAACCGAGATTTTTCTTGACAATGATAACGTCAACCGGGGGATTGTCTTAAAGATTACTGACCCGGCGTTGCTTTCATTAACGGGCGGGATTGTGCAAGGAATGAGCGGAAGTCCGATTATCCAGGATAATAAGCTGATCGGCGCGATTACCCATGTGCTTGTGCAGGACTCGACCAGCGGTTATGGGATCTTTATTGAGAATATGATTATACGCTAGATACGCTTTGTGAATTTCTTTTTGTGAATCGCTTATTGAGAGCTGTCGATGGGGCGTCCGACGCGCTTTCGCTCCGAGAGAAGCATTGCGTTACGTAAATTCGCAAAATACGCGAATTAAGTAACGATGCTTCTCAAGGGTCGGGCCGTTTGAATCGCACTCTCAATAAGCGGAATAAACGCAGTCATTGCGGCCAATGAGCCGCAATCTTATAAATGCAATAACGAAAGTCGTAAAAACGTATATAACTAACTTGAGTATTTCCCCTAAAAAGTGTATAATAGTTAAAGCACAGAAAGGAAATACCATGCCACTTAAAAAAACCCCGGTCAACGGAATGAAAGATATCTTACCATCCGAAATGCAAATCCGCGACTATGTCATTGGCTTAATTAAAGAAACCTACAAAAGCTTTGGCTTCACCCCAATTGACACGCCAAGTGTTGAGCATATCGAAAACCTCACTAGCAAACAAGGCGGCGAAAACGAAAAACTAATTTTCCGGATTCTGAAACGCGGCGAAAAGCTTAAGCTTGATACGGCGGAGAATGCAGATGAATTAGTAGATAGCGGACTGCGTTATGACTTGACCGTGCCTCTAGTCCGCTACTTTTCAAACCACGTAAACGAACTCCCTGTTCCCTTTAAGGCCTTGCAAATTGGCTACGTTTGGCGGGCTGACCGTCCACAGCGGGGCAGGTATCGCCAGTTTATGCAATGTGATATTGACATTCTGGGCGATGAATCAAACATGGCGGAAATTGAATTAATCTTGGCGACCGGGGCTACTTTAGCAAAGCTTGGTTTCAAAAACTTCCAAATCCGCATTAATGATCGCCGGATCTTAAAAGCAATGGCAGCCTACAGCGGCTTTTTAGAAAGCGAATATGACAGCGTTTTTATTACGCTGGATAAAATGGATAAAATCGGGTTTGACGGCGTTTGCTTGGAACTTAAGAAAAATGGTTTCAAAGATGAAGATATTAATAGATTTAAAAAGCTTATTGGCAGCGAAGCTGCTTCCCAAAAAGAATTATTTGAAGCCCTAAAAAACCATCTTGAGCCAAATACTTACCAGAATATTACTGATATCATTGCCAGCGTCGAAATGGCAAAGAAAACTTGCCCATATGAGATAATCTTTGACCCAACCCTCGTTAGGGGCATGGCATATTATACCGGGACGATTTTTGAAGTCGCAATCCCGGAATTTGGCGGAAGCTGCGGCGGCGGCGGGCGTTACGACAAAATGATTGGCAATTTTACCGGAAAAGATGTCCCCGGGGTTGGCTTTTCAATCGGCTTTGAACGGATTATCTTGCTGTTAATTGAAAGCGGTTTTGTTATTCCCTCACAAGCAGCAAAAAAAGCTTATCTAATTGAAAAAGGCACATCAAATAAAATAACAGGTGTTATTTTATCGGAAGCTCAAGCGGAACGCGACCAAGGAAAACAGGTTCTTGTAACGAGAATGAACAAAAACAAAAGATTCCAAAAAGAGCAATTAGCAAAGGAAGGCTATCTCGAAATAAAAGAAGTTTGGAAAGAATAACCTGAATCATAGATTCGAGATTTGAAAGGAATGTGATTTAATGATGACGAAAACTGACGCTTTAGAACTGCTCGCGGATAAGCGCGAAGCCAGTTATGCTCTTGGCATGGCCGGAGCTTTAATCCACTGGGATGCCGCCACGACCGGCGTGCCGGAAAAATCACTAAAAATGCGGGGGGCGGCGGCCGGATGGCTTGGCGGTGAGGCATTTTCCCGCTTTGTTGCTCCCGATACGCTTAGCGCAATTGAAACCCTTGAGGGCTGTTTAGATGAGCTTGACGAAAAAGAAAAGGCCATGGTTCGCGAGCTAGGCTTAAAATACCGTAAAGCACACGCCGTGCCGCCAGAGGAAATTAAAGCTTTCCAAGCATTAACGGCCCAGGCAGAAAATGTCTGGGAAAAAGCCAAGGGAGCAAATGATTTTTCCCTAATCGAACCATATTATGAAAAGATTTTTGCTTTTAACCGCCGTTTATGTGATTGGTATGGGTACGAAGACCACCCTTATGATGCTTTGCTGGATGATTATGAAAAAGGGGCAACCGTCAAAATGGCGGACGTATTTTTTTCCTTGCTGCGGGAAAAAATCACTCCCTTAGTAAAGATGATTAACGAAAGCGGAAAAAAACCACGCGAGCTTTCCGGTGAGTTCCCAATCGAAAAACAGCGCGAGCTTACCCGCTGGCTCTGTGATGTCACCGGATATGATGTAAAGCGCGGCAAAATAGGCGAAGTAGAACACCCATTTTGCACGAGAGTTACCCGCAATGATGTTAGGATTACAACCAAATATCATGAAGACAACTTACTTTCTTCAGTTTATTCAGTTATTCATGAAGCCGGACACGCCATTTATGAGCAAAATATGGCGGAAGAGCTTGATGAATATGGCCTTGGCGAGGCAGCCTCAATGGGGATGCACGAAAGCCAATCACGCCTGATGGAAAATATGATTGGAAGAAGCCGGGCGTTTGCGGAAATTCTTCTTCCGGAGCTAAAAAATATCTTTGGCGGGCTTAAAGATTGGGATAATGATATGCTTTACCGCGCCATTAATATTGTCCGCCCGTCCCTTATCCGGATTGAAGCCGATGAACTGACGTATTGTCTTCATATCATCGTCCGCTATGAACTGGAAAAAGCACTCATTAACGGCGAGATAAAAGTAAAAGACTTGCCCGGATTGTGGGTGGAAAAATACAAAGAACTGCTGGGAATCTGTCCGCCTGATTATGCAAAAGGTGTTTTGCAAGATGTCCATTGGAGTGCCGGGCTGGTTGGCTATTTCCCCTCATATGCGATTGGCAACGCTTACGCGGCCCAGTACATGGCGGCGATGAAAAAAGTGGTTGACGTTGATGCCGGATTAAGGGCAAAGGACTTATCGAAGGCCACCAAATGGCTGGGGGAAAATGTCCACCGCCACGGCGAACTATACTTGCCCGATGAGCTGGTCCGGCGAGCCACAGGCGAGGGCTTTAACCCCAAATATTATGTGGATTATTTGCAAGAGAAGTTTATGGGGTTGTATAGCTAAAAAAAACTAAAAGCCGGGAGGTTTTGCTTCCCGGCTTTTTATTATTGGATAAGAAATTACGCTGTTACTATCCGTCAATACCGACGCAGTTATCGTCTTCACAATATCTTGGATTATAAGGCTCATGGTCATGGTGCTTTACTACTTCGCGGGTTCTGACAACATCGCGATAGTAATAATCATGTTCATGGACGACATCATATTCATTAATAATATCATGCCGATGCTTAATTACGTGATGATGTTTGATGACTTGGTGGTCAGGCTTGCAATTATAGCATTTATTATCTAATGAACCGCAGCCTCCTTGATTACACATATTATTACAACTCATTTTATTACTCCTTTCCATGTTTCGATAAAAATTGCTCTATTGCTATAAAATATGCGCATATTTTTGGTTTTGTGCAAAGAAACGACAAATTTTGCAAGAAAAATTTTCCCACGTTCATAAACATTGGAATTTGATTTCATAAGGAAAAAAAGATAATGAGTTTTTATCTATTTATTATCTAAGCCATCAACTATATGGCGCAGGGCAATAGTCTCCCTTAATACCCATGGGCTTACTGCAGCACTCGTTTGATTATTAGTAAGCGCCAAATTATTATTGTAAGCCTCAAAGACAGAGACAAATTCTGCTTTAAAATCTAATTCTTTTTCGTAAGGCTCTAGTTGCTGTTCCTTTATTTTCTTGATAATTTTTAATTGATAATAATAAGACTTCATGACAAAGTATGTATTATCTTCGTAGATATCTTTTCTTTTTTCTGTTATTATGCCAACGCATTCAATTTCATCAGAAATAAGATATCCTGTTTCCTCGATAAATTCACGCTTTAATGCGTCAGCGTGGTTTTCACCTTTTTCAATGCCGCCGCCCGGGAACTTGTAATCATGATTTGACGTATGAATCATGAAAATCATATCCCCGTCAAGGGCAATCCCTCTTACCGCTTCCCGTAATATAACGTTTGCTTCCGGTGAAATTTCAATGTCACCGATAGTTTTTTCAAAAAACATACGAAACCCTCCACTTTCATCAATAGTACCATAATATCAAAAAAAAGTAGTAATTGCAACTTTTTGCAAACGCGGCAACGTTACGCAAAGAATCAACTTCCAATTATTACTAATCTATGCTAAAATAAATTAATTCTAAAAAAATCATTTATGGAAAATATTGGTATTTTTAAGGAGAAATATGCGATTTATTAAAACTAAGGACTACGAAGAAATGAGCAGGAAAGCTGCCAATATGATTGGAGCTCAAATTATTTTGAAGCCAGCAAGTGTCTTAGGGCTTGCCACAGGCGAGACTCCGGTTAAGACTTATGCGAATCTGATTAAGGATTACCAAAACGGCGATTTGGATTTTTCCCAGATTTCCAGCTTGAATCTTGATGAATATAAGGGACTTTCAAAGGAAGATGAGCAAAGTTATTATTATTTTATGTATCATCATTTATTTAAGCATATCAATATCGACCTTAAAAGGGTAGGTTTTCCTGATGGAACGGCAGCGGACGCGGCGAAAGTGTGCAAAGATTATGATGAGGCCATTTCCTCCTCCGGCGGAATTGATCTTCAACTACTCGGTATCGGGCATAATGGGCATATTGGTTTTAATGAGCCAAGTGATGTTTTTGCGGAAAAAACATTTTGCGCTTCTTTGACAGAATCAACGATTAAAGCCAACCAGCATAATTTTTCTTCATATGACGATGTGCCAAAACTTGCTTATACGATGGGAATCGGCGCAATAATGAGTTCAGCCAAAATACTGCTTATTGCCAGCGGTGAGAAAAAGGCCGCGATTATTAAGGAAGCTTTTTTCGGCCCGGTAACCCCGGCGGTGCAAGCCTCGATTTTAAAGTTCCACCCTGATGTAACGGTAATTGGTGATGAAGCGGCTTTTTCATTGATTCCGGTTTAATTTTAAAGAGGATGATGGGGATTAATGGACTGTAAGGAATTTGAAAAGCAAATACCAAATTATCAAACGGATAAGCTGTCAACAAAAAAGCTTAACGATTTTATGGCCCATCTTTCCGAATGTGCTGCCTGCCAAGAAGAACTAGCAATTTATTATTTAGTCCACGAAGGCATAATGCACTTAGAAGATGGGAAAGCTTTTGATTTACTCAAAATAATGAATGACCATAAAGAAAGATCGATGGTTCAGTTACGGAAACGGCGGTTTTTTGGCAAAATTATTTATGGGCTTTATGTTTTGATTATTATCGCAATATTTGTCATCGGATATTTGGTTTTATATTAAATGCAGGAGTTTTGCAGGAGAATATGTGGAACTAAGTTCCACTTTCATTTAAGCAGTTTCACAAGCTCTGCTTGTGAAATGCAGGAGTGTTATGAAAAAAATAGTCTTAATTGATGGACACAGTATCTTAAACCGGGCATTTTATGGCGTCCCGGATTTGACCAATGCCAAAGGATTCCATACCAACGCGATTTATGGTTTCCTTAATATTATGTTTAAAATTCTGGAGGAAGAAAAACCGGAGTTTCTGGCAGTGGCTTTTGACGACCGGGCCCCGACGTTTCGCCATGCCATTTATAAGGATTATAAAGCAACAAGAAAGCCCATGCCAGCCGAGCTTAGTGAGCAAGTGCCTGTGTTAAAGGAAGTTCTTCAGGCGATGAATATCTTAACCTTGATAAAACCGGGCTTAGAAGCGGACGACATTCTTGGGACGATTGCTTTCCTTGCTGAAAGTGATGGAATTTTAGTCAGCTTAGTTTCGGGTGACCGTGACCTTTTGCAGATTGCTTCGGACATTATCAAAATCCGGATTCCCAAAACTAAAGGCGGCCGGACAGAGGTCGTGGATTATTATCAAGCTGACGTAAAGCGGGTTTACCAAGTTACCCCGGCTCAGTTTATCGATATCAAGGCCCTGATGGGTGACCCCTCTGACAATATCCCCGGTGTGCCAAAGGTCGGCGAGAAGACGGCAACGGAATTGATTATCCGCTTTGGCTCGCTTGATTGTTTATATGAGCAGCTTGAGTCTGTCACCAAGGCCGCGATCAAAGAATCACTTAAAAATAACAAAGATTTGGCTTTCCTAAGCCGTGACTTGGCAACAATTAATACAAAAGCGGAAATAGATTTTGCTTATGAAAAAGCAAAAGCAGGAGATTTTTATACTAAAGAAGCTTATTTAATGTTTAAGGAGCTTGAGTTTAAAAACTACTTAAGCCGTTTTGAAAGCGGCAAGTTTTCCGCCGGGGAAACGGTTGACTTACAATCATTTTTCAAGATGGTTACTGATTTTACGGAAGCGGAAGCTATTTTTGCCGGGCTGGAAAACCTAAAGAGCGGTGCTGTTGTTGGCGTTTCCGTTTTTGAGGGCAGCAATTTAGATGATGATTTCGCCGGAATAAGCCTTTCGTTAGCTGATGATAAAGTTTATTATTTCCCGGCCGAGGGCTTTTTGACCAAGGCTTATCTGATTGCCAAATTAAAGGCAATGACCAATATTGCCCTAAGCTCTGATTTAACAATCGCCACTTTTGACATCAAGAAGAAATATGATTATTTTATCGACCCTTTGCAGGTTGCAAATAACGGCCTTAGGGAAACGGATTGTTTTTTTGATATTTTAATCGCAGCTTATCTTTTAAATCCGCTGAAAAATGATTATGAAGTAGATGATATTGCCAGACAGTACCTTGATTTGCAGATTGAGAATTATGCCCAGCTATTTGGGAAGCTTGCGCTTAAAATGGCGGCCGTAAATGCCGAAATTTTCACAAAATATGCTTGCACCATTGCTTATGTCTGCTGTAAAGCAGCAAAAGCATTAAGCGAGAATCTGACCGAAACGGGAATGAATGATTTGTTTACCGAAATCGAAATGCCGTTATCATATGTGCTTAATGATATGGAAAAAATTGGCATTTTGGTCCGGCCTGATGAACTCAAAATTTATGGTGAGGAACTGGCGTTACGGATAAGCGAACTGGAAAAGCTGATTTACGAAAAAGCTGGCTGTCAATTTAACATCAATTCGCCCAAGCAGTTAGGCGAGATTTTGTTTGACAAAATGCAAATTAAGGGCGGGAAAAAAACCAAAACAGGTTATTCAACCGCTGCTGATGTTTTGGAGCGTCTGGCCCCTGACTATCCGATTGTAAATGATATTTTGGAATATCGCGGCCTTTCCAAGCTTAAGTCAACTTATGCCGATGGGTTAAGCGCATTTATCCGGGGTGATAACCGCATCCACACCAATCTTAAACAAACAATCACCGCAACCGGGCGGCTTTCTTCGACTGAACCAAACCTGCAAAATATCCCAATGCGGACAGAGCATGGCCGTCTTATCCGCAAGGTTTTTATCCCTGCCCCCGGTTATGTGCTGGTTGCTTCTGATTATTCCCAGATCGAACTGCGGATTCTTGCGCATTTATCCGGTGACGCAAGCTTAATCGAGGCCTACAGGCAGGATAAGGATATCCACCGGATAACAGCGGCAAAGGTGTTCCATAAGCCTTTTTCAGAGGTGACCGACCTTGAAAGGCGTAATGCCAAAGCGGTTAATTTCGGGATTGTTTATGGCATTAGTTCGTTTGGCCTAAGCCAGGATTTGACTATTTCGCGCAAAGAAGCGGAAGAATATATTGAACAGTATTTTTCTACCTATCCGGAAGTGAAGACATTCCTTGATGAAATGATAAAAACGGCAAAGGAAAAAGGTTTTGTGACCACCCTTTTTGGCCGCCGCCGCCCGATTCCGGAACTTTCAAACAGCAATTTCATGGTCCGTTCATTTGGCGAGCGGGTGGCGATGAACTCGCCTTTGCAAGGGACAGCCGCCGACATTATCAAAATCGCGATGGTCCGCGTCTGGGACAGGCTGAAAAAAGAACGGTTAAGGTCGCAGCTGATTTTGCAGATTCATGATGAATTATTGCTTGAAGCGGCGGAAGATGAAATAGATAAAGTAAAAGCTATTTTGCAAGAGGAAATGCCAGGGGCGGCTGCGCTTAAGGTTTCGCTTGATGTTGATGTAAGTACCGGGGATAATTGGTATGAAACGTGATAATAACACGCCACATAGAAAGGGAAACCATGCGCATTATTGGGGTGACGGGCGGGGTCGGGAGCGGAAAGACCGCCCTGCTTGACTGGATCGAAGGTTCGTACAACTGCAAAATAATCAAGGCCGATGAAGTAGCCCATCTAGTAAAAGAACCGGGCGGGCCATGCTATCACCGCATTATTGACTTACTCGGTCAACAAGTCCTTGATAATGAGAACCGCATTAGCAGGGCAAAAATGGCGGAAATTATTTTTGCTGATGAAAAAATTTTGGCAAAAATCAACAGCGTAATCCACCCGGCGGTAAAAGAGCATATTTACGCCGAAGTAAAACGCCAAAAAGAAAAAAAGCAAATTAAGCTACTTTTTATTGAGGCGGCATTGTTAATTGAAGATGGATATGATAAAATCGTTGATGAGTTATGGTATATTTATGCTGATGAGCCGACCAGGAAAAAACGCTTACAGGAAATGCGCGGTTATCCGGTAGAGAAAGCAAGCAAAATAATTGCCAGCCAATTACCGGACGAAGAGTTTCGCGCCCGCTGCCAAGTGGTCATCAATAATAACCGCGATGATGGAACTAAGGCGGCGATTAAGCAGGTTGAGGGGTTGCTTAGCGAATACTGTTAGCGCGTGACAGACAAAAATAACGCGCATATTTATTAAAGATAGGAGTACCCCGTGGCAGAAGCAAAGAAATATCCCGGAAAAACAGTTTTTGGCCTTGATATCGGAACACGAAGCGTGGTTGGGACGGTGGGTTACAAAAACGGCAAAGAGTTTCGTGTCATTGCCCAGCGCGTCAGCGAGCATGAATCAAGGGCGATGATTGACGGGCAAATCCATGATATTATCAAGGTTGGCGAAATCATTGCCGATGTCCGCCGCCGTTTGGAGGAAGCAACCCAGATAAGCCTTAGTGAAGTCTGCATTGCCGCCGCCGGGCGTGTGCTTAGGACAGTAAACTGCCTTGTCGAATGGCCGTTTGTCCCCGAACGCGAGGTTACCAATGAAGATATTTATGCCCTTGCTTCAATGGGAGTCGAAAAGGCATATGCTGAATTTGAAGCGGGAAATGAAACCGAGTCCAAGTTTTATTGCGTTGGTTACAGCGTTGTCCGTTATTATTTAAACGGTTACCAAATCGGAAACCTTGAGGGGCATAAGGCAAAAGTAATCGGAGCGGATATTATTGCGACTTTTCTCCCTGATGATGTTGTTAACGGCCTTTATAAGGCGGTTGAATACGCAAAGCTTGACATCGTCAGCCTGACCCTTGAGCCGATTGCCGCGATCCAAGTTGCCATTCCGGAAAAGTACCGGATGCTCAATATCGCCCTTGTTGATGTTGGCGCAGGGACAAGTGATATTTCGATTACCAAAGACGGAAGCATTATTTCTTATGGGATGATTGCCATTGCAGGTGATGCTTTGACAGAAAAAATTGCCAGCCATTGCCTTGTTGATTTTGCAACTGCCGAGCAAATAAAGCGGGATGCCGGGATTAATGAAGTCATCAATTATACCGATATCATGTTTTTGCCCCAAAGCATTCCCAAAGATGAAATCCTAACTGTTGTTGATGACATCCTTAAAACAATGACTAAGGAAGTGGCGTTAAAGATTCGTGAGCTTAATGGGAATAAATCAGTCAGCGCGGTTTTTGTAGTTGGCGGCGGCGGAAAAATTCCCGGTTATACGGACGCTTTGGCTGATGCGCTTGAAATTGCTAGGGAGCGTGTTGCTTTGCGCGGTGAGGAAGTAATGCAGCAAATCGTTTTTGAAGAAGAAACCAAGAAAGATTCATTATTGGTCACGCCGATTGGAATCTGCCTTAATTATTTTGAGCAAAGCAACAACTTTATCTTTGTCAGCTTTAATGGCGGACGGCTGAAAATTTATGATAATAACCGCCTTGCCGTCGTTGATGCGGCAATGCAGGCGCAATTCCCCAATGACGCCCTTTTCCCCCGCCGGGGACAGGCCCTTACCTACTATTTGAACGGCAATATCCGCATGGTCCGCGGCCAATCTGGCGAGACGGCAGTTATCAGCCTGAATGGCGAAGCAGCCGATATTTACACCTCGATTCACAGCAATGACGTGATTGTGGTCAAAGAATCAACGGAAGGCGAGCCGGGGCGTTTATCAATCGGTGAAATAAAAGAAATTCAAGACACAATTGTAGTTAATGTCAATGATAAAAAAGTTGAACTGCCGATTTATGCTTGGGTAAACGGTGAACTGCAATCGGTTTATTATGAGATTCAAGAGGGTGATGAGATTGAGCTGGCCGATTTTTATACGGTCAAGCAAATTGCCGAGTTCATGGACGTGATTCTTGACAAGGAAGCCAAAATATATGTCAATAACAAAGAGGCTGATGAATCAACCCCGGTTTACCGGAATTTTTCTGTGACATGGCCGCTAAAAGAGCAAAAAAGCACATTTACGCCAAAAAAAGATGCTGTAACCGCCGCTTTAAAAGATGAGTACGTAAGTAATGATGATTACGAAAGTAGAAGTGATTATGAAAGAAGAGATGATTATGAAAACGAAGTTGATTCCGAAATCGAGGATGATTACGAAAATGAAGGGCCTTCCGGAAGCGAAGGAGATTATAAGGGGGAAACTAAGGTATCCCGGAGTTTATCCGTGCCTAATCCCGACGAAAAAAAAATGACCATATCAGTCAATGGAGACACCCTGTTACTGTCGGGAAAAGCAAAATACGTCTTTGTTGATATTTTTGAATTTATTGATTTTGACCTAAATAACTCAAAGGGCCGGCATATCGTGACCAGGATAAATAACCGCGATGCCCAGTTCATGGAACCGCTTAGCGCAAATGATTTAGTTGAGATTTATTGGGAGTAGAATTCGGTTTGCACTTTTAGAAAGGCAAGTTTATTATTATGAGATTATGCAGTATTGCAAGCGGAAGCAGCGGGAATTGTGTTTATGTTGGCTCAGATACCACACATATCCTTATTGACGCCGGAATCAGCGGTAAAAGGACGGAAGCGGGGCTTGGCAAATTAGATATTACAGGCCATGATATTGATGGGATTTTTATTACCCATGAACATAGTGACCATGTTGGCGGATTAGGCGTTCTGGCAAGGCGGTATGGCATTCCGATTTTTGCGACCAGCGGGACAGTAGACGGCATTTTGTCAAATAGCGGCTTGGGAAAAATCGACCTTGACTTATTTAATGTCATCAAACCCGATGAAAAAATTATCGTCAAAGATTTGATTTTTAACCCAATGCGGATTTCCCATGACGCTTTAGAGCCAGTTGCTTACCGGATTCATTATGGCAACACCAAAATAGGCGTTGTCACCGACCTTGGTTCTTTTAACGATTATACGGTTGAATGCTTAAAGGGAATGGATGCCCTGCTCCTTGAAGCCAACCATGATGTCAAAATGCTTGAGGTCGGGCCGTACCCTTATTATCTAAAGCAAAGGATATTAGGCGAGCGGGGGCATTTATCCAATGAACTGGCTGGCCGCCTGTTAAGCCGTCTTTTACATAGCAAGCTAAAAACAGTATTGTTGGGGCATTTAAGCCAAGAAAATAATTTGCCGGAGCTTGCTTACGAAGCGGTCAGGGTAGAAGTCAATATGGCGGACAATGAGTTTAAGGCTACCGATTTCCCAATGCTTGTTGCTTCCCGGAGCGAGGCTTCACCGATTGTATCTGTGTAAAAATATGAAAGGCATGGTTATTAAATGAATAAAACTATTATTACTGTCGTTGGCAAAGATACGGTCGGCATTATTGCAAAAGTATGCACTTATCTTGCGGAAAACAAAATAAATATCGAAGATATTTCCCAGACAATTGTGAATGGCTATTTTAATATGATGATGGTCGTTGACACAAATAATTGCGCCAAGCAGTTCGCCGGAATCGCGGAGGATTTAGAAGCCCTTGGGCAGGAGATTGGGGTTGTCATTAAATGCCAGCGCGAGGAGATATTTGACAGTATGCACCGGATTTAGGGCCGGGGCCTGTCCCCTTTCATATCACTTCGCATAGCAGTCATTCATGAGAATCAATTAATATTATATTGTATTTTTCACTAAAATAGCATATAATCAAACTAAGGAATCTTTATGTAAATAGTATAATCTATTTTTAGAGGAGAACTTTATGTACAAAGAAATAGTTGAACAACAACGGATGACAGACATAGAAGCGGCGACTAGATATCCGGATAATTTTATTCTTATGCGAATGGATGGTTTTGAGGGAAATTTGGGGACGGTTCTTTATATAGGTGATGATGATAGCGAGCTGATGAATCTGCTCACCCAGCTTGAAAACCCATTGCATTGCGGAATCATTGAAGGATTAAATCACAGAAAGAACAGTTTGGGGGGGATTGTAGCATATGGCTGATATTATTATCGACGATGCCGGATTTATTTATCTTAGGCTTTATATATTGCCTCATAGCAAACCATTGGCAACTCATTTGCCTTATAAAGTGGATACAGGTGCTAACAGAACAACTATTAGTAAAGCAATATTGAATAATCTTGGATATGATGATGATTGGATTCGGCAAGGCGGGCTGCTGAAAGGCAGGGAAAGACCTACAACAGCAACAGGTGAAATTATAATGGATTGTTACAAAGTAGTCTTGCCTGAGATTAGGCTTGGAAAATGGACAGGCACAAATTGGTCTTTTCTTGTGAGGCTAAATGATGATAAGAAAAAGCAGTTTAGATTGTTGTTTGGCACGGATTCAATGTGTTTCTTTAAATGGAGCTTCGATTATGAAAGTGGGATTTGTACTTATGAAGGAATAGAGGGTAAAAAGCTTACTAATTATAGCAATAAGGTACAATGTCTTCATTCACTCGATGAATTAAACAACTGAGAATAACCTAAAAATCCCCCTCGCCTAATAATACTCCCTAACTGCCCACATACACAACCCAGTTTGGATAAACTGGCTGAACAATAGCCCCCACAGATAACCTTGGATTCCCCAAAGCGGCACAGCAACGAAGATAAAAGCAAGGCGGACGGAAAGGCTGATAATGCTATAGACGAAATTTGCTCCTGTTTTCCCAATTCCATGCAAAATGCTTGAAAGCGTGCTGGCGATATACATAAAGGGACAAAGAAAACTTAGGGTAATGATAAAACTGCCAGCCAATGAATTATTATAAAACCACATTCCTAAAGTCCTGCCGAACAGCAGGAAAAAACCAGTGCAAAAAACACCAAGCGCAGCCCCTAGTTTTATTGACTGGCGGATTGCCTTTCTGATGGTAAGGCTGTTGTCGGTTGCGTCGGCTTCGGAAACGATTGGAAGAAGCAGGACGCTGATTGAGTTAGTAATCGCCGAGGGGAAAAAGATGAGCGGAAGCGCCATTCCGGTCAGAACGCCAAAGACGCTAAGGGCAGTCGAATTGTCCATTCCATAAGCCATCAGTTTATTGGGGATAAAAATATTTTCCACGCTTTGCAAAATATTAATGATGACGCGGTTAAGTGACAGCGGGATGGCAAGGGACAAAAGCAGCTGGCTGGACTTTAGGTATTGGTATTTTTCGGGCCTTACTTGCTCGCGGGTTAAGGAAAGATTGTAAAACCGATGCCTGATTGCCACTAAAGAAACAATCATCGCCGCACTTTCGCCGATAACTAAGCCCAAGACCGCAAAACTTATCGTTGGCGTCATGCCCCTGGCCATTGCAATATGATAAATTAAAAAAACAGAGCCAACCCGGACGACTTGCTCCGCCAGCTGGGCAAGGGCAGGGACGGTACTTTTCCTAACGCCATAAAAATACCCATTGATACATGAGTGGACTGTCGCCATCGGGATTGAAAATGAGATAATCCTCAAAAGCGGCGCGGTCCGCGGCTCTAAAAGGAATTTTAAAGCGATGAAATCAGAGTAATAATAAATGCCCCAAGTGCAAAGGGCAGAAAGTGCCATTGAAATAATAAATCCAGTCGCAAGATGTCCCGCAGAAGAGCGGTAATCCTTTGTTGCTGTTTCGCTGGCGACATATTTTGAGATTGCGGTCTGCATCCCGGCGACTGTAACCGAAAAAGTTAGCGCGAGGATTGGCGCGGTGAGCTGGTAAATGCCCATCCCCTCTGCTCCAAACATCCTTGATAAAAAGATCCGGTAAAAAAAGCCGATGAAACGGCTTAACAGCCCGGTAACAGTCAAAATCAAAGTGCCGGAAATCAAAGGATTATGCCATGACAAATTAGCCGGGAGCAAATCCCAGAAATTTTGCCTTGTAAAAGAAAGATGCGGTGTCGAAGATGATTTCTGGTTCACATATGTATCCATGCCTTTCAAATTTTCGCTTTTTAAGAAATTCTGTCATACAAAATATATGCCTAAGGGGGGGAAAAAAGAATATTGCCGCTGTAAAATCAAAGAAGCAGCTGTTATGCTTGGCTATAGTTGACTTTTAATATTGAAAATGGTATATATAGATTACAAAAATAAAAGGGAACTAAAAAGATGAACATTACATATCTAGGACACAGCGGTTTCTTGCTCGAATTTGACAAAGCTTATTTCTTGTTTGACTATTATACCGGGCAAATTCCACCGCTTAATCCGGACAAAAAACTATACATATTTGTAAGCCATGCCCACGGCGACCATTATAACTCTAAGATATGGACGATGAGAAAAACATATCCTAAGGCATATTTTATTGTGTCAACTGATGTTCCGCTGGGTGCTTCGCAAAAGCTGCGGCTTGGTTTGACAAAGCCAGATGAGAAAGCGATAATCCGCGCCAAAGCCGATGAGGTTTTTAGGCTGTCAGATGAGTTAAGAGTGGAAACGCTTAAGTCTACTGATGAGGGGGTTGCCTTTATCATAAAATACGAAGATAAAACTATTTTCCATGCCGGAGACCTTAACCTTTGGACTTGGCCGGGTGATGATGGGCAGGTTAACAATGGCCGCATGAAACGTTTCATAGCGGAAATGGATAAAATAAAGGGGCAGGCTTTTGATGTTGCTTTTTTCCCGCTTGACCCGCGCCAAGAGGAAGCTTGTGGCGAGGGGCTTAAGATTTTTCTTGACATGACGGAAACAGTAAAGCTTTTCCCGATGCATATGTGGGGCGATTTTGCGGTTATTGATTCATATCTGAAAAAATATCCTGTTGATAGCAGTAAAATTATGAGGGTAGAGGGTAATGGACAGATGTTCCAAATTGACTGACCCAGTCAGTCAACGAGCTAAATCAAAAATAATCCATATCGGCAATAAAGTAATCGGCGGCGGCAACCCCATTTTGATCCAGTCAATGACGAATACAAAAACCGAAGATACCCATGCGACTGTCAAGCAGATTTTAAAGCTTGAATCGCTGGGCTGTGATATTATCCGCGCTGCCGTGCCGACGGTGGAAGCCGCCAAAGCTTTGAGCGAAATAAAGAAGCGGATCAATATTCCCTTGGTTGCGGATATCCATTTTGATTATCGGCTTGCGCTTTTGGCGATGGAAAACAAAGCTGATAAAATCCGGATTAACCCAGGCAATATTGGCGGAAAAGAGAAATTGACCGAGGTAGTCAATGAAGCTAAAGCGCGGAATATCCCGATCCGCGTCGGGGTCAACAGCGGTTCACTGGAAAAAGAAGTGGTAAAAAAATATGGCGGCGTTACCGCATCCGGCCTTGTGGAAAGCGCAATGGATAAAGTACGCCTGATTGAAGAAGCAGGTTATGGCAATTTGGTCATCAGCATCAAATCTTCGGACGTGAGAATGTCGTATGAAGCCCATGCCCAAATCGCCGCATTGACAGATTACCCCTTGCACGTTGGAATTACGGAGTCCGGCACGATTTTCAGCGGCAGCATAAAATCAGCAATCGGGCTTAGTTTGATTTTGGATAAAGGCATTGGGGACACAATCCGCGTTTCTTTAACCGGAGATCCGGCTGAAGAAATTAAAGCCGCAAAAATCATTCTCCGGACATTGGGCTTACGGAAAGGGGGAATTGAAATAATATCCTGCCCGACTTGCGGACGGACGGAAATTGATTTAATCACCTTGGCTAATCAAGTAGAAAATATGGTTGCTGATATCAAATTTTCCAAATTTAATGACCTTGATTTAAAAATTGCGGTGATGGGCTGTATCGTTAATGGGCCAGGCGAGGCAAAAGAAGCTGATATCGGTATTTGCGCAGGCAAGGGTGAAGGACTCATTATCAAAAAAGGCAAGGTCGTCAAAAAAGTAGCGGAAAATGAGTTGCTGGCGGCTTTAAGTGACGAGCTAATCAACTGGAGCAATGACGATTAACCCTAAGCGCTCAAATTCAGATCCGCCAGATGAATCCCGTAATCCTCCGCCAAGTCCATCATTTTGTCCTGCCCTAACAGCATGAATAACTCAGCAATGGCAGAATTAGGGATTGTTTTCATTGTCGCAGAAAGAAAAGGCTCAATGATGTTGATGATGTCTAAAAGGATGGGCTTATTGTTTGGGGAAGCGGATGTTTTCTTTAATTCATTAATTAGCTTTTGGTAGTCAATTTTTTCAATTGAAGCGGATAATGTTAACATACAATTTTTATTCCCTTCTTTTAATTTTTCGTAATATACTTCATTTTTTTCCAGATAGGTACTTAAAACAATTCCATAATTCATTGCGCTTTTATTAATTTTTCTTGCGATTATGTTTCTGGTCAGGCTAAGAGATTCTAGGAATGAAAACAAGGGCGTCATTAGTTCCATCATCGTATCACGCATCTTATCACAGAAGCTAGTCCCTGTAGAGACAGGGCTTTTTTTGCTGCCTGTTTTCAGTTCTTTTAATAAAATTGAATAATCAATTTTATGGATTATCAATGTCAGGTATGTCATTATTTGCCTTTCGCCCTTGATTTATGTTTTTATAGTGTGGAAATTAAAATTTTAAAAGCTTTAGTTTTAAAGGTTTTAGTTTTAAAAGCTTTAGTTTTAAAAGCTTTAGTTTTAAAAGCTTTAGTTTTAAAAGCTTTAGTTTTCAAAGGCTTTAGCTTTAAAAGCTTTAAAAGCTTTAGCTTTAAAAGCTTCAGCTTTTTTTAGTGTATCAATTTTCCGCTAATTCTATTCGCAGTTCTTAAGTTTTCCATCTTGATAACAGAACTAAACTCATGCTATACTTAAATTGAGGTAACGACATGGCACGCATTTTTACCGAAGTATTTCCGGCCCTTACGCTGGAAAAATCACTCAGCGATTTATTTTCGCAAGCTACTGTTGATAAAGTGAAAACAAATACGCCGGAAGACAATTTCCGCATTTACATAACAAGTGGCCGCCTAATCCCCAAGGCGCTCATTTATAAAGTTGAAGCAGAAATAAAAGGGCAGCTTTTCCGGGGCAAACAGGTCACGATTAGGATTTTTGAAAAGTTTAACCTTTCAGCCCAATATAATGCCGAAAAACTAATGCAGGTTTACCGCGAGAGCATATACCTTGAACTTAACGCCCGCCCGGTCCTTCTTAATATCCTTAGAAACACCAAGATAAGTTATCCTGACGAAAACCAAATCATGCTGGCAATTGATAACTCGCTTTATCTAAAAAATAAGGTGGCGGAACTGATTGATTATTTTGATGAAGTTTTTAATGAACGCTGTGGCCTTAATGTAGAGATCAAGCTTAAATTTGCTTACCAAGAAAACAAAAACACGTCCCGAAATGATGACGCAAAAATCCGCGCCAAAATTAATGAAGCAACAATTATCGCCCGCGGCGAAATCATAAAAAAAGAAAATGCCGTCCCCGAAAGCATTAGAGTGTTGCCAAAGGATTCTGCCCCGCCCCGAAAAACCCGCTCCCGCCGCTCAGACAATCCCGATGTTTTTTACGGCCGCGATTTTGACGATGGGGAAATTACCCCTCTTTTAGATATCGTTGACGGAATCGGCGAGGTTATTATCCGGGGCAAAATCATTGCCCTTAATTTCCGCGCGATAAAGAATGAAAAAACAATCGTAATTTTTAACTTAACTGACTTTACCGACACAATAAAAGTGAAAATTTTCATTGGTGACGAGCTGTTAGATGACCTTAAGGAAAAAATCAAAAAAGACGCTTTTATAAAGATAAAGGGTCTTGTGATGACGGACAAATTCGATGGCGACTTAACCATCGGTTCAATCGTTGGCATCAAAAAAACAGTTAATTTCACGATTTTAAGACAGGACGAAGCAAAAATCAAGCGCGTTGAGCTTCATTGCCACACCAAAATGAGTGACATGGATGGGGTTTCCGAGGTAGGCGAATTGATTGAGCGGGCTTATCAGTGGGGACATAGGGCGATAGCGATTACCGACCATGGGGTGGTGCAAGCATTTCCGGAGGCTTACAAAGCATGGAAAAAGATTTACCAAAAAGAAAAAGAGCGTTGCCATGAAGAAGAGGGCAAAGCACCGCCAACGAAAGCCGATTTTTTTAAAGTAATATACGGCGTTGAAGCCTATTTAGTTGATGATTTGCGGGAAATTGCCACTAATGCAAAAGACCAGCTTCTTGATGGCGAGTTTGTTGTTTTTGACCTTGAGACAACAGGATTTTCCCCCATAAAAGACCGCATTATCGAAATTGGCGCGGTGCTTTTATCTAATGGGGTCATTACCGAACGCTATCAGACATTCATCAACCCCAATATCCCAATTCCCTATGAGGTTGAACGCTTAACCGGGCTTACTGATGAAATGGTTCTTGACGCGCCAAAAATGCAAAAAGCCCTGCCGGAGTTTTTGGCTTTTGTTGGCGAAAGGCCTTTAATTGCCCACAATGCCGATTTTGACATGGGTTTTATTAAGGAAAATTGCCGCCTTAATGGAATGGAAAGAGAATTTACCTATCTTGATACCTTGGCACTCGCAAGAGTTTTTCTTCCCGGCCAAAAAACGCACAAGCTTGACACGGTTTGCAAAGCCCTAAACATCAGCCAGAAAAGCCACCACCGCGCTTTAGATGATGCCGAATGTACCGCCCAAATCTTTGGTGAATTTTGTTTGCGGCTCAAAGAAAAAGGGATAAAGAGGCTCGAAGAAGTCAATACGCTTAACTTAAAGACAGCGGAAATGGTCAAGAAACTGCCAAGCCATCACGCAATTATTCTGGCCGCTGATGAAAAGGGGCGTGAGAACTTGTATACCTTGATTTCCGAATCACATCTTAATTTTTATAGCCGCCGCCCGCGGATTCCCAAAAGTCTGCTTATAAAGCACCGCGAGGGTTTGATTCTTGGGAGTGCCTGTGAGGCCGGCGAGCTTTACCGGGCTGTGCTTGAGGGGAAATCCGCCCAAGAGTTAGGCCGGATTGTCAAATTTTATGATTATTTGGAAATCCAGCCGACCATGAACAATAAGTTCATGCTCAAATCAGAAAAAATATCAGCCGTTAGTTCGCCGGAAGATATCCATGAGCTTAATCGTAAGGTCATTAAGTTAGGTGAAGATTATAATAAACCGGTGGTTGCGACTTCGGATGTCCATTTTACCGACCCTGACGATGAGGTATACCGCCGGATTATCATGGCAGGACAGGGTTTTGATGATGCCGATGACCAAGCCCCTTTATATCTTCGGACAACTGATGAAATGCTAGATGAATTTGCTTATCTTGGCAGGGAAAAGGCTTTTGAAGTAGTCGTTTCGAATACTAACAAAATAGCCGATATGATTAGCCCGATTTCACCGCTTCGGCCTGAAAAATGCCCGCCGGTAATAGAAAACAGCGATATCGAATTAAAGGAAATCTGCTTTAGCCGGGCGATATCACTATATGGCAATCCCTTGCCGGAGCTAGTCAAAAACCGTTTGGACAAAGAACTTAACTCAATTATCAGTAATGGCTTTGCGGTCATGTATATTATCGCCCAGAAATTAGTCTGGAAATCGCTTGAAGACGGTTATCTGGTCGGAAGCCGCGGTTCGGTTGGTTCTTCTTTTGTTGCGACAATGGCCGGAATTACCGAGGTAAATCCCTTAAAGCCGCATTATTATTGCCTTAAATGTTTTTATAGTGATTTTGATTCGGAAAAGGTGCGTGAATATGCTGGCCGGACCGGGTTTGACCTACCCGATTCAGCTTGCCCTAAGTGCGGGGAAATGCTGAAAAAAGATGGTTTTGATATTCCTTTTGAAACATTTTTGGGCTTTAACGGCGACAAAGAGCCGGATATTGACCTTAATTTTTCCGGCGAATATCAAAGCAAAGCCCACAAATATACCGAGGTCATTTTTGGCGAAGGGCAGACCTTCAGGGCCGGAACGATTTCAACCCTTGCCGACAAAACCGCGTTTGGTTATGTGAAAAAATACTATGACGAACGCGGAATCATTAAGCGGAATTGCGAAATTGACCGGATTGTCATGGGATGTACCGGAATCAGGAAAAGCACCGGGCAGCACCCGGGCGGGATTATCATCCTGCCGCTTGGCGAAAGGATTAATACATTTACGCCCGTCCAGCGTCCGGCTAATGATGTGAATAGCGATATTATCACGACCCATTTTGATTACCATTCAATTGACCACAACCTTTTAAAGCTTGATATCCTTGGGCATGACGACCCGACAATGGTTAAAATGCTCCAGGATTTGACCGGGGTTGACCCACTTTCGATTCCGTTTCAGGACGACAAAGTAATGTCGCTCTTCCAAAATACAAAGGCACTTAATTTGACGCCGGAGCAAATTGGCGGCTGCCGCCTAGGCGCGATGGGAGTACCGGAGTTTGGCACGGATTTTGTCATTCAGATGCTTGAAGATACAAAACCGCAGTCGTTTTTTGATTTGATTTGCATTTCCGGCCTTTCCCATGGAACTGATGTCTGGCTTGGCAATGCCAAGGATCTAATTAGCGAGGGTAAAGCAACAATATCAACGGTCATCAGCACCCGTGACGACATTATGACTTACCTGATTAACAAGGGAGTTGACAGTTCGTTATCATTTAACATTACTGAAAGTGTCAGGCGCGGAAAGGGCTTAAAGGAAGAATGGAAAAAGGCGATGATTAAGGCCAATGTTCCGGATTGGTACATCTGGTCTTGTGAGAAAATAAAATATATGTTCCCCAAAGCTCATGCCGCTGCTTATGTGATGATGGCATGGCGGATTGCTTATTTTAAGGTTTATTATCCGCTGGCATATTATGCCGCTTTTTTCTCGATCCGCGCTTCGGCGTTTGATTATGAAATCATGTGCCAAGGCAAGAAACATCTTGAGCAGGCAATGAAAGAGTACCGGGGACGCGAACTGGCGGGTAAGTTGACCAAAAAAGAACAAGATACACTAAGGGATATGCGGATTGTCGGGGAAATGTATGAAAGGGGGTTTGAGTTTGTCCCGCTTGATATTTACCGGGCCAATGCCCACAAGTTCCAGTTGGTTAATGACAAAATAATGCCCTCGCTGTTAAGCATTGACGGCTTGGGTGACAAAGCAGCCGAAGCGGTAGTTGAAGCTAGGGAAGCGGGCAAATTCCTTTCCCGTGATGATTTTCGCTTACGAGCAAAAGTAAGCAAGACGGTCACAGCCCTGATGGAGCGGCTAGGGTTATTCGGCGAGCTGCCGGAGTCAAACCAGATAAGTTTGTTTGATTATAGTTTTGAAAATAATTAGTACTTCACATTATGAAAAATGAAAATTCTTCATTTTATTTCAATACTTGACAATTTATGATTTTTATGTATAATTAACGATAAGCTGGTTAATAAGCATACGGAGGATAGACTTGATTTTGGAAAAGACTTTCATATCAAACCTAGAAAATCAAAAAAACATCTATGACCTGATAGGTGTTTGTTACGATGAATTATTTAGGATTAATCATGACATGAATGTAGGTTTTGTGTGTAAATATAATCTTAATGATAATTCTAATGCTCGTGGATTTTATGCAGATAAGTGTTTTAGGGAGTTGGATAAAGAATTGCTAAAATTAGTAGAGTATAAAAAAATAGATAATACATATTCCGTCATACCAATTAACGAACTTATTAAGGGCATAGTAAAAATATTGAATAGTTTTGTCATGCCGAATTGTAAAAGTAAAGTGAAAATAGCAAAATCAATTTGCTTATTTCGGGTAATTTTTTCGCTTGATAAATATGTTCATGATATTAATGAAGACAATATCGATAGGGTAAAGGGGCCAAAGAATAATAAAGATTCTAATTACTTAGTTTATATAAAAAAATGTAGTTCATTTTTAGACAAAGGTTTAGAAAAAATTACAGATAAAAGTATAGATTATTTTTTTGAAAATTCAATTCAAATAATTAAGCGCAATGAACTACCTGTTCCAGAAAGACCTCCGCAGATTATCCGTGTAAATCCAGAATTTTCTCCCGAAAAGAAAGTGCTTAAGGTTTGTTGCATACCGTATATTGGATTTCCGACATTTAAATTTATTGATTGCAGAAACAACACAATAAATCGGGTTTCCGGAACTAAACTGGAAGGTGTATTTACAGTAGAATATCCAATAGTAGATAGTAAAGATGATATTCAAGGTCAAAATCGCATAATTAAACTTTTAGATTCTGCTATATCTAAAGAAGCGGATATAATTGTTTTCCCGGAATATATTATGAGCAATAGTATGTACGAAGCCATAAAAAAACATCTAAAATCAAGAAATTGCAAATTATTAAAACTTGTATTTATGGGAACAACTTATACGATGGGCAAGGATGGGAGCAATAATAATATATTGAAAGTATTAAATGGAAATGGCAAAGAGCTAGGTGCTTATTATAAATATTCACCATATTCTAAAGAAGTTGTTGAAAAGAAAAGTAAATCTATTTTTATTGAAGATTTGACAAATCCAGGAAAAGAGTGTGTTATCCTTGATATTGACCGTTTAGGCAGAATATTACCATCAATATGCCGCGATATAATTAATAATAAATGTACATATAATTTAGCGCATATTTTTGAGCCTGACTTGATAATTATTCCCGCATGGAGTCCGTCATTAAGATTTTTTAAGAGTAAGATGATCGGATTTGCTGATACTTTACATTCCAGCTCCATCTTATGTAATAGTTGCGAAGCGAGAGGCAAAGAAGACAAAACAGGCAAAGAAATTGAGGAGATTGGTTTAGCTGTTGTTCCTTCACAGAAAAAGGGAGTGCAAGCTAAATTTGAATATATCAAACGTGATGGCAAAGGCTGTACGGAAAAATGCAGAGAAGGATGCGTACGCATGATCACATTAGATTTTAGTGATGATTATCCTAGGATACAGATAGTTAATAAGAACTAAAAAAAATACTTGTTAATTTCCCCAGAATCGGATATACTGGAATCAATTAGTTGCGAGGTGATATTTTGGCAAGAAAAAATAGTTTATATAAAAATCATATGAGTATAGCAAAAAGAAATGAAGATGACAGTTTAGGGAAATTATTCGAGCAAATTAAGGAATGTTTACAGTTAGGTTATGCTATAGAAGAGCGTACATTTTCAGATGTTAGCAGAATAATTATTGAACGTATAACTTCCAATAGTAAAAGTGATTTGCCTGAATCTTTTCAATCTCTTGTGGACTATGTTGAGGACTATTGTTTCTATGAAATAGAAAGCGAAAAAGATTATCAACGGGTAATGACTTTTTCTCGGTTTCGTCAAATTTTTAAGATGTTCAAACTTTTTGGAGCTATGCGAACAGAAAAGGAAGAAATTGAAAAAGATGCAAGGAAATACGAAAGCTACTGTAAGATTTTAAATCAAATTAAGAGTTCATATGGTATTACGAAAACGGATCTAATAAAACGAGGACTAAGGATTGAAGAATTGGTAGAAAAAGGCTATTTGATTGACCAAAGGGTCGTAGGTGAAATTTATTATCACTTATCATCTACTGGCTTATGTTTGCTTGACAAAATAAACGTTACTGGAAGTGGCATGGGAAGTAGTAGCAATGATTTGGAAGATAAACTGTATAGTTTCCAAATGAAAGGAAACTTAAAAGAAGGCTATGAAGTCCAAAATCAAACTCTAAAGAACGAACCCATAAAAAAAGACTCATTAGAGCTAACAAACAATCTACAATGCCCAATAGAAGAACTTAAAAACCTAAATATAAACACCGAAATTATCTCCAAATACGGAAACATCTGCCAAAGAAAGAAGCAGTCACAGGCTTTTGAAAACCCAAATACACCCAAAGCCCGCGCTAGTAAAAAATGGCAATTAATTGAATATAAAGAAAGAGGTAAGAAAAATGGAAGCGACGACTTTAACAGAGAGTATAAAATCGGCCAACTCAATTTATGATAGTTTAGTTTTTTGCAGTAATATGTATCAATTTTTATTGGAGCAACCAGAAGATGAGCGCCCTAAAAAACTCGCGTGGTTTTTTGAAATATGTCAAGAACAATACAGCTATGATTTAGGTGACAAAGCGTTATATTCTGAAAAAATATATGACTATGAAAGCAAGTATATAAAGTTCACTACAGGCTTAATTGATGCTTTATCTGTTATGGGTTATAATGAATCGATTTATTATCAAAAACTTTTTGATTGTATTGATGGTTTTTTGTGTGATGCTACGCTAGAAGAAAAAGGTTTTTGTTTGTTAATTATCCTTTATGATAGAAGAACACCATATTATTACTTGCCAGCCACTTTTGATTTATCAGATTTATCAACTGAAGCTTTTGGAAAAATCATGGAGGAAATTAAGCCACAATTGAGATTACTCCGTTATCTTTTTGCATTACCCAAAAGTAAAAAAAATACTTATTTAACTTCCAATGCAGTATGTATAATGGAAGATTTAGTAAGTAATGAGCAAAAGGCTGTTTTTTTATACTGGTTATTGAGGCTTGAAAAGCAATCTGAAGATAGATTGAACGCAGATAATTCTGGGCAATCAAAAAATAATAAAGAGGGGCAAGCTGATTTAAAAGCAAGAGAAAAAGATAATTCCTTTGTACCTGATACTCTTGAATGGGCAGTAGACCCTGATAGTATCATAACAGAATTTGAATATCCAAATTTGAATGGCGATGAATATAGTTTTGTTCTTTTTAAAGAAGGAGAAAATATATTTCTTTCTGATCGAGGTAAAACACTTAAGCAGCTAGATAAAATTTTTGAATTAAGCGAACCTGATGTTATTAAGAATTTAAAAGCAATCTTACAGCAGTATGGAGCTATAAAACAAGAAAATGCAATCTTGATTGGGATTGATAATTGGACTGGAAATATTAAAGAAGAAGAGAATGAAGATTTAAGGAAAGCGAAATTGGCATTATTCTCTTGCGTTTCCTTTATGCTAAACATGAAAATATTTTATGTCTAAATTAAATGTGATAGTAATATTTTGCAATCTATTTTAAACTATCTTTCACTTATGAAAATTTTCAAAGAAGCTCTCTTGTGAAAATTATAATATGGTTTGTTCACATGACAAAATGGTTTATCACTGCCAAAAAAGCTGATTTCGATGAAATTGGCAGGAAGTTTGGCATATCCCCAATCATCGCGCGGCTGATTCGTAACCGCGACATCATTAAAGAAGAAGATATCCGCACATACCTAAATGGCACGATTGAGGAAATGCCAGACCCTTTTCTTCTTAAAGGAATGGATAAAACGGTTACTATTTTGGCGCAGAAAATCCATGCCCATGCCCCAATCCGGATTATCGGCGATTACGATGTTGACGGAATTTGCGCGGCTTTTATTCTATATAAAGGCCTTACTTTCCTAGGCGGAAATGCCGAAACGGCGATACCCCACCGCATGAAAGACGGGTATGGGCTTAATGAAAATTTGATTCTTGAAGCTATCGAAGCCGGGATTGATACAATCATCACTTGTGATAATGGCATTTCGGCAATCGAGCCGATTAAGCTGGCAAAAGAAAAGGGGCAAACGGTGATTGTGACCGACCACCACGAGAGCAGCGAGCTTCCGCCAGCGGACGCGATTGTTGACCCCTGGCAGCCAGGCTGCCCTTATCCTTTTAAGAAAATCTGCGGTGGGACGGTTGCGCTTAAAGTTATTGAAGCTTTATATGCCCATCTTGCCGCCGAGATTCCTAAAGTTTTGCATGATGAGCTTTTCTGTTTTGCTGCGATTGCCACAATTTGTGATGTGATGGAGTTATGCGGTGAAAACCGGATTTTGGTCAAATATGGCCTTGCGCATTTAAGGAAATGCGAAAACCTT
Source organism: Lachnospiraceae bacterium (assembly GCA_009777715.1). GTDB lineage: Bacteria > Bacillota > Clostridia > Lachnospirales > Lachnospiraceae > UBA935. The sequence continues at coordinate 51,428 of WRLH01000001.1, forward strand.
GGCCTTAAAGCTTTGATTGAGGTAAGCGCGATTGCTTCCGAAAAAATTACGCCTTACCATATCGGCTTTATCTTAGGGCCTTGCCTAAATGCAACCGGGCGGCTTGATACGGCTGAGCGGGCGCTTAATTTGCTTATGGCAGCGGATTATGCGGAAGCGATAAAGCTTGCCGATGAGCTTAAAAATCTTAATGAAAACCGCAAAGAAATGACGCTAAAAGGTTTTGAAGCTTCCGTCCGGGCAGTAGATGAAACTAAGCTTTCGGCGGTTTTAGTCCTTTATTTAAAAGATTTACATGAAAGCCTGGCCGGGATTGTTGCCGGGCGCTTAAGGGAACGTTACTGCCGCCCGGTTTTTGTCCTGACTGATGACGCGCTTGGCGAGGGGATAAAAGGGTCAGGCCGCAGCATCCCAGCCTATGATATGTATCAAGAAATGTGTAAATGCAAGGAATTATTCACAAAATTCGGCGGGCATAAGCAAGCCGCCGGGTTATCGATGATTCCGGATAATATCGAAAAATTCCGGCAAGCGTTAAATGAAAATGCTTTTTTATGCGAAGATGATTTCATTGAAAAAATTAACATTGATATTGCAATGCCTTTATCATACGTTACAAAAGAGCTGATTCAGGAATTTGATTTTCTAGAGCCGTTTGGAAACGGCAATCCCAAGCCGCTTTTTGCCCAAAAAGATATTACCCTGTTAAACGGCCGGGTGATGGGCAAGGCAAAAAGGGCAGCCAAGTATACGATTAGCGACAATGACGGAAAAAAACACTACCTTCTCCATTTCGGGGATATTGAAGCCTTTGACAATTTCTTATGTGAGAAATTCTCCGCCGAGCAAAAGGAAGCTTTGTATAAAGGGTATTATCTTAATAATGATTCGCCCCTGAAAATCAGCATTACATATTACCCGGATTTGGTAAGCTACAAAGGCAAAGAGGAAATCCGGATTGTCATTAAGGATTATTGCTAGGATTACGACAAAAAGCTCCCGGTTAAGGGAGGCTTTTCGCGTGCTATTAGCACAGTCTTATGAGGGGGGAGATAGTGAGTCAACAACTATCTTATCTTTGATTCTATCCTAGAAATGTGTTCAAACTGTGTGTACTTTATTATTAAAAAATAAATAATTTATTAAAGAATGTACATTTTTTTGCTTCCGTGCTATATTATATAGATATCAGTAAGAAGGAAGGCAAAAATAACTCGAAGTGGGCCTTGGCCGCCTTCTATCCATGAGAATGCTTTAATTTAAATCCAATTAGGGCACAGTCCACGGAGAGTTGTATTTTGCCTGACTAACCTACCCATTGAAAGGAAACCATGTTATTAAAGGATTTACTGGATAACCTAAACTATGAATGCCTTAGAGGAAGCGTAGACTGCACAGTCGGTGCGGTCAGAAATGATTCGCGTAAGGTGGAAGCCGGCGATCTTTTTATTTGCGTAAGCGGAATGAAAAAAGATGGCCATGATTTTATCATGTCAGTCATCAAAAAAGGCGTGCGGGCCTTAGTCGTTGAGCGTGACATCGCAGACAGTGCCAGTGATATATTTGCTGTGCATGGGGTGACGGTGATTAAGGTTTCCTGCACCCGCTATGCGATGGCACAGATTGCGGCCAATTATTACCGCCACCCGGCAAAAGAGCTAAAAACAATCGCCATCACCGGGACGAAAGGCAAAACCACCACTACCTACCTGATAAAATCAGTCTTGGAGCAAGCAGGGTACAAGGTCGGCTTGATTGGGACAATCGAAATAATCATTGGGGAAAAACATATCCCGGCCGAAAACACCACCCCCGAATCACTTCTTACCCAAAAATACTTGCGGGAAATGGCTGACATCGGCATCCAAGTTGTGGTGATGGAAACAGCTTCCCAAGGCTTTAAGCTTCACCGGACGGCGGGGATTGTATTTGATTTTGGCATTTTTACCAATCTTTCACCTGACCATATCGGACCGGGCGAGCATGAGGATTTTGCGGAATACCTTGCCTGTAAAAGGATGCTCTTTAGCCAATGTAAGCAAGGTTTTATCAATGTTGACAGTGAGTATTACCCGGAGGTTATTTTCGGGCATACTTGTGAAATTACAACTTACGGAATAGAAAATAACGCGGATTTACGGGGAAGCGAAATAGAATTATACCGCGAAAACGGAAATCTGGGCGTCCATTTTAAGGTTGAAGGCTTGCTTTCATTTGGGGCATCAGTCGCCTCACCGGGGAAATTCAGCGTTTATAATGCCCTTGCCGCGATTTTGGTCTGCCGCTTTTTTGATGTTCCAGTCCCGGTCATATTTAAAGCGCTTAGAAATGTCAGCGTTAAAGGCAGAATCGAAATGCTTCCGGTTGCCGATGATTTTTCATTGATGATTGACTATGCCCATAACGCAATGAGCCTTTTAAGCTTGCTTAAGTCATTAAAAGAATACCAGCCGGGGCGTTTGGTCTGCCTGTTTGGCTGCGGGGGTAACCGCGACAAAAATCGGCGGATTAAAATGGGCGAGGCGAGCGGGAAATTAGCCGATTTGACAATTATCACTTCTGACAATCCCCGTGATGAAGAACCGCAGGATATCATCAACGACATCAAAAGCGGAATCGCCAAAACTAACGGTGAATACGTTGAAATCATTGACCGGAGCGAAGCGATTGCTTATGCGCTAAATAACGGCAGAAAAGGCGATATCATTGTGCTGGCCGGAAAAGGCCACGAGGATTACCAAGAAATAAAAGGGAAAAAATACCCGATGGACGAACGGGAGATTGTTAAGAAATGCCTGAATGCTATGCAAACATCATCGTAAATATTGCCCATGAAAATGTCGATCGGCCTTTTCAATATAAAATACCGCCATTACTTAACGGCTTGCTTTTTCCGGGCATGAGTGTCGTGATTCCCTTTGGTAAAAACAACCGTAAAATAACAGGTGTTATTATTGAACTGACAAACCAAACCGAATGCCCGTTGGACAAGCTAAAAGAAATTATCGAGATCGCAGAAGACAGCGTAAGCGTAACGGCTGACGCAATCAGGCTGGCAGCATGGATGAAAAGGAACTACGGCGGAACAATGATTGCCGCCCTAAAAACCGTCCTCCCGGCGAAACAGGCTTTTAAGCCAAAAGAAAAAAAAACGGTCCGCCGTTTGGTTGATACAGTAAGGACAGAAGAAGAATTAGCAATAGCGCATAAGAAGAAGCAGACCGCAAAAGAGCGCATTTTAACCGAATTATTAACTAACGAAATCTTACCTTATGAATTAGTGACAGGAAAGCTCCATGTTGCCGCATCGACCCTTAAAAGCCTTGAAAAGCAAGGCCTAATTGCCATTGATGTAGTCCATTATTACCGCAATCCGGTCAAAATCACCGCCGGGCATGAGCATAGAAAAACCCTAAGCTACGAGCAGCAAAATATTGTCAACACCATTAATCATGATTATCTAAATGGCCTTAGCCGCACATATTTAATCCGCGGCATTACCGGAAGCGGAAAAACCGAAGTATATATGGGCTTAATCGAAAACGTGTTATCGCTGGGGCGGCAATGTATTGTCCTGATTCCGGAGATTGCCTTGACTTACCAGACCTTGCTTCGTTTTTACCAGCGTTTTGGCGACCGGGTGTCAGTTCTTAATTCGTCACTTTCTGCCGGGGAAAAATATGACCAATGCGAAAGGGCAAAAAGGGGCGAGATTGACATAATCATCGGGCCGCGGTCGGCTTTGTTTGTCCCCTTTCCGGATCTGGGCTTGATTATTATTGATGAAGAACACGAAAGCAGTTATAAAAGTGAGCAGACACCGCGTTACCATGCCCGCGAGACGGCCGCATATTTGGCGGAAATCAAAAACGCAAGCCTTGTCCTTGGTTCGGCGACACCCTCACTTTCCGCATATTACCGGGCAAAAAAAGGGGAATACCGTCTTTTTACTTTGGAAAACCGCTTAAGCGGGGCGGCTCTTCCCCATGTAGAGATTGTCGATTTGCGCGAAGAGCTAAAAAACGGAAATCGGCAGATATTTAGCATTAAGCTACAAAATCTTATTACGGAACGGCTTAATTCCGGAGAGCAGATAATGTTATTTTTGAACCGCCGTGGCTATTCAAGCTTTATCTCTTGCCGTTCATGTGGTTTTGTTTTAAAATGTCCCCATTGTGATGTTTCCTTATCCACCCACCGGGGCGGAAAAATGCTATGCCATTACTGCGGTTATTGGATCAAGGAATTAAAGCTTTGCCCGGCTTGCAGTTCAAAGTACTTTCTTGGTTTTAAGGCCGGGACACAGCAGATTGAAGAACTGATTCTAAAGCTTTGGCCAAAAGCTAAGGTGCTTAGAATGGATGGCGATACAACCAAAACAAAGGACAGCTACAGTGAAATTTTGGCAGCGTTTGCGAATGGAAAAGCGGATATCTTGGTCGGAACGCAAATGATTGTCAAAGGGCATGACTTTCCCAATGTCACGCTCGTTGGGATTATTGCGGCTGATTTGTCGCTTAATGTAAATGATTACCGCGCCGGAGAACGGACCTTCCAGCTTCTTACCCAAGCGGCCGGGCGGGCCGGGCGGGGCGAAAAGCCGGGCGAAGTCATAATCCAGACTTACCGGCCGGAGCATTATAGCATTATCCATGCCAAAAACCAAAATTACCCCGCTTTTTATGAGGAAGAAATAATCTACCGCGAGCTGGCTTCATATCCTCCGGCTGCCCATATGCTGGCGGTCCTTATTAATGCGGAAGATGAAAGAAAAGGCTTGAAATTAGGTGAAGAATTGGCGTCAAGCGATTTTAATCAGCACGGATTGACTGAATCAGTCAATGAAAAGGCAGAAAACCTTATTAAACCGCAGATTATTGGCCCAGTTCCGGCACAGGTTGCAAAAATTAATGATATTTACCGATTTTTAATTTTTGTAAAGCACAATAATTATGATATACTGGTAAAGGTAAAAGATATTATTGAAGAAGAATTAGCGGAAAAACGCAAGCGAAATGAGACGGCGGGGATAAATATTCAATTTGATTTTGATCCGTTACAATAAAAGAGGTGTAAGAAAAATGGCAATCAGAAACATTAGAGAAATCGGCGATGAGATACTTTCAAAGGTCAGCAAGGAAGTAACAATAATTACGCCGCGGACGAAATTACTAATCAAGGATATGCTTGATACGATGTATAGCATTGAGGGCATTGGCTTATCGGCTTGTCAGGTTGGCGTGCTTAAGCGGATTTTTGTGGTTGATGCTGGGGAGGATTATGGCGAAGAACCCCATATCCTGATTAACCCCCGGATTCTTGAAAAAAGCGGTGAGCAAACAGGAAGTGAGGGCTGTTTAAGCGTTCCGGGAAAGCATGGGACGGTAACAAGGCCGAATTATGTAAAGGTTATCGCCCATGATGAAAACCTAAAGCCGTTTGAATTAGAAACGACGGAGTTGTTGGCACGGGCAATTTGCCATGAAATGGATCATCTTGACGGCCGCTTGTATGTTGATTTGGTGGAAGGGGAGCTAAAGGACAATTCCGAAGCCGAAGAAGAGGAGTAAGCGGTTTAATGAAAATTATTTATATGGGAACGCCCGATTTTGCCGTCAGGCCTTTAAAAGCCATTTTAGAAGCCGGACACGAGGTATTAGCGGTTTTCACCCAGCCGGATAAGCAAAAGGGCAGGGGCCGGGAAATGGCAATCTCCCCAGTAGGAGAGTACGCCCTTTTACAAAACTTGCCGCTTTTACAGCCGCTTAAGATAAGAAGCGAAGAAACAATCAAAGAACTTAGGAAATATAATGCTGACATTTATGTCGTGGCAGCTTATGGCCAGATTTTGTCCGCCCAGCTCCTTAACCTGCCTCGTTATGGCTGTATCAATATCCATGCTTCATTACTGCCAAAATACCGGGGGTCAGCCCCGATCCAGCGGGCAATTTTTGCCGGGGAAGCCAAAACCGGGATTACGATTATGCAAATGGACGAGGGCATCGACACAGGCGATATCTTGCTGGCCGGGGAAATGCCCATTGAAGCAAAAGAAACTAGCGACACGCTCCATGAAAAATTATCGTTTCTTGGCGCGGATTTAATCGTTACCGCCCTAAAGCTAATCGAAGCAGGTAAAATCACGCCAACCAGGCAGGATAATGAAGCTTCAACCCACGCAAAAATGTTAAGCAAAGAAGAAAGTAAAATTGATTTTTCAAAAAGCGCGGCTGAGATTGAAAGGCTAATCAGGGGATTAAGTTCCCGCCCCGGTGCGTATACTTATTACCGTAACAAGACCTTAAAAATATGGGCGGCTGACTGGGTTAACACAAAAAGTGCTGATAAGCCAGGCACAATTATTGAAGTAACAAAAGATTATCTTACTGCCAGCTGCGGTGAGGGGGTTCTTCAAATAACCGAACTGCAAATAGAGGGCAAGAAAAAAATGCCGGCCCGTGATTTTTTGCTTGGTTATAAAACAACGGCCGGGGAAATATTTGGTTAAAATACTTTAAATTTCTTTTTAAGGAGGAAACAATATGTATATGATGGACAGCACATATATCTTAGTCCTAATCGGAGCGTTATTAAGCATTATCGCTAGCGGTTACCTTAGGAGTACCTTTAACAAATACTCCCGCGTCCGGTGTCGCAGCGGAATGAGCGGCGCGGCGGCGGCTGACCGCATCCTAAGAAGCAAAGGCATAAACGATGTAAAAATCGAACGGGTCGCCGGGAATCTCACCGACCATTATGATCCGCGCAAAAAAGTCCTGCGACTTTCGGAAGCGGTTTATGATTCTAATTCGCTGGCAGCAGTTGGGGTCGCGGCCCACGAATGCGGCCATGCCGTCCAGGACAATATTGGCTACGGCCCATTAAAGTTCCGCTCGGTCTTAGTCCCGGTTGCAACCATTGGTTCAAGGCTGGGAATGCCGCTTGTGTTTGTCGGCTTTATTATGGGCCTTGAGCTTCCGCTGGGAATGCTGCTCCTTAATATTGGCATTATTGCTTTTGGCCTTGCGGTATTATTCCAGCTTGTGACGCTCCCGGTCGAATTTGACGCTTCAAACCGAGCCCTGGCGGCCCTTGGTGATTATGGGATTATGGGTGAAGAAGAAAAAAGAGGAAGTAAAAAAGTCTTAACCGCTGCCGCCTTAACTTATGTCGCGGCCGCCGCGGCTGCCCTGTTACAGCTGTTTAGATTGCTTGCTTTAAGAAACCGCAGGAGTTAAATGGAGACGCGAAGTATTGCCTCACGGCACATAGATTTAAGGCGTATTGCCCTAAATTTGCTGATCCGGATTAATGAGGAGCAAGCTTTTAGCCATCTTTTAATCCGTGAAGCATTAGCAAAGCTTACCGATGGCCGGGATAAAGCATTAGTTAAGCGTTTGACGGAAGGCACTCTTGAATATCAAATACGGCTTGATTATATCATTAACCAATTTGCCAAAATCCCGGTTGACAAGATGAAGCCGCTGATCCGTAATCTTTTACGCCTTAGTGCCTACCAAATCCTTTTCATGGATAAAATCCCCGACCGCTCGGCTTGTGATGAAGCCGTAAAACTGGCGGAAAAAAGCGGTTTTTCTGCTTTAAAAGGATTTACTAACGGCATTTTAAGGAATTTAAGCCGGGCAAAAGACAATTTGGCTTTACCCAGCGAAACAGATACCCCCATTGATTATTTATCAATTTATTATTCCGTCCCGGCCTGGTTAGTGAAAAAATGGCGGGGAGAATATTCTTATCAGCAAACAAAATCTATCTGCGCCGGATTACTGGAAATCAGGCCAATAACTGTGCGTTTAAACGGAAAAAATACCGCCGGGCAAGTTAAGGCATGGCTTGAAAACCTAGAAACACTAGGCGTGGAAGCAAAACGCCATCCTTACTTAGATTATGCTTATCAGCTAAGCGGAATTGAAGACATCAAAGATTTGCCCGGATTCAAAGCTGGTTTTTTTTCGATTCAGGACGTAAGCTCAATGCTTGTTTGTGAAGCGGCGAAGATCAGGAAAGAGGATCTTGTCATTGATGTTTGCGCAGCCCCCGGCGGGAAAGCCCTCCACGCTTCAGAAAAAGCAAAAAAAGTCATTGCCCACGACATCAGCGAAAATAAACTAAAATACATCAGGGAAAATGCGGCTCGCCTTAAGCAGGATAATCTTGAAATATCGGTTTACGATGCTGGAAGCTTAGATGAATCGCTCATAGATAAGGCTGATGTTTTATTAGCAGATTTACCTTGCTCCGGCCTTGGGGTCATTGCCCGGAAACCGGACATAAAACATCGGCTGACCGAAGCAGCCATTTCGGAGTTATGCGACCTGCAACGCCGGATTCTGGGGGTTGTCTGGCAGTATGTCAAACCGGGCGGGACTTTAATTTACAGCACTTGCACGATTAACCTTGACGAAAACGAAAAGATGATGGCTTGGTTTACGGCGAATTTTCCTTTTTCTTATGATGCTTTGCCGGAAAACCTTGAAAACATTATTTCATTAAATCAAAATGAACCACTTAAAGGGATGCTTAAGCTTTTGCCGGGCATTCATTTAACGGATGGTTTTTTTATCTGCCGTTTAAGGAGGGATGACTGATGGTTGAAATAAAATCCCTTTCCCTCGAAAGCCTGACAGCTTGCCTTTTGGCGGCCGGAGAGAAGCCTTACCGCGCCAAGCAAGTTTATCAGTGGCTTCATAAGCATTTAGCGGAAAGCTTTGCGGAAATGACGAATCTTCCTAAGCATACCCGCGATTATCTTAATGAAAATTTTTTGCTTTCCCAGCTTAAGATTGAAAAAATGCAGGAATCAAAAATTGACGGGACGCAGAAATACCTTTTTTCCTTGGCGGACGGAAATTTTATCGAAACGGTTTTAATGAAATATAAGCATGGCAATTCGGTCTGCATTTCAAGCCAGGTTGGCTGCCGAATGGGCTGCGCCTTTTGCGCTTCCGCAATCGGGGGGCTTGTCCGCCAGCTAAGTGCCGGGGAAATGCTGGAACAAGTTTACGCGGTTACCCGTAAGATAAAGCAAAGAATCTCGCACGTGGTTATCATGGGAAGCGGCGAGCCGTTAGATAATTATGATGAAGTCCTTAATTTTATCAAAATGATTTCTGATCAAAACGGCCTTAACATAAGCCAGCGAGGTATCACTGTTTCAACCTGCGGCCTCACCCCATTTATTTACCGCCTTGCCGATGAAGGCTTGCAAATTAACCTTGCGCTTTCGCTCCACGCGCCGACAGATGAAAAAAGGCTTAAGTTAATGCCGATTACAAAAGCTTATCCGCTAAATGAGGTTTTAAAGGCTTGCCAATATTATTTTAAGAAAACTGGCCGCCGGATTACTTTTGAATACAGCTTAATAAATAATTTAAATGACAGCCCAGAGGAGGCCAAGGAACTTAAAAAACTGCTAAGCGCCATGCCTTGCCATCTTAATTTGATTCCGCTAAATAAAGTGAAAGAGTATGATTTTACGGCTTCGAATGGGAAAAATATCCAAGATTTCAAAAAAATACTTGAAAAATATCAAATAAATGTTACCATAAGAAGGGAAATGGGAAGTGACATTGATGGTGCTTGCGGTCAGCTTCGGTCTAACGCTAATGCTGCCCGATAAAGATTACCGCAATTACTAAAATTTGCAATTTAGGAGAAACGGATGCTTACATCAGTTGCTATAACTGATATCGGTAAGAAACGCAGTTTAAATCAAGATTATGTTTATGCGAATCGGGAGAAAACAGGAAATCTGCCGAATGTTTTTATTGTTGCTGATGGAATGGGCGGCCATAATGGCGGCGAGCTGGCATCACAATGGACAGTCGAGACAATGCTTGCAGAAATTATTAGTTTGCCCGGCAAAAATGCCAAGAAAATTTTAGAACAGGCAATGCAGACGGCGAACAAAGTCGTCCGGAATAAGGCCGATGATAATCCCAGCCTTTATGGCATGGGGACAACAATTGTCGCGGCAACAATTGACGGAAATAACCTCCACGTTGCCAATGTCGGGGATAGCCGCCTTTATTTGGTTAACCCCAAGCAAAAAACGCTCCGCCAAGTTACAAAAGACCATTCATTGGTTGAAGAAATGATAAGGATGGGCGGAATGGCAAAGGAAGCAGCCCACAACCACCCCAACAAACATATTATCACAAGGGCGGTCGGGGCTAAAGAAAAATTGCAAATCGACTTTTTTAATGAGAAATTAAACCCAGGCGAATTAGTATTAATGTGTTCGGACGGCCTTAGCAATATGCTTGATGATGATGAATTAGGAACGATATTATTTCGCGATAAAGATCCAAATGAGCTGGCAAATGAACTTATTCAAGCAGCAAATGATAATGGCGGTAAAGACAATATTACCGTTATTCTGATCAGAAAAACGGAGCAGTGATTCGATTTTCTTTTGAAAGGCATGGTTATTATAAATGGTAAAAATTGGAATGATTATCGGGGATCGTTACGAAATATTAGAAAAAATTGGCACTGGCGGAATGAGTGACGTATATAAAGCAAAATGCAATAAGCTTAATCGTTTTGTTGCAGTTAAGGTTTTAAAACAGGAATTTTCCGAAAATGCCAACTTTGTCTCCAAGTTCCGGATTGAAGCGCAAGCCGCCGCCGGGTTAAGCCATCCCAATATTGTCAATGTTTATGATGTCGGGGAAGAAAAAGACATTTATTATATTGTCATGGAATTAGTCGAAGGCATCACCCTCAAAAAATACATCGAAAAAAAGGCACGTTTATCAGTCAAAGAAGCAATCAGCATTACAATCCCAATTTGCATGGGGATTGAAGCCGCCCACAATAACCATATTATCCACCGCGATATCAAGCCGCAGAATATCATTATTTCAAAAGACGGAAAAGTAAAGGTTACCGATTTTGGGATTGCCAAAGCGGCAACTAGCAATACAATTACATCAAATGTAATGGGGTCAGTCCATTACACATCGCCGGAGCAAGCAAGGGGCGGGTTTTCTGATGAAAAAAGCGATATTTATTCACTAGGGATTACCTTATTTGAAATGCTGACCGGGCGAGTTGCCTTTAATGGCGAAACAACAGTTGCGATTGCAATCAAGCATATCCAGGAAGAAATGCCGTCACCGCGGGAATATGTGGCGGAAATCCCCCTAAGTGTCGAGCAAATTGTTTTCAAATGCTGCCAGAAAAGCCCTGACCGCCGTTACCAATCGATGGCGGAGCTGATTAACGACCTCAAAAAATCGTTAATGAATCCCGATGAGGACTTTGTCAAAATGACCAACCCTGACGAAGAGGCATTAACGCGGCCGATTACTGACAAGGAAGTGGCCGAGATAAAAAGAAAGCGCGAATTAAAGACCGAAATGGCGGGTTTCCGGGAAGAGCAAACTTATCCGGAAGATGATTATCACGATGATGAATATTACGAAGATGACCATGAAATATATGAAGAAGATTATGAGGATTACGAAGAAGAAGACTATAATCCCAAAATGGAAAAAGTGACAACCGTGCTGGCGGTGATTGCTGCCGTTTTGATTGGCTGTGTTGTTTTGTTTGTCGCCGGACAGGCGTTTGGCCTGTTCCAGTTTGATATGTTTGGCAGGAATAGGGAAGAGGCGCAGCCCCAAGCCGAAATTGAGTTCGTAGAAATGATTAATGTTGTCGGAATGCAGGAAGATGAAGCAAAAAGAGTATTGATTGACTTAGGCTTGATTCCGGAAATAGAATTTGCGGAAAGCGCAGAAGTCCCTGAGGGCAGGATTATCATGGCCTCGGCCAGGGCAGGGGACAGGGTCGTTGTTGGGAGCAATGTGATTTTATCGGTCAGCATTGGCTTAGAGGGGGTAATTGTTCCTGATTTATTTAACAAAACCATTGAAGAAGCAATTGCCGCGCTTAACCGGGAGGGCTTTACTTACAGCCGCTCGGATGATTATGATGATTATATTGCCGCCGGATATGTCTTTAAGCAAAGCCCGGAAGGAAACAGCAAAGCCGCACCGGGGGCAATGATAAATCTCTGGGTCAGCTCCGGCCCGGAAGAAAGAATGATTGCCATTCCCAATCTGATTGGCAGGTCAGAAGAAGAGGCAACAGTCATGTTAATTGAAGCCGGCCTTCGGCTGGGGCGGGTAACGGAAGGGGCTAGCGAAGATGAGAATATGCTGGGGCGGGTAATTTACCAGTCTTATTCCGTCGGTGTTTTTGTTGAAGCGAATACGGCGGTAGATATTGAGGTTTCAACCGAAATTGCCGGAGCGTTATATAATTATATCGACAGTATTTATCAGCCGACCGATGAAGAAGACCCGAATTTTAAGCTGGGGACAAATGTCCGGATCATTATCACGACCACCGATGAAGTGCAGTTAATGGATCAGAATGTCAACTCGTTCCCGGTCCCGGTGAATTTTTCCAATATAAAATCAGCCCATGGGTTTATTATCATGCGTTATGTAAACCAAATCGAACCATATACGATCTATCATGAAGACGGCACAGAGGAGCATATTCCGGGCCGCCCCGAAAGTGAGGAAATAATCCGCCCGGTTAATTTTATTCAACAATGACATAGCGCCGTGCTGCCACGGCGCATTATGAGAATGCTAAAAACTGCATTCTCCCTCGGAATGATTTATGTAACAGCAATGTGATGAAAGGGTTTAATGCAAGGGAAAATAATTAAAGGCATCGCTGGTTTTTATTATCTTTATGCCGAAGATGAATTTATTTATGAATGCAAGGCAAAAGGAATATTCAGAAAAGACGGAATCAAGCCTTTAGTTGGTGACAATGTAATTCTGGAAGTAGTTGATGCGAAGAATAAAATCGGCAATATCAGCCAGATCCTTACGCGCCGGAATAATTTGCTCCGTCCGGCAGTCGCCAATATCGACCAAGCAATGATTATATTTGCCATCGTCAAGCCAGACCCCAATTACAATCTTCTTGACCGCTTCCTTGTCACGATGGAAAAGCAAAAAATTCCCTGCGTCATCTGTTTTAATAAAAACGATCTCGCCACTCAAAAAGAGCAGGCCGAACTAAAAAAAGGATATGAATCCTGTGGTTTTAAGGTTTTATTTTGCAGTGCTTCTGATGGAGACGGGCTTTTAGAAATAAGAGGCCAGCTAACAGGCAAAAGCACCGTTTTTGCTGGCCCAAGCGGAGTGGGGAAATCAACGATTTTAAACTATCTCTATCCGGAAGCAAAAATGGCGACAGCTTCCCTTAGCAAAAGAATTGAGCGGGGACGGCATACAACAAGGCATTCAGAGATTTTTGCCCTTGGCAAAGATACATATATTTGCGATACGCCCGGTTTTACCTCACTTTATCTGGGGAAAATGGATAAAGAGGAGCTGAAAAATTGTTATCCTGAATTTAATGAGTATTCTGCTTCGTGTAAGTTCCGTGAATGCGCCCATTTAAGCGAGCCGGAATGCGCGGTAAAAAAAGCATTGGCAAAGGGCCAAATAAGCCAAATAAGGTACCAGAATTACCTGAAACTCTTTGCAGAACTAAAAGCAGTTAAAAAATATTAAGCAATAGGGAAAACGAATCTATGATTCGAAAGATTGTGCCTAACGGCTCAAAGTTTGCACGTTTTGGAAAGGATTAAATAATCATGAAACTAGGAATCGTCGGATTACCAAATATTGGAAAAACTACTCTTTTTAATGCCCTTACCAAGGCAAGTGCCGAGTCGGTTAATTATCCATTCAGCACCATCAAACCAAATATTGGCATTGTCGCTGTGCCAGATGAACGGATCAAACTCCTTGCGGCAATGCACAAATCAAAAAAAGCAACCCAAGCAACGATTGAATTTGTTGATATTGCTGGCTTGGCAAAAGGCGCTTCGGCTGGCGAGGGCCTTGGCAACCAGTTCCTGAGCCATATCCGCGAGGTTGACGCAATTGTCCATGTCGTCCGCTGTTTTTTTGATGAAAACGTCATCCATGTTGATGGAAGCATTGATTCGCTTAGGGATATCGAAAACCTTGATTTGGAGCTGGTTTTTTCCGATTTAGAGATTCTCGACAGAAGAATAGCAAAAACCGAAAAAGCAGCAAAGGCTGACAAAGCACTAAATAATGAGCTTAATTTATTACAAAGGCTTAAGGCCCATATGGAAGAGGGAAAATCGGCAAGAAGCTTTGAAACTAATGATGAAGACGAAAGCAAATTCATTAGAAGCATTGATTTACTGACAATTAAGCCAGTAATTTTTGCGGCTAATGTTAGTGAGGAAGATTTAGCTGATAATGGGAAAAATAACCCTAATGTCATAAAAATGCAGGAACACGCCCACAATTTGGGCAGTGAAATTTTCCTTGTTTGTGCCGAGATTGAGCAGGAAATGGCCCAGCTTGATGATGATGAGCGGCTGATGTTTCTTGAAGACTTAGGCTTAGGCGAATCAAGCCTTGACAAATTGATTAAGACCAGCTACCGCACCTTAGGCTTAATGAGCTTCTTAACCACAGGCGAAGACGAAACAAGGGCATGGACAATCAAAATCGGCACTAAAGCACCCAAGGCCGCCGGAAAAATTCATTCCGATATTGAACGCGGATTTATCCGGGCGGAGGTTGTTAATTACCGGGATTTGCTTGACTTAGGTTCCCAAGCGGCAGCAAGAGAAAAAGGCTTAGTTGGGGTTGAGGGCAAGGAATATGTCGTAAAAGATGGCGATGTGATAAATTTTAGGTTTAATGTGTAGGGCCAGCAGGAAAACAAGCGCGAGCAACCGGCCTGAAAGGGCGGTGCGAGCAAAACGGCCCATTACGATAGATACACCGGAAGTGACACCCGGTACACCATCCAAAAAAGACAGCTAAAAATAAAAAGATAAACCATAATAAACCCAGCATTCTTTAAGCGTCCGGAGATCCACCTTAACCCCATGATTTTCTCAAACCCGGCTGTGACATAATACATCAGCGGAACAAGCCCGGGAAGCAGATAGCGTCCCTGGGCCTGGTAGTCGGTGCTGTAAGCATAATAAATCAATAAAAGCAAGGGAAGGACTGCGCAAAAAACCATATTTACATGAAAGAAAAACCACTTCCAATTAAAGGCGGCGGATATTTTATCCCCTTTCCGGAATAGGAAATAAGCCGAAACACATACCGCAAGAAAAGTTAAATAAAACCGATATAACCAGATATTGGCAAAGATTGAAAGCGAACCATATCCGGCAATGAATGAGTAAAAGGTCTTAGTGAAAAAATCATTCATGTAAAACATCTGCAAGACAGTAAATCCTCTTTCTTTATATGTATTCATATAATTAGGGTTGCCATAAAGCATAGCCATTTCATCACGTGTCCTAAAGCCGATTAAGTCACCATCATACAAAATATAGCTCCGGATAAACCACCAGCCAATGCCAATCAAGACAATCAAGCTGATCATGCTCCCTTTCTTAAGCATTCCTTTCCAGTCGTATTTTCCATTTTTTTCCAGAAAACTATTTAGGAATAATAAAATACTGCTTAAAATAAAACCGTAAGCATTATAATAAGATAAGGCGCAGATAATGATTCCGCCGCTTAAGAAAAAAATATTTTCCCGGTCATAACCGTCCTTATAAATGCCCACCCAAGCATAAACAATCATCGCCGTGCTTAACAGAGCCATCGAGTCAGTATTAACATAGGTATGGATAAATAGGCTTTGCGGCAGGAACAGGTTAAGGAAGCAAAAGAGCCAGCGCAGGCGGGTATCAGCGAACAGTTTTTGCGCCAGCTTATATATGATGATGGAAAAAAAGACACCAAATAAAATATTTACGCTCCGCCCAGCATATAATAGAGCCAATTCTGAATCAGTAATTAAACTGATAAGGCGCATAAAATAACCTTGGATAATATAAGGCAGGACATTATAAAAGCCATAAGAAAAACCATATCCCTCTAAGCGGACTTCTTCCTCAAAACCAGTTGGAAGAACGCCGTATTCAGCAATATAGCGGGGGATAAGATATTTTGCGTGTTCGTCAGGCGGATTGCCATATAGCGGCGGCGTGTCAAAGTGGGGCTGGAAAATAGCCAGCGTCCCAGCCACAATCAAAAAGCAAAGAAGATAAAGCACAAAAATAATTTTTTCATAACGCATGGAAAAGCTCCTTATCAATATATTTATAAACTATTTATTCTCTAAGTGCAATGCAAGGCGAATGCAAGGAGCAATGTAGCACTCAAAACTGTAACCAAAAATTGTGGACAAATGTCAGAAGAAGTCGTACAATGGAAACAGCAAAGAAAAGTATTAAAAAATTAGAAAGGCGGTATCAGCATGGGTTTAATTAAGGCGTTTACAGGCGCAGTCGGCGGAGTCACAGCCGATCAATGGCGGGAGTATTTTTATTGTGAAGCTTTAGCTTCTGACGTTCTTGTGACGAAAGGCAAAAAACGCACAAGTGAAAAAAGGAGTTCAAACACCAAGGGTGAAGACAATATCATCAGCAATGGTTCTTTAGTCGCAATCAACGAAGGGCAGTGCATGATTATTGTTGATCAAGGAAAAGTAGTCGAATTTTGCTGTGAGCCGGGTGAATTTACATATGATACCTCAACAGAACCCAGCTTATTTTACGGCGGTTTTGGCAAAGGCTTAGTTGATACTTTTAAGAATGTCGGGAAACGTTTTACCTTTGGCGGTGATACGGCAAAAGACCAGCGGATATATTATTTTAACACAAAGGAAATTCTGGGGAATAAATATGGGACGGCTAATCCTGTTCCCTTTCGGGTTGTTGACGCAAATATTGGCTTGGATATTGATATCTCGATCCGCTGCAATGGCGAGTACTCTTACAAAATTATCAACCCGCTTTTATTTTACGCAAATGTCTGCGGCAATGTCACCGAAGACTATTTAAGAAGCCGGATTGACAGCCAGCTTAAAACGGAATTGATGACTGCCCTGCAACCGGCCTTTGCCAAGATTTCCGCAATGGGAATCCGGTATAGCGCAGTACCTGCCCATACAATGGAACTTGCTGATGCCTTAAATGAGGTTTTGTCGGCGAAATGGCATGATTTACGCGGAATAGACGTCATTTCCTTTGGGGTAAATACAATGAAGGCTTCGGAAGAAGATGAAGCTTTGATTAAAGAACTGCAAAAAACGGCGGTGCTTCGTAATCCCAATATGGCAGGGGCATCATTAGTCAGCGCCCAGTCAGACGCAATGCGGTCAGCCGCTTCAAATCCGACCGCCGGGCCGATGATGGCTTTTGCCGGAATGAATATGGCCAATAATGCCGGGGGAATGAACGCGCAGAGTTTGTTTGCGATGGGTGCAGCCGAACAGGCACAAGCCCAAGCACCCGCGCCAGCACCTGCCCCAGCACCAGCCCCAATAGCTGCGGCCCAAGATGACGGCTGGGCTTGCCCGTGCGGCCATGCAGGCAATAAAGGCAAATTCTGTAGTGAATGCGGCAGCACGAAACCAGTTTGCGACGGTTGGACGTGTGCTTGCGGTATACTTAATAAAGGCAAGTTTTGCAGTGAATGCGGAACGAAAAAACCGGAAAATGAACTATTGTACAAATGTGATAAATGTGGCTGGGAGCCGGAAAGCCCCCAGAATCCGCCGAAATTCTGTCCGGAATGCGGGACTGCTTTTGCTTAAAGAATAAAAAGGAAAGAACATGGACGAAACTCACAAATTTGCAAATACTTTAAAAGAAACTGACAAAAAATGCCCGGCCTGTGCGGGGGTCATGAGTTATGACCCCCTGACCGGGGGGCTTTTATGTCCTTTTTGCGAATATACCGAAGCAATCAAACCAACTAGTGACGAACTTTCGGCTGATGAGCTTTGTATTTCAACCGCAGACTGCTTGGAAAGCCAGAACTGGGGAGCAGAGAAAAAAATTGTTACTTGCAATGCGTGTGGAGCAGAATCCATCTACGATGTCTTGCAGATATCATCAGTTTGCCCCTTTTGTGATTCCAATAAGGTCATGGAAGCCAATTGCGAAAACACGATGGCGCCTAATGGCGTTGTGCCTTTTAGGATATCCGAAAGCCAGGCCGCAGAGTTATTCAAGAAATGGATCAGCAAAAAGTTTTTTGCCCCCAAAGAAGCGAAAGAAAGTACCGCGGCGAAGTCATTTCTTGGCATTTACCTGCCATACTGGACCTTTGACACCGATACGGTAAGTGACTATAAAGCTGATTATGGCATTGATAAAAGAGTGAAAAAAGGCGATAAAACCACAACCGTCACGAATTGGTTCAAAACACGCGGAAATCACTTGGAAACAATCGATGATGAATTAATCGTTGCGACAACCAATCATAATCAAATAATGCTCCGGGAACTTGAGCCTTTTGATACTGCTGATAACAAAGCCTACAAGCCGGAATATGTGGCAGGGTTTGTGGCTGAGCGTTATGCAATTGGGATAAAAGAGGCTTGGGAATTGGCCAAGCAATACATAAGCAATCGTCTTGAGAGAAATGTTGAAGAAAAAGTAAAAAAAGAAAACCGGGCTGACCGCGTCCGCAATCTAAAACTTTCCACCGCCTACAAAAACATCACATACAAATACCTGCTGTTGCCGATTTGGGTATCACATTACAAATACAGAGAAAAAGTTTACCATTTTATGGTAAATGGGCAGACTGGCAAGGTATCGGGCAATGCCCCGATTTCCGCGCTGAAAGTAGCCCTTTCAGTCGTAGGGGCTTTCATTGTCCTGTGCATTTTATATTGGCTTTTTGGATAACACTTCCGCCACCATAATGAAAGGAAATCTTATGAACACTTTAGATATAATAAAAAATCGCACCAGTTATCGGGGGACATTCAAAAATGAGCCTGTGCCGCGAGAAGACCTAATTAAAATCATGGAAGCCGGGCTGGCTGCCCCGTCCGGCTGCAACAAGCAAACAACCAGCTTAATCGCCGTTGATGACCCGGCTTTACTTGATAAGCTTTTTAAGGTTATTGAAAAAGAGACAATCAACACAGCTAAGGCGATGATTTGTGTCTTAACCCAGCGAGTTATTGCTTACCGCGACCGGAGCTTTTACGTCCAGGACTACGCGGCAGCAATTGAAAACCTTTTGCTGGCCACAGTTGCGCTTGGGTACGAAACTTGCTGGTATGAGGGTTATATAACGGACGTTGACGCAATCGGAAGAAAAATGGCAGATGTGCTAAATGTCCCTGCCGATTATGAATTAGTCTGCTTCCTCCCCATCGGAGTTGCCCTAGAGCCAATTACCTATCGGGACAAAAAGCCTTTTGCGGAACGGGCCTGGTTTAATGGGTTTGGGGGCTTTACCGAGTTTAGTAAATAGATAGGGTAGAAATTTTATAAAAAAATATTCAAGTTAATATAAAAGCTTTCCATAAGTCTAATTAAAAACCTCCCGCGCATCACTAACATGAGGCGCGGGAGGTTTTTTTATTTGGATGGTTTTAAAAAGCTGTTTCCGCGTTTACGAGAGCTGTCGATTCAATGCCCGACACGCTTTCGCTCCGAGAGAAACTTTGCGTTACATAAATTCGCAGAATACGCGAATTAAGTAACGAAGTTTCTCAAGGGTCGTGCGTTTGAATCGCACTCTCGATTTCGCGGCTTTAATATGTCAAACAGTTCAGCCAAGCTCGATTTTGCTTTGCAAAACCTCGCTTTGGCAGAGTGCCAAATGGATTGAATTGTCATATGTTTTCCTATGCCAATTCAACCGCTTGGCATTGAATACAGTTCAGCCAAGCTCGATTTTGCTTTGCAAAACCTCGCTTTGGCAGAGTGCCAAATGGATTGAATCGTCATATGTTTTCCTATGCCAATCCAATCCGCTTGGCATTGAATACAGTTCAGCCAAGCTCGATTTTGCTTTGCAAAACCTCGCTTTGGCAGAGTGCCAAATGGATTGAATTGTCATATGTTTCCGGAAGCAAGCTTCCGTCTCCTATGACAATTCAATCCGCTTGGCTGAACTGTAAAAAAATTTTTAAAAATTTCTTAAATTTTACTTTACAAACGATTAAATATAGGGTAAAATCATCTTAAAGTGGTAAAAAGTGGTTGGAAGTGGTAGATAGTGGCGAATGCAACTGCAAAATGCATCTGCATTATTGCAACTGCCGGATAAGCTGCTAAATCAGACTGCTGAATCACAAAATACGGTCTTAAAGGGTAATTGGTGACATATCGTGTTCATGGGTGAATACAATCACACGGTTGATGCAAAAGGAAGATTAATCATCCCGGCCAAATTCCGCGACAGCTTAGGCGAAGAGTTCGTGGTGTCAAAGGGCCTTGATGGTTGCTTATTCGTCCTTGCCAATAATGAATGGCAAAAATTCGTGGACAAGCTGTTAGCCCTGCCGACCGGAAACAAAGATGCCCGCCAGCTGACCCGCTACTTTCTTGCCGGGGCAGAAAATGTTTCGGTAGACAAGCAAGGCCGGATTCTGATTTCGGAAGTTTTGCGCAAAGCAGCCGCGATTGATAAAGATGTCGTCGTTACCGGTTACGGCAACCGGATTGAAATCTGGAGCCGTGACAGATGGGAGGGCGTCATGGAAGATGTTGACGCTGAAGAAATCGCGGAAAAAATGGCGCTGCTCGGAATGGGAATATAGCCTAGGGAAAGCAGGGAGCGTACATGAATTTTACCCATACTCCGGTCTTGTTAAATGAAACAATCGCCGGGCTAAAAAATACTAACGGATTCATAAACCCCATGGGAACATATGTTGACGGAACTTTAGGCGGCGGCGGACATTCTTTAGAAATCGCGAAAATGCTTGACGAAAAAGGATTGCTAATCGGAATAGACCAAGATGAAGCCGCTATCACCGCGGCTACTGAACGCCTAGCCGGACACAGCGGAAAAATAAAAATAATCCGCGGCAATTACAGCAATACAAAGAATATTTTGGCAGAACTTAATATTAGCGCGATTGACGGAATGATTCTTGACCTTGGCGTTTCCTCATACCAGCTTGATGACCCGGAACGCGGCTTCTCCTACAAGACGGACACCGCCCTTGATATGCGGATGGACAGGCGGCAGGGCCTAAGCGCAAGGGAAATCATTAATGACTACAGCGAAATGGATTTATACCGGGTCATCCGCGATTATGGCGAAGAAAAATTTGCCAAGAATATTGCCAAACATATTAATAGAGAAAGAATAATCGCCCCGATTGAAACAACCGGACAGCTGAATGAAATTATCAAGGCTGCGATACCAGCCAAAATGCGAGTGGAGGGCGGACATCCCTCAAAGCGGACCTTTCAAGCTATCCGCATTGAATGCAACCGGGAATTGGCGATTTTAAAAGATACTTTAGACGGACTGGTTGATTTGCTGAAACCGGGCGGAAGACTGGCAATCATCACCTTTCATTCATTGGAAGACCGGATTGTCAAGACTGTGTTCAAAAAAAATGAAAGCCCTTGTACCTGCCCAGCTAGTTTTCCCATCTGTATCTGCAAAAAGATAAGCCAGGGCAAGGTAATAACAAGAAAGCCAGTCACAGCCAGCCCTTTGGAGCTTGAGAATAACAAAAGGGCAAAAAGCGCAAAGCTGCGCATTTTTGAAAAAAATGAACGCCCCGACCTGCACAGTGTACCCGGAGACAGTACCATGTAGACATGACTAAAATTAAGTAATGAAAGGGATTTCTATGAGTACTCACGGAAGAAAGAATACTTACTATGCCGATTCAAACCATCGAAACACAGGCAACTTGACCGAGGGTAATGTGGTGCGGAAAATTAAGCCAGCAGCACCAGCACCAGCAAGAATTACGGTCGTCCCCCGGAAGCCAAAGAAAAAGAGCGTAAGGCATCTTAAAAACCGCGACAAAGCCCGCTATATGGATTTGGGTTATGTTTTGTTTTTGGTTTGCGCCTTGGTTGTTTCCGCTTTTACCTTATACAATTATCTTGGCTTGCAGTCGGAAATCACCAATTCGGTCAAGCAGATTGCCAGCTTGGAACGTGAGCTAAATAATTTAAGGCTTGCAAATGAGGAAAATCATAGTAGAATAATTAATAACGTTGACCTTGATTATATCCGCCAGATTGCGATTCAAGAACTGGGAATGATTTATCCGATTGAGGGGCAAATCCTTGAATTTGCTGGCAATAATACCGATTTTGTCAGACAGCTTAATCCTTTGCCGTAGTCAGCGTTAGAAGAAAACATTAAGCCCCTGCATTTCACAAGCGGAGCTTGTGAAAACTGCAAAAAACTAAAGTTTTTAAATAAAAATTAATAAACTAATAATATGAAAAAAATAAGCGAACTAAAAGAGCAAAAATTCACAAGGAAAATGCAAAAAAAGCTGGTAATACTAGTTGGGCTGGTATTCCTTGCTTTTTTTGGTTTGTCATTCCAATTATTTTTGATAAACCGCGATAGCGGCGAGCAGTACAAAAAACAAGTTTTGTCCCAGCAAAGATATGACAGCAGTACGATTCCTTATCGCCGGGGGGCGATTCTTGATTCCCGCGGGACAACCCTTGCCCTTAGCGAAAAAGTATATAATATTGTCCTTGATGCAAGGGCATTGCTTGAGCGGGGGGATTTTCTTGAGCCGACCTTAACGGCCTTAAACACGCATTTTAATTTGGATTCCGGCACTATCAGGTCTTTTGTCCAAGCAAACCCCTCTTCGCAGTACCACGTCCTTTTGCGCCGGATGTCTTATGATGAAATAGCTGATTTCCGCAGCTTGCAAGCTGACCGCTCCAATAATATCCGCGGAATATGGTTTGAGGAAGAGTACCGGAGAGTTTATCCTAATTCTTCGCTGGCTAGCCATGTGATTGGTTTTACGACCAGGGACGGCCAAGGCCTTTATGGCTTGGAGCGGTTTTATGATGAAATTTTGCGGGGGACGAACGGCCGCGAATATGGCTTCCTCAATGAAGATTCAGAGCTTGAGCGGACTACGATTGCTTCAATTGACGGAAACAGCATTGTGACAACAATTGATTCCAATATCCAAGCAATAACGGAAAAGTATTTAAGAAGATTTGCCGAAGAAAGAACCGACAACTACCGCGAGGGGAATGGCGCGTTTAATGCCAGCGCGATTATTATGGAGGTTGACACAGGCAATATTCTGGCAATGGCTTCTTACCCGGATTTTGATTTAAATGATGTCCGCAATACTGACCGGATCATCGGAATGCAAATGCTTGATACTGACGGAAGAAGAATAATTCCGGCCACGGTGATAAGCCAAGAAAATATGGCCCTGATGAGCGAAGAGCAGATTAATATGAATCTTAATGCGCTGTGGCGTAACTTTGCGATTACTGATACTTTTGAGCCGGGTTCGGTCGTAAAGCCTTTTACGGTTGCAACAGGGCTTGAAAGCGGCAGGATTACCGGGAATGAGCATTTCCGCTGTGACGGCTTTTTAGAAATTGATGAATACAAAATCCATTGCAACCGGATTTATGGGCATGATGATGTTTCGGTCGCCCGCGGCGTAGAGGTTTCATGCAACGTTGCAATGATGCATATTGCCCGGATCATCGGCCGTGATCTTTTTGTCGATTTTCAGCGCAAATTCAATTTTGGCTTGCGGACAAACATTGATTTAGAGGGCGAGGCTAGGACAGCTTCACTTGTTTACAATAAAAGCAATATGCGGATTACGGAACTGGCCACTTGCTCATTCGGGCAAGGTTTTAATGCAACAATGATTCAAATGATAACCGGATTCTGCTCGCTGGTTAATGGGGGGAATTATTATGAACCCCGCCTTGTCAGCAAAATTGTCAGCCCAACCGGAGCAACGGTCAGGAATATTGAGCCGCGTTTGCTAAAGCAGACTATT
Source organism: Lachnospiraceae bacterium (assembly GCA_009777715.1). GTDB lineage: Bacteria > Bacillota > Clostridia > Lachnospirales > Lachnospiraceae > UBA935. The sequence continues at coordinate 75,287 of WRLH01000001.1, forward strand.
TCCAGCGAGACTTCGGATATTATCCGGATGCAATTAATAGAAGCCGTCGTTGGGGAAGAGGGAACAGGAATTAGCGCAAGGCCGGCCGGGTATATTATCGGGGGCAAAACCGGGACGGCGGAAATGGTGCCGCGTGATAAAGTGAATTACGTTGTTTCTTTTATGGGCTTTGCCCCGGTTGACAATCCCCGGATTGCAATTTATGTTGTGGTTGACCGCCCCAATGAAAGAGCCCAGGACAGCGCAAGACACGCAACCGGAATCGTCCGCAATATTTTGACCGAGGTCTTGCCTTATCTTAATATTTATATGACCGAAGAATTGAGTGAAAAAGAAAGAGAAGAGCTAGAAGCCTTGCAACTAGAAATTCTTTCGCCCATCGTTCCGGGGAGTGAGGAAGATGAAGATGAGGGGGATATCAATGAAGAAGATTTAGAGCTGCCCCCAGCCGCAAGGGCCGCCGTCTGGCGGACTTTCCCGGTTGACCAAGAAACTGGTTATGCCGTTGATCCTGATACCGGGGCATTCGTAGACCGCGAGACCGGGGTCTCAATTGGCGGAAGCTTTACCAGTCCCGGCTTTGACATTCTTCCGCCTGTCGGCGGGATAGATGATGAACCGCCCTAAGACATAATGAAGCGTGAAAAGACATAAGATTATATCAATACCTGTAACCGAGGCTAGCTATGCCGGAAAGAGAAACGGCAAGGAATAAAACCCATAACCGCCACAAGATCGTGATTGTTTTTTTCCTTTGTACGATCGTATTTTTGCTTTTGGCAGGACGGCTTGGCTACTTGATGATAATAAGCTCCGAGCATTATACGGAAAGGGCGAAAAGCTTACACGAGCGGGAACGGAGCATTAAGGCGGCCAGAGGGCGGATAATTGACGCAAAAGGCACGGTTATTGCCGACAACAAAACGGTTTGCACCATCTCCGTCATCCACAACCAGATAACAGACCCAGAGGGGGTAATAGCCGCCCTGTCAAGGGAACTAGGCCTATCAGAGGATTTTGTCAGAAGAAGAGTCGAAAAATATACATCAATTGAACGAATCAGGAGCAATGTCGATAAAACCATCGGCGACCGGATCAGGGATTTGGGGCTAGATGGCGTAAAGGTTGACGATGATTATAAACGCTATTATCCTTATGGATCGCTTGCTTCAAAGGTGCTTGGATTTACTGGCGGCGACAATCAAGGCATTATTGGCTTGGAAGTAAAGTATGAGGAATACCTGATGGGCATTCCGGGTACAATACTGACGGTAACTGACGCCAAAGGGGTTGAGATAAGCACGCAAGGTGAAGAGCGGATTGAGCCAGTAAGCGGCAGCGATTTGCATTTAAGCCTTGACATCAATATCCAAAGCTATGCAACCCAGCTTGCAATGCAGGTAATGGAAAACAAAGAAGCCGAAGGTGTTTCAATCATCGTCATGAATCCAAGTAACGGTGAAATCATTGCCATGGTTGACGCTCCCGAATTTGATTTGAATGCCCCTTTTAGTTTGCCCTTAGAATACCAAGAGGCTGATCTTACATCAGAAGAAACGCAAAATGTTTTAAATGGCATTTGGCGGAACAGCTGTATTAATGATACTTATGAACCCGGTTCAGCTTTTAAGATAATGACGGCTGCCGCTGGCCTTTCCGGCGGGGTGCTTTCACTTTCTGACACGTTTTCTTGTCCCGGTTACATCATGGTTGAAGACCGCCGGATGCGCTGCCATAAGCCGGGGGGGCATGGCGGCCAGGATTTTACGGAAGCAACCAAAAATAGCTGCAATCCAGCTTTTGTCACCGTTGGCTTGCGTTTAGGCGTTGACAATTTTTATCATTATTTTGAAAAGTTCGGCTTGCTTAAAAAAACCGGGATTGACCTGCCCGGCGAAGCTAATACGATTATGCACAAAAAAGAAAATATGAAAGCCGTTGAGCTTGCAACTGTTTCATTCGGGCAATCGTTTCAGGTCACGCCAATCCAGATGGCGGTGACGGTGGCTTCGCTTGTGAATGGCGGAAACCGGATTACGCCCCATTTTGCGGTAAAGTCGGTTGGCCAAGAGGGGGAAGAGATATTCATGTACCCCTACACCGAGGATATTATTTCCGATGAGGTTGGCGGAATCCTTAGGGAAATCCTCGAAGAAACCGTTGCTGACGGTACTGGGCGTAATGCTTATGTTGAGGGGTGGCACGTCGCAGGCAAAACAGCAACAAGCCAAACGCTTCCCCGCGGCAGCGGAAAATATATTGCTTCGTTCGTTGCTTTTGCCCCGGCTTATGACCCGCAGATTTTGGCTCTGGTCATTATCAACAATCCGCAAGGGGTTTACTATGGCGGGCAGGTGGCAGCCCCGGTCGTGAAGCATTTATTTGAGAATATTTTGCCTTACGCGCTAGAAAAGCCGTAGCAGTCTTCTATACAACATAGAGGGGGCAAGCTTGCATCCGCCCGCAAGATAGTGTATAATAACTAAGTTAGGAGTGACGAAAAATATGTTCACAGATTATCAGGTCATCATCCCGGTCGTCATCGCATTTGTGATAAGCGTTGTCTTAGGGCCGATTATGATACCGATTTTGAAAAAGATAAAAATTGGCCAGATGGTCCGTGATGACGGCCCATCGTCCCACCTTAAAAAAGCCGGGACGCCAACGATGGGCGGCTTATTTATCTTAGGAAGCATTTTAATCACCTCACTTTTATATGTAAAAGACTATCCCAAAATCATCCCGATTCTCTTTACCGTCCTTGGTTTTGGCTTGATCGGCTTTTTAGATGATTACCTAAAAGTAGTCCTTAAGCGTTCGCTAGGCTTAAAAGCTTGGCAGAAAATGCTGGGCCAGTTCCTTGTTACCGGAATACTTGCCTTTTATCTGGTCAATGTCCTTGATACCCAATTAGCAATGAAAATACCCTTTACAAACGGCATTTTTCTTGACTTTGGCCATCTTAATATTCCGCTTTTGTTTTTTATTGTCATTGGCTGTGTTAACGGGACTAACTTTACTGATGGCCTTGACGGCCTGCTTGGCAGCGTAACTGTGCTTGTCGCAACCTTTTTTGCGGTGGTATCAATTGGGATGGAAGCCGGAATCGCCCCCTTAGCTTGTGCGGTAGTTGGCGCGTTGCTTGGCTTTTTGCTTTTTAATGTCCACCCGGCCAGCGTTTTCATGGGTGATACCGGGTCGCTTGCGTTGGGCGGATTTGTGGCGGCAAGTGCTTACCTTACCCAGCTCCAGCTTTTTATCCCGATTGTTGGTTTTGTGTATGTCATTGAAGTAGTTTCCGTGATTATCCAAGTCGGGTACTTTAAATTAAGCGGCGGAAAACGGGTCTTTAAAATGGCGCCAATCCACCATCACTTTGAATTATGCGGCTGGAAAGAAACCAAGGTAGTAGCTGTTTTTTCAATTATTACCGCGATTTTATGTATTATCGGCTTGATAGGGCTTAATTAATGGACAATCAATTTAAGGACAAAAAAATATTGGTTTTTGGCGCGGGGGTGAGCGGTATCAGCGCGGCAAGATTGCTGGCAAAGATTGGGGCGGTTCCGCTTCTTTATGATGGGGGCAAAACGGAAGATGAGATTAAAGAAAAATTAGCCCCGGGGCTAAAGATACCTATTTATACGAAAAGTTTACCGCCTGATGACATCGTAAAAAGCCTCGCGCTGGTGGTAGTCAGTCCCGGAGTAAACCTTGAGGACCCTTCGCTTAGAAAATTAACAGAAGCAGGAATCCCGGTTATCGGTGAAATTGAGCTTGCTTACATAAATGCCCGCGGCCGGATAATTGCGATTACCGGGACGAATGGGAAAACAACAACCGTCTCTTTGGTTGGTGAAATTATGAAAGCCCATTTTTCCAAGGTTTTTGTGGCCGGAAATATCGGCCAGCCGTTTTGTGATATTGCCTTGGAAGCAACTGATGAAAGCATAATCGTGTTGGAAATCTCCAGTTTCCAGCTTGAAACGATAAAAACGTTTACGCCTTTTATTGCAGCGATTTTGAACGTCACGCCCGACCATTTTGACCGCCACAAAACAATCGAAAATTACCGCCGGATCAAAGAGCGGATTGCTGAAAACCAAGATAAAACAAAAATATGTGTCTTAAGCCTTGATAATGAGCATACCGCTTTATTTGCCCCCAAATGCCCGGCCAAAGTAATGGGTTTTTCGGCCGTCAGAGAATTAAATAACGGGTGTTATTTAAAGAATGAAACTATTTATTATTGCGAGAATGGCAGAAAAGAAATTATACTTAAGACAAGTGAGACCAAGCTCGTTGGCAGCGGCAATATGGAAAATATCATGGCGGCGTTCCTTATCGGCATGGAAATGGGGATTTCGCGGGGAACAATTTTATCCGCGATTAGGAATTTCCCGCCAGTAAAACACAGGCTTGAATATGTTGCGGCTATCAATGGTGTTGATTATTATAATGATTCCAAAGCAACTAATCCGGACGCGGCCAGCCATGGAATCAAGGCGATGACAAAGCCAACAATCCTAATTGCCGGAGGCTCGGACAAAAAAACTGATTATGCCTTATGGCTAAGTGAATGCCGGGCCAGAATAAAAGCCCTCGTTTTAATCGGCGAAACAAAAGAAGCAATTTTTGCCAGTGCTTTAAAGGCCGGAATAACAAAGATACATAAAGCAGAAACAATGAATGAAGCAATTGCACTTAGTAAAAAAATAGCCGTCTGCGGTGACGCTGTTTTACTTTCGCCTGCGTGTGCCAGCTATGATATGTTTAATAATTACGAAGAACGCGGGGATAAATTTAAAGAAATTGTGTTAAGTTAAGCCATAAAGGAGTGCATTTTGGCAAAAAGAAAAGAAGAAAAATTCTTCGATTACAGCCTTTTATTCATCGTCCTTTTCCTCACCTGCTTTGGCCTGGTGATGATTTATTCCGTGAGTTCCTATGAGGGTTCAATGCGGTACGGTGATGCGGCTTACTACCTTAAAAGCCAGCTTTTTGCCACCATCTTAGGCTTGGCTTTGATGATAGTTGTCGCCAATATTCCTTATCATTTCTGGCAGAAATTCGCTACTTTAGCCTTTATTGTCTCCCATATCATGATTTTACTTGTCTTAACGCCGATTGGGATTGAACGGAATAATGCCCGCCGCTGGATTGATGTTTTCGGGATCTCGCTCCAGCCGGCCGAAGTAGCAAAATTAGGGATGATTCTTTTCCTTGCCAGCTTGATTTGTCAAATGGGGCCAAAGAAAATCCGGACAACCAGAGGTTTTTTGACCGTCCTGTTAATGCCTGTCCCAATATGTATAATGGTTTGGCAGATTACGACCAATCTTAGCTCGGCGATTATTATCTTTGGAATCGCCCTGTTGATGTTGTTCGTTGCCAGCCCCGATTATAAACGCTTTATCATTATCGGCTCGGCTGGCGCGGCCTTAGTTGCAATTATTATTTTTACAATCATAAATATCTCAACTTCCGAAAATATGGGTTTCCGCAGTGAACGTGTTTTAGCTTGGCTTGATCCGGAAGCTTTTGCAATGGACACAGGCTTTCAGACCCTGCAAGCCCTTTACGCGATTGGCTCGGGCGGGATTCTGGGTAAAGGGATTGGCCAAAGTATGCAAAAACTAGGCTTCCTGCCCGAAGCACAAAATGACATGATTTTTTCAATTATTTGTGAAGAGCTTGGCTTGTTCGGCGCAATTGCCATTATTTTGATGTTCCTGCTCCTAATCTGGCGTTTAATGGTGGTTGCAAATAATGCCAATGACCTTTTTGGCGGCCTTTTAGTGGTCGGGATAATGGGGCATATCGCAATCCAAGTTATTTTGAACATTGCCGTTGTGACAAATACGATTCCCAATACTGGCATTTCCCTGCCCTTTATCAGTTACGGCGGCTCATCGGCGATGTTTTTGTTAATCGAAATCGGGCTGGTCCTAAGCGTTGCGCGGGGGATTAAGCTTAAAGATGTTTAGCGGATTTTAGAAAAAGGACATTTTTGCTTTTTTTAATGGATAAACCAGATCGGACAAGATACAAAACATAAAATCTCCCCATATAGATAGAATAGGTCTTTCTTTTAAACTAACGAAAAGGCGGTGAAAAATTGGACTCTATTCATGTCAGAGGAGGTAATCCTCTATTTGGCGAGACGAAAATCCAAGGTTCCAAAAATGCCGTACTACCGATAATGGCAGCGGCCTTACTTGTCGAAGGTGTTAGTGTCATTGAAAACTGCCCCAAAATCGCCGATGTTGACCATATGCAGAAGCTGCTCGCCGGAATCGGATGCGTAATCCATTGGCGAAACCGTTCTTTATATATCAACGCGGAAAATGCCAATGACAATAAGATGAACAGCGAATCAGTCGGAAAAATGCGTTCATCAATCATGCTCCTTGGCGCAATGCTTGGGCGTTTTGGGAAAGCAGTAATGAACTACCCTGGGGGCTGCGTGATTGGGGCGCGGCCAATCGATATACACCTTAATGCCCTGGGAAAAATGGGCGTAACGGTCAAAAAAGAAAAAAATTACTTTACCGCAACAAGCGAGAAATTAACCGGAACGGTTATTGAGTTGCCAAGCCCAAGTGTTGGGGCTTCAGAAAATGTCATCCTTGCGGCTATTAATGCAGAGGGGATCACAACCTTAAGGAATGCCGCGCCGGAACCGGAAATTGTTGCCCTTTGTGATTTCCTTAAAAAAGCCGGAGCAAAAATTGATATCAAAACAGAAGAAGGCAAAGTAATCATTGTCATCCAAGGCGGTGTCCGCCTTAATCCGGTTTCATTCCGGATTCCGGCTGACCGGATTGTCGCCGGGACCTATATGTTAGGGGTCTTAGGGGCCGGTGGACACGTTTTCCTTAAAGATGCCCCGGCCAGCCATATGCGGGCGATTATCGAGCTGGCAAGGGAAATGAACGCTGATGTTAATGTGACGGACAAAGGGATAGCTGTCCTTGCCGACTGCATTACAAAGCCGCTTAAGTACCTTGAAACGGATATTTATCCACTTTTTCCCACCGATTTGCAATCCCAGCTCTTGTCGATTCTGACGATTGCGGACGGGGAAAGCGTGATCTGTGAAAAGATTTTTGAAGACCGTTTAAAGGTCGTCCCGCAGCTTCGGAAAATGGGCGCGGATATTTCGATCAGCGGAAACATTGCCACAATCAGGGGCGTAAGCCGCTTAAAAGGGACAAAAGTAAAAGCGAAAGAGCTTAGAGGGGGAGCGGCCCTAGTGATTGCCGGAATAATTGCCGAGGGAAATACCATCATCAGCAAGCGGCAATTCATTGAACGAGGATATGAAGACATCGCAAGGGACTTTCGTGATTTGGGGGTTATTATCAATAATGTATGATACCAGGGTCTAAAGGTCATGGTTTTCATGCTTGCATGAAAAAACATGACTTTGAGACCCGCAAAGTATGAGAAAGAAGCCCGATAGGGCGGATTTCGAATACTTTAGGATTGCGGGAGCATGAAATGCGGAGCAATCCGTGGTATCATAGGAAGAAATGATACCAGGTTCTAAAGGTCATGGTTTTCATGCTTGCATGAAAAAGCATGACTTTGAGACCAGAAAGAAGCCACATGAAAAACCAAGAAACCTTAAGGGAATTTCTGCGCCAGCGGCGAAGCTTGATCATCATCATGCTTTCGCTTCTGGTGCTTGGTTTTTTACTGTGGACAGGCTACGAATATATCATCGACAATTATACGGTAACGAGGATTCATATTGACGGAAGCACCCAGTATACGAACCAAGAAATCATCGATTTGGTCATGCAAGGGCCATATGGCAATAATTCCTTGGTTTTATCGCAAAGATACAAAGATAAAAGCATTGACGGGATTCCCTTTATTGAAAAAATTGACGTTACAATCATTGAACGCGACACAATTCGGATTAATGTTTATGAAAAAGCGGTGGCAGGGTTTGTTGAGTTCCTTGACAAATATCTTTATTTTGACCGCGATGGAATCATCGTTGAGACGTCAAATTTGAGAAATCCCGGGATTCCGGAAGTCATCGGGCTAAAATTTGATTACGCGATAATGCACGAAAGGCTTCCGGTCAGGGACATGGCGATTTTTTCCGAGATTCTTAATATAAGGCGTTTGCTTGAGCAATACAATGTTCCGGCGGACCGGATTTCATTCAGCGACAGGAATGAAGTCACCCTTCATTTTGGGTCAATCAGGGTCTCTTTAGGCAGCGAAGGGTTTATTGACGAAAAAATAATGGCATTAGAGGGAATCTTGCCGAATTTGGCTGGCGCAAGCGGAGTTTTACGCATGGAAAACTATGATGAATATTCGCTGGAAACGATTTTTGAGTCAGATTAAGAAAAAAACTTTAAATTTTGTAAATTTTAGTGTTGCTAAATTCTTAATTTGATTATATGATGTAATATAGGATATTAGGTTACAGTTTTAGCCTATTCATGAAAATTTAAAGGAGGGTATCCTTTTGCTCGAAATAAAAACAAACGATATAGAGGCAGCGGCGAAGATAATCGTTATCGGCATTGGTGGCGCAGGCAATAATGCCGTAAATAGGATGGTTGATGAAAATATCAGCGGAGTGGAGTTCGTTGGGATTAACTCGGACAGGCAGGCCCTGCAACTATGTAAAGCGCCAAAACTGCTACAGATTGGCGAGAAACTGACCAAGGGGCTTGGCTGCGGGGGCAAACCCGAAATCGGCGAAAAAGCCGCCGAAGAGAGCCTTGATGAAGTAGCGCAGACGATTAGCGGCGCGGACATGGTTTTTATCACCTGTGGAATGGGCGGCGGAACCGGAACAGGCGCAGCCCCGGTCGTAGCCAAAATCGCAAAAGACATGGGCGTTTTAACCGTGGGAGTCGTGACAAAACCGTTCCGTTTTGAAGCCCGTGCCAGAATGGTTAATGCCTTAACCGGAATCGACCGGATTAAAGAACACGTTGATACTTTAATAGTCATCCCGAATGACAAGCTGATGGAAATCGTTGACCGCCGGACAACCATGCCGGATGCACTCAAGAAAGCAGACGAAGTCCTTCAGCAGTCAGTCCAAGGTATTACCGACCTTATTAACGTCCCGGGCTTAATCAATCTTGACTTTGCCGATGTCCAGACGGTCATGAAAGACAAGGGCATTGCCCATATCGGCATTGGGACAAGCAAGGGCGATGACAAAGCCAGCGAAGCGGTCAAGATTGCGGTTGAAAGCCCGCTTCTTGAAACCACTATCTCCGGTGCAACCAACGTCCTGATTAATATTTCCGGCGACATTACCTTGGCGGAGGTATATGATGCCGCCGATTATGTCAAAGAATTGGCTGGCGATGACGTAAATGTCATTTTTGGAGCTACATATAATGCCGAGATGGCCGATATTTGCAAGATTTCCGTCATTGCAACCGGATTAGAGGACAAACACGCCCCAATGCGTCCGGCAGGGACTGGTGTTTACAAGCCGGGCAGTACAGTAGCCCGCTCGATTATACCAAGCTCAGTTAAGCCAAGTGCTGTCCCCGGCGCGGCGGCTGTGCCACGCCCCCCGCTTACTCCCGGGCGTTCCCTGTCAGGAATCAACCGCCCCGGTGACATCAAAAGCAATGTTGAAGAAAAGTCACTTAAGATCCCCGACTTTTTACAAAAGAACAATAAGGATGGGAAGTAGGAATATAATATAGTGTGCAAAAGGGCTGCAAAAACGGCAGCCCTAAAATGTTTGCCGCTATAGTCCAAAAAGGCTGCCGTTTGCAGCCCTTTTTTGCCGGAAAAATCTTAAGTTCTGGTTATTCTGTTTATTTTATCTACATAATAATGGATAAATTCCGCAGACGTAGGTAATCCCTTTTTCGAACTGATGTTAGCAGTATAATGCTTTTCCCAATTTTCTATAGCGGTATTGTACCAAGCGTTTTTGATGGCCGTCTGCATGACCTTGGCAATAGTTCCATACTGAAGATGGCGTTTATTTGCAACTTCATTAATTGCCGCTTCTTCTAAGCTGGGGTCAGCTATTTTAAGATAAATAGCTTCATAAAGATAAACCCGGCCTTTATTTTTGGCCGAAATGCCAACCAAATCCAATTCATGGTTGATTTGATTGCTAATTAGGAGATTTTGCTCGGACTCCCGATTATGTACTGAATTTTCCACATCAACTATCTGTTTTTCGTCATTTATCGTTGGATTAGCCTTAGTCATTCAGCTACCCCCTTTCGTAGTTAATCCAAATTAATACCAATTAATACCATTTAATACCAATTAAGACAATTTAAGACGATTAAATGATATATTATTTGGACACGTTGTTGTATAATGCTACTATACTTAAATTAACACAGAAAAAAAGATATGGCAAGAGGAAATTAGTAAATTTTGGGTAAAATTAAAAAATAAATTTAAAAGACACTTAAGGCGACTTAAATAAAAAGTGGCAACTAGAAATGGAGATATAGATATGGCAGGTATTCCTTTGTCAAATACTGTTATAAATGCCGCATTTGATATTACATATGATTGTAACCTGCGATGTATACATTGCTTTAATTCAAGTGGCGAACAAGAATATGATAAGCCGATGTTAAGCGATGATGAAATATTCCGGATTTCAAGTGAAATAGCGGAAATAAAATCATTGCAGCAAATATGCTTTTGCGGCGGAGAACCATTACTAAAAAAAGATGTGTTATTTAAAAGTGCGGATTACTTACATCGGCAGACCAACAGTATGATGGTGAATTTTGTGACAAACGCATTTTTAATGGATGATAATATAATCGCAGACATAAAAAAGTCAAGGATTTATATGGTTCAAGTGAGCCTGGATGGTTATTCTGAGAATGTGCATAATTGGATAAGAAATCACCCGCAATCTTATGAGCGTGCGATATCTGCCATAAAGCTATTAATAGGGAATGATATAAAAGTTAGCGTAGCAACTTTGCCGACAAAAAGAAACTTTCAAGAACTATCAGAATTAATTGGGCTTCTAGATGATTTGGGTGTTAGCGATTTTAGGATGCAGCCCCTAATGATTTTGGGCAGGGCAAAATCAAATTTAGATGAATATGAATTAAGTAATGCTGAATACCGAACGCTGGCAAGGAAATTGCTGAAACTAAGAAACGAACGGCTATTTAGTAATAAAATGAAAATAGAATGGGGAGACCCTATCCAGCATTTAGGAAATTTTTGCGGCAATAACTTGGTCTTTTTATATATTAATGCGTATGGTGAGATAATGTTGTCGCCATATTTGCCAATTGTTGTTGGGGATTTAAGAAAACATAGTTTAAGGGATTATTTTGCTTCCGGGTTAAAGGATATATGGAAAGAGCAATTTTTTATTGATATTGCAAAGCAAATTATGTCTTGTGGCAGCATGGATTTGAGCGAAAGAGGAATTGCGCCAGAAATATTTACTAGCAGCCGTTACATTTACGACATATGCGAAAGCGAAAGCATAGGAAGCGGGAGGTAAGCAAAAATGAATTTTAATATTATCTGTGACAATGATGCCGAAGAAATTGCACTTTGGTTTGATGAAAAACTATTAGACAATGATTTTATTTATATAGACCCATATATACACGGTCATTATTACAAAGACATATTATTTTTACGTGATTCCATCTTTAACTTAAGGCTGTGGGGGACGTATTCAAAAAATGAGCATGGAATAAACGCTTTATTCTTATTAAATATGCCGGAAGCGCATAATACAAATTTTCGCTTTGCTAATGCAATTACATATGATTCACCGACAAGCGATTTATTTTTATATACTGTTGAAAAATTAAAAGAAGAATATGATGAGGAAATAGCGAAGATAAAGTTTAGATACCTATTTCAAAAGACCACTGTTGATAAAAGCCTTGCCAGCCTGCCAGATTTGCAAAAAGAAATCGAATATGATACTGGCAATGGCATTAAGAAAATTTACTCATATTTTTTATAGGTAATTGGCATGAATAAACTAACTGCAATAAGATGGGATATTGAACCTGCTTGTAATTTAAGCTGTAAGCATTGCTTGGTCTCAAAGGTAAAATATCCGGAAAAAATAAGCCTTCTAGAAAATAAATTAATTGCAAAAAAATTAATTGATTTTGGAGTTAAAAGAATGGTGTTTCAATCAAAAGAGCCATTGCTTTATCAAGGAATTTGCAATTTGATTGCATTTTGTTCCAATAGGGGCATAGTTACTGGCCTGGCGACAAACGGGACATTATTAAACGAAGACTTGATTAATGAATTAATTGATTCAAATTTATCTTTTTTGGCGATTAGCTTAGAGGGGATTACACCATACAGTAACGATTTAATCAGGGGGGAGGGAACATTTAATGTAATAATGAGAAATATCAAGCTGCTAGATGCGGCAATGCGGAAAAAGAATAAATACATTCAGCTAGCGTTAGAGATGTGTTTGCATAAAGGCAATATTAATGAAGTTAGTTCGATGATTGAATACTTTAGTAATTTGCCATTTTCGATAATTAATATTGGCGATATTGCAATGATAGGGGAAGCTAAGAAAAATGATTATTTGGCAATAAGCAAATTAGAAACCGAAGAAGCATACGCGAAGCTTTTCTTTGATTTTAGCCGCCTTGGGAAAAAGCAGTTTGGAATTGCTCCTAAATCATCTATGCCATATGAGAATATTTATTATAATACAATCTATGGCTTGGATATCCCATTCCATTTGCCATCTTGCTCGATAACTAAAGGTGTTTATTCTATTTCGGCAGATGGCCATATCGCGGGCTGCAATTTTATTAAAGATAATAAGCCGGATGTTTTGATTGATTTTGAAAGTGATTTTAAAAATATGGAATATGGCGGAGTTGAGAAAGTTATTAATAAAAATAATGAATTTTTCTCGGCGATGCTCAAACCTAATTATAAGGCTAATCCTGATTGCCAGACTTGTTTGCACAAAGAAAACTGCACATTTTGCCCAATGCCCAATGATGATTGCAAAGGCAGTGATATTGAAAGATGTAATAGATATAAGGAAAAACTGCGCGAATTATTCTCACTAATGAAAAATAAAGGAATGCCATTTTCGATAGCAAGTGGGGTTTTTGCCGATTTTGATGAAAATGGGTGCAAAGCATATCGCGTATTTTTTGACTCTTCAGTTAAGGAGTTAGAGATTGCCAAAGCCCATGCCGCCCTCTTTATTGATATTTACAAAGCGCATGATGACTTAAGATATAGTATGTTTTGTGAAAATGAATGGGCCGATGAGTTATTGCGCCTGTTATTAAGTGAGGGCTATCTAGAATTGAAAGGAGACCAGTAATGAAGTATATACCAACACTAAAAAGAAAAAAGTTCAAGAAAATAGTTTTAAGTGACAAAAAAATAGGGATTATATTGAATGAGTTTCCGATTGCCACTCCGCTAGTTTTGAACCAAACATCAAAGATGATTTTGAATAGCATTAATGGGAAAAACAGCATCCAAGAGATTAATGGCATTATCCTAAAAAAATTTATTAATGCTGACATCAAAAGAGTTGAAACTGACGTAATGAATTTCATAACCCTTTTATGGAACTTTCGGATTGTTGGCTGGAAATTTGATAATCCTTATGAATCGTTGCTGACAGCAAAAATAGATGATTACACAATCAAGTATATGTTTGAAGAGTTTGAATCAGTTATAGCGGAGGAGAATTGCTATATTAGCCCATATTTGAACAAGGATTTCGACTTAAGCCGAACAGTATTAGAAATACTGTCACTAAGCAATGACTATATGTATTTTGAAATATTAAAAGGAAATGAAATGATTGCCCGGATTGGATTAAAACCATATCCTTTAGATAAGTCATTGGAACTTGTATATTTATACTATGATCCATTAAGGGAAAGTGACTTTTTCAATATCTTTAATAAAGCCATTGAGCGGATATATATATGGTGCATGGAGCGGATTGGTATTCCGCTGGACAAGCATATTAAGGCATCCTTATCTGTAACTTCAATTACAGAAAGTAAGTTATCAGAGAAGCTCTTGGAAAGAATGAATTTTACATATGCAGGTAAATTGAGTTCAGAAATTAATAATTATGATGTTCTGTTGCATACAAAGCAATTTGAACTTAAATCACATGAACATAAAAAAGGAGGTATTTAATATGGAATATGAAGCCCCAGAAGTATCAATTAATGGAACAGATGTTTTTGACATGGGTGGTGATGTACCAATAACACCCGCATGTACGGTTGGTGCAGTAGTAATGCTGGCATTAGCCGTAGTAGCAATAACAGCGGCAGTTGTGTGGAACCTTGCCGGGGCAGCTGTAGTAGGAGCCGCGGGAGTAATGGTATTAGCAACAGCCGCCGCAATCACTACGGCTTCAACCGCGTGTTAACTATTATTATTAACTGAATGCTAACACAGAATTCATAATAATCATGTGATTTGAATTGCTTTATTGCTAGAGTTAGCATTCCCAAGCGAGTGGTAATATCCGCAAAGACTTATCATGGCTTTATTGCCACTCTTATTGGAGGGATACAATATGGAGTATCAATATATTGTTGAAATAAATGGAAAGCATTTTGGAAATGAAATAGTCCAGCATGATTTGTCAAGCGAAAATGCGCATATTTCTATCGATACAGATTTGATTAGGTATAAATCATCTGTAGAAATAAAATACAGCCGAATAGACTTTAGATTAATAGAATATACTAAAGTTATAACTAGCAATCATTATAACGCCCATCACAAGCTAAAATGGGAAAATGAAAAAGGCGTTTACATAAATGACCACGGACGGTTTGTCCTATCATATGATAAACTATATGCGGCGGAGCAGGTAAAATTTTTCTTGCCCTCAATTATTAGCATCGAGCCTGGCATGAAATACTGCGCTTTTGACATTGAAAAAAACAAGTGCTTTTATTATAAGCTGCTGGAAATTGATAATAACAATTTTAGGCTGACATCACCAGACTTAGCAATTTGCACTTATAAAGATTTGCTTTTAACAAGACTTAGAAAAGAATCATCGCGGACTAGTATATATTTGAATGCGTAGGTAATTTTAACTATTAATCATTAATTGGAGGCTAATACTATGACAAGAAACAGATGCAAACTTTATTTTCTTTTAAGCTTATTTATTTATTTTATCTATGTTATAATCGTTTTAATTAATAAGCAATATGACACTCTTGAAAAATTTAATTTTTTATTTATACTTTTAACTATATTTCTTTGTTCAGCCATAGTTTATTTATCATTTTCTAGTGCTTGCAAAACAGGTAATTTTTCGGCCTTGGCCGGCTATAGTCCGAAGAAGAATTATAATATGGAAGTATTGGGAGAAATGGTAGAAATCATTAATGGAATGATTCAGCTTCATACATTATTATTTAGCATAATTATTTTTGTTATTTCAGCTTTTGGGTTTATGACATCATATCTAATGAGTGCGGCTCTTTTATTTTATATTGCTGATTTTGTCTTCATTATACTTTATTTAAATTACAAGTACAAAGATAAATTATTTAAAAAACCTAATGATATAAACTAATTTTGTGATTCAAACTATTTTGGAGGCTAATACTATGACAAGAAACAGATGCAAACTTTATTTTCTTTTAAGCTTATTTATTTATTTTATCTATGTTATAATCGTTTTAATTAATAGGCAATATGACACTCTTGAAAAATTTGTCTTTACATTTATACTTTTAACTTTACTTCTTTGTTCAGCCATAGTTTATTTATCATTTTCCAGTGCTTGCAAAACAGGTAATTTTTCGGCCTTGGCCGGCTATAGTCCGAAGAAGAATTATAATATGGAAGTATTGGGAGAGATGGTAGAAACCATTAATGGAATGATTCAGCTTCACACATTATTATTTAGCATAATTATTCTTTTTATTTTGCCTTTCGGACTTATGACAACATATCTAATGACTTTTTTAGGTTTGATATATGTTGCCAATTTTATCTTCATTATATTTTTTATAAACTATCGGTACAAAGATAAATTATTTAAAAAACCAGAATGATCTTTTGGTCTTTATCTTTCGAGTTAAGTAGTGAGATTATTTATGATAAAAGAGATTTTTTTATATACTTGGAGATATGCAAGAAATTACAGGATTACATTAATAGTTTTACTTTTTTTACTAATAATCAGTAATGCTTTGAGCGTTTTCATGAACATAATAAACCAAAGAGTTTTTGATGAGGTCTTCTATAACAAGAATATCTCTTTCTTATTCGATTTCATGATATATGTAATTATAACATTGTTCGCAATCTCAATACTTTTAGGCTTGGTAAATAAGTATCTCTCGATAAGACTATATACAAAAACAAGCACTGACTTAAAAAGGCAATATTACGATGATATTTTGATTTCGGATATGCTGATATTAAAAAACAGAAAAAGCAGTGACTTACATTATCGAATGTTTTCAGATGTAAATGCCGTTTGTAAATATGTATTGGATATAATTACAACGATACCAATAAAAATTCTGTATATGATATTATGCACATTAATTTTATTTTCTTGGTCAGGAATCCTTACAATCACTTTTTACGGATTAACATTTATTAATTTGCTATGTGTAATAATAACCAAAAAATACATGAAAAATATTTATGAACAGAAAAAGAAAATTGAGCAAGATTTATCATCAAAAATATATGAGGATTTTGATAGGATTGAATTAACGAGGGCTTTTGGAATAGAGCCGCAACGAAAAAGAAGAATGCAAGGAAAGCTTGATAATTTTACGAAATTTGATATTAAAAATTCTTTTATTGCGTCATTATTGGTATTGGTAGACGGCTTGGCATTTAATATCTGGGGTGTTATATCAGTAATTGTTGGAGCGTTTTTAGTATATAATGAGGCATTAAGTGTAGGGCAGTTTATTACGTTTGTTGCAATAGCCGCTACGCTTTCCTCAATTATACTAAGCTTATTAAATTTTATTTTTATCTTTCCTACCACAAAAATAAGTTACCAAAGAATTAAAGAGTATACCAATTCCACGAGGGTAGATGAAAATGAAAGAAGTGAAAAATTTTCCTTTAATAAAAAGATAGAGATTCGAGATTTGAGTTTTAAGTACCCAAACTCAAAAAGAGCAGTCCTTAAAAACGTCAATCTATCTTTAAAGCCCGGCGAAATAGTATGTATTACTGGAGAGAATGGAATCGGAAAGACAACTTTACAGAGCATTATTGCAAAAATTATCGAAGATAAGGACTTTGATATATACATCGATGAAACAAAAATTCAAAACATCGCCAATCAAGAATTTAGAAAAAATCTTGCATACGCAAGCCAAGAAACATACTTGTTTTATGATACAATCCTTAGTAATATTGTTTTAGACAGGGAAAATATCGATACAGGTTTTATTGAGCTGCTTATCAAACGGCTTTACTTGGATAATATCATCGAATTATTGCCAAATAAGCTAAACACAATTATAGGTGATAATGGTTATCAATTATCTTTAGGCAGCAGCCAGAAAATAGCAATAATAAGAACACTCGCTAATAAACCGCGGATTGCAATTTTTGATGAGCCGACTGCGAATTTAGACCAAGCGAGTACAAAGTCTTTGCTTGCTATTTTTGAAGAATACAAAATCGAGCATAATGCCCTAATAATTATTGTAAGCCACGATAAAGCATTAATTGAGTTGGCAGACAGAAAAATAGAATTATGAAGCACTTAAGCGGGACAATTTAAATGAAAAAAACCTTGTTATTATTATCAGCTTTTGGATTGTGCATTTTCGCAATGCTGATTTTTATTAATGATAATCCAGATGAGAATAGCATTCTTTATTATGATGAGCCAATTACTTTGCTTGCGGATTTATCAGAATTAGGAAAAGGGCTTCCCCTTATTGCCCGCGATGAAAAGCCTTTAAAAATTAACCGGGGCAAGCTTCATGAATTGCCAAGATTAGTTTATTATTCCCACTTTGAGATAGATTTAAGAAGCTATGATATCTCCGGGTTTGATTTGACCCAATATGAGGCTGAATTAGAATATGCGGTTTTTGACAAAGAAACAAAATGGCCGCAGAGTTTGCCGGAATCATTTAATCCGGCTCTTATAATGGAACTGGGAAAAGACCCCGGGCTGGGCATAAAATCATTGCACCAGCAAGGAATAACAGGAAAAGGCATCAGTATCGCTATTATTGATGAGCCGCTTTTAACTAACCATAATGAAATAAAAGATAACCTAAGGCTTTATGAATTGCTCCATAATCAAGCTGCAAGCTCTTTCCATGGAACGATGGTTGCTAGCCTGGCCGCTGGGCGTACTGTTGGCGTTGCGCCTGACGCGAATATATATTTCATCGCCAGCACGCCGGGTGAAATATTATTGCTTGATGGTGAACTAAAAGAAGCAAAAAAGGATTTAAGCTATTATGCGGAAGCGGTTGAACGTGTCCTAGAAATAAATGAATGTTTGCCGGAAAATGAAAAAATAAAGGCAGTCTCAATTTCATTAGGCTTTGACCTTAAGGATAAAGGCGCGGACAAATTCCATGAAGTGATTGAATTAGCAAAAGAAGCCGGGATTTTTGTCATAACGGTTTCTCCGGAGCATAATCATGATTTTATTTTACTGGGATTAGGCAGAAGTTTCAATAATGACCCTGACGATTTTGTTTCATATGACATGGCACTTATGTGGAAAGATTTTTTCATTGCAGATGATAATCATAACTTCATCTCCGGCGAAAACATTCTTTATGTCCCAATTGACTCGCGGACATTCGCCGCCTGTACCGGAGATGATGATTATATGTTTTCCGCCATGGGGGGAAACAGCCTTGCCGTTCCGTGGCTGGCTGGTTTATATGCTCTTTGCCTGCAAGTTAATCCGGAACTAACCGCTGATGAATTTGTCAAATTGGCCTTAGAAACCAGTAAAAACACTATCATAAAAGAGGGAAACAGGGAATTTTTACTTCAAGGGGTAACTAATCCGGGGGCGATTGTTGAGAAGCTGCTTAATTGAGCTAGCAAGGAAAGCATACATGAAAAAATACCATTACATTTTTATTTTAAGTTTCTTATTACTTTCCCTAACCGCTTGCAATAGCAAAAGCGCAAGCGAAAGCACCCAAATCCAAGAAAATGCTTTGGGAAATATCGAAGCATATACCGAAGTACCGCTTGAAATTAGCCATCTTCATATTTTTGATGAATATATGTATCAAAATTATTTATTCTATTTGGCTGTCGATGGGGAAAGTGAAGATGGAATTTTTGATCTAAGCGAAAAGCTGCCGCCAGTCTTTATAAGGATAGATTTAGATAATCCTGATAGTACGGAAATAATTCCAATTGAAATCCCGGAAGACCATCAGCTTCAGCAAATTGCGGTTGGTGATGATGGAAATGTCCATATTTTGGCCAGCAAAATGGATGGCTATGATATTGCGGGCATTGTCTGGTATGAATTTGACCTGTCCGGAAATATGCGTAAAAAAGTGGATATTTCTGAATCACTTAAAGATTTCCACTATTATTTTCCGCTTGATTTCATCATTGATTCTAATGGGAACGCATATATTGCTTTTGCTTTGACTAATGGTATTTTTGCGGTAAATCCGCTTGGCGAGCTAGCTTTTCATATACCAATCAGAAATAATTTCAAATTTTTCTTTAAAGATATGGAAGGGCTGGTTTATGCCCTCCATTCTCCTGCCTTAGTCTTGGCGGCCAATTTTCCTGAAAAAAACCTTTTAGAATATGCGGACTTGTCGGGGCAGGGCAGGTATTTTATCGGACTATCAAAAATTAATGACCACTTGCTCACCCTTGCTAATGGTGATGGTGTTTATGATTATGACATCGTTAATGAGGTTTTGCATGAACGGTTTCAATGGTCAGCCATAAATATACACTCACATGACGGCTTACGCGCCTATCCGCTTTCAGGCTCGCGGCTCTTACTGGCAAAAAGGCCGGAAAATGTGGGGGATATTGGATATCCGAAAGCGGTCCGGTACAGCATTATCCGGCCAAAGAATGCTGAAGATATCGCAAAAGAGGAAGCGCAAAGAAGAGAATGGGAAGCGCTTAAAGCCACCGGGGAATATGGCAGCATTACGCTTGGCATTGTTGGTTCAATAAGCCTTGCTATTAATGAAGCGGTCAGGGAATTTAACGCAAGAAATCCTTATAGCCTGATTGAAATAAAGCAATATGGCGAAAGTTACAGTAGTGACCATTCTGGAGGGCTTTCACAGCTTAGCAATGACATAATTGTGGGGAAAGGCCCGGATATCCTGCTTTTGCCCCAAGATTTATCTTTTGGGGCTTATGTTATCCAAGGTGCTTTCAAAGACCTTTATCCCTATCTATTGGCTGATGAAGATTTTGACATGGCTAATTACCGGGAAAATGTTTTTCGCGCTTATGAGATGGAAGGCGGGCTTTATGGCATTCCGCTTTCATTCTATGTTGAGGCCCTTTACGGCAGGGCTTCCGAGCTAGAGGGGAAAAACAGCTGGAATATTGATGAGTTTATTGATTTTGCAGACCGTTTTCCTGACAGCTTGATTTTTCAGCATCCGACCAAAACGGCTGTCCTTGATATCTGCCTAAAAGCTAATGGCAAAAATATGGTTGACTGGTCAAGCATTGACCCCAAATTTGACCGTGAGCTGTTAGTCAAAATACTTGAGTTTGCCAATCGGTTTATCGATGCGGACAGATATTCAGATGAAAGGATGGTAAGTGAGCGGATAAGCGGGGGTGATATCCATCTTATGGCCGGGTATGCCAGCCCCAATACCCAGTATGAAATGGAAATATTTGGTAATAGAATTAGCCATATTGGTTATCCCAGCGAAAATACCAGCGGTTATCTAATTAGTTCAAATGAAGTTGTTGCAATCAGCAGTAAATGCCAGTATACCGGGACTGCTTGGCAGTTTATCAGTTATCTTTTAAGTGATGAATTCCAGTCGCAGCTTTTTTATCCGGTCAAACTAAGCAGCCTTTCAAACTATTTAGATTACGCAAAAAAAGGCTATGGCGGCGGCACAATCAGCATAATTGATGATGGCATTGATGTTTCCTATGAAGTCCGGGGGGCTACTGATGATGAAATTAACTTGTTCCTTAGCCTGCTTGAAGCTGCAAGCGAAATCCGCATTTTTGACCAGCAAATAGATGGCATAATCAAAGAAGAAGCAGGTGCTTTTTTTGCCGGAAACAAGGCAGTTGAGGAAGTAGCTTTAGTTATTGAAAATCGAGTTGGGATTTATATAAAAGAACTCAAATAAATAAAACTCAAATAAAAAAAACTCAAATAAATAAAACTCAAATAAATAAAACTCAAATAAATAAAACAAGCAAAACCCAAATCTTAATTCATGTCGATTACCTGCGATGAATAACGCTAATACCTGTCTATGGTTTGACAAATTCTGAACGTATTAATGTATATAATGAAAATCATGAGAAACAAGCACCGGATTAAGAATGGATTCTTAAGTTAAGCTAATTAACTTAAAGAGAGCGTGGGATATGGTTTATGAAATCGATATCGAAAAGGTTTTTATCATCAACCTGGTTCTCAATGTTTTCATCTTAATTCTGACGGCAAAGACATTAAAGCTTTCTGCGGCCCGGTTACGGATTTTGGCTGGCGGAGCTTTCGGAGCTTTGGGATATTGCCTAATCCTGCTCCTGCCAGTAACTTATCAGGCAAAGATATTTATCGGGCTGATTCCGGTAAGCATCTTGATGGCAAAGCTTACGTTTATGTCTAAAGGGCTAAAAAATGTCCTGCGCCAGACCGGATTTTTATTCGTTTATGCCTTTTTAATCGGCGGAATAATGATTTTCCTTATGCAAAAGATGGGAATCTTTAGCTTATATGCGGAAAAGGCGTGGCTGATTTTGATTTTGGGCTATACAGTTTTTGCGGCAGTTGATTATTTTTTGAAAAAATATCAACGCCATAAGGAAAATGTTTTTGTAAAGGTCAGCATTCCTTGCGGAAATGTAAAGATAGACGTAACGGCGTTAGTTGACACGGGAAATGGCTTAGTTGAACCGATCAGCAAAAAACCGGTTGCGATTCTTGAACAGACAGCATGGGAGCCCCTAAAGCCGCTTATGAAGCCGGAAAAAACCAAGGCAATCCCATACCACAATCTGGGTAATGCCAACGGAATGCTGACAGGTTACGAAATCGGGGAAATTTACATCGAAGAAAATGGACAAAGGGGAAAATATGAAAATGTCATTGTTGCGGTCGGGCCAGGGAAAATGTCGGGAAGAAACGAATATCAAATGATATTAAATCCGCAGATGCTAATAAAATAAAAAACGAAGAGGAGAAAAGAAATGGTTTTTAAAATTGCAATTCCAGGAAAGGTAAAGTTTAAGCTTTATCGGAAAGACATGGGCTTTCGGGTCATCAAACAGCAGGGTGACATTCATTACATTGGCGGGACAGAGGTCTTGCCGCCGCCGCTTGAGCTAGACAAGGAAAATGCTGTCATCAATGATTTAGGCACAGAGTATGAAAAGGAAGCCAAATCCATTTTAATAGAGCACAATCTGCGTTTGGTTGTCTATATTGCGAAAAAATTTGACAATACCGGGGTCGGGGTTGAAGATTTAATCTCGATTGGGACGATTGGGTTAATCAAGTCGATTAATACTTTTAACCCGACCAAAAACATCAAGCTTGCGACTTATGCCTCGCGGTGCATTGAAAATGAAATCTTGATGTATCTTAGGCGCAACAACAAAACGAAGCTTGAGGTTTCGATTGATGAGCCGCTAAACGTGGACTGGGATGGCAATGAGCTTCTTTTATCCGATATTCTTGGAACTGACGAAGATGTCATTTATAAAGATATAGAAAATGAAGTCGAGCGGAAGCTGTTGCTTAAGGCGATTCGCAAGCTGTCAGAGCGGGAGCAGACAATAATTAACTTACGCTTCGGGCTGGGTACGCCTGATGGCAACGAGATGACGCAAAAAGAGGTCGCCCAGCTTCTTGGCATTTCGCAGTCATACATATCACGGCTTGAAAAGAAGATTATGAAGCGGTTAAAAAAAGAGCTGATGAAAGAGGGCTAAAGTTTCACCTCCGCCCCCTGCCAATCTCGACCAGCACAATATCCGGCCCAATTTTGACAATATCACGAAAAGGAATAACAATATCTGGCTCACCGTAAAAAAGCGCGTTGAGCCAGTTTTTTCCGCAGACAATTATCGCGTGGATATGCCCGGTGCAGTCGTCAAACTCCAAGTCATTAACCCTCCCAAGGCATTTACAGTCTTTAATATTAATCACATCTTTACATTTAAAATCGGAATATAGCATTGACCTGACCTAATTTTTGTCTTTGTTAATGTATATTACTTAATTCGGGATTGATGTGTATATTTTTCCCATCTTTGGTAAATGATTAGTTTAATGGATTTACTAATTATTGAAAGGCTGGTTTGAAAATTTTATGGCACAGGGAAAAGTTGAAATATGTGGAGTGAATACAGCAAAATTGCCTTTACTTAAACCAGCTGAAAAGGAAGCGTTGTTTTCGCGGATTGAAGAGGGGGACTTGGATGCAAGGAAGCAATATATCGAAGGAAATCTAAGGCTTGTCTTAAGCGTGATTAAACGCTTTTCATCAAGCAATGAAAACGTGGACGACCTTTTTCAAATCGGCTGCATTGGCTTAATCAAGGCAATTGACAACTTTGATTCAACCTTGAATGTCAAGTTTTCTACTTATGCTGTCCCGATGATTATCGGTGAAATCCGCCGTTTCCTCCGGGACAATAACGCAATCCGCGTCAGCCGTTCATTAAAAGATACCGCATATAAAGCAATTTATGCCAAAGAGGGAATGATTAAACGGAATCTGCGCGAACCGACCTTAAACGAGATAGCCGAAGAAATAGGCATTTCGAAAGAGGATATTGTTTATGCCCTTGACGCAATCCAAAACCCAATGAGCTTATATGAGCCGATTTATACCGATGGCGGCGACACTTTATATGTCATGGACCAAATCAGCGATAAGAAAAATAAAGAAGAAACCTGGGTTGAGCATATTTCCTTAAGTGAAGCAATGAAACATCTTGGTGAACGCGAAAATGAAATCATTGACCTTAGATTTTTTAAAGGCAAAACGCAGATGGAAGTGGCGGAAATCGTGGGCATTTCACAGGCGCAAGTCTCAAGGCTTGAAAAGAATGCGCTTAGGGTGATGAAGAATTATTTGACGGCGTAGAAAGCGTAAAGATTTGTAAAACCCCTTGTAATGCTTATGTTTTTCATGTATACTTATAATTGTCAGTAAAACGTGAAAGGCGGTGTGAGACGAAAAAACTTAAAATTTATATTGATACTTCCGTCGTTAGTCATCTTGATGCGTCCGACCGTCCCGAATGGATGGCTGATACGCTCAAGTTGTGGGAAGACATGGCAAACGGAAAATACGAAATATTCACTTCAAATGTGGCGATTGGCGAAATCTATAAATGCAGTGAACCAAAACGCAGCTTTATGCTTGATAAATTAAAAGAAATTGAGCTTTCTGTTGTTAATGCTGAAACGAAAGTAGAGGATTTGTCGCAGGAGTTTATTAAGCTTGGCATACTTAAAGAAAAAAGCCTTGACGATTGTATGCACATTGCGACAGCTTTATTATTAAAATGCGATGTGATTGTTTCTTGGAACTTTAAGCATATCGTAAACGACAAAACCATAGAGGGCGTTAAGACGATATCGAAAACGAAAGGGTTTGACGGTATCAAGATATATTGCCCATCAATCTTAATCGGAGGTGATGATGATGAGTAACAAGCCCAAAATCAGCGATAAATTCACAATCGAGGATATTCACAGGATTAGGGAATGGAACTACGAACAGCGTTTATTGCTTGGCAAAGACGAATACAATAAGAAGCTGAACGAAATTGTAGCCGAGATAATGAAAGACTTGCCTAAAGCAAAACTTTTAAGCATTTAAAAATCAAAACTAAATAACCGAGGCATAAAACAGCCAATGAGTAATATTGATTTACTCATCGGCTGTTTTTTATACCGAAAGGAATTTACGCGATGAGAATTCTTTTGACGTAACCATAAGTAAGCCCTATAATAGAAGCATGATTACAATTGATGAAGCAATGACAATGCTTGATGAAATATATGATGGGCTGCCGCTTGATTTCCACAAAGATTTGGACGGCGGGGTGATTCTTTCGCCGGACGAAAAAAAGCATCCGGCAAGTGACAAAAGTCGCCCCTTATACATATTGGGCGAATACCATAGCCAGCCGCGAGGGCTTGGCCGCTTTATCATTATTTATTACGGTTCTTTTAATAAGATGTTTGGCAGTTATAGCCCAGAGCAATTTAGGGAAAAATTGCGTAAAACTTTGTTGCACGAGTATACCCATCATTTGGAATCGCTGGCCGGAGAGCGGGGGCTGGAGCTAGAGGATGCCAGAAAGCTTTGGAAATACAAGCAGCAAAAAAGAAAGCCTGGCCAAAACGCTTAAAGCAAAATAAACCCCCATAAAACCCAGTAAATCTCGTAAAACTCTGTAAAATCCAACTGCCTGCAAAAATATACGGAATCAATTTTAGTTTGGCAGAAATTTCGCGATGGTCTTTTTAAGCACAGCCAAATCAAGCGGTTTCCGGATATAGGCATTCGCGCCGCGCTCAAGCATTTCTTCTTCCATTCGCTCATTCGTTACGGCGGTAAGGAAAATGACGGGTACGCTTTTACCGAAGTCGGTATTGTGGCGAATTTTCATCAAAACCTCAAAGCCAGTCATTTCCGGCATATCATAGTCGAGCAAAACTAGATCGGCTCCATGTTGATTAAGATATGCGACTGCTTCCGCGCCGCCTAAAAATGTATGGATTTCGTAGGGCCCTCTAAGCCATGAGGTTAATGTTTCGCAGACAAAAGCAGCATCGTCTACTGCGACAATCCTAGGTTTTTTCGTGTTTTCCATAATAAAATCCTTTCAAAAATAAAAATCTATCTCCCCAATATTATAGCCTTTGCCTTGGGAATTTGCAAGTTATTTAATTAGCCTGATCCATAGGAATTTTTACCATTAACAGTAAAAACTTTTTTGTTGCGCTTATAGGGCAAATCAGATATAATCAAGTCATGAGGGTGTAAGGGAAGGAGTATAATGCGCAAAATTATCACAAACGACGAATCAAGATGTGTCGGCTGCAACCGCTGTATAAGGGTTTGCCCGATTGATGGGGCGAATAACGTCACGATTAAGAATGGTGAAATCAATGTAAAGGTTAACCAAGATCGTTGTATCGCCTGCGGGTCATGCTTATACACGTGCCGCCATAAGGTCCGGGGCTTCGAAGATGATACCGAAAGCTTTATCAATGATTTAAGAAGAGGAATCCAAATCTCGATTATGGCAGCTCCGGCGATTAGGGCCAACACCGAAGAATGGGGCAGGTTATTTACCTGGCTTAAGCGTTTGGGGGTCAAAAAGATTTATGATGTATCTCTCGGCGCGGATATTTGTACTTGGGGGCATATCCGTTTTGTCGAAAAGAACAAACCAAAGACTTTGATAACACAGCCATGCCCGGCGATTGTCAGTTTTATCCAGTTATATGAGCCAAGCCTGGTGAAATATCTTTCCCAGATACATAGCCCAATGCTTTGTACTGCTATTTATATGAAAAGGTATGAGGGAATCAATGACAATATCGCGGCGATTTCACCCTGCCTAGCCAAAGCTAATGAGTTCGAGGAAACAGGGTATGTGAAATACAATGTCACAATCAAAAACCTGCTCGAATATGTAAAAAAGAACAATATAACTTTGCCCGATACCGAAACAGGTTTTGACCATGAAGAGTCGGCATTAGGAAGGCTTTATTCCATGCCGGGCGGCCTCAAAGAAAATCTGGAATACTATTTTGGCAAGAAAATCCGCGTTGACCAATCCGAGGGTTCGAATGTTGTGTACGAATCATTAAGAGACTTTGCCAAAGCGAACCCGGATCATCTGCCGCCGATTTTTGACGTCCTTAATTGCCATGACGGGTGTAATATCGGAACCGGAATCGCCCATGACCGGACAAGGCTTCACGCTAACGCGATTATGGAAGACCACAGGAAAGAAATTTATGAACAATTTGATATCGAAACCTATAAAAATATGCTTGCAAGCTTTGATGAAAAGCTTAAACTAAATGACTTTGTCAGGCGGTACTCAACCAGGCCAATCAGCCAAAAAAGAGTTTCAGAAGATCAAATTGAGCAGGGCTTTAAGCTGCTTAACAAACATACCGAAGAGGAAAGGATTTTTGATTGCGGGGCTTGCGGCTGTGATTCATGCCATGAAATGGCACGGCGGATTATGATCGGGATAAATATGCCGGAGAACTGTATCAAAAAACTGCGTGACCAGATCGGGAAAGAAAAGAAAATCATCCTTTCCATCGCGGAATCAAACACAAAGAGCATTGCCCATCTAATTGATGATATTGCTGATATTAAGAGCAAATCAGCCAGCATTGGTGAGCTAATTGATATCCTTAATGATGTTATCGGAAAATATAGCGCGATATCGGGCGATATTAATTCAATCGCAACGTTCATCAACCTTATTTCCTTAAACGCTTCAATTGAAGCTGGACGTGCCGGGGAAGCCGGGAAAACATTTGCGGTTGTTGCAGAGGAAATCAGAAAGCTTGCGACTCAGTCGAAAAAGACAGTCTCGGAATCCGATAGCTTGTCAAAACAATCAAGTGATTCAATTACCTCAATCATAAAGATGATTAATGACATCACCGAAAATATTGACCGGGCCCATATCAGCATTTCGGTTATTGACCAGAGCCTTAATAACTCGCTTGAAGATTTTGGTGATGCTCAAGAATAACCGTAAGGCGGTCATAGACAGAAAGAATTTTAACCTGGAGAGGCGGATAGTTTTCCAAACAAAAATCTGCTTCTCCTTTTTTTGCGGAAAGTTCAAGGGCTAAAGAAGCTTCGGAAAGTTCCATTGCGCCGATTGTTGCAAGAATTGATTTCATAGCGTGGATAGCAGTCCCGAACAAATCAATCTTTCCCTCGGCAAGCAGTTCAGTCATTTTCTGGCATTCATTAAAAACATTATTATGGAAAATTTTCACCGTTGTATAATAAATAAAAACTTCTTCTTCGACCCGGGAAAGGCCGATTTTCGTATCGATTTCTGTTATTTGGGCGAGGTCATTAACAAAGGCCTCTTCTTCATTATCTGCATCATGATTATCATGATTATTATCATGATTATTTTCGCTACTAGCGCAGGTTTCGCAGGTTTTTAGTTCCGCGGAGATGATTTTGCCGTTTGGCAGCCATGATTTGAGGACGATTTGAAACTCAGACAGATTGATTGGTTTGGCAATGAAATCATTAAACCCATTTTTTAAATAAAATTCCCTTGCTCCGCGATAGATGTTTGCGGTGATGGCAATTATCTTAAGGTCTGCAAATTTGCCGCCCATTTCCCTGATGAGGGCAGTCGCCTCAACCCCATCCATTTCCGGCATCATATGGTCCATAAAAATGATGTCGTAATCATTTTTTTTGATTAGCGCGATTCCTTCTTTGGCGCAGTAGGCAAGGTCAGGCACGATTTTTGACAGCTTTAAAAAGCCCTTTGCGGTCCTTAGATTAAATTCATTATCATCAATGACTAAAACCTTGGCATCAGGGGCATGGAATTTTGGTTTTTCGGAATCAGCAAAATGCTGTGAGCCATCATACTCGGTATATTCATTAATAATTTGAAGCATCGCCTGGGCAGAAGCATAGATACTAAGGGCATACTCCATATTTACGCCAGCAAGGGGTTCATTCAGCAAAAGGTCGGACGACCCAAGGATTGCATTAAGCGGAGTCCTTAGCTCGTGTGAAATTTTGGCGAGAAATTCATTTTTGCTTTCGTTTGTATTTACATTCATATTTGTACTTTAACATATATAGTTATAATTTACAAGCTTATTTAAATAATGTATAATGGGTTCATGAAATATGCGATGTATGCCATTATGGCGCTATTAACAATTATGGTCATGATATTAGCTTATATGAGTGCTAATAAACCGCCGGCCGTAGAAACTGATGCTCCTTTTGAGGAAGCAAAGGTTAGTGAACGCGAGATATTTTTTAATATTACCCCGCCGCCCGATGAGGAAGATTCTTATCAAGCCTTTGATTTAGTTGCAGAAGACGACGAGGAATTAGAAGATGATGACCCGGATATCACAAGGCTTAATCAAATGATGTACGCAACTTCCGCGGTGAATTTGCGGGCCGGGCCAGGCACTGATTTTGAGCGGATTGGGAGTCTTTCTGTCAATCAGGAGGTCCGGGTAATCGGGCAAAGTCTTTCAACGAGCTGGTATAAAATTGAGCATGGCGATGGGACAGCCTTTGTTAGCGGTAGTTTTCTGGCGTTGGTGGAGGAGTAAACATTGGTTATTTGGCCGCGTATGCGAGAGCTGTCGATGGGGCGTCCGACACGCTTTCGCTCCGAGAGAAACGTTACGTTACATAATGCGGTAAAGTACACCGCATAAGTAACGACGTTTCTCAAGGGTCGGTCTTTTGAATCGCACTCTCGCTTTCGCGGTAGAGGTTTAAGGAGTAAGGAAAAACGTTTTCGCACTTATCTACGCCAGCAAAGCCCTAAGGAGTAAGGGAGAAAATGTTTCTCACACTTACCTTGCGCCAGCAAAGCCCTAAGGAGTAAGGGAGAAAATGTTTCTCACACTTACCTTACGCTAGCAAAGACCTAAGGAGTAAGGAAGAAAATGTTTCTCGCAGTTGCCTTGCCCGCCTTCTACCCAAATGAACACTTGTATTTTACACTCATTAGGGCACAGCAACGGAGAGATTATTTTCTGACGTAACTCCGTAAGTATGACGTATTCCGTAAGTATGACGTACTCCGTAGCTCAGACCTACTCTGCCTTACTCCGCAAGCGTAAGCCATACCTAAAGGAGCATAATATGCCGGAACTACCCGAGGTGGAAACCGTCCGCCAGACGCTTAGGAAAACTATATTAAATGCGAAGATAACCAAAGTTAGCGTTATCTATGACAAAATCATCAAAGGAAATCCTGACGATTTCATCATGAAAACCAGCGGAAAAACAATATGTGAAATAGACCGCGTCGGAAAATACCTGATTTTTGTCTTAGACGACATTGCTTTTGTCTCCCACCTTAGAATGGAGGGTAAGTATAATATTTTGGGCGTGGGAGCGGAGATTGGCAAGCACGAACATATTATTTTCCACCTTGCGGATGGGCGTGAGCTTAGATACCATGACACGCGAAAATTCGGGCGAATGGAACTAAAAAGCCGCGATAATTATAAGAATGAACCGCCGCTTA
Organism: Lachnospiraceae bacterium; assembly: GCA_009777715.1. Taxonomy (GTDB): domain Bacteria; phylum Bacillota; class Clostridia; order Lachnospirales; family Lachnospiraceae; genus UBA935. The sequence continues at coordinate 105,758 of WRLH01000001.1, forward strand.
GCAAATTAGGGCCAGAGCCTTTTACTGCCGATGCGGATTTACTTTATAAAAGGCTTAAAAAAAGCCGCCTGCCGATAAAATCCCTGCTCCTTGACCAGACTATCCTTAATGGAATCGGCAATATTTATGCCAACGAAATTTGCTACCAACTTAGGATTAATCCCCATGTGCCAGGCAATCAAATTACCGAAGAAAAGACAAAAGAGCTGATTGCGGTTGCTAGCAGGATTCTCATAGAAGCAATTGCTTTGGGCGGGACAACAATCCACTCCTTTACAACAGGCGGAGTCAGCGGACGCTTCCAGACAAAGCTTAAGGTTCACGGGAAAAAGGAATGCCCCGCTTGCCTAAAGCCAGTCATTAAAGCCCAAATCGGCGGCCGCGGAACATACTACTGTGAATCGTGTCAAAGTGCGGAGAGTGAGGAAATAAATCATGCCAAAAAGCAATAACCAAAAATTAAAACTGCTATACCTAGCCAAAATCTTACAGGAAAGAACTGACGATAGCCACCGCCTTTCCCTAAAGGAAATCCAGTCAGCCCTTTTAACTCATGATATCAATGCCGAACGTAAAAGCTTGTATGATGATATCGAAATGCTCCGGGCATTCGGCCTTGACATTATTGGCGAGTCCCTTGGCAAGGGATATGTATATTATATCGGGAGCCGCCAGTTCGAGCTGGCAGAGCTGAAACTATTAGTTGATGCCGTCCAAGCTTCGAAATTTATCACCGTCAAAAAATCAACTGGCCTGATTAAAAAACTCGGCAGCCTGACCAGCAATCACGAAGCAACGAAACTAAAACGCCAAGTCTATGTCGCCGACCGGATTAAGACAATGAATGAAAGCATTTATTACAATGTTGATATCTTACATAATGCAATTGGAAGCAATGTCAGGATTTGCTTTCAATACACCAGATGGACAGTCGGCAAAGTCCTTGAACTCAAAAAGGGCGGTGAAATATATGAAGTAAGCCCCTGGGCCCTTTCTTGGGACAACGAAAATTATTATCTTGTTGCTTATGATAGCAACGATGGAATCATCAAGCATTACCGCGTTGACAAGATGATGAAGCTGTCATTAACAGAAAAAAGCCGTGAGGGCAGGGAATTTTTTGAAAAATTTAACATGGCGTCATATTCTCGCAAAATGTTTGGAATGTACCACGGCAAAGACGAATTAGTAAAAATCCAGTTTAATAATGACTTAGCCGGAGTTGTGATTGACCGCTTTGGCAAAGATGTCACCCTAAGGCCTGTTGATGAAAGCCACTTCGTTGCGGTAGTAAAGGTTGCGGTAAGTATGCAGTTTATCGCTTGGATTATCGGCCTTTCCGCTGGGGCGAAGATTATCTCGCCTGACCATGTTGCGGCGAAGATGAGGGAAACCATTGATATCCTGAGAGAGATATATGAATGAATGAAAGAATAAAAAAAATATGCAAGCGCAATAATTTGTTTGCATAATTGAGTAAGCACAATAAATTTGCTTGCATAACCTAGCAAGCAAATTAAGACAAGCTTTATGACCGCTGCGGCGGTTATTTTTTATTAAAACAGGGAATAAATTTATAAAAGATTCTATTAATTTATTAAATATAAAAGAATCTTTAAAATTGATAAGCTAAAGAATTTTCCCCATTGATTATTTTAGTTTGTCTTTTTAAACAGTACGCAATTAGTGAGATAAGCAATTAGTAAGGTAAACAATTAGTGAGGTAAGCAATGCTATCATGGTTTTTTCGATTGATAAAGGGTTTTATAATTGGCACAGGCTTTATTATTCCGGGGGTGAGCGGCGGGGTTTTTGCGGCGATTTTTGGCGTTTATGAGCCGATGGTTAAATTTCTGGGAAATATTACCAAAAACTTTAGCAATAATTTTAAGTTTTTTTTGCCCATCGGCATTGGCGGAATGATAAGCATTGTTTTTGTTTCGCGAGTTTTGGGCGATTTTTTCCGGCTGGCCCAAGTGCCGTTAACTTGGTTTTTTATTGGCTGCGTCTTAGGGACTTTACCCTACCTATATAAAAAAGCTGGCGAGCAAGGCCGGGAAAGCAAACACCTGCTTATTTTGCTCCTTTCATGTGTGATGATGTTTGTGCTGTTAATTTTTATGCAGGATATTTTAAAAATAGCCAAGATACCAACTGAAAGCCTAGTGACATGGTTACTTGCAGGGGTGCTGATGGCACTTGGCGCAATTGTTCCGGGGCTTAGCCCCTCAAATTTCTTGCTGTACATGGGAATATACGGAGTCATGATGGAGCGGATTGGGAATATTGAGCTTCATGTCATAGTGCCGATTTTGGGCGGTGCTTTTGCCTGTATTTTGCTGCTCTCAAAAGCATTTGACGCATTATTTTTGCGTGCCTTTGCCGGAATGTATCATTTTATTATTGGCATTATTATTGCTTCTACGCTGATGGTTATCCCTTGGAGCGGAAAAATGCTGGAAAACGGGACGCGGAATAATTATGATTTTTCTTTAGTTTTAACTTGCTTTTTGACGTGCGTTGTTGGTCTGGGGCTGGGTTTTTTGATGAGTCTTTTAGAGAAAAAAATTAAAACAGTTGACAACTTGGGGGATTATGGATAAAATGAGAGTCAAGCACTTTGAAACTAGTGTGCTATTAAATGGAAATAGCACTAAGATTTAATAGAAATTAGATTTATTAGCATTAATTTAATAGCATTAATTAAATAGCATTAATTAAATAGCATTAATTTATTAGCATTAATTCATTAGCATTAATTTATTAATTTTGATAGCATTAAATTTATTTTAAAGGCAACTTTGAACCCTAAATACAAAGTTTGCGAAATTTGGAAAGGCATGGTTATTAAAATGAGCGATTTTTTGAATAATGATGAAAAAATAAATTGTCCGTCTTGCGGCGGTGAAAATAAAGCAACAAACACTTTTTGCATGAGTTGCGGCGAGAGGATTGTGCCAATCGAGAAGCCCGAAGCACCGCAGCCAATCCCACCAGCAGCCCCACAACCAATCCCACCAGCAGCCCCACAACCAATCCCACCAACAGCCCCGGATGCTAATACCATCGAAAGGGCCGAGGGCGAGGTTGTAAAATCTACGCCGTGGTATAATGAAGGAAACGAGGCGGCTAAGGGTAACCCTTACCAAAATACTGGTTCGGCTTATAAAGTACCGCCTACATATGCACAAGGCGGAAACAAAGCGGCCGGAAATGTAAGCAACGGCGGGAACAGCGGCCTGGCAATTGCGTCATTAGTATGCGGAATTGTTTCATTTGCCTGCTGTTATTTTTCATTCTTTGTTTCGATTGCGGGATTGATTATGGGAATCATTTCTTTAGTGAAGAAGCAAAACGGACGCGGAATGGCAATCGCCGGAATAATCATCAGTTCGCTTTCGATTTTATTTTACATTATAGTGATTGGGGCAATTGCGATTTTCTCAGAAAGCGTTAACAGCTGGTTACAGTTAATTGATACACAATCAATTTATTAATAATCGATAATTGATTCGCAATCAAAAATGATTCACAATCAAAAATTGATTCGCAATCAATTTAATTGCTGAATATCTCTTCTGGAATGTCGCCGCGGAGAATTTCCGCGATATAGCGCAAGCGCAAATTTGCCCGCTCATAGTTTTCCGTGGCCGCCAAAGCGATATTATCATTGTAGGGAGAAGCTAGAAAGGCTTCATTAAAAAGTAAAACAGCCTCAGCCATATATTCATCAGCTTGCCTTGCCAGCTCATCAACGCCATAAAAAACCTCTGGCACATCATATGTAGCCATTTCTTTGACTGCCAAAGCAACGCCATCAAGATAATTAAGAATATCGGGGACAGCAGAATCAGAATAAGGGTCAAGTGAATTGATTAAACCATCATAATCGCTAAGCTGTTCAAAAAAAGTTTCCATTTTATTTTTATAATCATCTAAAGCAGTGTCTTTGCCGCAGCCTGACAGGCTAAAAAGCAAAAAAAGGCAAAGAATGCTTAATAGGATTTTGGTTTTCTTTATCAAGGGTGTTTCCTCCGTGGGCTAAAAGGCATTTATGTATGAGTACAATCTAAAATACCACATCGAAGTAAAAAAATCAAGTTTGAATGGCAATAAGAATGGAAGTTCGTAAATGGAAGTTCATAAATGGAAGCTAATAATATGGAAGCTCATAAATGTAAGTTCATAAATGGAAGTTCGTAAATGGAAGTTATAAATGGAAGTTCATAAATGGAAATACATAAATGAAAGTTCATAAATGGAAATTCATAATTGAAAATTTCAAGAAATGAATTTTCACCTTGATTTGCTTGATTCATTGATAGTGATTTGGTACAATAGATAGAATGCAAAGATAGAGAATGCAAAGATAGAGAATGCAAAAATAGAGAATGCAAAAATAGAGAACTACATACTTAGTTGAAAGGCAATTATGACAAAACAAAAGTTTAAAGATTTCCTTGGAAGCCGGATTGTTTTCCTTGACGGAGCAACCGGAATTAACTTAATCAAAGCCGGAATGCCAAAGGGCGTTTGCCCGGAGCAATGGATATTAGCGAATCCGGACGCACTTGTTTCCTTGCAGAATAGTTATATTGAGGCCGGGAGCGAGATTATTTATGCGCCAACCTTTACCGGAAACCGGATCAAATTAAAAGAATACGGCCTTGAAGAGCGGATTGCCGAGATAAATACGGAATTAGTAAAGCTGTCGAAAAAAACGGCCGCGGGGCGGGCGTTAGTCGCAGGGAACATGACAATGACCGGATTACTTCTAAAACCGCTTGGCGAAATGGATTTAGAAGAGCTGATTGATGTTTATAAAGAACAAATTAAATATCTGGCCATGGGCGGGGCTGATTTGCTGGTGGTTGAGACGATGAACAGTCTTGCCGAAACCCGCGCTGCTTTGATTGCCGCCAAAGAAGTTTGCTCTCTGCCCGTAATTGCGACCTTGACTTTTGAAGCTAATGGCCGGACGCTTTATGGGACTGACCCCAAAACCGTGGCAGTAGTGCTTAAAAGCCTTGGCGCGATGGCAATCGGGGTAAATTGCGGGGCCGGCCCAGACAAAATGCAAGCAATCATAAGCGAAATGGCGGAAGTATCAGACTTGCCGCTTATCGCAAAACCTAATGCCGGAATGCCGATTCTTGATTCTGATGGCCAAACGGTCTACAATATGGCGGAAAAAGATTTTGCGGAGTCAATGCTTGGTTTAATTCGGGCCGGGGCGACATTAATCGGCGGCTGTTGTGGGACAACTCCGGAATATATCAGGCAATTAAAGGCAAATTACCACAAAATGAAGCCGGAAAAAAGAGAAATGACGGAAAACCGTCATTTAACATCAGAACGAAAAACGGTTACTTTTAATTTAGATTCCCCCCTTATTGTGGTCGGCGAACGGATTAATCCAACCGGAAAGAAAAAACTAAAATCCGAGTTAAAAAAAGGAAGCTTCGACCTGGTCTTAGATTTTGCGGAAGAGCAAGAGCAGGCCGGGGCGATGATTCTTGACATCAATATGGGCATGGAAGGAATTGATGAGGTTGAAATGATGTTAGAGGCAATTGCCGAAATTACCTGCCGGACATTCATTCCTTTAGCGATTGATTCAAGCAATCCAGCGGTAATTGAGAAAGCCCTTAGGAATTATCCCGGCCGCGCTTTGATTAATTCAATTTCACTCGAAAAAGCCAAATTTGAGACAATTTTGCCTTTGGCAGAAAAATATGGCGCGATGTTTATCTTGCTTCCCCTGTCTGACTCCGGGCTTCCGGCTAATCTGACAGAAAAAATCGCCATCATCGAAAAGATAACCAGCCGGGCAATCGAAATGGGAATCCCCAAAGCGGATATTATTGTTGATGCCTTAGTCACAACCGTTGGGGCAAATAAACAAGCGGCAATTGAAGCTTTGGAAACAATCCGCTATTGCAAAGAACAAGGTTATCTTTCGATTTGCGGGCTTTCGAATATTTCTTTTGGCTTGCCGGGACGCAGCTTAATAAATGCGGCTTTCCTTAAATTGGCGCGGGACGCTGGGCTTTCGATGGCGATCGCAAATCCATCATTTATGATGGATTTTCCATCAAAGATGGATTTTCCGTCAAATATATCGAACATGACGGATTTTCCACAAAACATGACAAATTTTCCAGAAGAGCCAGATCCAAATTATAGGCTGGCGGTTGATTTACTGCTTAACCGGGAAGACGCTGATTTAAAATACATTGACCGAATGAGTCAATTAACCCCCGCCCCGGAAAACCCAAGCGAAGAAATAAAGCCGGAAACCCCCGGTGATTTGCTAAAGCAAGCGATTTTAAAGGGGCAACGCGCCAAAATAATTGATTTGATAAAAATGGCTCTTAATAATGAAATAAAAGCGGATGAGATTCTTGATTCTTATTTGCTTCCGGCCATTAATGAGGTTGGCGATTTGTACGATAAGGGAGAGTACTTTCTCCCCCAGCTAATTGCAGCTGCCGAAACAATGAAACTAGCGGCCACATATCTTGAGCCAATGCTTGCCCAAAAAGAAAATGGCATTACTACAGCAACAATTGTCATTGCAACGGTTGCCGGTGATATTCATGACATCGGAAAGAACCTTGTTGTCCTAATGCTTAGGAATCATGGCTTCCGGGTCATTGATTTGGGAAAAGATGTTGCTTCCTGTGAGATCATCAGTAAAGCGAAAGAACATAAGGCGGATATTATTGCTTTATCCGCATTGATGACGACAACAATGGCAGAAATGAAAAATATCACCAAGCTGGCAAAAGAAAATAACCTAAATGCTTATGTTATTATCGGCGGGGCTGTGACTTCCCCTCAATATGCGGACGAAATAGGCGCCCGTGGCCATGGAAAAGATGCAGCGGATGCGGTCCGGCTGGTCAAGAGATTAATGGGCAAATAAAAAACCTTGCCTTTTTTCCCAAAATATGTTTCACTAGATAAAACACCACTTAAAAAGGAGTAAAGATCATGACCGGAGCAGATGCAATAATTAAATGCCTGGAAGCAGAAGAAGTAAAGGTCGTTTTTGGTTATCCCGGCGTCGCGATTGCCCCCTTTTATAATAGTATCTTGGATTCAAAAATCCGCCCGGTTCTCGTCCGGACGGAGCAAAGTGCTGCCCATGCCGCTTCGGGTTATGCCCGGATTAGCGGAAAGAGTGCGGTTTGCGCGGTTACCTCTGGCCCGGGGGCAACAAATGTCATCACGGGCATAGCGACTGCTTATGCTGATTCCATTCCCTTGATTTGCATTACCGGGCAGGTCCATTCCGAATTAATCGGCAGTGATGTTTTCCAAGAGGCGGACATCACCGGAGCGGTGGAATCTTTTGTCAAATACAGTTATCTGATTAAAAATGCCGAAGATATCCCCCGTATTTTTAAGGAAGCGTTTTTTATTGCCAATTCCGGGCGGAAAGGCCCGGTCTTGATTGACATTCCCGTTGATATCCAAGACGCGCAAATAAAAGATTTCACCTATCCTGATGAAATTTCAATGCGGACTTATAAACCAACCGTCAAAGGACACGCTGTCCAAATTAAAAAAGTCATCAGCCAGTTAGAAAAGGCGAAAAGGCCGATGATTTGTGTTGGCGGCGGCATCCATTTATCCGGCGGGACTAAGGAACTGATTCATTTTGCGGAAAGATACCGCATTCCGGTGGTATCGACGATGATGGGCATCGGGGCAATGCCAACGAGGCACCCGCTTTATTTTGGCATGGTTGGCAACAATGGGAAAAACTACGCTAACCGCGCCATGAACGAATCGGATATGCTGATAATGGTGGGGGCAAGGGTTGCTGACCGGGCAATGAGCCAGCCTGATTTGATTATGGCCAACAAAATTTTGGTCCATATTGATGTTGATACTGCCGAAATCGGCAAAAATGTCGGCCCGGCGATTCCGCTGGTTGGTGACGCAAAGCATATTTTTGATCAGCTTGAAGAGGAAGAATGCCCTGCGCAGTCGGACGCATTGATCAAAAAAAGGGCTGAATGGATAAAAACGCTTGAAGATTACCGCGATACGATGAAGCGCATCCGCACCCCCAACCCTGATTATGTTGATCCGGCCGTCTTTATCCGCCGTCTTTCCGAAAAAATGGAAAATAATGCCATTTATGTTGCTGATGTCGGGCAAAATCAGATTTGGTCTTGTACTTATTATGTTGTCCGTGAGGGCCGCTTCTTAACGACTGGCGGAATGGGAACGATGGGTTATTCGATTCCGGCGGCGATGGGGGCAAAGGCCGCCGCCCCTAATCGGCAAGTTGTTGCGGTTTGCGGTGATGGGAGCTTCCAAATGTCAATGATGGAGCTGGCAACGATCCGCCAGCATGATATTCCGGTCAAAATCATTGTCCTTAAGAATAATTACTTAGGCCTCGTCCGTGAATTTCAGCATTATTCATATAATGACAAATATTCAGTTGTTGACCTGACCGGAAGCCCTGACCTTTCCCAAATCGCCAAAGCCTATGAAATGGATTTTATCCGCCTTACAAATATGGCGGAAGCGGAAGGCGCAATTGACAGCTTCCTTTTAGAAGATAAGTCGGTTTTGATGGAATGCCTGATTGACCCGATGGATATGGTCAGAGGATAAAAAGCATAAAGGAGCAAAGCAATGAAACGAATATACTCTGTTTTTGTTGAAAATCGTCCCGGTGTCCTATGCAAAGTGACTGGCCTATTTTCGCGCCGATTTTTTAACATTGATTCCCTTGCCGTCGGTGAAACCGACGACCCTAGCGTTTCCTGCATGACAATTGTCTCAAACGGCAATGACCGCATGATTGAGCAGATTGAGAAGCAGCTTAACAAAAAAATCGATATTATCAAAGTGAAAACTTTTGACGAGACTTCTTGCGTAAGCCGCGAACTGATGTTATGCAAAGTCCGTTATAATAAAGGCAATCGCCGGGAAATCATGGAAATATGCGAACTGGTTAATGCCGGGATTGTTGATATGTCCAAAAACCAAATGATGATTCAGCTTTGTGACAGTCCCGAAAGGATTAAGACATTGCTTAATTTGCTTCAATCAATCAGCATTGTTGAAGTCGCACGGACCGGGACGCTGGCACTTTCTAAGTGCCAGGAGTAAGATTTTTAAGAAAGGAACAAGATGAAAAAAGTTTTCCAATTATTAGTTGACAATAATGCCGGAGTTTTAAGCCGGATTTCCGGGCTGTTTGCCCGCCGCGGTTATTCAATCGAAAGCATTACCGCCGGGATTACCGCCGACCCAAGCTACACCCGGATTACAATTGTTGCTTCCGGTGATGAGCAGATCCTTGACCAGATCGAAAAACAGGTTGCAAAATTGGTTGATGTCCGTGAGATAAAAGAGCTTACGCCGCAGCGAAGTGTTTACCGCGAGCTTGCCCTCATCAAAGTAAGGGCGTTGGTTGACAACCGCCAGGGCGTCATTACCTTGGTTGACATTTTCCGCGCCAACATTATCGATGTCGCCCCGGAAAGCATTATTATTGAAATGACCGGAGACCAAGACAAAATCGATGCCTTTATCAATTTATTGGAAGGTTATGAAATCCTTGAACTTGCCCGGACCGGAATCGCCGGGCTGGCAAGGGGAACGGAAAAAGTCACGTATTTGTAATTTATTCAAATTAAAATAATTTGAATAAATTTGAGGCTTGCTAAATCCTCTATAAAAAGGTAAAATAAAAAAGCAATATCTTAGATTAATTAAAAATCGTGCAATTATAAGAAAGGTTAGGTTATTATGGCAAACATTTATTATCAAGAAGATTGTAACTTATCATTATTAAAAGGAAAAACCATTGCCGTCATTGGCTATGGCAGCCAAGGCCATGCCCATGCCCTAAACGCAAAGGAATCAGGCCTGAATGTCGTCATCGGTCTTTACGAAGGTTCAAAGTCATGGGACAAGGCAGTAAAGCAAGGCTTTTCGGTTTATCCGGCCGCTGAAGCCGCCAAAATGGCTGATGTCATCATGATTCTTATCAATGATGAAAAACAAGCGGCGATGTACAAAAAAGATATCGAGCCGAATCTTTCCGCAGGCAATATGCTGATGTTTGCCCACGGTTTTTGCATCCACTTTGGCGAAATCGTGCCGCCTTCAAACGTTGATGTCACGATGGTTGCCCCCAAAGGCCCTGGCCATACAGTAAGGAGCGAATACCAAGCAGGAAAAGGCGTTCCATGCCTTGTTGCCGTCCATCAGGATGCCAGCGGTGAAGCCCTTAACAAAGCTTTAGCTTATGCCAGCGCAATTGGCGGGGCCCGCGCCGGAGTCTTGGAAACGACCTTCAAAACCGAAACCGAAACGGATTTATTCGGTGAGCAAGCCGTTCTTTGCGGCGGAGTCTGCGCCCTTATGCAAGCAGGTTATGAGACCTTGATCGAAGCCGGATATGATGAGCGGAACGCTTATTTTGAGTGCATTCACGAAATGAAACTAATCGTTGACCTTATTTACCAGTCCGGGTTTGCCGGAATGCGGTATTCGATTTCCAATACAGCCGAATACGGCGATTATATTACCGGGCCCAAAATCATCACTGACGAAACCAAAAAAGCCATGAAGCAAATTCTTGCCGAAATCCAATCGGGCAAATTTGCCAAAGATTTCCTTGCTGATATGTCTGCCGGGGCTGATTCGAATTTTGCCAAAATGCGGGAAGCGGCCAAAGGACACCCGGCCGAAGTAATTGGTGAGGATATCCGCAAGCTTTACAGTTGGAACAACGAAGAAGACAAATTTATTAACAACTGAGCATTTATTTTACCGGAGGAGTCTTAATTATGGGAATGACCATGACGCAGAAGATATTGGCGGCTCATGTTGATGGTGTCAAAGAATTAAAAGCCGGGCAGTTAATCGAGGCCAATCTTGACCTTGTCTTAGGCAATGACATAACTGCCCCGATTGCAATAAAAGAAATGGAAAAAATGAACGTCCGGGGTGTTTTTGACAAAAGCAAAATCGCCCTTGTTCCCGACCATTTTACGCCCAACCGTGATATCAAGTCAGCGGAAAACTGCAAAATAATGCGGGAATTTGCTATCCGCAACGACATAACCCATTATTTTGAAATCGGCGAAATGGGGATTGAACACGCCCTTTTGCCGGAGAAAGGCTTAACTGTTGCCGGGGATTTGATTATCGGCGCGGATTCCCATACCTGCACCTATGGGGCACTGGGTGCGTTTTCAACCGGAGTCGGCTCAACCGATATGGCAGCCGGAATGGCGATTGGCAAAGCATGGTTTAAAGTCCCGGCGGCAATCCGCTTTAATTTGACGGGCAAACTTAATAAATGGGTAAGCGGCAAAGATGTGATTCTCCATATTATTGGGATGATTGGCGTTGATGGGGCATTATACAAATCAATGGAGTTTGTTGGTGACGGAATCAAAAACCTGTCAATGGACGACCGTTTTACGATTGCGAATATGGCGATTGAAGCCGGGGCAAAGAATGGCATTTTCCCGGTTGATGAATTAGCCCTTGAATACATGAAAGCCCATTCGGACAAGCCTTATACCATTTATGAAGCTGACTTTGATGCGGTTTATGATGAAGATTATCCGATTGACCTTAGCACGATCCGCCCAACGGTTTCATTTCCGCATTTGCCGGAGAATGCAAAAACGATTGATGAGATAATCAGTGCATATCCTGAGGGTCTAAAAATCGACCAAGTGGTGATTGGTTCCTGTACCAATGGCCGGATTGATGATTTAAGGACAGCAGCTTTAGTCATGAAAGGACGGAAAGTCGCAAAAGGAATGCGCTGTATCGTGATTCCGGCAACACAGAAAATTTATCTTGAAGCGGTTGAAGAAGGCTTAATCAAAACATTTATCGAAGCAGGGGCGGTTGTTTCCACCCCGACCTGCGGGCCTTGCTGGGGGGGCTTCCTTGGCGTCTTAGCTTCCGGTGAGCGTTGCGTCTCAACAACTAACAGAAACTTTGTTGGCCGGATGGGCCATGTTGATTCCGAGATTTATCTTGCCAGCCCGGCCGTTGCGGCAGCCAGTTCAATAACAGGTGTTATTTCAAGCCCAGAGGCATTTTAAGATAGGAGTTTTATGAAAACAGCAAAAGGAAATGTGTTTAAATATGGCGACAACGTTGATACCGATGTAATCATTCCGGCCCGGCTTCTTAATACCTTTGACCCAGCCGAATTAGGTTCACATTGCATGGAAGACATTGATTCTGATTTTGTAAAAAAAGTAAAAAACGGCGACATCATCGTTGCAACCAAGAATTTTGGCTGCGGTTCATCAAGGGAACACGCCCCGATTGCAATCAAAGCGGCTGGAATATCGGTTGTTATTGCGGAAACCTTTGCCCGCATTTTTTACCGCAACGCAATCAATATCGGCTTGCCGATTATTGAATGCCCCGCGGCTGCCCAAGGCATTTCTTTAGGTGACGTGGTTGAAGTCGATTTTAATACCGGGCTTATCAATAACTTAACGCAAGGCCAAAGCTATCAGGGCCAAGCCTTTCCGCCCTTCATGCAAAAAATAATTGATGTCGGCGGGCTGGTGAATTACGTAAACAGTCTTTAAATTAATTAATAGAAAGTTAATAAAAAAAAGTTTGTTTTATTTGTCAAATGATGGTATTATGAATGAGTACATGAATAATAATTTACATATTTGGCATTATAAGGTAAAATATCGTTGCTAAGCCAGCACGAATTTGATTGAATATTAAAGGATTTCACCATGATGGACACCAATTTAACCGAACCGTTCGAAAATGTTGCGGAAATTGTCGAAATTGCCGCCGAAGCGGAAAAAGCCAGTGCTATTGAGCTAGAAACTCTTAGCACCGAAGATTCTGTCCGCGCTTATTTACGTGAAATTGGGTCGATTCCGCTGTTAAAAGGTGATGAAGAAATGGACTTGGCAAAGCAAATCGCCGATGGTGATGATTTTGCCAGGGAGAAAATGACCAACGCCAATTTGCGTCTGGTAGTCAGCGTTGCCAAACGCTATGTCCTTAATGGGAACATGAACCTGCTTGACCTCATTCAAGAAGGCAATATCGGCTTGATGAAAGCAGTTGAAAGATATGACTACCGCAAGGGGTACAAGTTTAGCACCTATGCAATTTGGTGGATTCGCCAGGCGATTACAAGGGCAATAGCCGACCAATCGCGGATTATCCGGATTCCCGTCCATGTAAAAGAGCAGATGAACCGGATTTCCCGTTCCTCGCGCCAATTTACAATTGATAACGGAAGAGAGCCGGGCATTGAAGAATTGGCAAAGCTGATGAATCTTTCGGTCCGGAAATTAGAAGAAATTATCAAGCTGTATGAGGATGCGGCTTCACTGGATTGCCCGATCAACAAAGAAGAGGGCGCCCAGTTACTAGATTTTGTTGCTGATGAAAGCATGAAAGATACTTTTTCTGATATTGACCATATGATGTTAGGTGATGAAATTGATGGCATATTGGACGGGCTTACCGAACGTGAGCAGCGGATTATCCGTTTGCGGTTTGGTTTTATTGATGGACGAGTCTGGACGCTTGAAGAAGTTGGGCGTGAGTACAAAGTCACCCGTGAGCGGATTCGCCAGATCGAAGTAAAAGCACTTGACCGTCTGCGCATGAAAAGTGAAACGAAGAAATTACTGACTTATTTGGTCGAGTAGTTTCATGACACAATGCGACAAAATCCGCATAATCTATTAGTAAGTATACGGTTAAAGGATTTTGTCATGAATCATGAAAAAAATTGCCGGGAAGCTGAATGCGGTTGCACAAGCGGTTGCCCATGCAATGAAGAAATACGCGGGGTTGTGACTGGTTATGGGCGTTTTAGAGATAACTTAGGCCGCGATTCCAGACCGATTTTTACTGAGCATCACCACCAAGAACATGACTCCCACAGAAAGATTGCCCATTGTCAATGTTGTTGCGCTCGTCAATATTTCGGCTAAGAAGAAAAAAATTTGAGCTTCACAGGTTTTAAGGGGTATAGTATCATAAGAAATTCAAAGGTTAATGATGGGTTGGAGTTATCTCCAACCCTATTTTGTGTGATGGTCCATATATTCAATCAGCAACTGCTTTACGACCGTAACAACCGGAACAGCAAGGAACATTCCGGCAATGCCAAAATATGCGCCGGCAGCGATAACCGAAACAATAACCAGAATCGGGCTGATTTTCAGCGAAGTATTCATAATCTTTGGCTCGATATAATTTGCGTCAATCTGCTGGAAAATCAATAGGACCACCAAGACCTGGAGGGCTTTACCCGGCCCGGCAGTAATAATATTTATCAAGCTGATAAACGTCATCGCAATTAGCGAACCAAGATAAGGGATAAAATTAAAAACCCCGGCAATAAAACCAAATAAGAACGCAAACGGCACATTAAAAATGAGTAAAATCGCCGTCACGACAACAATATTGATGATACTGTCTAGCCCCTTGCTTGAGAGAAAAGTAAAAAGGACTGTATTCACCTGTCTAAGATATTTGTTAAGGCGTTCCCGGTATTTTACGTTTTTGACAACGGCCCTGCCTAAGCGGTCAAAAAAAGCCGCGATATTTTCTAGGTCGGCCAGAATATATAAGGTAATGATGAGGCCTAAGACGATGTTCGCAAGGCCGGCGGCAATGCCAATAACGCTCCGCGTCACTTGCTCCATTAAGGCAAAATTAAAATAGCGGCTGATTGCGTCGTCAAAAAATCCCGCCAGGCTTTCAGAGATATTAAAGGCGGCAAGATAGGTATCATCGTCCAGAATCTCAATATAATTAAGCAAGCTGTTGACATAAAAAGGAATGCTCCCGGCTAATTCAAGGACGCTGTCAAGCAAGATTGGCGCAATTACTAAGGCAATAAAAACAATAATCAGGCATAACAAGAAAAAAACAAAGGTGACGCTAAAAAATTTCTTCCGTTTCGCAATGAATTTTATCTTGGACTTGCCGAAACGCTGATTTACTTTTTTGAAAGGGGTATATAAAAAATATGAAAAAAGAATCCCGAACAGCAAGGGGGAGAGGACACTTAAAAACTTGCCAATCCAGCTGGTAATCTGGGCAAAATTATCAAAAGTTTTGTAGATGACCATCAGTAAAATAGCCGTGATTGTAATGGGAATCCATTTATTCCATTCAAAATTGGATTTATTCATTTATTCATAGGCCTCATTTCGCTAAAAAACCTTAAATTTCTTAAGTAAATTATATGGCTTTATTGCCATTAAAGCAAGTGCTTGTAGAGAATTTTTTTTTCTCTTATAATGATTATATGAAAACCTTTAAAACCTTGTCGGAAAAATTAAAAGCCTTGCTTTCAGAAAGAAAAATCATCGCCATTGCTATTGATGGCCGCGCTGGTGCTGGCAAATCTACGCTTGCAGATAGCTTGGCACGAGAGTTTAACGGGGCGGTTATCCGCATGGACCATTTTTTCCTGCCGCCCGATTTACGGGGAAAAGCGCGGGTAAATGTCCATTATGAACGCTTCTTAGTAGAAGTATATCCATTTATAAAAAAGGGCATTCCTTTTTCTTATCGCATTTTTGATTGTTCGCTGATGGATTATCACGGGATTAATCGCATCGAAGTGAAACCGCTTTTGATTGTTGAGGGGGCGTATTCATTGCTTCCGATGTGGGATGAGATTTTTGATTTGCGCATTTTTTATGATATCGATGAAGCAAAGCAAAGGGAACGCATTATCTTAAGGAATGGAGCTAGTGCGTACCAAAACTTCAAAGAAAAGTGGATTCCGCTGGAGGAGGCTTATTTTCTGGAGTATCATGTGAGGGAGAGGTGTGATTTGGTTTTGCCTTGAGCCAAGCTCCATATAAAATGTCCGGGTTGGCAGATAGAAAAATCATTTTGTAAATTGGCTTAAGCAAAATATATCATCAAGAATAAAACCTTTGAGACGGCTACGCATAAAATGTCCGGGTTCGGCAGACAAAAAAAATTGCGAGCAATATTCCTGTCCACGAAGTAGGAATTTGCCGCAATTTATTTTTGGTTGCAGAACACAAGAGGACATTTTGTTTATGCGGAGTTTGTCTCACGGTTTTATGGTGATGATATATTTTGCTTAGCCACTAACAAACAAACACAAACAAACACTACCAACCAACACTAAAACCCCGCCCGCTCCTTAATCTTTGCCAGCGTCACACACGCCTCATCAAAATCATAATCCTCAATCTGTTTTATAAGCTCATCGCAATACGGCGTAAATTCGGCAAAAACCTCACGGATTTCACTAAGATAACGGCTCGAATCAGCATTGCCTTGGCTTAATAATGGCTCAAGCTTTAAAACCAGCTCTCCCGGCAATAAGATTAATGACGTTTTTTCTAGATACGAAAGCTCTGTTTTCTTTCCGGCTAAGGGGGCCAATTCCTTAAGGACGCGGTTTAGCTCATCATGAAGCAATGAAAGCTGTTCGTTTGTGCAAGGCTGGTCAGCAATGAAATTTTCTTCCATTTCCGCCGCAATAAGCGAAAGATAGGTCGCCCCAATCCAGTTCGCATTACTTTTGAGCGAATGGATAATCCGCCGGGCGTCACTTAAATCATCAGCACTTAGTTTATCTGCGATTTCCTGATAACGGTTAGTATTTTCCAAGAAGAAATTACGCTTTAAGTTTTCGTAAAGCTCGGCATCATTAACCGCATGGCCAAGCCCAATGCTTTCGTCAATCGCCAGATTTTTGCGATTAGGATCGGAAGCTTCCGGCGGTTTTAAGTCACTATCGGAAAGCGAGATTGGCGTAAGATACTTAAGCAGGCAAGTCCATAATTCCTGGGCGTAAAACGGCTTTGAGATATAATCGCTCATTCCCAGCGAGAGATAGCTTTCGCGGTCACGCTTCATGGCGTTGGCGGTCAGGGCAACGATGGGAGTCGTAATGCCTAATGACAAAAGCTTATGCGTTGCTTCAATTCCATCCATGACAGGCATATGGATATCCATCAAAATCAAATCGTAATGCTGCCCGGCTTTCATTTTTTCTGTGACCATATCAATTGCAATTTGGCCGTTTTCGGCAATAACTGAAGTAAGGCCAATCCGCTCAAGATGTTCAACGATGACCTGCTGATTAATCGAATTATCTTCACAGACAAGAATCTCGCCTTCAAAATGCGGCTTTTTAATTACCGGGGCAGCCTTGGGAACGATGATTTTTTCTTCGGTGTCTTCATATGGCAATGTAAAGGAAAAACTGCTTCCGCTCCCCAGTTCACTTTTAACGGACAAAGATCCGCCCATCAGGGTAACCAGATTGTGGGTAATGGTTAGTCCCAATCCAGTCCCGCCGTATTTGCGGGTAGCCGACTGGTCAGCTTGGGTAAAAGGAGCAAGAATTGAGCTGATATGGTTAGCGGAAATGCCGATTCCGCTATCCTTGACCGTAAAACGGATTTCGGAAACATTTTCATAAGTTGCGGCTAAAGTAACTTCAAGTTTCACAAAACCCTGGTCAGTAAATTTAATTGCATTGGAAAGAAGATTGATTAAAATTTGCGCTAGTTTGTTGGGGTCGCCTTTTATTTTCTTGTCGGCAATTGATTCATAATCAATGATTAATTCAATCCGCTTTTCTTCGGCTTTGATCCGGAATAAATTATCGCAATGGGTAATGACATCGGAAAGCTTAAAGGGAATTTTTTCAAACTCCATTTTTCCGGCTTCGATTTTGGAAATATCAAGGATATCATTGATGATTTCAAGCAAGCTGTTGGCACTGGCCTTGATTTTTTCTAAATGCTCCATCGTGTTTTTGCTTAACCCCGGTTCGGCTTCCGCCAGTTCAATAAAACCAATGATTCCATTCATCGGGGTGCGGATTTCATGGCTCATATTGGCAAGGAAAGCCGATTTCATGTTTGAAGCTTCTGCGGCGGCTAAAGCGGCTTCCTGTAATTCCTCTTGCAGGGAAATAATCCTGGTGATATCAGTAAAATGGCAAATGATCAGGTTTTTTCCATTGGGTTCTTTGTTTTTCTTGCCCCGGATAATTACCCACGCAATGGAATCATCTTTTTTGATGACGCGGATTTGCAATTCGAAAGATTCATTTTTCCGAAGGGCTTGGACAATTGCCCGCCCAGTCCGGTGATGGTCGTCAGGATGAATGATATTGGCAGCATAAGATGAGGTTGCATCCATAAAATCATCATATTTTTCATAACCAAGAAAATCAAGCATATGGTCATTGATATAATAAACCGGATAATTTGGCTTGTTATACATTCCGATAATGCCGCCGGGGACACTTGCGCTAGCCAGCTCATGGACTCCGGCTTTTAACTCGTCATGTAATTTTGCCAAAGCATCAGTGACCTTGCGGATAATAATCATGCAGTGGAGATTATTGTTGTAGGGGTCGTTAAATAACTGGACAATCCGCTCGGCCCAAAAATATGAGCCGTCATGGCTTCTGCGCCGATGGTGGTATTGGAACTCCAATTCATTTTGGTCATAAAAATCCATTAAGGCAGGAATATTAAAGTCCTTTAAGTAATCGTCATAATCATCAGGGTGAACGACATTTTCGGCAACAAATTTCACATAATCATCAAACTCCAAGGAAACATTAGGCGGAAGAATGGACTGCTGGTAACCCCCGGTCATCTCGACCATATTGGTCGTTAGGTTAAAATCATAATAGTGCATACAATCGGCAAGAGTTGTCCGGATTGTGGGCTCCCATTTTTGATAATAATATGAACGTTTCCGCTGATTGGTAATATCAGTAACGCTGATAACAGCATAATCAGGCTTTCCGTCCTGGTCATTAACTGTGGTTGCCCTTGCTTCAACCCAAACTCCGCTCCCGGCGCGGTTCATTAATTCAGATTTGACAATTGAAGCGTTTTTCCCGGCCCTGATTTCATCAAAAAATTCGCGCAGCCCGTCAAAATTATCCATGACAAAATCAGTCTCATATTGGGATTCGGGGATATCAGAAGTAACCTGCTCAATCATAAAGGTATCTGAAAACTGTTTCGGCACAGTAAGCACCTTGGTTTTTATATTATAATGAACGACATAAATATCAGAATGCGCGATGGCAGTTTCATAGTCATTGGGGGTTAGGATGTTGTAAATATCATTCATAGTGGTCTCCTCTTAATTGAACAAGAATGCGTCACGCCAAAGGCGTGTTAGCGATTCTTGCTAGGGACTGCCTACGGGCAGTCACTTTTTATGCTTGCCGTGGGATATCGTTTGCTTAGTTCCTTGATGATGCCTGTGCCAATCAGGTGGCCGGACAGGCAGCCAGGCGAGCCAGGCGGTTTAATATAGACGACATTGTCAGCCCCGTCTTCAAGAAACGCAATCATTTCACCAACTAAAAACCAGCCTCCCCCGGCTTGGTTACCCAAGGAAACAAGCGGTTTTGCCCATTCGGCGGTTTGAAAGATTCCGGCACTTTTTGTAAAATGGTTACTATTATCTAAAGCTTTATTGGCCGCGCCGCGGATAAATTCGGCCATATGGATCAAAAGGCGGCACAGCAAAGCCGTTTTTCCCCTCGTGCCAAGGTTTTTGGCTTTATAGATTTGATTATAAAAGCAATAAAGCAAAAAATCAACCAAATCTGGAACTTGGATTTCAAAACCCTCTGCTTCTTTTATAGCGGCTAAAGAATTATTAGAAGCAGAAGAGTAATTTAGCATGATTTCGCTGACAATTCCGAGCCTTGGTTTTACTTCATCAGTTATTTTTATTTTGTCAAAGGACTTAACGATTTTCCGGCACAAGCTCCTGAATTTCAGGAAGCCCAAAAAACCTAAATGCTTTTTCCTAAGAAAGGTTTGGCATTTCGTCCGCCAGATGGAATGCAGTTCATTGACTGAACCGGTCAATTCTTCATAAGGACGCATTCTATGGACACAGCGCGTAAAAAGGTCGCCGAAAGTTAGCGCGTAACCAATCCGCATTAGTAGTTTTGTGCTTAACTTTAAGCCAGCCGGGTTTTCGAAGCCCGGAATATTAAAGGCAACAACCGGGACATTTGGCATTCCGGCTTTTAAAAGGGCACGGCGGATAAAACCAAGATAATTTGTGGCCTGGCAGCCGCCATTGGTTTTCACCATCATCACCGCGGTCCGCTCCGGGTCGTAAGCACCGGAGAGCAGGGCATCCATGATTTGGCCAACAACTAAAAGGGCGGGATAACAGGCTTCATCATTTAAGAATTTACGTCCGACTTCAACAGCCCGCTGGTGGTCACTGGGTAGAAAAACAAGATTATAACCGAATGCGCTAAAAGCAGGTTCAATCAGGTTAAAATGGGTTGGTGAAAACTGCGGGGCAAGAATCGTGTGCGTTGCTTTCATATCCGGAGTAAAAATAGGGTAAGAGTCAGATGGTTGCTCGCCGGGCGATTGTTCGCTTGAAGCGTGTTCGCCGGAGGCATGGTCGCCAGAGGCGTTAGCAGTTTTTCCTTTTTCGCCCATCGTAAATAGCGAACGGAGTTTAATCCTAACCGCGTCATCATCATAAGCTTCATCAATTTTTAAGCAATTATAAGTTTTGCCGCCGCTTTCCAATATAGCGGCGAGCTGGCCAGTTGTCACCGCCGAAAGCCCGCAGCCAGCAGAACTTAACTCGACCAGTTCCAAATCGTCACGTTCGACAACAAAACTTGCCGCCGCATATAAACGTGAAGCATAAAGCCAATGGTCAGAAGCAATATGCGAAGCAACAAGCGGCGCAGTATGAGGCCGCTTTGATTCTTTAAGATGGGAAACTGAATCGGCGGTAAGGACTGCATAACCATAGGAATTGATTAACCTAGGAATGCCATGATTTAGGGCTGGGTCAAGATGATAAGGAAAACCAGCAAGGACAATGCCGCGTTTGCCATTATTTTCCAGATAGTCAAGTGCTTCCTTGCCTTTATTTTTCAAATCTTCGTTAGCTTTATTTTGCTCCGCCCATGCCAATTTGGCCGCCCTAATGATTTCCCTTGGCAAAATATCCGGAAATTCTTTGGCTAATGCCGTGGCTAATGCCATGGTCACTGTGTTGATATCTTTAAAAGAAAAAAACGGATTCTTAAAGATTACGTCACCTTGGCTGATTTCAGGAAGATTATTTTTGATATTTTCGCTGCTAGAGGTGATAAGGGGGCAATGCGAGTGATTACCAGCCGTGGGTATTTCGTTTTGCCCATCAAAAAGACTAGGATAAAAAATGAAATCGGCTTTCTGGTTAATCAGCCATTTAATATGGCCAGAAAGCAGCCTAATTGGATAACATGGTGAGTCAGGCGAAAGCGTATCTTTGCCCAGCTCATAAATCTGGGAAGTGGAGCTTGGCGAAAGAATGACACGATATGACAGGGCGGTAAAAAATGTATG
Source organism: Lachnospiraceae bacterium (assembly GCA_009777715.1). Lineage (GTDB taxonomy): Bacteria > Bacillota > Clostridia > Lachnospirales > Lachnospiraceae > UBA935. Next base: position 127,168 of record WRLH01000001.1, read on the forward strand.
AAAAAAAGGATAGTATTCAAAAATATTTAAGACCCGCGGAATGCCGACAGTCCCACGACAAGCCTTGTCAAGGGTTAGCGGTATGTAATCAAAATAGCGTTCCAGCTTGTACTTAAAAAGATTGGGGACATCATTTTGGGTTTTGCTAAGCCCAAGCCCCCTTTCACAGCGGTTACCCACGATATGCTGGCGGTTGCCGCTAAACCTTGTGACGGTCAGTTTGCAGTTGTTCGCACAGCCCTTACAATGGGAAATTTCAGTACTAAAACTAAGGGTTTCAATTCTGGCCAGCGGGAGCATTGTTGTTTGGCCGCTAAAGCTTTTTGCTTCTTCGCGGGCAACTAAAGCAGCACCAAAAGCAAGGAAAATCCGCGAAAGCCCGGCATCGGGATTAATAAATGCCGCCGCATAATTATTGGCAACCGTATGAACGACATTTGAATCAAGCATAAACGCATTTTTTAACAGATATTCATTATCCCCGGTTGAGCAAACGCGGGCGATTCTTGCCCCGGGCGGAAGCTTCGCATAGGCTTCCTTGATAGCCGTTATCGCCGTCCCAATCGGGCCTTGGTCGTTGTTGCGGCAAAATGAATAAAGCAGACCCCCGTCATCAGCGATAAGGGCCGCTTTTGTTGCTGTTTTTCCCGCTTCAATCCCAAGATAACAATCTTTCACGTTTTGCTCCTGTCCTTCGGTCAATTCGACAACTATTGACCTGCGGTCAATCCACTACAACTCTTGACCTGCGGTCAATCGTTGACACTGCATTGCAGAGTCATTATATCAAAAAAAAATGCCTATGTAAATATTAATCCAGCTTGCGGATTCTTTTTCTTAAGGGGAAAATCAGCGAGGGCAAAACAGAAAGCTCATTAACCCCGATTTGCAAAAAGTCGGGCAAAAGGTCGGGATTCGCCGCCATTTCTCCGCAGATGCTGACCTTAATGCCAGCTTTTTTGGCAGCACGGACAGTTAGTTTTATCATTGAAAAAATGGCAGGGTGATGCGGATTATAATAAATATCGCGGTCGGCATTGTGGCAGTCAACCGCAAGGGCATATTGGGTCAAGTCGTTAGTCCCAATGCTGAAAAAGTCAACTTCTTTTGCCAGTTCGTCAGCAATAAATACTGCCGCCGGAGTCTCAATCATGATTCCGAGCCGGGGATTTCCGATTGAAACACCCTCACTTACTAAGTCATTTTTGATGTCAGCAATGATTTCTTTTACTTTTTTGACCTCAACAGGCGAAGTAACCATCGGAATCAAAATCCCGATTTTTCCGTAAAAGCTGGCACGGTAAATGGCCCGAAGCTGGGTACGGAATATATTTTCGTGATTCAGGCTAAAACGGATGCCCCGGATTTCTTCGCTGGCCTTGCCCAAATACTCAAGATACTTGTCCGAGCCGATATCAAGAGTCCGGATAATGACTTCTTTTCCGTCCATTGCATAAGTAACTTGTTTGTAAACGCTAAATTGTTCATTTTCAGTCGGGTAATCGTTTTTTTCCATATATAAAAATTCACTGCGGAAAAGGCCAATGCCCTCAGCGTCATTTTGCAATGCAGATTCCAAGTCCTTAAGCCCGCCAATATTGGCTAATAGCTTGATTTTCCGCCCGGATTTGGTGACGCTGGGCAATCCTTTTAGTTCGTTTAATTTTTTGGCATATTTAATACTGGCGTTAATTAATTTTTGCGCGTGTTTTATTTCTTCATCATTGGGGCTTAGGATGACATAACCGTCTTGGCTGTTAACAATAGCTATCTCTCCGGCAATATCTTCCGGAAGCGGGACATTTAAAATAACCGGGATATTCATTGCCCGCGCCAAAATAGAAGCGTGGGAATTGATTGAGCCGTGGCGGAAAATTATCGCGGCCACATTCTCATGGTTAAGCCTTATTAGTTCGCTGGGGGTCAGGTCGTCAGTGACAATAATACATTTTTGGGGCAGTTCCCGCTTTTCTTCGGCCGCATTTTGTAAAATCCGCACCAAACGTTTGCAGAGGTCTTTTAAATCCGCAATCCGCTCCTTAATATATAAGTCGTCCATATCGGCGAATATTTTGGTGAAATTGGCCCTTGTTATCGCGATGGCATATTCAGCGTTAACAGCCTGCTCTTTGATAATGCTTAGAATAGAATCTTGAAAGTCTTTGTCATCCAGAATAAGCCGCTGGGCTTCAAAAATCTGGGCGTTATTTTCGCCAAGTTCCCCGGCGACCCGGTGAAATATATTTTCAAGATGTAATTTGGTCATCGCCATTGCCGAAGTAAAACGTTTAACTTCGGCTTCTGGGTCGGCGACGGGCAAGCGGCGGACAATGCTTTCGGCGTTGCGGATTACGGCTATCTCGCCATAGCTGACTCCGGGGAAAACGGTTTTGCCAAAAAATTTCTTCATAGACGCATTATAGCATGAAAAAGGGAATGGGTAAATGAAAAGCGGCATGAAAAACGCGAATACGAGAGCTGCGGTTGGGGTGTCCGATGTACTTTCGCTCCGAGATACTCCGCGCATTTTGCCACCGCGCGTTTTGCCTCCGCGCGTTTGAGAGCTGTCGATTCACCGCCCGACCCGCTTTCGCTCCGAGAGAAGCGTTGCGTTACATAATGCGGCAAAGGACACCGCATAAGTAACGACGCTTCTCAAGGGCCGGTCTTATGAATCGCACTCTCTATCGCACGATGATGGATTTGGTAAGTGTTTGACATCGCTGTCTACGTCATTATGCGGCTGCAGTCATTGCGGCTCCGCCATTGCGACCCCCGTCATTGCGGCCTCCGAGCCGCAATCTTATCTTTCATAATCGTATCGGCTTTCTGCCATCGTAATTGCGCAAGAATCACAAAGCCAAGGCATAGCACCCTTTAAGGCAAAAAAGATCTCTTCCAATGTTGTTTCAGCGGTCATATAGAAATCACCAGCTTTGATTAAGGATTGAGCAGAGTTAGTGTCAGTCGTATTATCGATGTCAACGGAAGGACTGGATATGCCGTAATTAAATAAAGAGGAGTTTTTTTGATATAGTTACTGGCCTTCCGGCAATGGCTGACGCATTCGCATCGCAGTCATCACATTGTAGAGTTGTTCTATCAGTTGCGATAGAAGGATAAACAAAAATGATGGCAACAATAATGCTGGCAAAAAAAATTGTGCAAGTTAAGAATAGCTTATGCTTTTTTTTCATATTTACGTCCATGCTCCTTTCAAAAGTCTGGAGACTTTGAGCGTAGCTCAAATCTCCGGTTGAAAGAATGGAATTCTTTCAACCTTAAGCTACATTTCAATTATAAATGCAAGCGAAATAAAAGTACATATCATGTTGTGCAAATAATTATTTGCACAACACGACAGGTGCTTTTGGCAAAGAATGCTTATTTCTAAAGGATAAAAACGATTAGCTTATTTTTTTTATAAGGAATGGACATCAAATTAGGAAAGAAAGGGTAAAAAAATAAGCCAATTTCAATTTCATCACCAGTTGCAATTATTTATCATCGATGGTAAAATAACTAAGCAAATAAAATACTAAACCCATGAAAGTGGAAATTTTATTTTCCACATTAACTAGCAAAAATGAAAGGACAACATCACGTGAACGAAACCCTAAACAAACTAGAACGAAAATTTGGGCGTTATGCCATCAAGAATATCTCGCTTTATCTGGTGCTTTTTTATGCCGCAGCCTATGTGATTATCGCAATGGATATGTCTTTGCTTAATTACGTAAGCCTTAATCCATATGCGGTTATGTACGGCCAGATTTGGCGGCTCTTTACTTGGATTATGATTCCGCCGTCCCTTAGCATCAATTTCTTTACTTTATTGCTGCTTTATATTTTTTATAACTTTGGCACAAGCCTTGAACGGACAATCGGCACATTCCGCTACAATATTTACCTGCTTTCCGGAATGATTTTTACAATCATCGGGGCTTTGGTGGTGATGGCTTATTTGTTTATCTCTGTTCCTGAGCTGGCAACCCTTGAACACGCTGAAAGAATGCTAGTCTTTGGCAATGTGGCGATGAGCTTTAGCACCTTTTATATTTATATGTCAATTTTCCTTGCGCTTGCTTCGGTCATTCCTGACATGACAATCCTGTTAATGTTTATCCTGCCAGTCAAAATGAAATATATCGCCATTATTTACGGCTTTATCATGGTACTTGAGTTCCTGGGCTCGAATATGTATAACCGGATTGTGCTTGTTGCCTCAATGCTCAATTTCCTTCTTTTCTTTTTGTTTGTCCGTCCCACGAAAGTGCCAACTAAAAGCATTTTGCCCAAGGATATCGTTAAGACCCTAAAACGCGCTACTAATAAAACCGAACCCCCAAAAATAAGGCCAGCAGCAAAACACCAATGCACGGCCTGCGGCATTACTGGCATAGAAGCCCCGGACCGGGAATTTCGTTTTTGCTCAAAATGCGAGGGCAATTATGAATATTGCGACGAGCATCTTTTTACCCATACCCATGTCGTGAAAACGGACGAATGAAAGGGCGAGCATGGAAAGCAAAGAACGTAAATTTGCCGAAGCCTTAGAAAAGGCGCGAAAATTGGCAGGGGATCAGGGCAACTTAATAACAACCGCCCAGGCCGAGGAGATTTTCTTTTCTTTTGGTTTAAATAAAGGCCAATACGGATTAGTCTATGATTATTTTAAGAAGCATAAAATAGGCCTTGATAAAGCAGTTGATTTTGATGATTATCTGAGCGCGGAAGAAAAAGATTTTTTAAAAGATTATCTGGAGTTGCTTTCTTTGCAAAGTGAGCCACCCATTTTTCTTAACGAGGCAGTTAAGATTGCCAAGCAATACGCTGGCCAAGGCGTTTCATTAGAGGACTTAATTGGCGAGGGTAATTTGGTCATTGCGGCTAACGCAGCGGATTCCAAAGAGGATTTAACAAAGAAGATAAAAACGGCGTTGGAAAACCTGATTGCGGAAACTGTAAGCAACCAAAATAGTGATGCGAAGCTGGTCGAAAGAGTAAATTTAATTGCTTTAGAAGCAAAAGAATTAGCCGAAATATATGGGCGGAGAGTAACTGTTTCGGAATTGGCCGAAGAGGGAAAATTTTCGCTTGATGAAATAATCGAAGCAATTTCGATGGCTGGCGAGGATATTTTGGGGACAGATTAAACGGCTAGGCTTATCCCGGCAATTTGCGGCAATGCGGCCGCTTGGACAGCCAATGTGGCTTGCTCGTAAGCTGTTCCGCCAGCCTCCATCACGAGCGGAAGTGCATCACGCTGCTTGTCATCGTCTTTTTCCGCCTTTTTAAGGGCGCTTAAGGCGGCGTTTAATTCGCTAATTGCTTTTTCAATTTCTGGTACGCTAGCTTCATCATTTAGGCTGATGGGCTTTGTTTTTCCGTATGTTGCCATTAGCCGCTTCCAGCTGCTGCTTGAATAATAAGTTCCCTGTGTCATTTCAACACGTTTGAGCAGGCCGCATAAGGCTTGCTTTTTAATCGCCATCACGTCATTATCTGAACTTTCATTTGCTTTCATATTTTCAATAAACTCTTTAAACCGATCAATTTCGGAGCTGTTAAATGAGTCGCCAAAGAACATTTTTTCTGGCTCTTCCATTAAAGCTAACAATTTCTTGGCGTCCTCACTAAGCTCAAGGATATCCGTAGGGGCAGCGGAAGCTTCCGGGCAAACGCTATCCCTTGCGGGCGGATCGGGGTTATAAGCAGTTGGATAGACGGCATTGTAACTTGAATTTCCATAAGCCGTGTTAGTTATGTTCATAGCGTCACTCCTTTGACATTATCATGTTTTACAGATTATGCAGCTGCATATAATTTATATCGGCAAAAAGAAACCGATTCCTTAGCCAGCCTAGGAATAATGTTTGACATGGACAGCCGGTAAATATTAATCTTTGGCTTTTTTACCTTTCTTTAAGAATATTCTTTGATTTCGTGAAAAATATTGGTATAATCGGATAATAATTCTGCAATGCGAAAATTCGCATTGCGATTTTTGCATTGCGGAATAAATGAATAAGCAGACAAGTTTTAAAATACAATATATAAATATATTAAGAGGCAAGTTTCGCAAAAACCGGACAGGCTTGAAATGAAAAGCAGCGAAAAAAAATGGGGCAGATTATTCCAAAATCATTATCGTGCGATAGAGAGTGCGATTCATAAGACCCGACCCTTGAGATAATGTCAAAACATTTCTCTCGGAGCGAAAGCGGGTCGGGCGTTGAATTGACACTCTCGAACGCGCGGTGTTACAGCAGGCGTGGAAATTTATTTAATCATGCAGGGGTATAGTATGGAAATTAAATTTCCACTTTCTTAAAAAAACTAAAGTTTTTTGTTTCCCAAGCTCCGCTTGGGAAATACAGGGGGTATAATGAGCAAAAATATTAGTATGTTAATAAAAATTGGGCTGATCATCTTGATTTTTCTTTTTCTCTGGCTGATTTTCCGTACCGATAATGGCATTGATGAGATTCTCGATGAAATAATCGAAGATGTCCGCGTCCCCGCCCCCCAAGGCGAATACGTCCGGATTGAGGACGCTTTGATTATGGCAGAAGCTTTAAAAAATGACATCAACGACGGCAGCAATGAAGAAATCCATGATGACATCAATGAAGAAATCCATGATGACATCATTATTTACCGTCTAACTGAAATGGCCAAAAATGACCCGGATGCCCATCTTACTTATGAGGACTTCGTGGAACTTACGGCAAAAATAGATATCATCATTAATGAGCAGTTTTCCGGCAAATATCAGCCCGGACATTATTTTTTGCTGGCCGACTGGAAAGCTTATCAAAATGAGGTGGTTGAAATATATAATAAAATAACAGAAACGGATTACATCGAAGAAATCACGATTTCGATTCTGGGAATTGGTGAAGACGTAAGCGATTTTGCTGGCAATGCTTTGGCGGCGGACGAGTTAATAACTTCCGATCTGGAAAGACTTACTTTTAAATCATCGTTATTTAAAACGGCTAGCTATCAGACGGTAAGGGCATTAAAAAAGGCCGATGAACTGCTTGTATTGACTGAAATGGTCAATGAAGACATGGTCTTAAATAATGTTTTTTTCTTGGGTGAAGATGATGAGCGGTTAGGCTTCTTTTACCGTGATTATGAGTTTATTTATCGTCGTGAAAAGTCGCTTCTTGAAATGGCGGAAAATTTGCTTGATGAATTAATAGATAATTTTGCCGCTTTTGAGATTATTAAGGAACAGTTAGCCGACTTAAATTTTGCGGGGGGGCATCTTCGCGAAATAAATTTTAAGAATGATGTAATCAGCGGAAAATTACTCGCGGTTGATGACCAGTCGATTACTATTGAGGGCCAAGGCGTTTTTGATATTTCCCCGGATTGGCAAATTTACCGTCTTTATGAAAGAATGAAAAGCATGGTTGCTAATGAGCTGGCGATTGGTTATGATTTTACTGATTTTGTCCTTGAAGACGGGGAAATATGCGGGGCTTTGATGGTCAGGAAAGAAGCAATGGAATATATCCGCGTTGCGGTAAGGACTGCCCAATTTGCCGGACTTTATCATCAAGAAATGAAACTAAGCGCCGATGTTGATTATACTGTTACCCATGGAGCATATAATGAACGTAAAGCCTTGGATTTTGAAGCAGGCGAAACTCTTGTTTTTGATTTGGAAAGTGAGCTATTAAATGACGGAAGTGTCATAATTACCCCCAAAGCCGGGACTGGGCGGATTACTTTGCACTCGCTAAACAGAAGCCAAGGAATCCCGGCTTATCGCGGAAGCATTGAGATAAGCAAAACAGCTGACGGCCTTTCTTTGGTTAACGAAGTATTATTAGAAGAGTATCTTTATTCGGTCGTCCCTAGTGAAATGCCAGCTTCTTACCCGCTAGAGGCACTTAAGGCCCAGGCAATATGTGCAAGGACTTATGCGGACCGCTTTCTTAGGCGGTCGGGGCTTCCGGCCCTAGGGGCCCATGTGGATGACAGCGTTGGTTATCAGGTGTATAATAATATCGCCGAGCATATGAATACCACCAAAGCGGTCAAGGAAACAGCAGGCCTTAAATTATTTTACGAGGACAATCCGGCTGGCACTTATTATTATTCGACCTCAAGCGGAAATGCCACCATTCCGGAAATATGGAAAAGCACAAATCCGCCGGATTCGCCTTATTTGCAAGCCGCCATCATCGGCGACGATCGGTTTTTATTAAGTGAAAGCCTTGCCCTTAATCCCAATCTGCTTAGCGATGAGGACATTTTTGCTGAATTTATTACTAGTATCCGTGATACTGATTATGAAAAAGATGAGGCATGGTATCGTTGGGAATTTGAAGTTCCTGAAATAAAAAATGAGAAAATAGCCGAAAATATGAAAAGGCGGTTTGACCGGAACCAAAGATTAGTCTTGACCCTTGAAAAGGGCGAGTTTTTGAGCAAGCCGATTGGTGATATTGGCGCGGTAACAAATATTTACTGCGAAAAACGCTTGCCCGGCGGGGTAATGGATGAGCTGATTATTGAAACGACAAAAAACACTTACAAAATCATTGCCGAAAATACAATCCGTTATGTCCTAAATGATGACGGTTATAAAGTGAAGCGGCAAGATTTAAGCGAAGTAAATTCGCCCAATCTTTTGCCAAGTGCTTTTATGATTATCGAGACGGATATCAAAAATGGGCTTGTGACCGGATATAAGATTTTTGGCGGCGGTTATGGCCATGGCGTGGGAATGTCGCAGAATGGGGCAAGGGCGCTGGGTTTGCGCGGTTATAATTTTGATGAAATTTTGGCAGTATTTTATATTGGGTGCGAGATACGCGAGGGCTGACAATGAAAAGTTATTTCTTGAAAATTTATTTCTTTATCAAGGATTTTACGAAAAGATTAGATGAAAAAAATATTACCACAAATGCGGCGGCGACAACTTTTTATTTATTCCTGTCACTGATTCCGATGCTAATTTTGTTATGCGGAATCCTGCCATATACCCCTTTAACCGAGGGCGATTTGATGATTGCCCTGACCGATATCACCCCGGAAGCGACCCACCCTTTGATAATCGGCATTATCCGTGATGTGTATAGCTCATCGGCCGGAATTGTTTCCCTTGCCGCTTTAGTGACCGCCTGGTCGGCCGGAAGAGGGGTCCTTGCTTTAATGCGCGGGCTTAATGCCGTTAATGGGGCGGCGGAAACCCGCCCGGCTTTTGTCCAGCGGCTGCTTGCTTCCGCTTATACGGTCATAATTTTGTCGGTCCTGATTCTTTCGCTGATTGTGATGGTTTTTGGCAATACCCTTATCAATATCTTGGCCTACCAAATGCCATCCTTGGGGCAATTTATCAAATTTATTTTAAATGGCCGCTTTTTGATTGTTTTTGCCTTGCTTTCACTTTCCCTGGCGCTGATTTATGCCTATATTCCCGGGGTTAAGACAAAGTTATGGATGCAGCTTCCGGGGGCGGCTCTTGCGGCTTGGTGCTTTAGCCTGTTAAGCTTTGGTTTTTCGATTTATGTTGATTATTTTAATGCCTTTAGCATTTATGGAAGCTTGACAACGATTGTCATGATTTTGATGTGGTTATTTTTTGGCATTTATGTGATTCTGCTGGGGGCATATATCAACAAATATTTCCGGCCGCTTTATCTTTACCTTGCCGAACAGAGAAAGAAAAAAAAAGAAGACAAAAAAAGCTCGGCATGACGAGCAGCGGAAAGAAAAAAAAGAAGACAAAAAAAGCTTGGCATGACGAGCAGAGGAAAGAAAAAAAGAGAAAGCTAGACAAAAAAAGCACGGCATGATAAGATAAACCGTAATATTCTTTCACTACTTTGGAAGGAGCATATATACACATGAAAGAAAAATTTGCAGAAATTCTTAAGACGATTAGGGAAAATAACGAAAAAAGAATAGCGGAAGCGGATAACGTCGAAGAATTAAAGGTCATAAAATCAATGCTGCTAGGAAGGCAAGGGCAGCTGGCGGAGATTATGAAAGAAATTCCCCAGCTTTCCGGGGAAATGCGGGCAGAAATAGGGCGGGCAGCCAATGAACTAAAAAATCATTTTGTCAAACTGATTGATCTTAGGGCAGAGGAGCTTACGCTAAAGGCAGCTTCAATTCCGGCGGATTTTGACTGTACTGTTCCCGGTTTTAATCCGCCTAGCGGCGGGCTTCACCCGATTACGCAGATGTGTTACGATTTAAACGATGCTTTCCGTTCGCTTGGTTTCTGTATTTTCCAAGAAGCCGACATAACGAGTGAGCTTTATGCTTTTGACAACTTAAATTTCCCCCCGGACCACCCGGCCCGTGAAAGTATGGATACATACTGGATTGCTGGCCACGATGACAAGAGCGGCGGCGAGCGTTTATGCCTCCGTCCCCATCTGACTGGCGCAAGCGTCCGTTATATGCAGACATTTTCACCACCTTACCGCTTTGTTTATCCCGGCCGGGTTTTTCGCAATGAATCAACCGATGCCCGCCATGAGCGTGCTTTTTTCCAATACGAAGCTTTGATTGTCCAGCCGGATTTTACTTTTTCCGCCGGGAAAATCATGATTCAAACGATTCTTTCAAAGGTGTTTGGCCGCGAAGTTCCCATTAGGATGCGGGCGGGCTTTTTCCCCTTTGTTGAGCCGGGTTTTGAGATTGACATGGGCTGCCTTGTCTGCGGCGGGGGCGGCTGCAGCGTCTGTAAACAGGTCGGCTGGATTGAGATTATGCCGGGCGGGACTCCGCATCCAAATGTCATCAAAGCGGCCGGGCTTGACCCTTATGAATATACTGGTTTTTATGTGAATATTGGACTTGACCGCCTTGTCATGATGCGTTACGGCATTGATGATGTCCGTTTGTTCCATAGTGCGGATTTAAGGTTTTTGAAACAGTTTGCATAGTCAACATCATTAATTCGGGGCAGCTTTGCCTAACGGCTCAAAGTTTGCAGTTTTGGAAAGGTATGGTTAAAAATGAAGATATCACTTGATTGGATAAAAGATTATCTGGAGATGCCGGATGATTTTGATATGAAAAAGCTGGCTTATGATTTGACAATGGCAACAGTTGAAGTTGAAGCAATGACTTTCCTTGCCGAAAAATTTTCTTTGATGGTGGTTGGGGTCATCAACGAAATTATTCCCCACCCGAATGCGGACAAGCTAAGAATCTGCCGGACGGAGATTGGCTTAGGTGATGTCCGCGAAATCGTCTGCGGCGGAATCAATCTGGCGGTTGGAATGAAAGTGGCTGTCGCCAAACCGGGGGCTTATGTCCGCTGGCATGGCGAGGGTGAATTAGTCGAAATAAAAAATGCAAAACTGCGCGGAATTGAAAGCTTTGGCATGATTTGCGCTTCATCAGAGATTGGCTTATTTGATTTGTTCCCTTATGAAGAAGAAGCAACGATTATGGACCTTTCAGAATTTACCGAGGCCTACGCTGGCACTCCCTTAGCCGACGCCCTTGGCCTTAATGATATTATTTTGGAAATTGATAATAAATCATTAACCAATCGGCCTGATTTGTGGGGGCATTATGGAATTGCCCGCGAGATTTCCGCCTTGTTTGACTTGCCGATGAGAAAAGGTAGCTTCGCAACCTTAAATAAGCTAGCTAACGCCGAATTGGCAAATAAAGATTTCACGGTTAAAATCAGCGACTCGAAACGCTGCCGCCGTTATATCGGGGTTGAAATGGAGGGGTTAAGCGTTAAACCTGCACCTTTCAAAATAAAAAGCCGGATTTGGCGGGTGGGAATGAACCCGATTAATGCCATCGTTGATATCACAAATTATGTCATGCTGGCAACCGGGCAGCCGACCCATGCTTTTGACGCGGATAATATTTCGGGCATGATAAATGTCCGCCGCGCTTTTGAAGATGAAAAATTATTATTGTTAAATGAAAAAGAACTAAGCCTTAATCCTTCTGATTTGGTTATTGCCGATGATGAGGGAGCGGTTGCGTTGGCTGGGGTCATGGGCGGAAGCAAGGATTCAATTATTGCAAATACAAACCGCGTTATCTTGGAAATAGCGAACTTCGAAGCTATTTCAGTCCGCCATACGGCGGCGCGGCATGAGACAAGGACGGAGTCGGCGGCCCGTTTCGAAAAGGCGATTGACCCGGAACGCTGTGACCAAGCCTTAGAGATTGCGCTGGAATTGTTTGGGGAAATTTATGAAGGCCTTAATATTACCGGCTATTGCGACAATTTCCCCACCAAACTTGCCAGTCCCGAAATTAATGTTTCCCTTGAGTGGCTTTCGCGCCGCCTTGGCAAAACCCTGCCCAATAATGAAATCGAAAAAATGCTTTTAAAATTAGGTTTTTCGGTTGAGATAAAAAATGACAATTTACTTATTACTCCGCCCCCATGGCGATCAACAGGCGACATATCGATTCCCAATGACATTATGGAAGAAGTTGCAAGAATGCACGGCTTTGAAAACTTTACCCAAAGCCCCATGATAACATCTTTTAATGAGGCAATTAATCAGCCCCAGATTGATATTGAGCGGAAAATCAAAGAATACCTTAGCTTCCGGTGCGGAATGAATGAAATTTTTACTTATCCGTGGATGAATGATGATTTTGCGGACCAGTTTATAAGTGAAAACGATGGTCGGGTTCTTACGCTGTCAACCCCGCCATCACCGGAGGAAAGCAAGCTCCGCTCGACCCTGCTCCCTAATTTATGCCGGGCTGTCAGCGGAAATCTGCGTTACTTTGATGAATTTGCGATTTATGAGGGTGCTTATGTCCTATTGGCGGATCGTTTTGCGGTACTGAATGATGAACGCGAAAAATTGCCGTCCCAACGCCGGAGCATTGCCGGGGCAATGGTTGCGGGCCGTGATAAAACCAATGATTCATTCCGCAAGGTTAAAGGTTTTATTGACAAAATGCCACGCTACACTCATTTAGAAGCATTTAGTTTTTTTAAAGCAAACAAGCCGGATTGGGCTGATGATATCGTCTGGCTTAATATTTTGCAAGGGGAAAAGAAAGTTGGGAATCTTGCTTTATTAAGCACGGCAAAAACGCTTGCTTGCGGGATAAAAAATGCGGCCGTAATGATTTTTGAGCTGGATATTGATGCTTTACTTACTTTGGATTCCCGGACGAATAAATTTACCCATCTTCCTTATTATCCGCTGACTGATTATGATTTTTCGGTTTTGGTTGACCGCAATGTGAAGTGGCAGGAGATTGAGGACGCAGTTACTAAAAAGATGGGGGCGGATAGTTTTATCCGTGGCGTTTCTTTTGTTGATGAGTATCATGGGAAGCAGATTCCGGCGGATAAGAAGAGCGTAACTCTCCGCCTTGTTGTTGGGGCAAAAGATAAGACGCTTAAGCAGGAGGAGATTGAGAGCAGCGTAAAGGCGGTTACCAAGCGCTTAAATAAGGTTGTTGGGGCAGAGCTGCGTTAGGGTTTCGCAAGTTTAGAGCGCGATTTTGCAGAGTGAATACCACGTGTAGATTATGCGGTTCGTAAAAGCATATTAACGCGCTTTTGCAGACTGCATAACTCCAAGCTGGGGCCCGCTCTCGCTCCATAAGAGATGTAGCGGTACTAAGGTTTCAAAGGACGAAACCAAGTACCGACATCTCTCAAGGGCCCGCTTTGGAGTTTGCATCTGCCTTGCGCGTAGTTACGATACGTATGAAAATTGAGTCGTGGCTGGCAGATGTCATTTTCATTGCCTTGCGCGTAGTCACGTAACGTATAGCAATGCGAGTGAGTAAGTCTGACTTCTAAAGCGGACCGTTGTAAAACGTCGTTACTTAGCTCTTGTTTTTTAAGAGCTTATGTAACGCAACGTTTTACATCGAGCGAAAGCGGGTCTGATGTGAAGTGCAGAGCTTACGAGCCGCATAAAAAACATAAACATAAATAACATATGCAGTCTGCAAAAGGCGTTTTTAAAGAATAATAAGAAAAGAAAGAAAGTAAAGAAAAGAAAGGAACACACATGGAAAGAAAAAACATCTGGGAATTTTATTCAGACGAGCAATTAGCCGAAATCGAAACCTTCACGAAAAACTACCGCGATTTCTTGGATAACGGCAAAACCGAACGCGAATGCGTTGACACAACAGTCAACATAATTGAAGCTGCTGGTTTTCGTGAACTGCCGAAACTGATTAATGAGGGAGCAAAATTAAAACCCGGCGATAAAGTGTATCACGTCCTGATGAACAAAATGCTAATCATGTTCATCATCGGTGAGGATAAACTTAAAAAAGGCATGAATATCCTGGGCTCGCATATCGATTCACCGCGCTTGGACATCAAGCAAAACCCCCTCTATGAAGAAGAAGGAATTGCTTATCTTGACACCCACTACTATGGCGGAGTAAAAAAATACCAATGGGTAACGATACCCCTTGCCCTGCATGGCGTAATGGTAAAAAAAGACGGAACAACTGTAGAAATAAATATCGGCGAAGAAGAAAGCGACCCAGTTTTCTTTATTTCTGATCTGCTCCCCCACTTGGCTGCTGAACAGATGGAAAAGAAAGCCAACAAATTCATTGAAGGCGAAGCCCTAGATATTGTTGTCGGCAACAAACCAATCCTAATTAAAACCCCAGACAGCTTAGCAAACGATGATTCAACCGAAAGTGAAGCAGCAAAAAACGCGGTTAAAAAAGGCATTCTCGAAATCCTTAAACAATCTTATGATATTGAAGAAGAGGACTTTATTTCCGCTGAACTGGAAGTTGTCCCGGCCGGAAAGGCAAGGGAAGCCGGATTTGACAAAAGCATGATTTTAGCTTATGGCCAAGATGACCGCGTGTGTTCTTTTGCCGGGCTTACTGCGCTGCTTGAAGCAAAAAACCTTACCCGGACCGCTTGCCTTATTTTTTCCGATAAAGAAGAAATCGGAAGCGTTGGCGCAACGGGAATGCACTCCCGCTTTTTTGAAAACACAGTTGCGGAGCTGATGAATTTGACTGGTGATTATAGCGAGTTAAACCTCCGCCGGGTGCTTTCCTCGTCATATATGCTTTCAACTGATGTTGGTGCGGCCTATGACCCCTTTTACAAATCCAGCTTTGAAAAAAGAAATACCGCAATCTTAAGCGGCGGCGTTTTATTCAAAAAATTTACAGGCGCAAGGGGCAAATCCGGCTCAAATGATGCCAATGCCGAATATATAGGATATATCAGGAAGCTGATGGAAGAAGCAGAAATCCGTTTCCAAACCGCCGAGCTTGGCAAAGTTGATGTCGGCGGCGGCGGAACGATTGCTTATATTTTAGCTGGGTATGGCATGAATGTTATTGACTCCGGTGTTCCGGTGCTTAATATGCACGCACCTTGGGAAGCGACAAGCAAAGCAGATATTTTTGAAGCAAAACGGGCTTATGCGGCCTTTTTAACCGGATTAGGATTATGAAAACCAAGGATTTTTATTTTGAGCTGCCGACAGAGTTAATTGCGCAAACTCCCTTAAGCGACCGCGCAGCTTCACGGCTCTTAGTCCTAAATAAGCAAAATGGGCAGATAAAGCATGATTTTTTTAAGAATATTGCCAATTACCTTAACAAAGGTGATTGCCTAGTCCTTAATAATACAAAAGTAATCCCAGCCCGCTTAATCGGAAGAAAAACCGATACTGGCGCGGCAATTGAAATTTTGCTGTTACGGCGGGAAACAAGCCCTGTTATGCAGCCAATTTCAGCTAACCCAGTTGAAGAAATACCGCAAAGCGATGATATCTGGGAAATATTGGTAAAACCGGGAAAAAAATGCCGGGCCGGAGCGATTCTAGATTTTGGCGAGGGAATCCTGAAAGGTGAGATTATCGAGGTTTTAGAAGACGGAAACAGACGGATTAAATTTACCTACCAAGGAATATTCGAGGAAATACTGGATAAGCTTGGTGAAATGCCGCTTCCGCCTTATATCACAAAAAAACTGGCGGATAAAAATCGCTACCAGACCGTTTATGCCAAACACGAAGGCTCGGCGGCAGCCCCGACTGCCGGATTGCATTTTACGGAAGGGCTGCTAAGTGAAATCAAGGCAAAGGGAGTTTTGCTGGCTTATGTGACGCTTCATGTCGGCCTTGGGACTTTCCGCCCGGTAAAGGTTGAAAACGTTGCTTTACACCATATGCACTCAGAATATTATGAAATATCAAAAGAAGCTTGTGAAATCATTAATCGGGCCAAAGCAAATGGCGGCAGGGTAATATGTGTCGGAACAACAAGCTTAAGGACGATTGAAAGCGTGCCATTTCTTAAAGGCATGATGAAACCCAAAACTGGCGATACTGATATCTTCATTTATCCTGGCTATCATTTCAACATAACGGACAGCCTGATTACCAATTTTCATCTTCCGGAATCAAGCTTAATGATGTTGGTTTCGGCTTTGGCAGGACGTGAATTTGTCATGACGGCATATCATGAAGCTATTAAAGAAAAATACCGCTTTTTTTCTTTTGGCGACGCGATGCTGATAGTATAGTTTTTTGTACCCCTTTACAAATCCCATCAAATAGGATAAACTATTGTCAAGTTAAAAACGGAGGATAAGGTTATGCAGGAACGGCGCAGAGGTAATAGGACGCTTCTTGAATCCAGTATAGTGATTAACCGGATTGATGAGAAAGAAAGCGAAGAAATTAAAATTGCGGTCATTGATTTATCAAAAACAGGCATTGGTTTTACCTGTGAAAAAGAACTCCAAATGGGAGCTGTGTATGATGGCCATCTGCTGATTTGGACAAAAGAACGGATTCATGTCTACATGAAAATCATCCGCAAAGGGCAAACAGCGGATTCGTTTGAGTATGGCGCGGTTTTCATTGGAATGCAAGAAATTGATTCAGCCCGGATTGCGAACTATAGCATTATTGAAAAGACAGCAAAAGAAATGGAAGAGAATGAATAAAACAGATAGGCAACGCAAGAAGGTTATTACCGTTATTTTAACTATCTTAATTATTATCACATATTTTCATATATTGAATTTTTCGTTTAAAACTGGGGAAACCTCAGCTATGCAAAGTATGTCTTTTAGTGAAAGCCTAGTTCATTTTGTCGAAAAAATTTTCTCGGTCAACTTGAATATGACCCAAGAAAAACTTGGCCAATTTGAAGCGTTTGTCCGTAAAGCCGCCCATTTTTTTGAATATGCCTTGCTTGGGTTTTTGGTTTATTCCTTGCCGCTTCTTTGGGGGAAAGAAAGCTTTAAAGCGGCCAAATACTCATTTTTTGCCGTTGCATTAATGGCAGCAATCGATGAGCTGATCCAAATTTTTATCCCCGAACGCGCAGCCTTGGTAACTGATGTCATGATCGATGCGGCGGGCTGTATTTTAGGGATGCTGGCCTTACGCCTAGCCCATTGGTTTAGCGTTAAACTAAAGCGGGGCAAATATCAAATTATCAGGTAATTTATTACTGGGATTTATTACTGGGATTTATTACCCAGCTCGGTATGTACTTTTGAGAATAAGCATATTATAATTAAACTGCAAATATCTAAACGCAAAGGCGAGGAGAACCTAATGAAAGAAATAATGTTAATAGCTGCATATGCTGACCAGCCAAATAATTGGATTGGAATTAGTGAATTAATTGCTTATATTATGATTATTGTTGATATAGGCATAAGAATTTTACTGGTTTACGTTGCAATCATGATTGTCAAAGTATGTCGCTCTTATCTTGATAACAGCAAGCTAAAAAAATCATCTAAGAAATAATAAAATAATAAAGAATATTCCCTCTCGCCCATTCCCGGAAAAACGGCAATAGGAAACGCTGCAAGAAACCTGCAAGAAATGCGCTATATGTCGAGTTGTGCAAAAAATAATTTGCATAACTCGACATATGCTTTTTTTAATGAGTGTGTTATGATTAGATTATTAAGCTTAAATGAAAAGAGGGCAATATCTTGAAAAGTGGTGTTATATTTTTATTAAAATACGCATGGA
The DNA here is from genome assembly GCA_009777715.1 of Lachnospiraceae bacterium. Lineage (GTDB taxonomy): Bacteria > Bacillota > Clostridia > Lachnospirales > Lachnospiraceae > UBA935. Next base: position 145,149 of record WRLH01000001.1, read on the forward strand.
AGAATAATAAGGCATACTTATATGCGTTAACCCTAAATCAATTGGTGAAATCATCAATCCCAATTTTGACGATAATATTCCCCAAAATTATCTTTGACGCGCTTACAGTTAATCAAATGCAGTTTAGTAAATTGCTGATATATTCCTGCGTATATCTTGGTTCTTTATTTATTTTGCTATCGCTTGATAAATATTTATGGAGGCTTACATTTAAAAAAAGAGCAATATTATATAGGAAATTTCAGCTTGACTTAGGTCAGAATTTAGTCGATTCTGATTTGGAACAGCTTGAAAGCAGTGAATTTCTTAGCAAACGTGAAAAAGCTTACAAATTTATTTATGCAGACGGGCAAGGCTTTGGCTTCGTTCTGGACAGGGCTTTTAATATCATCAGTAAAACTTTAGTTTTTGTAGGTGTTTTAATTGTCGTTTCACGTCTTAGTATTTTAGTTACAATTATTTTTATAGGCATCTCTTTTATAAATAACTATATAAGCCTATTAACGAAAAAGAAATACGTGACTCATGAACTTGAAAAATCAGAGGTAGAGAGAAGAGCCGGGCATTATTCGAGTTTGATAGAAGATTTTAGGTATGCAAAAGAAATAAGGATAAATAGCATTTCAAATTGGATTCTCAAAAAAATGGGACAACTATTAAATGAGAGTAATATTTTCTATAAGAAGCAAATGGATATTTTGCTTGGCGGAGAGGTTTTTCAGTTTTTCGGTGATTTAATTAAAAATATATTGGCATATGCTTTTTTGCTATACAGTATTTCCAGAGGAACGATTACGATTGGCGATTTTGCGATGTACCTTGCGGCAATCACCACGTTTTCTTTAGCAATGAATGAGCTTATGGATAGTGTTACTGATATCCAAAAATTTGGCGGGTATTTTGAGGCGGTGCAAGAATATCTAAATCTGGAAAAAAAGTTACGATTAAAAACAGACTCAAATATAAATACAATTGGTAAATTAGAAAAAATAGAATTTAAAAATGTTTCATTTAAATACGCGGGGCAGGAGCGGTATGCGCTAAAGGGTATTAATGCCGTGCTATATAGTGGCCAGAAATATTCTTTAGTAGGTGAAAATGGAGCTGGCAAAAGCACTTTTGCAAAATTGCTTTGCCGTTTATATGACCCGACTGATGGTGAAATATTATGTAATGGCGTCAATATTAAAAATATTGATTATGATGAATATATGAAATTGTTTTCTGCTGTTTTTCAAGACTTCAAGCTTTTTTCCACAAGCTTGAGAGAAAACATCTGCTTTGATAATGAGGCTACGGATTCTCAGTTAGTTAATATGATCCAAAAAATAAATCTAAGTAACTTGTATAATAAATTGCCCTTTGGCCTTAATACAAGCATTTATAAAGATTTTGACGCAAGTGGATTTGAGCCGTCTGGCGGAGAAGGGCAAAAAATAGCAATTACTCGCGCGCTACATAAAAATGCTAATATTATTATCTTAGATGAGCCAACGGCTTCTTTAGACCCTAGGGCAGAAAGTGAAATATTTGAAAACTTTAACAATCTTGTTTCTAATAAAACAGCTTTATATATAACACATAGATTAGCGTCAGTAAAGTTTAGCGATTGCATTATTGTATTAAATGAGGGAGAAATTATTGAATCCGGGTCACATCAATATTTGATTGCTAATGAAGGTTTGTATAGTGAACTATATAAAATGCAGGCCGACTTATACATATAAAATCTTGTTGTTAAGAAAGAGAGGGATAAAATGCCAAGTTTTAAATCAGGAGAATTAGTAAAGAAAGTTAGAAAGCGGAAAAAGTGGCAACAGGAAAGATTGAGTTTTGATACTGGCTGCGCTACGAATACTTTATCGCGGATCGAAAATAGTCATCAAAAGCCAACGGAAGAAATTTTCCACTCGTTGATGTATACTCTTAAAGTTCCGGTCAAACAATTTTTCTATACGTATTTAGAAGATCAGACGATGGATATTTATTTATTGTGCGAGCAGTTAAATAATTGTCTTGAGCAAGAGGAAATTGACCAGACAATAAAAGAGACGGCTGAAAAGCTGATTAATGAGCTGGAGCAGGAAAAAAAGTTTGCGGAGGGAGTCAATCTGCAATTCATCCTTAGCTGTAAAGCACAGTTATACCAAAAGCTTGGCTATGAAGCAGCAAATATCTTACCTTTGATAAAAGCAGGAATGGCGATAACATTTCCGGAATTTGATGAAGAGGACTTAGATAATAAAATATTTATCCTCGAAGAAATAAAGTTACTGCATACAAAAGCTCTTGTCTATAGTCAAACTGGCGATCATAAGAAGGCGGTTAAATTGCTTTACGGCATTAAAGAAGGGCTTATCAAACTGCCAGAAGATGATTACGAAAAAGAAAAAAAGCTTCCGGAAATTTTATTGACCTTATCACAGTTATTAATTAAAATATCGGATTTTCGTGAAGGCCTTAAAACCTGCGAGCTAGGGTACAAGATTGCCCTTGAGGGCAATCGGGGGAGGACTATACCACGATTATTGTACAATAAAGCGTTGTGTCTTTTTCATTTAAAGCGTAATAGTGAATGCCAAAGTTTAATTTATCAAGCATATTTTGGTTTTTCGATTTTTATGATGAGAAAACAAGCTAAACAGGTATATGAAAATGCGAAAGATTTATTCGGCATAACGATAGAAACATATGGAACCCATCGCATTATCGACGAATATGAGCCGCAATATACTCCGATTAAACGCGGCGAGCCGATAAGCTTTGAGCATATCGGAATGTTACTTGCAAAGCTTCGTGTAAATAACAGAATGAGTTCAGAGGAATTATGCGAAGGTATTTGTAGTGTACCGACTTTAAATAGGATTGAAAATGGCGTGAGGCAAACGAATGTCTATATTTTGGAAGCGCTTTTTCAAAGGCTGGGGCGTGATATCAATCTATATATGAATACATTCTTATCTGCGGCTGATTTTGAGGAAAAGCAGATTCGGAATGGGATAATCACGCACTTAGTTCTTTGCCAATATGATGAAGCAAAAGAACTATTGGCAAAGCTTGAAAAGTCAAAAAGATATCAATCAGGGATTAATCTGCAATTCATCAAAAATACAAAGGCAATTCTTATTTCTAGCCAGGAAGGATATAGCGAAAATTTTTTAAAGGCATTAATTGAGGGCATTAAGATTACCCGTCCAGATTTTGATGAGCTAGAAATTGGACAATATCATTTGACGTATTATGAAATACTGTTTATAAATAATATAGCATCTTATTATTGCGAAAATGACAAGGTGTTACATGGGCTTAAAATATACGAACGGCTGATAGAAAGCATTAATAAAAATTGTGTGGACGAGCTGGAGAAGATAAGAACATATACAATGATATTGTATAATTATTCGAAGCATTTAGGGTTAACTGGTAGATATAAGGAAGCTATAGATATTATTGCCGAAGGAGAAAAGTTAGAGCTACGGCATGGCCGAATCCGCCATTTAGATGGATTTGCCATTAATAAAGCTTGCAGTTATTTGGAGATGGGCTATAAAGAAGAAAGCATCCCTTATTTTGCCCAGTCATATTATTGCCATGCCATGTTAGGAGAAAAAGCCACCCAAGAAAACATTTGGAATTACGCTAAAGAAAAAGTTGGTATAGCCTTTGTAAAGGTATGAGAAAGATGATGACAAACTAAAACATAGCAAAGTCGGCAGGGATAATTATTAGCCGATTTTGCTATGCGCAAAATAAATACATAATATTTTTATTTGCCAATTTTTACTTCAGCCTTGATGTTTGTTGGCGATACCATATGATGATCACTCTCAACATTACTAAATAAAAAAATAAAGGAAAAGAATTGAAAACTGATTAATGCTACACATAGTGCTTTTTTGAAATTAAGTAAGTTCATATTGTTCCTCCTAAAATGGGTTAATGGTTAATGTAAATTATAATAGTTAATACCAAAAAGAACATTCCGAGTTTGGTAAAAAATTTATTACCCAACTCGGAATGTTCTTTCCGATATGAGCGTGTTATGATTAAGCTACCAAAAAGCTTAATGGCAATGCTAAAGAGGAAGGAGGAAATCCATATGAAAAAACCGTCGATTAAGAAAGTCAAAAAAGCAGCACAGACAGCAATGGGAAATAACTGTAATAATTGCATCACAATCAAATAGTTCAGGCATAAGACAATACTGACAAAACATTACTGCACCCCTAAAGTATTTGGGGGTGCAGTAATTAATCAAAGAGAGGAAAATATCATGGGACTTTCATTGAAATGGGATATAACGTATCGTTGCAATCTTTTTTGCGAACATTGCATTAATGGAAATTTATTAAATAATACAAAAAAAGAACCTAGCTATGAGGAGATGAAGCAAATCATTGATAATTTTAGTGAGAAGACGATAGACTATATCCATCTATTAGGTGGTGAACCGACAATACGCAAAAATTTTATTGAGATTATGCACTATTTAAATATGAAAAAGATATGTTTTGGATTTAACACAAATGGGCTGACGATTGGCTCTTACAAAATCCTCCATGCAATAGGCGAATTAAAAATGCTTAGGAATATCATTTTTAGTATCGAAGGGCCGATGGCTGAAATTAATGACTTAATTCGTGGAAAAGAAGTATTTGAAAAGGTATTAGCTAATTTGAAAAAATTAATTGCGTATAAAATGCAAAATAATTTAGATTACTTACGCATTACTGTCAATACAGTAGTCAGCCAAGCAAACAAAACACATATAATGGAGATGATTAAATTCTGTATTGGATTAGGCGTGGATGAATTGGTCTTTTTACAGCTAATTCCGGAAGGGAATGCGCAAGGCAAAAATATGTCACTATCTTTTGAAGATGAATTAAAATTGATTACTGACATTGCAGATATTTATCCTGATATTAAAGAAAAAATAGACATCATACCTCGTTTTGTGAGGCCGATGGCGATTGATTATGTAAAAAAAGTTTTGCAAAAAGAATTTCCCGGAGTTACGCATGGTTGTGGAGCAGGTACAGATTTTGCTTATTTATCAAATCAAGGTGACTTGTACCCATGTAACCTTTATAGAAATACAATTTTAGAAGACAAAAACCAAGAAGATGTTTCACTGCTTAATAATTCCTTTGACGATATATGGAAAGAAAATAAATACTCGGATATCTTTAGGTATATAAATAAAAGTGATTATTGCCAAAATATCGCCCCATGTAATAGTTGCGAACATTTGAGAGAAGACTGCTATCTATGTCCTGCCGAATTAATGGCAAATCCCGATCAAGAAATAGTAATGGAAGATTGCCGGCAATATTATTTACTAATAGAGGAACATAGCCAAGAAAAAAGGCGCCAGCTCCAAGTAATAAAAAGTATTATCCGCGAATCAATATTTGATGAAGAGACATATGTTTTATTCAATACAGAAACGCTTGAGACATTATCATTAAATAAAGAAGCTTATTTAATATGGGACGAACTTAAGACAGAGAATAGTTTTAACTATGATGAGATAATAAAATCAATAAAAGAAAAATACCCATTTGACGATGGGGATATCGAAGAAGTCATTGACTATTTATATGAATGCCATTATTTGGAGGGAGTTGCTAATGTTCAAAGAACTGCTTAAACTATTTAAACCTTTTAAAAAATCACAATATTTTGTTACCGGGATAGCGATATTGGAGTACTCATTTCTTGCTATTGTCACATTTTCGATTAAGCTGATTATTGATTATTTGCAAGAAGGGCAATTTGAGCTGCTATTCCGTATCATTATGCTTTGCTTATCGATTCTAGTTATTGTCTTTTTTCTCTCAATAGCCAATCATTATTATTGGAATAAAATGGTAAATGAAAGCATTATTTACTTGAGAAACTTGGTCTTAAAAGGGATAATCCGGAAAGACACCCAGTATTTCATCGCCAATTCCTCTGGCAGCCTCCTGTCAAAAATCATGAATGACGTAGTCATTGTGGCGCAGTCAGCAGCTATTGGCCCGCCAATGCTGATGATAAACGCATTTCGGATCTTAATCGTCGTTTTGGCATTAATGTACCTAAATATCTTAATCACAGTTGCAATCATTGTCTTTGTTCCTGTTTACTTCTTATTATTTAATCTTATCAATAAAGGAATAAGAAGGGCAAGCGAACAAGAACGTGAAAAATTTGCTGACATCCAATCGAATGTGCAAGAGACCCTTTCGGCGATAGAAACGATAAAAATATACCGGAAAGAAGATTATGTCCAAAAGCAATCAACCAAAATAATGCAGCTGTATTTAAATAAATATAAAATCCTCAACCGCTTTCGGAGCATTGGTTATGGCTTAAGTGGTGTCTTTAGCTTATTTTTGCCGATAATTGTTCTTTTCCTTGGGGCAATGATGGTTTTCCAAAATAAAATGTCGCTGGGAAGCTTGATATCTTTTTATGCCTTCTTGCCGTTCCTTACCGAGCCAATAAACAACTTATCAGATTATTATTTAGGCACGCAAACGACATTAGGAATGTCAGAGCGGGTCATGGAATATTTACGTGACGATTCAGTCAAAGATGGAAATATAGAGCTTAAGACGGTTTCTGCGCTTTCCTTTAGCAAAGTCACCTTTCGGTATAACGAAAATCAAAATTTTATCTTAAAAGAGTTTGACTTAGAACTAAAAGCGGGGGATAAGGTGGCCATCATGGGAAAAAGCGGTTTTGGCAAAAGTACTTTGCTTAGGCTTTTGATTCGTTTTCTTGCGCCGATTGAAGGAAACATCAAAGTAGAGGGAATAGATTTGAATGAAATAAAAATAGAAAGCTTTTATCGTAATATTGCTTTGCTTCAACAGGATTCATTCTTGTTTAAAGATACGCTGATGAATAATATTACTTTTGGTGATGAATATGAAGAAGAGCAGATTAACACGGCAATTGATTACGCCAACCTTTTGCCTTTTTTAGGGAAAATGCCTAATGGGCTTTCTTATAACATTGAAGAGGCGGGAAGAAATATATCCGGCGGAGAGCAGCAGCGGATAGCCTTAGCCCGTACCTTAATCCGCAAGGCGAGCCTTCTTTTGCTTGATGAGCCGACCTCTGCCTTAGATGAGAATAACGAACGTTTATTAATAAGCAATATTCAAAAATATCTTGAACGGCATAATCCCATTTTTATTGTCATTACGCACCGGAAAAAGATTTTGGATATCTGCGACAAAGTTATTTACTTTAGGAATGGAAAAGTCCATAACATAGATTTGCACGATAAAGAGCAATATGAATTATTGGATAAATGGATTCTAGATGATGGTGAAAATTGATGGATGACTTAAAGCAATATATCCGAGCCCTTGATTGCTATGGTGAATTAAAAACAGAAAACACGGTCGTAAAAGTTGTGTCATTTGCTAATGGCAAGTTTTCCGAGTCTTCGAAAAGTGAAAAGAAAGCGGTGTGCAGGGTTTTTCGTCATGGCTCTTGGGGTATGGCATATAGCAATAGCCACTCGAAAGCGATATTAAAAGCTTTAATACAGAAAGCTTTGTTAAATGCAGATATTCCATCAAACCAGATGACACCATCACGAGGGGGAAGTAATATTTCATTGGAAAATTTTTCCATAAGCAAATCAATAATTGCAGAAAAAAAAGACTACAATAAGTCTGCCCTTAAGGAAATAACAACTATTTATAATAACTATATCTTAAAAGAGTATCCGGGATTAGATGAAACGGAGTTATCATTCAGCCTAAGATGGGCTGAAAAATGGCTTGTCACAACAACAGGGGCGGAGCTTTTTTCTCTAGTGCCGGAAGCGACAATGTTTTTAAGAATCGCGTCAGGAAATTATTCAGTTGAAGAATCATTTTCTAAATATGCGGATTTGGATTTTTTTGTCTATGAATGGGAAAATATAGAGCCTGCCATCGCTTCTTTATATGAGCATTTACAGAAAAAGAAAGAAGCAATATCAATAGCTGATACTTATGCAACTTGTATTTTATCACCTAAAATGTCCGCAAAAATGATTCATGAGTCAATTGGCCATCATGCAGAAGCGGACTTTATGTTAAGCAGTTTTCCCAATGCGCCAATTAAAAAGTTGCCGGATTTAAATGAGAAAATCAATATCGTGGATTATGCCAGCAAAGCTTTTGGGGAATTGTGTCCCTTGCCTGTTTATATAGATGATGAGGGAGTCATTGCCAGGGACGTTGAGATAATAAAAAACGGCAAGCCTTGTTCTTTAATGACAAATAGGGAAACGGCATCCCTTCTTGATTTACCGCTGACAGGAAATGCAAGGGCTTCCGGGTGTGGTGACTCCCCTCTTATCCGCATGAGAAATACGGCCTTGCTCCCAGCAGATGAAACTGTCGCTGATATGATCTCGTCAGTAAAAGAAGGATATTATTTAATCGATGGATATGATGGTTACTCAGATATTAATGGTGAATTTGCTTACCAAGTGGCAATTGGTTATCATATCAAAAATGGCAAATTAGCAGAAAGCCTTAAAGATTGTATTATTTGGGGAGAATGTGCTGATTTTTTATCTTCAATTACAATGATTGGCAATGATTTTAAATGGTATCTTTCAGAATGCAGTAAAAAACAGAGCATTAAGTTATCTTCTGGTGCGCCATCAGTTAAAGCAAAGCTAAATATTGGAATGGAGGCTTAAGATATGAACGAAAGTGGATTTTGCCTCCAATATAATGCCGCAGGGTACTTTTTATGTAAAAGCAATGAGAGTGGAGAGATGACATCAAACCTTGCCAAGGCCCAAGCCATGTATGCCTTTAATCAGCTGATTGAATTTGTTGAGTGTGCAAATAATGGCATTGTAATTTATGATATTACTTATCATAGTTCTACAACCCATAGGATTGATTTGATTTATTTTGAAAAAAAGGCGGAGCAGATTGGCTCATTTTTGCGAATTGAAAAAGAATATACTACGTTAGAGAGCTTGCTTTTATCTTTGGCTGAAGATTTTTCAAATTTACTGGCGATTAAGCCCTAATCGTTCATTTAATCTGCCAAAACCACCACCATTATTTTCAATTATTTCCAATTAATAAAAAAACCGCTTGTACATTGCCAAGATATTTAGTAAAATGGTCACATGGGTTTAATATTGCCCATCAGCAAGTTTTTTAATCAACATCGAATCGGAGGAAACTTTATGAACGTTTACACCACGGACAAGATTAGGAATATCGTCCTGCTAGGCCATGGAAGCTGCGGCAAGACCAGTTTGACGGAAGCGATGGCATATCTGGCAGGGATTACATCAAGGCTGGGAAAGGTGACAGAGGGCAATACCTTAAGCGACTATGGAAAAGAAGAGCAGAAGCGTCAGTTTTCGATTAGCACTTCTTTAGTTCCGATTGAGTGGGACGGCCACAAAATAAATATCCTCGATACGCCGGGTTATTTTGATTTTATCGGCGAAGTGGAAGAAGCGGTTAGCGCCGCCAGCGCGGCAATCATTGTTGTTGATGGCAAGGCGGGCGTTGAAGTAGGCACGATTAAAGCTTGGGAACTGTGCGAAAAATACAAGCTTCCCCGGATGATTTATGTCAGCTCGATGGACGTTGACAATGCTTCATTCAAAAAAGTTGTTGGTGAACTATCCGATCTTTACGGAAACAAATTAGCCCCGATTCAGTTTCCGATCCGTGAAAATGAAAAATTTGTCGGTTATGTTAATGTCATTGCCGAAACGGCCCACAAATGGCAGGGAAAAGAAGTTGTTGCTTGTGAAATTCCCGATTATAGCAAAGAAAACTTAGGCACTTACCGGGATTCGCTGATGGAAGCTGTTGCCGAAACCAGCGAAGAAATGATGGACCGTTATTTTGGCGGTGAAACATTCTCCGATGATGAAATCCGCGCCGCAATGCGAACAAATGTCAATGATTGCAATATTGTCCCGATGACAATGGGTTCGAATACTTTATGCCAAGGCGTTTTTGCCCTGCTTGACGACATTGTCAAATATATGCCAAGCCCGGAGAATCGTGAAGTTGCCGGAATCAACAACAAAACAGGCGAGATTTTTGCCGCCAACCATGATTTTTCAAAAGCAAAATCAGCTTATGTCTTTAAAACGATTGTTGACCCTTTCATCGGCAAGTACTCCCTGATAAAAGTCAATTCCGGCGTTCTTAAGACGGACGATATGCTTTATAATGAAAGCACCGATATTGAGGAAAAATGCGGCAAGCTCTATGTCCTTTTAGGGAACAAGCCGCTTGAGGTAAAAGAGCTTCATGCCGGCGACATTGGCGCGTTGGCGAAACTGACTGACGTAAAAACCGGGGACAGCCTTTCCACAAAAGCAACCGTCATCAAATATGGCAAATGGGAAATTTCCCGGCCTTATACTTATAAGCGTTATATGCCCAAAAACAAAGCTGATATTGATAAAATATCCCAAGCTTTGCAGAAGCTTGCTTCCGAAGACATGACCATCAAGATGGTTAATGACTCTGAAAACCGCCAGACCCTTATTTATGGCATGGGTGATATGCACTTAGAAATAATCCAGAGCCGCCTTAAGAATGAATACAAAGTAGATGTTGAGCTTGTCACGCCAAAAGTCGCATACCGCGAAACATTAAGGAAAAAATCCGACGTTGAAGGCAAGCACAAAAAACAATCCGGCGGACACGGCCAATATGGCCACGTCAAGATGACTTTCGAGCCATCGGGTGACGCGGAAACGCCTTATGTCTTTGAGCAGACCGTTGTTGGCGGAACTGTTCCTAGGAACTATTACCCAGCCGTAGACAAAGGCCTGCAAGATTCAGTCCTTAAAGGGCCGCTGGCAGGTTACCCGGTTGTTGGCGTGAAAGCGACTCTTTATGACGGTTCTTTCCACGCGGTTGACTCTTCGGAAATGGCGTTTAAACTGGCGGCGATTATTGCTTTCAAAAAAGGCTTTATGGATGCCGGCCCGGTCCTGCTTGAGCCGATTGTTTCCATAAAAGTGACTGTTCCGGACGCTTATGCCGGGGACGTAATGGGCGACCTTAACAAACGGCGCGGCCGGGTGCTGGGCATGAATCCGATTGCGGGCGGTAAGCAAGTTATTGAAGCTGATATCCCGATGACCGGAGTCCAAGGTTATTGTACTGACTTACGCTCCATGACCGGAGGACGGGGCGATTTCGCTTATGAGTTTGCCCGCTATGAACAAGCTCCAAGTGACATTCAGGAAAAAGAAGTTAAAGCAAGACAAGAACAGGCTGATGAAGAAGATTAAGGCAATATTTTGGCATTAAGGCCAATATATTGGCCATGGTTACGATAAGTTGATGATTGACAAAGGACGCTAGGAAGGGGGGACTTTATGTCAAGTTTCAAAACTGGAGAACTGGTAAAGCAAATTCGCGAGCGGAAAAAATGGCAGCAAAAAGAACTGCTTTTTGACAGCTCTGCTTGTGCTGACATTACATTGTCGCGCATTGAAAACAACCGCCAAAAACCCAATCAAGACAATTTCTTTCTTTTGATGGAGCAGCTTAAAATGCCAATTAAGCAAATTATTTATGCTTATTTGGAAAACCAGACCATGGATATTTATCTATTGCGGGACCAATTAATTAACTGCCTCGAAAAAGATGTCATCGACGCCAAAGCCCAGCTGGCAGCAAAGAAAATGATTAACCAGCTTAAAAGACAGGCTGGTTTTGATGAGGGCCTAAATCAACAATTCTTTTTAAGCTGCAAAGCAAAATTATATGAAAAGCTGGGGTCGAGGACAACTTATGTCCTTAATTTGATTGATAAAGGGCTTTCGATAACATTTCCCGAATTTGATGAAGATAATTTTGGCGGTGAAATGCTCCTTTTTGAAGAAATTGAATTATTACATACCAAATCTTTGCTCTTAAGCCGCCTTGGGGATCATCGGCAAGCAATAAAGCTTCTTTATTTTGTCCAAAAGGGTCTTTCAAAGCTGCCTGAAGATGATTATGAAAAAGAAAAAAAGCTGTCGGCAGTCCTTTTGACCTTAGCCCAATTGTTAATTGAGGTTTCTGACTTTGCCGATGCCCTAACGGTTTGTGAAGCTGGTTTTACGGTTGCAAAAGAGAGTAATAAGGGCAGGGAAATAGCCGAATTTTTGTATTTAAAAGCACTATGCTTATTTCATTTAGGGCAAAAGAAGCAGTGCCGGGACTTACTTTACCAAGCTTATTTTGGCTTCAGCATTCTTCAGATGGGAAAGCAAGCAGAAAAGGTCCGCGAAAATGCCAAAGCTATTTTTGGTATTAAGATAGAAACCTATGGGGCAGATGCGATTGTCAGCCAGAAAGACCCAATTTTTCAGCCAACAGACCGCGGTGTGCCGATGGCTTGTAAGGATATGGGGACGCTGTTGGCAAGGCTTAGAATGGAAAGCGGCCTTAGCCTTAAGGAGCTTAGCCAAGGCATCTGTAATTACACAACCCTAAACCGGATCGAAAATGGCAAAGTGCAAGCAAATGTATATTATCTTGAAGCATTTTTCCAAAAACTGGGGCGTGACATCAATCTATACGCTAATACATTCTTGTCCGCGAAAGAATTTGAAGAAAAGCAAATAAGAAATGAAATAATGTCAAAGCTGGCAGTTTTACAATATAAAGAAGCCGAAGAACTAATTTTGATTTTGGAAAAGAAAAATTCATATCAATCCGGCATTAACCTCCAATTTATCGAAAAATCACGCGCTTCGATTATTTATGCAAAAGAGGGCAGCAGCATCAATTTGTTTAATAAGATAATGGAGGCATTATATATCACCAAGCCTGATTTTAATGAGCTTAAGATTAGGCAGTATCGCTTGATGTTTTATGAAATACAGCTGGTTAATTTGCTGGCAGCTTATTACTGTGAAAATGGCCAACTATCCCATGGGGTAAAGATATTCGAACAGTTAAGGGAAAGCATTAATAATACATATGTTGATGAGATGGAAAAGATAAGAACCTACCCAATGGTACTATATAATTATTCAAAATTTCTAGGCATCATGAAAAGATATGATGAAGCTTTGGAGATAATCGCAGAAGGGGAAAATCTCGATAAGAAACATAAGCGGATCAATACCTTAAATGGATTTGCCATCAATAAGGCTTGTGATTATCTTGAGCTAGGAAGAAAAGAAGAAAGCATTCCTTATTTTGCGCAAGCTTATTATTGTTATGGGATGATGGGGGAAAAAGCCGCACAAAAACTAATCCAAGATTATGCTAAAGAACGACTGGGGTTGAAGTTCCGCTAAAGCAACATAATCCTGGACTAGCTTTTAAAAAATGTGTAGCGAATATGAGAGAAATTACTTACTATCTATTTTAATCGGAGCGATGTTAAGGGGCTTGATGATGATACCCTCATCAACAGGAGCTTCCGAGATCCCGATGATTAAAAAGGCAAAAATATGACTACACACAAGTACCATGCTTAACAATTTTCTGAATTTATTATTCATACCCTTCCTCCTAAAATAGACGATATCTGTATTATACACGAGCATATATAGGATGTACATATCGTGTTGTGCAAATTATTTTTTGCATAACTCGACAGGTGGACACGCCTGCCGGGTATGGCCTAAACCCTCTGTTTATAATGGTTTGGGGCAAAAAAGCTGTTTTCGGCGAAAAATTTTTTGAGATTTTTGGGGTGGAAACTCAATAAAAAAATTTCTAAAGAGAAATGATCCATTTCATTTAAATCCTTATAAATAGAGGGCTTAGGGCATAAACGGTAGTTATTTCTACCTGTCGAGTTATGCAAAAAATAATTTGCACAACACGATATGTACATTTTCTTTATTACCATGGTATACTTTTTATCATGAATAGTATAAAAAAAATAAAATGGATATTTCTATTATTTAGTATCTCTTCATTATTATGGGTCGGCTGCGCTAACGCTAATGCCAAAACTGAACAAGATCCTTTGGTTATTTACTATATGGAAGATGATATCAATGCCAACTATTATATCAGAAACTTCATGAGCCTTTATCCGCAAATAGAGGTTACAAGACGCTCATTCAAAGACCCTGCCCTAATGGATGAGCTAATTGTAAGTGAGTTAAATGTCGGAGAAGGACCAGACGTCATTATTTTTACCGGGCAAAATGGGCTTGATGTTGTGCGGATGGCAGGAAATGGCGCATTTGCTTCGCTTGATGACAAAACCATGAATGACAATAGTTTTAATAGTGAGGATTATCTGGCCAACTCAGTCGCGGCAGGAAAGGTTAACGGAAAGCAATATATTCTCCCCCTCACTATCAAAATTCCCTTTATGACATATGATGGGGAAAGGGCTTTGGGATTTGAGCCAGCATATTTCCTGTCACATCAGGATTTTATGAACTCATTATCATCCCATATCGATAGGTTAAAAGGTGATGAAAATAGCGGGGTCATCGCTTTTAGCGGCAGCGTATCAGAGCAACTATTATTATCATCTCAATTGCTTTCCATATCAGAAAACAATCATTTGGAAAATTTTGATGAAGACTTATTAAGGGAAGTTGTCGGCTGGGCAAATATAATTATTACTGAATATATAGAAAAGTCATTAAACTTATTGGCTGCCCGCGGCACGGATTGGGTCGAAATATATAAAAATTTCATTTTTTTCCTTTATTCTACGGATGACATAATTCACCACATATGGTCGCAAGAAAATTACTCCCGTGAAGCAGGAGTTAGTCAATTAGGCATATCTGTTTTAAGTGAAATAAAGAGCAATAATGTCACAGTCGCGTTAAATAGCTATGGTGTCATGACTAATAATGCCCATCCGCTTTCATATGATTTTTTACGTTTGGCGATGGACGCCAATCCAATGTCAGAAAGTAACATTGTATATGGTTTATCCGCCAACAAAGAAAATATCAAAGAAAAGATCGAAGAATATACAAATATGCCGAGCCGCTTTTACCAGCATAATACCGAGCTGGCTTTTTGGTGGGAGCCGCTTA
Source organism: Lachnospiraceae bacterium (assembly GCA_009777715.1). GTDB lineage: Bacteria > Bacillota > Clostridia > Lachnospirales > Lachnospiraceae > UBA935. The sequence goes on from WRLH01000001.1 coordinate 160,159, forward strand.
GCAAAGATACAGCAGACACATTAATTCAGATCTTTGACAACATAGATAATATCGTGATTACTAATCCCGTCATTACAGATATTTTCCGCTATTCGTTTTTGCCGTATTTCGAAAAAGAAAAATCATATGATGAATGCGCTAACGATTTTATCCAGAAGCTGAATTTGTATCTGACAGAGTAGAAAATCGAATCATAGATTCAAAATCGAATCTTTGATTCGATTAGACTTTGAAGAGAAGGAGTAAATATGCGATTAGCTTTACATAAAAGGCATTCTGTCATAGGGTTGTTGTTCATGCTGCCCGGTTTTTTAGGCTTTTTAATCTTTATTTTTGTGCCGCTATTATATAATCTATATTATTCTGCATTTAATAGCGGCGGCCAATTTGCTTTGCTTGATAATTATCAGAGTTTGTTTAATTCACACGCTTTTTTAATGGCATTAAGAAATACGGGGCTGTATCTTATTATTGCGGCGGTTTGATTATCATCTTTTCTTTGTTTCTGGCCTTAATTTTATTCAATCTGCTAAAAAAGGATTTTCGCGGTGCTTCGTTTGCTAAAACTAGCTTTTTGATGCCGCTCATCGTGCCGACCGGGATTAGTGTCTTATTTGCCCAGATTCTCTTTTCGAATCGCGGCAGTATCAATGCTTGGTTTGGGACGCAGGTTGACTGGCTGTCAACCTCACCTTTTACGTTCTGGATTTTGGTTGCTCTTTATATATGGAAAAACTTTGGCTATTTTGTCATTATCTTTTTGGTTGCTTATGCTGCGATAAAGCCAGAGGTTTATGAAGCGGCAAAATGTGATGGTGCTGGGTCATTGCGAATTTTGGCCAGCATTATCTTGCCCCAGATTATTCCCTCGCTATTTTTTGTTTTTATCATGAGCATTGTCGGAGTCTTTAAGATGAACCGCGAATCTTATCTTCTCTATGGCAATTACCCTAATGAGTCAGCTTATATGTTTCAAAATTTCATTAAAAATAACCTGGATAATATGAATTTTAGCCGTGCGGCTAGTGCGGCAACAATATTTTTATTGATTTTTTCATTGTTGGTTTTTTTACTGGTCAGGCTTTCGGAAAGGGCGGATTAATTTTATTTAAAAACTTTAGTTTTTTGCAGTTTTCACAAGCTCCGCTTGTGAAATGCAGGGGGTATATGTATAAATTAAAACCGTTATTTGTAAATAGCATTCTGGCAATCTTCATTTTTTCGATTGCCTTAGTAAGTGTGCTGCCAATTATTTCGGTTTTTATTAATTCTTTTGTTGATCCCACAATGGGAAGCCTGCTTAACAGCGGAGCAGCAAAAGTTATTTTTAAACCCTTTCCCATCAGCATTAAGCAGTATTATGCTGCAATTCTAGAAAATCGGGAAACAACAATCTTTTTCTGGAATACAGTTAAGCTTGCTGCCCCCATCCTGATTGGCGGAATCCTAATCGCCTTGCCCAGCGGATATGCGCTGGCAAAGTTTGATTTTCCCTTTAAAAGGTTCTTGTTTTTTTGCTATGTATTGATAATGCTGCTTCCAATCCAGATTAATGTCGTTGGGACATATATATTTTTTAGGAATCTTGAATTGGTCGGGAAGCATATCGGGGTAATTTTGCCGGGCATATTCTCACCTTTCGGCGCATTTTTGATTTACCAATTCATGAAAACTGTGCCGCTTGAAACGATGGAAAGCGCAAGGCTTGACGGAGCCAGTGAGATTAGGATTTTATTTAAGATCGTCATTCCGCAAGTAAAGGCCGGAATAACATCAATGCTGGTGCTGATTTTAATTGATTGCTGGAATATGGTTGAAATGCCAATGACCATCTTAAATGAAGAGCGGTTATTTCCAATGTCAATTATGCTGCGCTACATTACCGCAACCGACCCCAAAATTGTTTTCGCCTTTGTTGCTTTATTTAGTATTCCGTTATTATTGATATTTTTGCTGGCGCAGGATAATTTGACCGAGGGCATAGCCCGTTCGGCCGTCATCAAGTAAGTAACATAAAACAAAAGGAGACATAATGAACAAGAAGATCATAACCGGATGCCTTATCGTTTTCTTTATCTTAATGCTGGTTGCAGGGATTGTTGCCGAAAATATTTATTATGATTCTTTGCCGGAAGTAATAATCGGTTCGGCAAGCAATGAGCATTTACAAGCACTTTATCCGGCGCGTGCCAGTATTATTTATGAGCGGCAAAAATATCCGCTCTATATTGATTGGGATTTTACTTCGATAACGCCGCTTCAAAAAAATGGTGCAAGCATTGAGGAGGGAATGCCGATTTATAGCGTGAAAAAAACGGAAGTTGAGCTTATGAAAAATAGGCTTGAACTTATTGCTTTTGACCTTAAGGCCCAAAATGATGAATTGCTAAATGAAAATATGCCGAGTGAAAGAATTAACCTTCGCCGGAAAATAAACCAGATGGAAATAGAGGAGTTAGAGAACGAAATTGCGGCCCTTAAAGTTCTTTTTGAAAATGATGGGATTATCTATTCACCTCACGAAGGGATTATAACTTTTTTCGTCGCTGGCGATACGCCTGTCCGGAGCGGGAAAGAAATTGCTGTGATCGAAAAAGATACCGGAATGCGCTTTTTAAATTGGCAAATGCCCGCCGAGGAAGGACATTTATTTGGTGTCGGGAATGCAATTGAAACAACGCTTATTAGCTCAGAAATGGCTTGGTATGGCACTTTAGAAGACAAAGAAGAAACTCATACCTTGTATATCGGAAATATTGAGTATTTCCCCCAGACCCGGATTTACGATTTTACCGCTGAAATAAGGGATACTATTTTACTAAATATGAAAGATGGGGCGCAAACTACGATTTATTGCCGCTATATCAGTGAAAAAAGCTATGACAATGTTATTCCGACTGGCGCAATCGTATTTGAAAGCGAAACAAGAGGGTTTGTTTTTGCGTTAGGCTCAAGGCAGCGCATTTATGGGCAGGAATATTTTGTGACTCCGTATGCGGTTGAAATCATTAACTCTTTAGAAGATAAGACCGCGATAACAAGTATTTTGGGAGATCAGGAAATTGTTCTTGCGAGCGATAAACCGCTGGCAGCTGATAAGGCCGTTAAGATTGCCGGAGGGGGGCAGTAAGCAAGCATGAGGATAGCATTTTTTACAAAAATGATTAATGCCAGATTATTTACATCAATTTTTAATCGACATAAAGAAGATATCTCCGTTCTTTATGTTTTTGATAAATCATGCGGTAAGAGCGAGTTTAATAGTGTACATCTTTATGATAATGATAAAGATAATACTTATGAGTTTTTATTAGTGGAAAAAGTAGAAGTTGCTATCATTTATGGCTGGTCTTATAAGATACCTGTTAGCATTTTGCATCAAATACCATTTTATAATATACACCCCTCATTATTGCCTCTCTATAGAGGACCAATACCGATTATATTTCAAATATTGAATAAGGAAAAGAAAGGTGGAGTTACAATCCACAAGGTAGATGAGAACTTTGATACAGGACCAATATATCGGCAGAAGGAAATATTGTTTTCAAATAATGAAAATTTCAATTCACTGAATCTAAAATTAAGTATGTGTGCTTTGCACCTTTTAAATGAATTTTTCATTGATTTTAAGAGCAATAATATTACGCTATGTCATCAAGATAATAAAAAGGGATCGTACTATTCGTATAAAGATCTTGAAAAATACGATTTTAAAGAAACGTTGGGAGTTACAAAAGATGAAAATTTTAATTATGGATAGTGGCGTGCATAAGGAGCATCCAGCATTAACCGCAGAGAAATTTGATGGATATGGATTGGTTTATGATGCAGCAAAAGATAAGTGCAATTCAACAATAGATTTTACCGACAATATTGGTCATGGAACAGCGGTGTATAATCTAATTAGAAAAAATTGCATGGATGCCAATATAAAAGTCGTAAAGATATTTGATGAAGATTTTGAAATTTCTGAAGAAGCTTTTATTTGTATGTTAACTTATATTTACGTTCATGAAAATCCTGATATTTTGAATCTTAGCTTGGGTCTTATATTTTGCAATGATATAGAAAGGCTTTATTCTCTTTGCCAAAAGATAAGTATGAAAGGAACTTTGATTATTTCAGCTTTTGATAATAACGGAGCTATATCATATCCGGCAGCTTTCGATTGCGTTTATGGCGTAATTGGCGTAAAAGAGATAAGTAAATCAAATCAAGTTAAATTTATTAGTAACAGCTATGTAAATATATGCGCAAAAGGGACTGTTAGCAGACTTGCCTGGAAAAACCCGGATTATGTTCTTTTGGCTGGAAACAGTTTCTCATGCGCCATCGCAACATCAATTATTGCAAAAGAGATAATGAATAATAATATTGCATTAGAAGATGTACCACTTACAAATGAAACTTTGCCAGAAAGAAGAAAACCTTCGTTTAAGATTGGAAAAGCGGCAATTTTTCCTTTAAATAAAGAAATACATAGTTTGATTAGATATCCGCAGTTGCTAACATTTAAGATTGTCCATGCTTATGAGCATAGATGTTCTGGACGTGTTGGCATGCCGTTAAAAAAACTTTTTGATATGAAAGAAGCTCCTGATTTGTGTGTACTTGATATAGAAAATATTGACTGGAACTCTATAGATACTTTAATACTTGGGCATACTGGCCAGTTAGCTGCATTAACTAAAGATTTTGAGATAAATAAAAGATTGATTAATTTAGCCAGACAGTATAATGTAAATATTTACTCGTTTGACCCATGTCCTGAATATGACCATGTATTTTGCTCTAGCATAAATAAAGGCGATCTTCCCCCAAACCATTTCGGAAAGTTATTCAAAATTAATAAGCCAGTATTGGGGGTTTGGGGTACTAGTTCACAGCAAGGTAAATTTACTCTTCAACTAATACTCAGAGATTTGCTTACAAAGAAAAATTATTGTGTGGGGCAGCTTGGCACAGAGCCTAGCGCATTGCTATTTGGCATGGATGAAATATTCCCTTATGGCTATAATTCTTCTGTTCTTTTGAATGAAGCAGAATCAGTAATATATGTAAATAGATTAATGAATAACATATCAGCGAGCAACTGTGATTTAATAATCGTGGGAGCGCAATCAGCGGCTATTTCATATGATTTAAATAATTTAACCCAATTCGCATCATATCAGCAAGCATTTTTATGTGCAACGTTACCAGATGCGATAGTTTTGACTGTCAGCCCACATGACGATATTGAATATATTAAACGTACTATAAACTATCTTGAAAGTGTCGCTGAATGTAAGGTAATTTCAATATGCCTATTTCCTAAATACATAAAGTCAAATGTAATTGGGTTTTATGAAAATCATGAAATAATGACCGATGAAGAGCTTTTAAGTCACAAACAATATCTAGTAAATTCAATTATGCTAGATGTTTTTATTATGGGAATCGAAATAGAAATGATTGAATTAGTAAATAAAATAATCGATTTTTTTTAAGAATAGGGATTCTGAAATGACGAATTTTGAGCATGAAAATATTGAACCATTTAATGATGTATATTATTGTGGCTGTGATTCATTAATTTATTTTACGGCTATTAAGTATTTGGGCGGAAACATATTTAGCTATATGGCAAACGATATATTCACATATGTACATGAAAATAATAAGCCATGTCCCTCAATAGCATTAAAAAACACTCCAATCAAACCATTATATGAAATAAATGAGATAAATAATATTTGCCTTGAGAGAATTAATATCGGCAGTAATAATCTTGTGGACGTGATTAAAGATATTTTATTAAATGGAAGTATTGTGATTGTCCCGGCTGATGGATTTTATTACCGACACCCTTATCATGATTTATTTTATCAAAGAGTGCATCACGACCAATCCTTTTTAATCTATGGCTTTAATACTGTCAACGAAACATTCAAAATTGTGGATGTTAATGGATTTGAATGGAACACAGAAAATTGCTGTTATAAAAATGAAATTGATTTTAAGGAATTGCAAAGTTGCTACGAAAATATTTTATCAAATGGATTATTATTACCAATCCAGAAGCTATCTAAAAAGGAATCAAGCAACATGATCAATTATCAACCACATTTATACAGAGAATTATTGATCGAAAATATTATTAATAATAAAAGCGTAATTTTAGAGGGATTAGAAAAAATAAAAAATCTTACAAATAAAACCAGTATTAATATAAGTAAGACAGAGTGCTTTAATAATAAAGTGGCTTCGATTTCAAATATGTATAGAACATCAAAGATAATTGGGCATAATGAAGACGAGATTTATTTTCTGAAAGAGATCCATAACAGATGGATATACATAGAACATTTAGTTTATAAATATGAAATGAAAAAAAGAAGTGAGGACCAAAAAATAGAAGTTTTAAGCCAGATATTTGATTTAGAAGCAATTTATTACACGAATTTTTTTTCTAAATATGGAGGTTAAATAGAAATGACCATGCAAAAGAAAGATTCATTTTCGCATAGAGTTGGGACACAAAAACTGCGTATTCAATTTGAAGGCCGCCCACTTAAAAATGCCCAAGTAGTTATCAGGCAAAAAAAGCATAAATTTCTCTTCGGCGGATTTGATTTCAATGCAATATCCGTTGCAAATAACGAACTTGATGATAGCAGAGCAATATTTTTACCAGAAATATTCAGAAAATTTGTTAGCCTGTTTAATTATGCAACGCTCCCATTTTATTGGGAAGAGTCGGAACTAGAAAAAGAACAGCATGAATTTGAGAGACTTAAAAAAACCGCAGAATGGTTGAAATCACAAGGATTTGCCATCAAGGGGCATCCGTTATGCTGGCATACCTTATGCCCGGAATCATTATTAAAGCTGACCAATCCGCAAATCAAAAAGGAACTTCTGGCGCGGATTGAGCGTGTGATGAATGAGTTTTCTGGGTTAATAGATATTTGGGATGTAATTAATGAACCAGTCATCATGCCGGTATTTGATAAATACGACAATGGAATGACAAGGCTTAGTAAAGATATCGGCAGGATAGGAATTATTAAAGAAACATTTGCTAATGCTAAGAAGATTAATTCGGATGCCCAGCTGTTGATTAATGATTTCGTTTATACAAGCATTGATTCATATGAAATATTAATTGAAGGCTGCCTTGAAGCCAGTGTACCAATTGACGCAATCGGAATACAGTCACATATGCACCAGGGTTATTGGGGAGTTGAAAGAACACAGTATATACTTGAACGCTTCTCTCGCTTCCGATTGCCGATTCATTTTACTGAATCAACGTTGGTATCTGGTCACAATATGCCGCCAGATATTGTTGATTTTAATGATTATATAATTGACGATTGGGCGACCACGCCGGAGGGTGAAGAAAAACAAGCAATCGAAGCAGTTACGCACTACAAAACTCTCTTTGCTAATCCTTATGTAGAATCAATAACATGGTGGGAATTTATTGATGGCAATTGGCTCGGTGCCCCGGTTGGGCTTATCACAAAGGACGGCAGAGCTAAACCTGCTTATCATAAAATATATGAGCTTATCAAAGAAAAATGGTGGACAAGCTCATATAATTCCAAAACTGATGAGACAGGAGTTCTGATGGCTTCAGGATTTTTCGGTGAATATGAAATTATTTGCAATGATAAGAAAGGAGTCTTTTCTTTGGCTAAAGAAAATGCTGATAATTTGATTGTTGTTGATGTTAAATAAAGGTTTGACTTTGGATGCGCTTTAGTAATTAGCAGAAGGAAATGGATATGTTGAATAAGTTTTTCACAGCTGGAGACGAGGATATTCCTTATTATATCACAGAAAATTATGGAACAGCAAAGCTATTGTTTGCAAATTTACCTTATGACTGTTACTATATTTTTCATGATGCAAATGTTTCTGTCGCCGAGATGTTAGATGTAATTTTTTCAGATACAGTTCATTATGAAGTAGCAATACACGTATCAGAAAGCAGTAAAACATTTAATGAATTGAACAGGATAATTGAGTTATTAATTGATATGGGTGTAACCCGCAATTCATGCCTAATTGCTGTTGGGGGCGGGGTACTGGGGAATATGATTGGCTTGGCTGCGGTACTGCTTTGCCGGGGTATACCGTTTATCCATATTCCAACCACGATTATGGCAGCTTCTGATTCGGTTTTGTCCCTTAAGCAAGCTATAAACAGTAAACACGTAAAGAACATTATCGGATCATTCTGTGCACCGGAATTTATCTGTGCAGTCTACCCTTTATTTAAAACTTTATCTCGCCGAGAGCATTATTCGGGATTAGTGGAGTTTGTTAAGAATGTCCTTATTTTTAATTATCTAAATGAAGATTTTATTAATACATATGATTATTTTAACTATCATCAATACAATCAGTTTGAAAAACTGATCACTTTGTCAATTGAAATGAAATCTAGTATAATTTGCAATGATAAGTTCGAAAAGAATAGAGCAATCTGCTTTGAATATGGACATACTTTTGGACACGCAATAGAAATGATAACGAAAGGTGTTGTCAATCATGGTGAAAGCGTGGCATTTGGCATGATGGCAGCCGCCAGAGTGAGCCGGGACATGGGATGCCTTAGCGATAATAATGTGACAAAGCATGATGAGCTGCTTAAGTTTATTATACCGCAAATATACGATATAACGAATATTGACCCAGAATGTATCATTAGGGAAATGGAAAGGGATAACAAGAGAGGGTATATTGCCCGCGAAGAGGGGGCATTGCCACTAGTATTGCTTGATAAAAATAATAACTGTGAGGAAACCTGCATCATGATAAATGTAAGTAAAATGGCCATAGAAAAAGCAATCAGAGAAACTTGTGTGGTGATAAAAAATTGGTGCAGGGAATCCTATTAAAACCATGTCAATACCCCTGTCCAAATTTTGTATTCAGCAAGCTCTGATTGCCACTTCTTTTTTTAAGTTTTTTAATGAATTGCTAATCCGGTTTTTATTTTCTCTCTTCCGTATAATCCACGGTCGGGTCACCAAGCTGAACATAACATTTAATGTTATGGATGACAGTATCGCTGTTGGGATTATTTTTATGTAAGGTGAGGGTTGCCCATTTAAAGATGTCGCCAACAGCCGTCATGCCATTAGCGTAGATGGCCTCCCAGATATGTTTTAAAAACAGGCTGTTGACAGCCCGGTAAGAGGGAGTTGAAGCGCCAAGGAAAGAAACGGATTTAAGGGTCCTTAGCCATGTTGAAGCAAGGCATTTATTCCGGTGAATAGCCCCTGTATTACAGGCGACACTAAAAATAATGGGGGTACTGTTTTCGGCCTTAAGATTTTCAACATCATTAACGTTAAGGCCGATTGAGCCTCCCCAAAATTCCGGATGCCCATGGCCGCGGTAATTTAAGAATCCCACGCCGTCATTGATGGTTTTAATCAGCTCGTCCTTTTTGCTTTCCCCGTCATAATGCTTGGCGACCCGGAACTTACCTGGAATCATCTCGGCAACTGATTCCGTGTTTGCCCGAAATTCTGGCCCGCCTTGGGGCGAAGCGTCAGTAATTAGGCAAACATATGTTCGAATATCACTTTTACACGCTTGATAAGCACACGATACAGCCAGTTGGTTTTTTAGGCTATCTGGGCAAGAAGCTGGAATCCGCGATAGGGGAAACAAAGGCATGAAGCTGTCTTTTTCACAGCAGTAATAATTTTCATAAGCAACATCACCGCCGCCATCGCTGTCATAAAATAAAGGGGTGGGGATTTTGTCAATATCCCCGGCGATTAGCACGTATTCCAAATTGTCTTTTTGGCGTGCAGAAAGAAGATAAGCCCTGATGGCATCAACCTTGCTTAAGCTTTTATATTCAGCATAAATTTCTTCCGCCAAGCCAATAATTAGAACATATTTTGTTTCTTTGGCCGTAACAAAGTCAGTGATTCCGCTTTTTAAGTCCTCTGTTGTAATAATTAAAAGTTTGGGCTTTACAGAATCGTCTTTTTCGTCCGGGCTGTCATAGCCTAAGATGTTGTTGGTGAACTTGGGGTTTGGCCTTATATGGCTGTCTTTTTCATCAAAATCACCATCAAAATCATAAAGAACATCAAATTCAACTTCAGTAACAACCTTTTTTTTTTTTGATTTTGGCATGAACCGGACTGGATTTATCAGGATATTAGCACATCTTAGCTCGATTTTTGAAGTTTTGGCATATTCAACGATATCCGCAGGGAAGATGTCAACTGATTCATAAATAGCACTGTCTTTTTCAAAAACTTCCTCGGCATTCCCCCGGACCTATTCCGGGCAGGGTAAGATGTCATACGTCCCGGCAAGCACCTCTTCATTTGCAGTAATATTCGCAATTTCTTTAAATACTGCCCCGGGCGGCAGAAATACATTAAGCCCCTCTTGGGGAAGCTTAGGAGCCCCGACTTTTGAAAGATGTCCTGCTTCCGGCAAATCAATCAAAGTTTTTTCTTCCTCGCCAGAGGGATTTTCAATAAAATATGCCCCCTTTAAGCGGTATTTTATCCTTGTTGAGCTGCTGGTTTGATTAGAGCGGAAGCGATCTGGCATGACGACAGTTTTGTCCGCCGCCGCTGGCCCTTCCGAAGTTTCAAGCCCTTTGATTCTTTCGCCAATGATGCCAAAATCTGAAATATTATTTTCCATTTCGTTATCCTTTGTCCTTTTTATATTTTGTTCCAAAAGCCATGCCTATACAATATTCTAAAAAGCTTAATAAGTGTTGCTTTAAGGATAACTTGATTTTGGACTTGTTTTTGTCATAAAGTTGCGGTAAGATAAAAGCAAATAAGCCTTTGGCAAAATTAGAAAGGAAATAAAAAATGGAAAGTATCATCGGCACGAGAAAGCTTACCCAAGTAGCATTAATAGTAAAGGACATGGAAAAATCAAAAGCGCAGTTTGCCAAATTTTTGGGCGTTCCGGTCCCGCCCCATTTTCCCGGCGGGGATTTTGCGGTTACCCAAACCAATTACCTCGGAAAGCCAGCCCCCGATGCGGATTGCTTGCTTGCCTTTTTTGAAATTGGCGACGGAGTTTCGATAGAATTAATCCAGCCGAACGGTGTTGCAAGCGTCTGGCAGGATTTTCTTGACGAAAAAGGCGAAGGGCTTCACCATATCGCTTTTAATGTTAAGGGAATGGAATCAATTATTTTGTCCTGTGAAGAGTTTGGCATGAAATTTTTGCAAAAAGGCAATTACGGCGATGGAAGCGGCTGCTATTCTTACCTAGAGGGCGGGGCGGGGATGCCTTTGATTGTGGAGTTTTTGGAGAATTTTTAGGAAAATTAGTTTTTTGGGCATATGATGCCTGAAAGGAAATGGTAAAATATGGAAATTAAAGTAAAAACAGTAGTAGTCACCGGAGCAGGGCAAGGCCTTGGTTTCTCACTGGTTAAGAAGCACGTTGAAATGGGCGACCGGGTTTATGCTTACGAGCTTAACCTCACCAAGGAGCTTATTGATTATGCCATGGTAAATGAGAACCTGTCCATTCACCAATGTGATGTTGCCTCAAGTGAGAGCGTTAATAATGCAACAAAAGAAATGCTAAAGAAAGAAGATTTTATCCATTTTCTTTATAATAATGCCGGGATTTTCCGTTATGAGGACCGGGTCAGCTTGCTGGAAACGGATATTGATGCCGCGTCTGTCCAGCTTCAAGTTAATGCCGTTGGGTTGCTTAGAATGTGTAAGGCAGTAATGCAAAAGCTGGGATCGGGCAGCATGGTGGTTAACATAACTAGCGAATCCGGCAGCATTGGCGATTGTTACCGTGATAACGAGTATTTATATGGAATGAGTAAAGCAGCTGCCAACATGGCTTCAATGATTTTCCAAAATGAAATGGGAAAATACGGCGTACGGGTAATTTGCTTCCATCCCGGCTGGCTTAGGAGCAAGATGGGCGGCCAAGGCGCGGCCGAAAGCCCGCACTCGGTCAGCTGTGATGAAAGTGCAAGCAATATCATGTCTTATGCCCTTAACCCAGAGCGGATTCCGGAGGGGGTTTACTTTATGGAGCATAGCGGGAAGCCGCTGCCGTGGTGAAAAAATCGAATCATAGATTCAAAATCGAATCTAGAATTCGATTGCAACTTTGGTAACGGCACAAAGTTTGTAAAATTTTAGGAAGGTGGTTATTAATATGATACAGGAAAAATTAAATGTAAAAGCAACACTTTTATTATCATTTGGCTTTTTTGGCTCATCGTTAGTCTGGAGCGTATATAATGCCTATGTTCCGCTAATGCTTAGGGACACGTTTTTACTAAGTGCTTTTGTTGTTGGCATTGTCATGAGCATTGACAATTTCTTTGGCGTTATTTTCCAGCCTTTATTTGGCAGCCTAAGTGACAAAACGCGGACGCGCTTTGGGCGGCGGCTTCCTTATATGTACATCTGTATGCCGATTTGCGCCCTCTTGTTTGTGTTTGTCCCCGTAATGAATAAAATGGATAAAACAAGTGATCTTTGGGCTTTTATGGGTGTTTTGATCATGTTTACCTTTGTCATGTCAATCTGGCGGACTCCGGCAGTATCGCTGATGCCGGATCTGACCCCTGGCCCGCTTCGGAGCAAGGCTAACGGAATTGTAAACCTAATGGGTGGCGTTGCGGCGATTATTGCTTTTGCCGGGGGCGGTTTCTTGTTTGAGCTGGGCGGATTTGCCCTGCCGTTCCAAATTAGTGCCGCCATTTTGATTGCCTCAATGGCCGTGCTGGCTTTTTTCGTCCGCGAGCCGGAGCTTCCTGCCAAAATCGAGAAAAAAGCAAAAGAAGCAAAGGTAGCGCTGGAAGCAAAAGAGAAAAAGAGTTTGATTTTAATCCTGTTTGCGATTTTCTTCTGGTTCGCCGGGTATAACGCGGTTGAAACCTTTTTTACCTCATATGCAACAGACGCGATGAATGTTTCACCGGGACAGGCGGCGATGATGCTTTCATTATTCGCGCTGGCGTTGGTTGTTTTTGCGATTCCGGCCGGAACAATCGGCGACAAGGTTGGCAGGAGGAAAACGATTCTATGCGGACTGTTGGGGATTACGTGTATGTTCTTGCCCTTAATGTTTGTCACTAACGCCAATCTGGCCAGGATTTTACTGATTATCAGCGGAATGTTCTGGGCTTGTGTTAATATCAATTCGCTGCCAATGATTGTCAGAATCGCCGGGCCGTTGAAGATAGGCACTTTTATTGGTTATTATTATTTGTTTTCTTTTAGTTCGCAAATCATTACCGCGCCTGTATATGGGGCGATTTATGACCTTGTTGGGCATTACCAGTCATTATTCTTGTATGCGGCAATAACATTTTCGATCGCTTTTGTCTGTTTATTCTTTGTGAAACATGGCGAGGACAATGTCGAAGCTGCCAATCCGTCACCGTGACTTTGTCAACGCGACTCTGATTCTGACTTGTGGATTGTAATAGTCCGCCAGCGTCCGGTGAGAAGATAAGCAACCAAGAAAATTAAAGCTCCAATCGTTGCGGTCGGGATTGCAAATCCGATGCCGCTAAGGGCAAGTCCGGCGGTGGTAGACAAAAATATTGCCGCCGGAATCCGGATTGCAACCGAGCTGATAAAAGTATTGATGAGTGAGATATTGGCGTGTCCCGCCCCGGTTACCAAGCCGTTTAGGCAGAAAACAAAAGGAACGATTAAATAATCCCAAGACGATGACTTTAGGTAGATGATTCCGGCTTCGACGACCGGAAGGGAAGTTGAAAAGAAAGCCATAATCTGCCGGGGGAAAAGCTGGGCAACGATGAATAATAAAACCCCGATGACAAGCGAGATCCCGATGCCATTTTTGGCTGTCCGCATTGCCCGGTCATGGCGGTTAGCCCCCAGGTTTTGGGCGCACATCATTGAAACGGAGTTACCAAGGGCGATGAGGGGCATAATCGCGATTCCGTTAAAACGGCCAGCCAGCCCGACCGCCGCCGCGACCGAAACGCCATAGCCATTAACCAGGACCGACATCAGCAGGAACGAAAACATGACGACAACCTGTGATAGCCCAGCCGGGACGCCTAGTTTTAGGATTAGCTTAAGCTTGTCCTTATGTATGACAAAGCTTTTGGGTTTGAAGTCAAACATAAAACCGTTACGGGTAAGATATATGACCGAAACGACAACACATAAGGCTTGGGCAAAAACAGTCGAAAGAGCAGCCCCGGCCGCATCAAAACGGAATATTCCGATTAAAATCAAGTCAAGGATGGCACTTAGTAAGCTGGCGGCCGCAACGAAGATCAGCGGAAGCTTTGACTCGCCTAGCCCCCTTAGAATCCCCGAAATTGCATTAAACATAAAAATGAAAGGCAGCCCGCACAAGCTGATGGTAAGATAACGGAATGCTTCTTGATAGCTTTCGTCCGGAACTCTTAGGCCGCGGAGCATCATATTGCTAAAGGGCAGGAAAATTACCATCATAATCAGCGAGATGATTAGCATTGTCGTAAAGATAGTTGCGGCGGTTCTTTGGACCTCTTCTTTTCGTTTCGCGCCAAAATACTGGCCAATCAAAATCGTGCCGCCAACGGAAATGCCAATCGCAAAGGACATCGCCAGAAAGGTCAGCTGCCCGCCGTTATTTACCCCGGCAACGGAAGCTTCGCCAGCAAAATGGCTGATAATCAGGATGTCGATCAGCATATAGCTTTGCTGGATCAGCATTGAGAGCATGAATGGCAGGGAAAAGCGAAGCAGTTGCTTTGCGACGTTGCCTTCGGTTAAGTCGGTTTGAAATTTTCTTTTGTGATTGTTTTCCATAACTTTTCCATTATAACACGCTATGATTGACTAAGCAATCACTTTGAAATATAATTACTATAAATCCACACGCATTAGCCAAATAAATCCATTCAAAAGTCGATACGTCAGTATCGACATTGTATCGTAAAATTAGAAAAAAGGAGCATGAATATATTATGGAAAACTTAAGACGCACCCATCGCCTGACCGAACTTTCAGAAGCAAACATTGGTGAAACAGTCACCGTCATGGGCTGGGTGCAAAAAAACCGCAATAAAGGCGGGATTATCTTTGTAGACCTGCGCGACATCAGCGGAATCCTGCAAATAATTTTGGAAGAGTCCGTTTGCGGGCCTGAAAGCTTTCAAAAAGGCGAAAAGCTTCGCAGCGAATTTGTGATTGCCGTTCGCGGAACAGTTTTTTTAAGGGCCGGGGCAGTTAATGAAAACATCAAAACGGGATCAATTGAGGTACGGGCGGATTTTATCGAAATTTTATCAGAAGCCGAGACCCCGCCATTCCCAATTGAAGCCGATTCCCGGACGAAAGAAGAGCTGCGCCTAAGATATCGCTACCTTGATCTGCGCCGTCCTGACTTGCAGGAAAAAATCATTTTAAGAAGCAAAATCACCGCCGATATCCGCTCTTTTTTAAGCCGGGAAAACTTCCTAGAAATCGAAACGCCAATCCTTAATAAATCGACCCCCGAAGGGGCGCGTGACTATCTTGTCCCCAGCCGCGTCCACCCCGGCAGTTTCTATGCCCTGCCGCAATCCCCCCAGCTTTTTAAGCAGCTCCTGATGTGTTCGGGATATGACCGCTATTTTCAAATTGCCAAATGCTTCCGGGACGAAGACCTCCGCGCTGACCGCCAGCCGGAATTTACCCAGATTGACCTTGAAATGTCCTTTGCTGATGTTGAAGATGTCCTTTTAATCAATGAGCGGCTTTTAAAAGAAGTATGTAAAAATGCCATTGGCATTGAGTTAAGCTTGCCGCTTCCTCGGCTTAGATGGAAAGAAGCAATGGAGCGTTACGGAACAGACAAGCCGGATACCCGGTTTGAAATGGAGCTTGTTGATGTTTCGGCTTTGCTGAAAGAATGCGAGTTTGCCGTTTTTTCAAACGCCTTGGAAAGCGGCGGCTCAGTCCGGGGGATAAATGCAAAAGGCCAGGCCGAAATGCCGCGCAAAAAAATTGATGCCTTAGTTGATTTTGCAAAAGGATATGGGGCAAAAGGGCTTGCTTATCTGGCGATTATGCCGGACGGAAGTTATAAATCCAGCTTTATGAAATTCATGAAAGAGAGTGAATTGACTGACTTGGTCAATGAAATGTCCGGTGAAGCCGGAGACCTGTTATTTTTTGCCGCCGACCGGAACGATTTGGTTTTTAGTGTCCTTGGGGCGCTTAGGCTTAAGCTGGCAAAACAGATGGAGCTAATTGATGAGAGCAAATTTAATTTCCTGTGGATAACGGAATTTCCTTTGCTCGAATACAACGAGGAAGAGGAGCGTTTTGTTGCGGTTCATCACCCCTTTACAATGCCGATGGAAGAGGATTTACCCTTGCTTGACATCGGGGATTTGGGCAAGATCCGGGCAAAGGCCTATGATATTATCCTAAATGGGACAGAGCTTGGCGGCGGGTCAGTCCGTATTTATCAAAGGGATATCCAGGAAAAAATGTTTAGTGTCCTTGGCCTTAGTGAGGAAACAGCACAGAATCGTTTTGGCTTTCTGCTTGATGCGTTCCGGTATGGCGTTCCGCCCCATGCCGGGCTGGCATATGGGCTGGATCGCTTGGTCATGCTTTTGGCCAAGGCAGAGTCAATCAGGGAAGTAATTGCTTTCCCCAAAATAAAGGATGCGTCTTGTCTGCTTAGCAATGCGCCGGATTTTGTTGATGAAAAGCAGTTAGAGGAGCTTTGGATTGTGGTGAAAGAGCCGGATTGACCCGCAATCCGCGTAAGGGGCTTGCCCCACCGTCATTGCGGGCTTGACCCGCAATCCGTGTAGTCGAAAGTGCCGATTCTCGCCCTTGACTCGCAATCCGCGTGTTCGAAAGCTGCCGATTCTTGCTCTACTGTCATTGCGGGCTTGACCCGCAATCCGCATGGCAATCCGCGTAGTCGAAAGCTGTCGATTCATCGTCCGGGACGCTTTCGCTCCGAGAGAAGCTTTGCGTTACATAAACTCACAAAGAACGTGAGTTAAGTAACGAAGCTTCTCAAGGCCCGGTCTTATGAATCGCACTTTCTCCTCGCGACTAAATAACTAAAGGGGCTGCAAACACATCTTTGCAGTCCTATTTTAATGGGGAAAAGATTTTGCTTGACAAGTGTACTTGGCAGAGTATATACTATGGTATGACAAGAAAACTTGGCAAGAAAAAAACGATCAATAAAATGGTCGGACAATAAGGAGAACTATGAATAACCCTATGGAAAGTAACGAAGCTAAAAAAGCTGCGATTTTAGAAAGAAGCAGGAACGCCAAAAAAGACGAAGGCATGGAAAATGCGGATTATCGCGGGAGCAAAATCGGTGTTATCATATATGCCGTGGTAGCCTTTATTCTTATTATTTTCTGCATTCCCGCCAAAATGGATATTGTTAATGCCATCGCCTCACTTTCATTTGCTTGGGTGGTTGGCGGAACATTTTCATATTATCGTTTCACGAAAAGGAAAATTCATTTGGTGTGCGTTATTGCTTCTGGAATTGCCGTCATTGCTTTTGCTTTAATGGCTATTTTGCAATAAGGGAAAGGCGGTGTTTGTTTAGTGAGAGAAGAGTTAATATTAAAAAACAGCTTGAAAATAGCAAGGGCAGAAAAAGAGTTATCCCAAACAGCCTTGGCTAACATGGTCGGGGTGTCAAGAAATACGATTAGTTCGATCGAAACAGGGCAATTCTGCCCCACAGCAAAACTAGCGCTTATTCTTTGTATTGCGTTAGATAAAAAATTTGAGGAGTTGTTTTACTTTGAATAAATAAGAAAAAACAGTCCAATTAATTTTGGAAAGGAGGGAACGAAAATGTCAAAGACAAGTAAAATACTGGCAGTATGCTTAGTTATCGCTGTTATTTCAGCGACAGTTGGTGTAATATCTGCCGTAATGAATCCAGAAGCGGTTTCGATGTTTGTGGCGGCTGGCCCTGGCTTAATGGTTGTTGTGCTCTTAATCGCCCTAATGTCAGCGAAAAAAGATGGCAGTAATTAATCGCTAAAAAATAGCACGAGGATAAGAAATCCCGTGCTATTTTTATTTTTGCCAGAACTGCAAACCATGCGCAGCCTTTTTTTGACTAGGAAATTAAGCAATTACGCAAACCATTCATGGGAATGCAAACCATGCGACTGCAAACCATGCGGCAGTCCCTTTTAATCATCACCGACTTCAGAATCCTGCAAGGCATCGAATCCGGTTTCGCTGGTCCTTACTCTGATTACGTCTTCAACATCATAGACGAATATTTTTCCATCGCCGATGTTTCCGGTATAAAGGGCAGTCCGGACATTTTCGACCAGCAGGTCAACAGGCACTTTGCTGACGACAACATCAATCTGGATTTTTTGGATCAAGGGCGTTTCAAGCGCAACACCCCGGTATGTGTGGGTATGGCCGCGCTGTAAGCCATAACCCATGACGTTTGTAACGGTGATTCCGGTGATTCCGATTTGGTCAAATACCTGCCGTAATAATTCAAATTTGTTCGGCTTGGTGATAATCGTTACCTTTGTAAGTTTAGTCCCTGTTGAGGTGTCGCTTACAGATACTGACTGCTCATAAGGAACGGTTACCGCTGTTTTCACCGTTTTTGCCTTAGCATTTTCGTTATAACTTGTGGCGGGAATAAAGTCAGCATAACTGCTGGCGGTCATTCCGTGTTCAGCAGCATCAAGCCCGGCAATTTCTTCATCAGCAGAAGCGCGGAGCCCGACAGTCTTTTTGATGCCAACGAAAACAATAACCATGGTCACGATAGTCCATGCCGCGATGGAAGCTACGCCAACGGCCTGGACGCCAAGCTGGGAAAAACCGCCGCCGTAAAAGAGGCCAATGCCATCGATGGCAAAAAGGCCAACCGCCAAAGCACCCCATGCCCCGCATACGCCGTGGACAGCGACTGCACCAACAGGGTCGTCAACATGAAGTTTTTTGTCAATCAGTTCAACCGAGACAGGGATGAGCAAGCCAGCAACTGCGCCGATGATGAAAGCACCAAGGGCATTAACATTTGCACAGCCGGCCGTTATTCCGACCAGGCCGCCTAAAGCTCCGTTAAGCGTCATTGAAACGTCGGGGCTTCCGCCTTTAAGCCATGTATAAGTCATTGTGACCGTCGCCGCCATGGCCGGGGCGATGGTCGTGTTTAGGAAAATGATCCCCAGCTCGTTAAAATCTAGAGCAGCCGCCCCATTAAAGCCATACCAGCCGAACCATAGGATAAAAACACCTAACGCCCCGACTACTAAGGAATGTCCGGGGATGGCGCGGGATGTCTTTTTGCCGGTTGCCTTGTCGATTTTGTATTTTCCGATCCGGGCCCCTAAGACAGCCGCACCAATGAAAGCAGCAATCCCGCCTAGCATATGGATAGCGGACGAACCGGCAAAATCGATGAAGCCATTAGCTCCAAGCGTGGTCAGCCAGCCGTTTTCATTCCATACCCAGCCAGCTTGGATGGGATAAATTACCGCACTAAGAACGATACTGTAAATTATATAAGAGCTGAATTTCGTTCGTTCTGCCATTGCTCCCGATACGATTGTTGCCGCTGTGGCGCAGAAGACCATGTTAAAGACAAAATCGGCAAAATCAAAGCTTGAAAAATCGGTGAATATGCTAAGATTCGGAGTGCCGACAAATCCGCCGATGGAAGTCCCGACAAGCAGCTGATAGCCTAATAAGGCAAAGACTACTGTCCCAAGCGAAAAATCCATCAAGTTTTTCATGATAATGTTGGCGGCATTTTTTGCCCGCGTAAAACCGGACTCCACCATCGCAAACCCGGCTTGCATGAAAAATACCATTGCTGCGCCAATCAATAAAAACCCACCATTAAAAAATACGTCTTCCATAAATAATACCTCCTCTATTGGTTTTGAAAAACTAAAAAACGGCGTCCATTTTTCCGTGGGGGGAAAAACGCACTCCGTTGTACGCCGTTAATAAAAAAGAGCCGCAGTCGATTGTCTGCAGCGTCTTTGCTTATTAACATGATTATGTTAGCACAGGTATTTTCCGTTTGTCAATACTTTTTTTGAAAAAGTTTGCTTGATTTTTTGACTGATCCGGTCAAAATCTCACGCAATTTTGGACAAAGTGGTTGACTTAACTAATAATTTGCTTTATAATACAATATATTGAATGAGATTGCGGTTACGTCCGCAATGACGTGGAGGAATTACATATGAAATGCCCATTTTGCGGTCATGAAAATACCAGGGTCATCGACTCAAGGCCGGCTGAGGACAATAATTCAATCCGCCGCCGCCGCGTTTGTGATGAATGTGATAAACGGTTTACCACCTATGAGAAAATCGAAACAATCCCCTTGATTATCATCAAAAAAGATAATAACCGGGAAACTTACGACCGGGGCAAAATCGAAGCCGGGGTTCTTCGCGCTTGCCACAAACGGCCAATCAGCGCCCAGCAGATTTCAAAGGTAATTGAAGAGGTCGAAGCGCAGATTTTCAGCCGCGAGGAAAAAGAAATCGAAAGCCGGATCATCGGGGAAATTGTCATGAACAAATTAAAGGATTTGGAAGCGGTAGCTTATGTCCGTTTTGCTTCGGTTTACCGGGAATTTAAAGATATCAATACTTTTATGGACGAACTGAAAAAGATGTTTAATTAAATGTCGATACTGACGTATCAAATCGGTACTGATGTACCGACTTATAAAAATGCTTCGCATTTTCCCTTGAAATGATTTAATTGGCTCGTGCGTATGGTATAATAAAAAAAAGCTCTGGCATTAGCCAGAGCTTTTTTTGTATGTTAAAGCAGATTGCTACAACTAGAACCTCCGTGTGCTTAAAAATAAAAAAAATATAGAATGCAAAAAATTAAAAAAAACTATTGACATAATTTCCCAGCCTTGATACAATGTTTATTGTAGATTGGGAGTTATGCAAAAAAGCCACTTGAGCATAATAGCCCAGGTGGCTTTTTTGTATGATTGCAAGTAATTTATAGACTACTAAAAAAATCTAGAAAGGCAGGTTATTAAATGAATCGAATGATGAAACTATTTCAAACACCAAATGGCTGCTATTTTTTTGATGCCAATAAAGATGAGATGATTCCTATTAGCAGGGAATCGTATCAATACTTAAATGAAGGTCAGAAAGAAAACACTGGTTTAATAAAAGAAATGCCCACCGAATTATCAAATCTGCTAAAACAAGGTTATCTTAACCCAGAAAGCACCGTAAAGGAAATAAAGCATCCATATACAGATTATTTAGAAATTTTTCTCGAACGTAAA
Source organism: Lachnospiraceae bacterium (assembly GCA_009777715.1). Taxonomy (GTDB): domain Bacteria; phylum Bacillota; class Clostridia; order Lachnospirales; family Lachnospiraceae; genus UBA935. The sequence goes on from WRLH01000001.1 coordinate 181,450, forward strand.
ATTACAATGATGACCCTCCAATTAACACAAGATTGCAATTTCCGATGCAAATATTGCACTTACTCGGAGGAACATAATAAAAGCCAGCGCAGTCATTCGGCTAAAGTCATGTCATGGGAAACAGCAAAAAAGGCGGTTCATTTTTTAAGAGATCATTCGGCAGACAGTAAAAGTGTAAATATTGGCTTTTACGGCGGTGAGCCGCTGCTTGAGTTTTCCCTGCTAAAAAAAATAATTGGATTATAGCAAAGAATGTTTTGCCGGGAAAAAACTTACATTCAGCATGACTACAAACGCGACGCTCTTAACAGATGAAATTATTATATATCTAAAAGAGCAAGAAGTGTTAATGATGATTAGCCTTGATGGCCCAAAAGAGATAAATGACCTTAACCGGGTTTTTGCTGATGGAAGCGGAACTTTCGATAAGATTTCAGAGCGAATTAACCGAATCAAAGAAATCGCCCCGGATTATGCTGGGAAATTACATATCAGTATGGTAATGGACCCCCAAAACGATTTTGACTGTATTAATGAGATATGCCTTGATGGTTCGGAATTTCAAAAACTTTATCTTTCACCAACTTTGGTGGAACGTGAACTTATAGATGAAAGCACACAATTTTCCGAGCAATACGTATCAAAAATGGAATATCAGAATTTTCTTGCCCTCCTTGCCCAATACGGAAGATACCCCAAAGAGCTTGTATCTCCGATTGCAGAACGGATGATATCACAAACGCTACATGAGCAGCCGGATATTTGCAATGGTTCATGCCTGTTGGAAACAGACGTGCCATCAGGCCCTTGTATTCCGGGACAAATGCGGCTTTTTGTCAATGCTGACGGATTATTATTCCCTTGTGAGCGTGTTAGTGAGAAATCTCCTGCAATGCAAATTGGTTCTTTGGATGGATTTGATCTTGAAAGTGCAAAAAGAATGCTCAACATTGGAGTGATTTCACAAGAAGAATGCTTTAAATGCTGGTGCTTCCGGTATTGCAATATGTGTGTAAAAAAAGCTGACCATAATGGGAGATTGTCAAAAGAAGCCAAATTATCGCATTGTGAAGAATCAAAAGCCCTAGCGTACCGGAAGATGGAACAGTTTTTGCTGTTTAAAGAAATCCCCCAATATTACCCCGAGCAAATTAATAGAAAGACTAACTATTAAATGTCAATACCTAAAATGAAATATTTTCAAATAAACTGCTTAGCAGCATTTTAGATAAAACGTACCTTGATAATTGCATGACAAACAAAGCACCTCTATGAGCCGCATGGAAAAGATTTTATTGAAATTGTTCCTTTAGCCCCTCTTGATGAACGGCTGATCAGTTTTCACAAGATGA
>WRLH01000002.1 GCA_009777715.1 Lachnospiraceae bacterium
TAATGGTATAGTGCGTGTTGAGTAATCGCTCTTTGGCCCTGTAACAAGCACCTCTGTTTTTGACGAGCATTCTTCATCGGTCGTTTGCAACCTCTGCATTGTATGGCTGACAGTCAGCTTATGTTCCTCCAAGGCAATGTCGCTCCACTTCATGGCGCAAATCTCGCCGATACGAAGCCCCGTATACAAACAAAGAAGGACACCAAGTTTACTGGCGTCCATATCAGAGCAAAGATGTTTTTCAAAAACCGCCTGTTCTTCTTTGGTAAGCACCCTCATTTCTTTCGGCTTTTCACGGGGTAGGGTTATGTTGATGTTGACTACATCAGATAATAACCCTTTGTCCTTTGCAAACCGCAATACTGATTTAATGAGCGTTACGATGTCCCTCACGGTTTTTTCAGACAGCCCGCCCTTCGTTCCGCATTTGCCCATTTTCAGTTTTTCGGCGATATAAGCGTTCAGCAACGCGCCGGTTATTCCAGTCAGAGCGTAATGCCCTAATGATGGCTTGATGTGATTGTTAATGAGGTTGAGGTATTTTACATAAGAAGATTTTTTCAGCCCGACCTCTCTGCTGCCAAGCCAAGTGTCCAACACGTCACAGAAATGCGGAGAGCCTTTGTTATCTGTGGGCTTTGCCGAATCCCCAATGTAAAAGGGCAAGGACGCGAAAATTTTGTCCTTCGCTTCCTTATAGGTACGTCCGTAGAAGTAGGCGTAAAGGGCTTTGCCCTGCTCAGTATACCCCTTGATGACTCGCGCTTCCCAACGCCCATCCTTCCTCTTGTAAATGTTTTCTCCATGTTTTGCCATATCATTCCCGTCCTTTCGTTAAAATCCTGACTATAAATTTGACGGCGATAAAGCCGCCGCATGAGCATCTTCACACGCCACACCTTGAATATCGCCGTCAAAACAAAGAAAAAAGGTGAATTTTCAGATTTTTTGAAAAATTTTCATTTTGCATATTGACAAAACGCCTTATGTATAGTTTAATTAATTAGTAGATTGTCGATTCTGCGGTTTTCTTGGAGTTGATTACTCTACGAAAATAGCCGCGACACTCTACGCAACGCTAACCGCTGTCAGAAGTGGAAATTGGTGGGTCTTGACCCTAATGACTGGAGTGGTACTTCGTAGCTTCTTGCGTTAGTGACGCAGGATAAATCTAAATGAAAGGAGAAATCAAATAAAAGCGAGTTGACAAGGTTCTTTATACAGTGGTGGACGAATTAGAGTTTTGGCGTGAACCAGATTCATAAGAGGTCAAGTTGGGCTTGGCATCCTCAAACTTCTCACTTTTGAAGGCCTTCTTCTTTGGTCATTAATTAACAAAGCCTGGTCAATATTGTGATGAGTTTGTGTTTATTGATGGTGTATGGAAGCTTAGAATTACTGAAAACTCGTACTTAGCGGGACAAATCTCCTCTGTTAATGTGAGGATGTGATTTATGCCAGACCCAACAACATAGTCCGTATGATGATGTTCTATACGGCGAAAGCGAACAAAATGGGCAATAGGTGCAAGGCAATTTCCCATTTAGCATTATTCTAATTCCTTGCAAGAGTTATTATTCAAGGAGGATAAACATGGAAAAGCGCGTAGACAAGATGCTCTTCACAATAGTTGGAGCTTTCTTGTTCGGTTATCTTGGAGTTGATAGGTTTATGAGAGGTCAAGTTGGTCTCGGTATCCTAAAAATACTTATCGATTGGTTTGGAGTATGGGCGATTATTGATTTAATCATCGCATTAACTAAACTCGGTTCGTATGAGAAAGATTTCGTGTTCATTGACGGTAAATGGAAGATTTAATCCGATTTTGTACTTTCGAGGTCTAAAGGAATAAAACCTTCTCTGACAAATCAGAGAAGGTTTTGTTCTAAATCTAAAGAAAAGCCCTGCAAGGGTTTAAAGAAAATCCAACAGGCGGACGATATGGTGATTTGAAAAAATTAGACCCTAGTGAACGTGCGGGAAAAGAAGCCCACCATATGCCTGCGGACAGTGCTTCATCCTTAGAGAGAAATGATGGTCCTGCAATATAGGCGATATTAGGATTTTTCCAAACTCAAAGAGTGAGTTAATAACTACTTTAAGTAAATTAGATAACACATATTTTACAACAGAGGATTCCATTGAAACTAATGTTTTGAGAATTTGTGCATATGCTCCCGAAGGTGAAGTAGAAGCGCTGGTTGTTTATAGGCGCGGATATTATTCTAAATAAGAGAGGTGTTAAAATGAGCGACTTTGTTAAATGGCTAGTTGCAATTAGTTCAGCGGTAATCGCTTGCGGTGCTTTCTTTGTATTCATTAAGCGGAGAGCATAAGGAAAATATGAGTAGCTGAAAGGGGAAATATCTATTGAAACGTACAATTTTGGCAGTTATTCTTGTGTTGCTTGCCCTTACTGCTTGCAACAACACGTCCGCTCCGGCTGTACAAAATAACGGAGGTGTAGCAATCACCGCCTGAACTTGGTAATAACCAAGAAAACAGCACTCCTGCAATTACAAACCCCGGCGTAACCCTTAGTGAAGCGCAAGACACTCCGGGAATGTATATAAAAGACGGCGATAAGTTTTTATTAGATGACGGTGGGTATATAAGCACTTACCCAATCCGCAGCGATATTGCTTCAAATATTCGTGGAATTGAACACGGAAGCACCTCGGCTTCGGTTTTATTGCCTGTTCTGTTCGATGCGAATTTTGTAATGCCCCAAATATCTAACGACGCTCAGTTCGTTTTAATAGGAATTACCGATGTAGCCATTTACGAAATTTATGATAGTGGTTGGACTATACCCGTTGGGCTTTCTCTTTGGGATTCAACACGTTCCAGTCCCGGCGGTTGGATTCAAGTCGGCAGTTCAAACTCGCTGTTAAGTTACGCATCTGATTCTTGGAGCGGTTGGAGAAACCAAAATTTTGAAGAAATAAATGGAGTAGCTCCAACAAATTATGTGGGAAACATGATATATACAGGCTATCAATTCAATTTAGCCTCTACCCACGGCATTATATCCGCTTCTCAGAATGAGCAATTTACTTTTAGCTGGATGGCGGGAACGGAATGGACAGAAATAGATTATACCGCAGATAAGAGATTCTATGCCCTGCCAATCGACGAACGAATTGGTGTTCGTGCAAATTACAAAGTTGTAGAAATGGATATTTTGAAGTTGTTTTCTCAACACCCGCTGTCGGTCAATATTGTATCGGATATCGAATGTGCCGACATAAAAACTGCCAAACTGCTCAAGGTCGATAAAATATGATAAGCGGCTTCTCCCGACAGATTTGCTTTAAGTGTTCCTGCTCTTTTCAATTGATTTTTCCTTTGAAAGTAAAATTATACTTCTATTATAACCGAATTATTTTAGTTTGCCAAGCGAAAGTATAATAAAAATGGATCACCAGCTCAATTAAATTTTTACCAAGCATCTTTGTCAGCAGAATTACGAACGCCAAAACCCGTAATATTGACCTTGACAAAACTTCTCTTTAGACGGTATAAATTATAATAAATCGTGTGTCGAGGAAACATAATTGATAGTGTCAAGTATCCCCATTGGTTTTCGGCGCGTCAGAAAAAAGTTGAATAAATCCGCCCAATCTGATATATTAAATAAAACAACCAAAATGGCTTATCCTAAAGCAGAGCTTTTACATTTTAATAGAACGGGAGTAATTTAATGAACGTTTTCCAAAAAGTTTTTGGTACTCATAGTGAAAGGGAAATAAAGCGCATTGAGCCCTTGGTCCAGGCGATTGAGGAGCTGCGTCCAGTTATGATGGAGCTTACCGATGCGGAAATGAAAGAAAAGACCTTGGCATTTAAGCGAAGGTATTCCGAGGGGGAAACCCTTGATGATTTGCTGGTAGAATCCTTTGCCCTTGTCCGCGAGGCAACAAGGCGGGTGCTGAAAACGGAGCATTACCGCGTCCAGCTGATTGGCGGAATCATTCTTCATCAGGGGCGGATTGCCGAACTTAAGACCGGGGAAGGAAAGACCCAGACCTGCTTGCTTGCATCATACTTAAATGCCCTTTCCGGCCGCGGAGTTTATGTTGTTACGGTTAATGATTATCTTGCCAAGCGTGACGCTGAGTGGATGGGACAAGTCCATGAGTTCCTTGGCCTAAGCGTTGGCGTTGTCCTAAATGACCTAACCCCAGAGGAACGCCAGATAGCTTACTTAAAAGATGTCACCTATGTTACGAATAATGAGCTTGGCTTTGATTATCTGCGTGACAATATGGTCATCTATAAAGAACAGCTCGTTTTGCGCGAGCTTAGTTATGCCATCATTGATGAATGTGACTCGGTCCTAATTGACGAAGCAAGGACGCCTTTAATTATTTCGGGGCAAAGCGGGAAATCGACAAAGCTTTATGAAATATGTGATAATCTCGCTCGTCAATTAAAACGCGGCGCTGATATGGAAGAAATTTCCAAAATGGATATGCTGATGGGTGTCGAACGCGAAGAAACTGGTGATTTTATCGTTAATGAGAAGGATAAAGTCGTTAATCTTACCGCCGCTGGCATTACAAAAGTTGAGCGTTTCTTTCATCTTGAAAATTTTGCCGACCCAGAAAACGTAGAAATACAGCACAATATTATCCTTGCCTTGCGGGCCCACAACCTAATGCACCGCGACCAGGATTATGTGTTAAAAGACGACCAAGTCTTAATTGTCGATGAGTTTACTGGCCGGATTATGCCCGGCCGCCGTTATTCAGATGGCCTCCACCAAGCAATTGAAGCAAAAGAACACGTCAAAGTAAAACGCGAAAGCAAGACTCTTGCAACGATTACTTTCCAAAACTTTTTTAATAAATTTGAGAAAAAAGCCGGGATGACCGGGACGGCATTAACCGAAGAAAAAGAATTTCGCGATATTTATGGGATGGATGTCGTTGAAATCCCAACCAATGTTAAGGTGACGAGGATCGATCACCAAGACGCTGTTTTTAAGACCAAGCGCGAAAAGCTGATGGCGATTGTTGAGTCGGTAAAAGTAGCCCACGCAAAAGGCCAGCCGGTCCTTGTCGGCACAATTACGATAGAAGCAAGTGAAGAAATAAGCCGTCTGCTCAGTAAAAATGGCATTCCTCACAAAGTGCTTAACGCAAAATTCCATGAAATGGAAGCGGAAATCGTTGCTGATGCCGGTATGCACGGAGCGGTGACGATTGCGACCAACATGGCAGGGCGTGGTACGGACATAAAACTCGATGACGAATCCCGCGCTGCCGGAGGGCTCAAAATAGTTGGTACTGAACGCCATGAATCGCGCCGGATTGACAATCAGCTCCGGGGACGGAGCGGACGGCAAGGCGATCCGGGCGAGTCAAAATTTTATATCGCATTAGAAGACGAATTAATGCGGCTTTTTGGCTCGGAACGCTTGATAAATATGTTTACGACGCTTGGCATTCCCGACGGGCAAGAAATCGAACACAAAATGCTCACCAATGCGATTGAAACAGCCCAGAAGAAAATCGAAAACAATAACTTCGGCATCCGTAAAAATCTCTTGGAATTTGACGCAGTCAATAATGAACAGCGAGAAATTATCTACGAAGAACGCCGCCGGGTCCTTGACGGCGAGAGTATGCGTGATGTAGTATATAAAATGATTACTGATATTACGGAAAGCAGCGTTGAAACTTGCATTGGTGATGATTCCGATATTGAAGAATGGGATTTTGCCGAGCTTAATAACCTGCTTCTCCCGATTGTCCCGCTTAACAAGATTAACACAGGCCGCGTTAAAACGCCAAAGAAAAAAGCCCTTATCCAGCAGCTAAAAGAAGAGGCGGTCAAATTATACGAAGCCAAAGAAGCGGAATTTCCCGAAGCGGAAGCAATTCGCGAATTAGAACGGGTAGTTCTTTTAAAAGCAATTGACAGAAAGTGGATGGACCATATTGACGACATGGATCAGCTGCGCCAAGGTGTTTCGCTTCAAGCTTATGGGCAGCGCGATCCAAAAGTTGAATACAAGTTAAATGGTTATGAAATGTTTGACGAAATGACCCAGCACATCAAGGAAGAAACGGTTAGGATGCTTCTTCACATAAGTGTTGAGCAAAAAGTTGAACGTGAGCAAGTTGCCAAGGTGACGGGGACAAACAAAGATGATTCCGCCGCAAAAACCCCGGCCAAACGTGAAAATGCCAAAGTTTATCCCAACGACCCATGTCCCTGCGGAAGTGGGAAAAAGTACAAGAAATGTTGTGAAAATAAGCAGGGATAGGTGTACCAATATAGAAATCCAAAATAGAAAGAAGGTGACGTTAAGTGGTTGAGCTCGATCAAATGAAATCAGAGTTACTAGCATACAAAACCCCTTTAGCGGAAGTGAGGGATTCACTTTAGCTTAGATGCAAAGCTAAAGCGCATTGAAGAACTGGAAATGGAAATGGCTGCCCCCGGATTTTGGGACGACCCCGACACTTCCAATCAGAAAATGAAAGAACTGAAAACCTTTAAGGATTCCGCCGGGACTATCGCGGGCTTGGAATCATCTTATGAGGATATCGAAACCTTGATTGAACTTGGCTATGAAGAAAATGACACAAGTGTCATTTCTGATATCCGCACGGAACTGGATGATTTTGCCCAGACGTTTGAAAATATCCGCATTGCAACTCTTTTAGCTGGCGAGTACGACAACACCAATGCAATCCTTAAGCTGAATGCCGGGGCAGGCGGGACTGAAAGCTGTGATTGGTGCAATATGCTTTTTCGTATGTATAGCCGTTATGCCGACCGCAAAGGTTTTTCCCTTGAAGTCCTTGATTTGCTAGATGGCGATGAGGCTGGGATAAAATCAGTCACCTTTCAAATTAATGGCGAAAATGCTTACGGTTATTTGAAATCCGAAAAAGGCGTTCACCGTCTCGTCCGTATTTCGCCGTTTAATGCCCAAGGCAAACGCCAAACTTCTTTTGTTTCCTTGGACGTAATGCCGGAAATAAATGAAGATGCTAATATTGAGATAAGTGATGATGAAATCCGCGTTGACACATACCGCGCCAGCGGTGCGGGCGGCCAGCATATTAACAAAACTTCATCAGCAATCCGGATTACCCATCTTCCGACCGGGATAGTCGTCCAGTGCCAAAACGAACGCTCCCAGCACCAGAACCGGGACAAAGCAATGCAGATGCTGAAAGGAAAGCTTTTGGTTGTAAAGCAGGAAGCTAACGCCGAAAAATTATCGGATATCCGCGGTGAAATAACGGAAATTGGCTGGGGCAACCAAATCCGCTCATATGTTTTGCAGCCTTATACAATGGTCAAGGATCACCGTACCAATGAAGAGTCGGGAAATGTTGACGCCGTTTTGGATGGCGCAATAGACAGCTTTATTACCGCATTTTTGAAGCAGGCAAGCAACTCGCATAATCTACCAGTTCCATAGCACATAATTTCTCTATTTTTACAAATAATAGAAACAAGTGACCAGTTTTACCAGAATTACCATATTTAGCGTAAGTAAATTAAAGATACGATTTGGAGGAAATAAATATGAAAGCAACAGGAATTGTAAGAAGAATAGACGACCTTGGTCGTATTGTCATACCTAAAGAAATTCGCCGGACCTTGAGGATTAGGGAATCCGATCCGCTGGAAATTTTTACCGACCGTGAAGGTGAGATTATTTTGAAAAAATATTCACCGATTGGTGAAATGACCACTTTTGCAAAACAATATGCGGAAAGCCTTGCCCAAGTTTCGGGCCATACTGCCTTGATTGCTGACCGTGACCAATTCATTGCTGTTTCCGGCGGCTTTAAGCATTTGATTGGAAAATCGTTAAGCAGTGAGCTGGAAGATAAGATTAATAACCGCGAAACGGTGATTGCAAGCAGAAGCGACAAGGGTTTTATTAATGTTTCCAATGAGACATCAAGCACGGATTATGAACACCAGGCTATTGCACCGATTATTTGTGAGGGTGATGTCATTGGTGCGGTCATTCTTTTGGAAAGCGATATAAAAGCCAAGATGGGCGAAGTAGAGCAGAAATTAATCCAGTCGGCGGCCGGGTTCCTCGGCAGACAGATGGAGACGTAGGGGGAGCGGCACGATAAACAGCTTCATGAGGAAATTTTTCCAAAGTACACCCTTTGAGACGAGAAATCAAAAAGTGCATAATTGAGGGGAAAATAAAAAAAATCGCGAGCAATATTCCTTTTTACGAAGTAGGAATTTGCCGCGATTTATTTTTATGGCCGAAAATTATGTACTTTGCTTTTGATTTCGAAGTCTCACGGGCGTACGTGGAAAAGTTTTCCTCATGAAGCTCCTTAACTATACACTTTTAACAAGCTTTCCTCATACCGCTTTTTTACTATACACTTCCACCGCCCCGCCCCCGCATTATCGCCCGCACCACATTTGCGGCACTGCGCCGGATATCATTTTCGCTGATTAAGCCTTTCTTCAAGGCCTTAAGAATCGTTTTCTTGTCCCTCTTCATGCCCGGCATAACTAAATCATTTCCGGCCTTTAGGCACAAAGCCGGATTGGCAACCCCTTTTGTTGTTGCCAGCCAATCAGTCATGACAACACCGTCAAAATCCCATTCATGCCGCAAAACCCTAGTCAATAAATCATAACTATTGGCGGTATAAATGCCGTTTAACTTGTTGTACGAAGACATAACCCCGGTCGGTTTGGCTTCCCTTACCGCGATTTCAAAGCCCCTTAAGTAAATTTCCCGTAATGCCCTCTCGTTTAAGTTGCTCGACATCTGCATCCGTTCGGTTTCTTGGTTGTTACAGCAAAAATGCTTAAGCGTGACAAAATTGCCCGGCGTTTCCTCAACTCCTTTTGTCACCGCTGCCGCCATTTTTCCGCTTAGAAGCGGATCTTCGCTATAATACTCAAAATTCCGTCCGCATAAAGGATTACGGTGGATATTCATTCCGGGCGCAAGCCAGAAAGTCACGCCGTATTCAGTCATTTCACGGCTAATTGCCCGCCCGACCGCCGTCATCAATTCGGTATTCCAAGACTGCGCAAGGGAATGGGCGGCGGGGAAAGCGGTGGTATACTGGTAGACGATTTTGTCGCGTTTTGGGTTACCCAAAATCCTTTTTAAAATAAATTTCGGCAGGTAATTAAAGAAGCTGACCATCGGCTCCATTGCTTTAACTTTTCTTCCGCGGACTCCAGCCGTTTTGAGAAGCCGGATTCCAGCTGGGCCGTCACTTAGGGCAATATCCTGTAAGCCCTTGCTTATTAGCCTTGGCGTTGTATAACCAACCGCGCCGGGACAGTAAAAATCATGGACTTTACCCGTGATATCCATGCCGTCCCCGACAACAACATCAACGCAATCATTGATTGTGAGGGCATTTAAAACATTTCTCACCGCTTCGTTTTTGTCATCAAAATAATTTTCCGCTTCATAGATGTTTTCCATTCTGACGGTATAATTATAGCTGGGGAAATCTTCAACATTTATCTTAAGCCGGAAAATCGGCTCACGGTTGTCGGCTTCCAAAAAATAATTTTTCGAGCGGTTCATATTGTGGCCATTATTTTTTTGCCCATTGGGATGGGCAATTTCGGTGATGTTTGGCCGTTCGCGTTTAAAGGGAAGATGGCGCGAAATAACAGTATCGCTGGCGATTGAGACGGAAACATAAGGGATGGTGTTACGGCTTGAATTGCCAATCCGGACGACATACTCCCCGGTATCAAGGATAAAGGCATTGATTTTTTCATCGTATCTTGCCAGATCTTTCATGTCAAAGCTAAGTAAAAGCTCTTCTGAAGTTTGCGGGGCAAGAGTCTTTGATTTGCCAAAAGCGGCCAATTGCTGATAAGGGCGGGCAATATTTTTGGGGCCGCAAGCGTAAATTTGGACAACCTCTCGCCCGGCAAAATAATTGCCGGTATTAGTCACGGAGACCCGCATTGAAATGGTGGTCTTATCTACCACCGCTGAAAGGCATTGGAACATAAAGCTCGTATAGCTTTTGCCGTAGCCGAATTCATAACGCGGCTCGACATTAAAAGTATCATAATAACGGTAGCCGACAAAAATACCTTCTTTGTAATCAGCTTCCTTTGCTTGTTTGGTAAGCTTCCCATAAGTCCGCCCGAATGGGACATCATCATAAGTTTTCATCCATGTTGCGGCCAAGTGGCCAGACGGCGAGCAATGCCCGGCAATGATATCAGCTAAAGCTTTGCCCCCTGTTCCGCCGAGCATACCCATATAGATGATGGAGTTGATTCCCTTTATTGTGGATAAGGGGCTAAGATTCATGCAAGCCCCGGTATTAATGACAATAATCGTTTTCTTGTAGTTTTTGGCAAGGAAACGGATTTGCTCGATTTCTTCATTGGCAAGATTAAATGAAAAATCATCGGGGTTGCGGTCCATGCTTTCCCCTGCTTGCCTTGCCAAGACGAAAATACAAGTATCGCAAGCACTTTCGATGACATCATCAGCAGTAACCATCCGCCCGTAAGGGTGGTTAAAACTAAGCCCGATAACCTCATGGAGAACGGAAAAACGCAGCTTTAAAAATGCGTCTTTGACCATTTTCTTCACCGCTTCATTATAAAGAGCAAGCTTTGAATCATGCTCAGCCCGATAATCACTTAACCAGCTTTGGTTTGTGACCGTAAAGCCAGCATTGTAAAAACCCTCAAGAATTGAAACGCTGTTACGTTCATTGACCTCACCGCTTCCGGTGCCGCCTTTTAGGGTGTAGATCACCCCATTGCCATAAAGGGCAATTTTGCCCGGCTTCAACGGTAAAGCCCCATCATTTTCAAATAAAACAATGCTTTCTAAGGCGGCCTCATAGGAAAGGCGGGCATTTTCTGTTTCGCGCTTAGAAATGGCGGTAGAATTTGAAGCAAGTGTTTTTATTTTCATAATATGATTATAATGAAAAATTAAAGTTTTGTAAAGTTGACATTTCCTGCCCCATATGTTACCCTTTCTAAAACTATCTTTGACAGGATAAAAATAAAAAGGCTAAGGGGATAATCCCGATGTGGACAAACTTAAATTGGCATGACTATGAAATACTGGCGGCTTCTTCCGGAGAAAAGCTTGAACGGTGGGGTGATTATCTTTTGATCCGTCCCGATCCCCAAGTGATATGGAAAACAGCAAAAACCCATCCCGGCTGGAAGAAACCAAATGCCCATTACCACCGCAGCAAAGAGGGCGGCGGCGAATGGGAATTTTTTGATTTGCCGGAAGAATGGAGCATTAGTTATCACGGTTTGGTTTTCCGTCTTAAGCCATTTAGCTTTAAGCATACGGGGATTTTCCCCGAACAAGCGGTTAATTGGGACTGGTGTGCGGAAAAAATCCGCTTGCGGACGAAAATATTAAAGCGGCCGCTTAAGGTTCTTAATTTGTTTGCATATACCGGGGGGGCAACGATTTCCGCGGCAAAAGCCGGGGCAAGCGTGACCCACGTTGACGCAGCAAAAGGAATGTTAAGCTGGGCAAAGGAAAACGCTGTGGCCTCTGGGTTGAACGCTAAACCAATCCGCTGGCTGGTTGATGACTGTATTAAGTTTGCCGAGCGGGAAATCCGCCGCGGCAGTACCTATGACGGAATCATCATGGATCCGCCGTCTTACGGACGCGGGCCAAAGGGTGAAGTCTGGAAGATGGAAGAAAATATTTTTGCGTTTATCGAGCTTGCCGCCCAGCTCCTCACAAAAGAAGCAAGTTTCTTTTTGGTAAATTCATATACCACCGGATTACAGCCCTCGGTGCTTTCATATATGCTAAATACGGTCCTTGTCCCCCGCTTCGGCGGCCATGTCAAAGCTGCTGAAATCGGTCTTCCGGTCACGGAAAACGGGTTAATCTTACCGTGCGGGGCATCGGGACGGTGGGAAGCCATCGAATGATGGAAACCCATCTAATGATGGGAATAGCCATCTAAAAATTAAGCAGCCTCCGGATAAATGCCCGATAACCGGGAAAATAATCTTCCATCAAATTGTTGTAGTTGTAAACATAAGGCACACGGCCGGGAAAATAAAGATACATCCTGACAAAATAGAAAATTAAAAGTAAAGCAAAAAGCAAAATGATGCCTTGGATAAAATAAGGAATTGCTTTTCCTCTAATATAGCGATGGAATCCGCAGTAAAATGCAAAAAAGACAATGCCAAAAGCCAAAGGGTTCAAATAATAGGCGCGGGCAAATTGCCCGGTCAGGACAAACCTGGTTGCTCGCGACATTCCGCAGCCAGCGCAAGGCAAGCCGATGATTTGGTAAATTGGGCAAGTGGCGGCGGAAAAGTAATGGATCATGACATAATACGCCGCAAAAATGAAAAGTAACCACCAATATTTGCGGAAGTCATCTCGCAAGCGGGCAAAGGTATCTTTGGCGATTGTCAATAAAGTTGCTTTCAATTAGTAAAACCTCACATGATGTTCCATCAAATTGTCCCCATCATAAATAAGCTTGGCGCTAAAAATCCCCTTGTCGGCTTTAAGCCACTCCCAGATTAGATGGTCACCAGCCCACAAATTAAGCGCGGCGATTTTATCCGTCTCGACCCAGCAAAGCTCGCCTTCGTCACAATCTTTTATCTCGCCGTCAAATTGATCAGCAGTAAAGAAAAATATATAAATCGGGTCGCCTTTTTCATGGCTAAGGAAAGTAACCGTCCCGCGGAAACGGAAGCTCTTAAGCGTAACCCCGGCCTCTTCCTTAACTTCCCTGATGACGCATTCTTCCGGTGACTCGCCAAACTCAAATCTTCCGCCAAGCCCGATATATTTACCCTCGTTTATGTCATTTTTCTTTTTATTGCGGTAAAGCATTAAGGTTTGATCATTTTTTTGCAGATAGCATTCCGTGCATAAAATCATGTTGTCTCCCTTGGCAAGAAATAACTTGTCAAATTAAGCGGTTTATTATAATATGATACCAAGGCATTAGGATTAACGCAAGACCGAAAGGACAAGTATGGACACAATTATTGATCGGACTTATCTCCAAAGAAAAAAACGGATTGTCATCAAAATTGGGACGTCAATCATAACCCACGCCGAAACCGGGCATATCGACCTATTAAAATTGGAAAAATATGTCAGGGTTTTTACCGATATCCGTAATCGCAATAAAGAAGTTATTGTTGTCTCAAGCGGCGCAGTCGGGGCGGGGAGAAAAGCGCTGGGGATAAAAGAGCGTCCTCGTGAGCTGGCAGTTACCCAAGCCTGTTCCGCTGTCGGGCAAGCACAGCTGATGATGATTTACCAGCGTTTATTTGCCGAATACAATCAGACGATTGCCCAAATCCTGGTGACTAAAAACGTCATTACCAATGAAACAACCCGTGCAAATACCCAGCGGACGCTGGGGCAATTATTAAGCATGGGTGTGATTCCGATTTTGAATGAAAATGACGCTATTTCCACGGACGAAATCCAAAGCGACAATTTTGGCGATAATGATACGCTTTCTGCTTATGTTGCCGAGCTGGTTGGGGCGGATCTTTTGATTTTGCTGACCGACATCAACGGCCTTTATACTGACGACCCCCGCGTTAACGAAAGCGCGGTTTTCATTAATTGCGTTAAGGAAATAAATCCAGAGCTTGTAAAAATGGCAAAAGGGGTCAAATCTGATGTCGGGACTGGCGGGATGGCAACGAAAATTGCCGCCGCCCAAATTGCGAATATGGCCGGGATTGACATGGTCATTGCCAATGGTGAAAGGGTCTACAATATCCCTGATATTTTGGAGGGGATTCAGATTGGGACGTTGTTTAAGGCATGAATAAACAGCCCGCTCCTTAGTTTTGGCTCAAACCACGTTGACTTTGGCGGCATTAACAGCCCGGCATCGGCTACGGCTAATAGTTCTTGGATCGAAGTAGCATACATCGAAAACGCGGCCATCATATCAGATGACGCTCTTTTTTCTAACTCATGTAAGCCCCGGATTCCGCCGACGAAATCGATCCGCTTGTCCGTGCGGGGGTCATCAATTCCAAAGACTGGCTTTAATAAATAATCCTGCAAAATAGCGACATCAAGGCCTGCGACTGGGTCAGCGGATAAAAGCTCTGTTTTTGCGGTCAGACGATACCAGCCATTCCTTAAGTACATTCCAAAACAGCCTTTGCGGTCGGGTGCGTATGCTTCTTCGCCAAGATGTTCGATTAAAAAGCCTTGGCTTTCGATGGCTTTAATTAATTCATCAATGCTTAGGCCGTTAAGGTCGGCAACAACCCGGTTATAAGGCAGGATTTTAAGCTCATCATCAGGGAATAAAACCGATAAAAAGCGGTTATATTCTTCATTGCCTTGGTGGCGGGGATTTTCTGCTTTCCGTTTGTGGGCGACTTTTACTGCGGAAGCACAGCGGTGATGTCCGTCCGCGATATAGGTTGCCGGGATAGCAAGGAAAGCCTTCTCAAGTTCTATTATCGTTTTACTTTCATTAATGACCCAAACGCGGTGGCGAATGCCATCACTGGAAGTAAAATCATATTCGGGGACGGCTTTTTTGGCTTCTGCCACAATCCCGTTAATAACTTCATTACGCCGATATGCCATAAAAATAGGGCCGGTATGGGCGTTAGTTATGTCAATATGGCGGATGCGGTCCAGTTCTTTTTCCGGGCGGGTATTTTCATGCTTTTTAATCCGGTTTTCTTCATAGTCAGAAACGGCCGAACAGGCGGCAATGCCAGTTTGAATATGCTCGCCCATCTTAAGCTCATAAATATAATAACAGGCGTTATCTTCTATTATAAAAGCACCGTCATCAATCATCGCGCCAAGCAGTTCTTTGGCACGAAAATAGACCCGGTCGTCATATGTGCTGACATCTTCGGGAAAGCTGGTTTCGGCGCGGTCAATCTTTAGGAACGAAAGGGGTTCACTTGCGACTATTTCCGTTGCTTCCTTGCGGTTATAAACGTCATATGGCAGGGCCGCTATTTTCGCCGCATGGTCCTTACTCGGACGAATTGCACTAAAAGGGGTTATTTTGGGCATTTTTTCTCCTTTGTTGATATTGTTACTGCAAGGAAAGCAAAATAAACTCGTAGTGAGTCCTTGGCCGCCTTCTATATTAATAGAATTTTTATTTTAATGCCAATTAGGCCACAGACTCCACGAAGAGTTATATTTTGAGTGACTTGCATCTAATTCATTTTACATCAATTTTCAAAAAATTACAAAATATTATTCGTTGTGCCACGTGCAATGAGTTCCGGCAGGGCAACATAGCTTTGGACGCGGAGGGCAGGATTCTTAATGCTTTTTAAAAGCTGGGACGCTGTTTGTTCCCCCTGCTCAAAAAAATCAGTATTCACAACCGTTGGCGATGGGTTCATGATATGCGTAAAAGGATAAGCGTCAAAAGTGATTAATTGTAAATCACTGGGCATGGAAAGCCCTGCCTCGCGGACTGCCTCAAGCACCCCAATGGCAACCGGATTACATGAACAGATAATTCCGTCTGGCCGTTTGTCTTGGCTTAACAGCTTGGCTGCCCCTAAACGGCTTTCTTCAAGGCTTGCGTCAGTTAAAAGAACATTGCTTTCCGGCATTTTAAGCCCAAATCCGCGCAGCACCGCCCGGACTCCGCTTAACCGCCGCATTGAGATAGTATCGTTCCGGTCACCGCCGATAAAGGCGATGTTTTGCGAGCCGCCCTCGATAAGGTGGCGGGCGGCAATATCCCCGGCCAGAATATTATTCGTATCAATCCAGCAGACCTGGCTTTCAAATGCCGGCTTGCCCATTACAACGTGCGGGAAGCTTTCCTTGACCAGCATAGTTGCGGTATCATGGTTAAGCGCCCAGCCGTGGATAATAACTCCATCATAACCCCCGGCAGAAAAAACGGCCTTAAGCGTATCGCCGGGTTTTTTGTCGCCGGAGACGTTCATAAAGGTGATACTGTAACCTTTACGTGCCAATTCCCGGTGAACGCCGCAGAAAAACTCGAACATATGCGGGTTGGCATAAGCTTCCCCTTTATGTAGAAGTGAAAGAAAAGCAATGCTGCGGGTCGAACGCCGTTTGAAATTGGCAGCCCGGACATTGGGGGTATAGTTCATTCGCTCAATCACTTCTTTGACCCTTAAGGCAGTAGCCTCAGAAATGAAAGGGGAGTTGTTGACGACCTTGCTCACCGTGGAAAAAGAAACACCTGCTTCGCGAGCGACATCTTTAATAGTTACAGCCATGATAATCCTCCTGTGAAAATTTCCTCGTTTTCATAATTACAATATACAACGTTGTAACAAAAAAGTCAAGATATTTTCATAAATTTTATTGACTTTTTTTTACTTGTAAGATATACTGATAAAACGAAGATAGCTATTATTCATATTTAAAAGCCGATGGAAAATTTTTATTACAACTAGTTGCGAATTTCCAAAATTTCCCATCGGGAAAATCGACAGAGAAAATTTTCACAAATATTGCAATCAGCAAACATATTTAAAAAATGGAGGAAAAAAATGAAAAAATTATTTAAACTCATCGTGGCTTCAGCACTCATGCTTTCCCTTGTTGCGTGTGGTCCTGGCCAAGCTCCGCAAGAAAGCGGGAGCAGCACCCAATCAAACCAAGAAGGGACAGCTTCATCTGGCACAAGCACAGACGAAACCGCGCCAGTGAAAGAAATCGGCGGTGATTTAGTTGTCTGGTACGGCATTGAAGAACAGGGCAAGGCGATCATCGAAGCCTTTAACGCCCACTACCCGAATGTAAACGTCAGATTAGAGGTAGTCGGAATGGAAGCCCCTGACAAGCTTGCCCTTGACGGCCCAAGCGGAATCGGCGGTGACGTTATCTTTTTAAACCATGACGCAATTAACACTCTTGTTGACGATGGTTTTCTAGAACCCTTTCCAGATGATATTAAGGCGCGGCTTGATGATGTAATCCTTGATAACGCTATTGACATGGCAACCAAAAACGGCAATCTTTATGGAGTGCCATTTACCCTTGAAAACTATGGCCTTTTATACAACAAGGACTTAGTTGATGGAACTCCGGAAACCTTTGAGGAGCTAATTGAGTTTGCCCATTCCTATAATGACCCCTCGATTGACAAATATGCAATGCGCTGGCTGGCGTTTGATTTTTACCACAGCTATTTTATCTTTGATACTTTCGGTTTCAGATTGTTTGGGCCAAACGGTGATGACTGGCGGAATCCGGGCTTTGACAGCCCTGAATTTGCTGCCGGGCTTGCTTTCTATCAATCCCTGCGCGAGATATTTGATGTTGATGCCGCCGACACTAACAATAATGAGTTTACTTTTAACGCTTTTGCCCGCGGCGAAGTGCCTTATATTGTTGCCCACTCGTGGCTGGCTAACCAAGCGGCAGAAAATGGCATCAGAGTCGGCGCGACCAAGCTTCCGACCATCAACGGCATTCAGCCCCGCAACTTCATCGGTTCGGTTATAATGGGTGTTTCATCTTATTCAAAGAATTTTGACGCTGCTTTTGCCTTTGCTGAATTTATGGCAACAAAAGAGGCCGCCAGCATAGTTTATGAAATTACTGGCGTTGGCCCTGCCTTAAAAGATATTTCCGGAATTGACGGGCTGGCGGAAGATGAAGTTTTGCTTGGCCTTGCGGAACAGGCCCCCTATACATTCTCAGCCCCGGCCATCCCGGAGTTTGGCCTTATCTGGGTGCCGATGATGGATACGCTGACATTTGTCTGGGACAGCACGTTAACGATTAGCGAGGCGCAGATTAAAGCCATGGAATCTTATGAACTCCTGCTCCAAGCTGATGGCAGGTCGATGTACGAGTAAAAAAAATCTCCCTGCGGGAGCTTTAAAAAAGAATGCAACACTCCTTTGGCGTGTTGCATTCTCCCTAATGTGGTATACATTACAGCATTACAGCAAGTGATATACATTACAGCAAGCGATACACATTACAGCAAGCGATACACATTACAGCAGGTGATATAAAACACAGCAAGTGATACGCAACACAGCGGATTATAATAGTAGCAAGAGGTATAGTTCTTATGAGAATGAAAATTATTTGCATGGTTTGCTCCGCTATTATTTGGGGCAGCGGCCAAGTTATCAACAAGCAGAAGCTTAAGGGTTTCATTTTTTTCCTTGTCCAAGCTATCCTTATCTTTATCGAGCTTTCAACCGGGACATTTTCCGTGCTGGCCGGGCTTAAGGAAGCAACTTTCCGCAACTGCGGTTATTTTACAAGAGGGCTGTGGGGCTTAATAACCTTGGGGGAAATCCCCAGGGAAAGCTCCGCGACAATCGTATACGACCACTCAATTATGCTGATGGCAAGCGGAATCATTTCGACCGTCATCTTGCTTTTGTTTGGCCTGGTCTGGCTCTGGAATATAAGGGATGCTTACCGTTCGAGGGCCGAAATCGAGCAAGGGGAAAAATCAAGCAGTGTTGAGTATATCAAAAATGTCTGGAAAAATTCATTTGAGTACATAATGATTACCCCCGGGGCAATCCTTGTCCTTTTTATCGTCCTGGTTCCGGTGGTAACCAGCATTTCCGTAGCGTTTACAAACTATAACCGTAACACGATCCCGCCATTAAACATGGTCGATTGGGTTGGTTTCCAAACCTTTGCCGACATTATCAGGATTCCGATTTGGGGCGGGACTTTAGTAAAGGTGCTGGCGTGGAATGTGGCATGGGCTTTTATTTCCGTCCTGTTAAATTATGGGCTGGGGCTTTTAATGGCGGTTCTGATTAATGCAAAGGGCATTAGGTTTAAAGCATTCTGGCGCATGATTTATATTTTGCCGTGGGCGATACCCGGCTTGGTTTCGCTGCTTATTTTCTCCCTTTTATTTAGCCGGGACGGCGCGTTTAACCAGCTGCTCCTTAATGCGGGCTTAATCGAAAGGGCAATCCCTTTTCTGACCAGCACTAATTGGGCCAGGACAACGATTATTCTTGTCAACACATGGCTGGGCTTCCCCTATTTTATGGCTTTGATTTCCGGGGTCATGACCTCGATTTCCCCGGAGATTTATGAAGCGGTTGAGATTGACGGCGGCAATGGCTGGCACAAATTTAAAAGCGTCTCATTTCCAACCATCCTGACCGCAACTGCCCCGATTCTTGTCCTTAACATCACCAATGCCTTTAACAATTTCGGCGCGATTTACTTTTTGACCCAGGGCGGCCCGCCTGACCCCAATTACCAGATGGCAGGGACGACTGATATTTTGATTTCATGGATTTTTAAGCTGACCCTTGAAAACCGTATGTTTAACTATGCGGCAGCTATTTCCATATTGATTTTCCTTGTGATTGCAACCGTAAGCGGGATTAACTTGATGAAAACCCGCGCCTTTAAGGAGGATTAAGCCATGAAGAGAAAAAACAATTTGGCAATACTAAAAACACTCATCGCCCGGACGCTCATTTATATTGTGCTGATTATTGTTGCAATTATTGTCCTCTATCCTGTATTATGGGTATTAGGTTCGTCCTTTAACCCGATCAGCAGCCTGGCCAGGACCAGCATAATCCCGCTTAATCCGACCCTTGATAATTACGTCAGGCTGATTAAGGAGACAAGTTACTTAAGCTGGTACAGGAATACCGGGTACATAGCCTTGCTGACGATGTTTTTTTCGGTGCTGATTAATACCTTGACGGCGTTTATTTTTGCCCGCTTTCAATTTAAGGGCAGGAAAGCCGGGCTGCTTCTGGTCATGATTATGCAGACCTTTCCCGGCATTATGAGTTTGACGGCCCTTTATATGATTGCCCTCAATTTTGGGATGCTTAATAATCTTCATATGCTGGTTCTTATTTATGTGGGAAATTCGATTCCATTTAATGTCTGGCTTGTGAAAGGCAATCTGATGAACTTGTCAAGGTCGATTGACGAGGCGGCGTATATTGACGGCGCAACCAAGCTGCAAGTTTTTATTAGGATTATTCTGCCGCTTTCGCTCCCGACGATTTCATTTATTGCGCTGACTTCGTTTATGCTGCCATGGATGGATTTTATCCTGCCCAGATTCCTAATCAATGATATGGACAAAAGGACGCTTGCCGTTGGCCTGTTTGAAATGACAAATTTTTCCAATTTGAATCCTGATTTCCCGGCTTTTTGTGCCGGAGCGATTCTGATTGCCGTGCCGATTGGCTTGTTATATGGGGTTGGGCAGAAGTACTTGATTAGCGGGCTGGCGGCTGGCGCGAATAAGGGCGAGTAAGAAAATTTGATAATAACTAGAAATGGAAAAATATGGAAATAATTACCTTTGATTTGCCAATGGAAGCATATCCGGATCAAAGAAAGAGGACGATCCGGGTCTTGCTGCCAAAAAGCTATGACGGAAAAAAGCGGTTTCCGGTGCTTTATATGCACGATGGGCAAAATCTGTTTGATGACGAACTAAGCTCCTCGGGAGTAACGCTGGGTAAGTGGAACATCAATCATGAAATGAAAGGGTTGGAAGAAGAGGGCTTTCCGGCCATTATTGTCGGGATAGACAATGGCCCGGAGCGTTTTTCAGAGCTTTGCCCCGATCTTCCGGTCAATCAGGACATGGTGTCAATGTTTGGTCTGCCTAGCGGGATTAAGCCGACTGGCCATTTATATGGGAAGTTTATCACCGCGCAGCTTAAGCCTTTTATCGATGATAATTATATGACTTTGCCTGATTTGTTAAATACAGCCGTTGGCGGCGCTTCGATGGGCGGCCTTATTTCGCTTGACATATTGCTTCGATATCCCGGCGTTTACAGTAAGGCGATGGTTTTTGCGCCTTATTTTATGGCCCACACCAAGAATGATATTATGGGCAGCCTTTTATCATATGATTTTGCCCGGCTTAAGGACAGCCGGATTTTCATCTTCCATGGCGGCTTAGACATTGATGCGTCAACTTGGCCTTATGCCCAGCTTGTTTTTGAAGTGATGAGGGATAAGGGACTTAATGAAGAGCAGCTGGCCTTAGTTTATGATTCCCGCCAGCCCCATCATGAAACAGCGTGGCAGAAGTATTTTGGCGAGGCATTCCGGTATTTGTTCCGGAGAGGGTTGCCGTGTTAGGGGAGCTGTCGCGTTACGCGAGCTATGCGTTACTGGGGTTGTTGCCGCGCTACGATTGCTTCTGCCGCGTTACGAGAGTGTGATTCAAATGCCCCGACCCTTGAGATAACATCAAAATGTTTCTCTCGGAGCGAAAGCGAGTCGGGCATTGAATCAGCAGCTCTCGTATGCGCGGAGATACTAGGGTTTACAAGCAGATTTACTATAAAAACCTCGCAAAATTCAAAAAATCCCAAAAATTTTTTAAAATTTTCAAAAAAACACTTGCCAAGCATAAAATTTTAAAGTATACTAGATTTCGCTGTGACATTGATAGCTGTGAAGCGTGAGGTTCCAAAACAAAGAGAAACTCGAAGACGCGAAAACCGCGAGCGGAAACGCGAGCGAAAATCGCGCCAAGATTTCAAACTATGTTTAAAAGAATGCCAAGCATTCTTTCGGGCCATGAAGCCTGTGTTAGTTCCGTGGAGCGAAGGTCTAGAATAATATCATGACGGCAAGTCACTGTACGTACCAGTAGTGTTTTAATGCTTTTAGAAGCAAGGAAGGCGAGTCCTTCCATCTCTTTTAAGGAAAGATGACACACACGGGTGAGTGTACAGTCAGAAAAGTGCGAATAGGAGGCGACTTTTATGGCAAGTCAAGTAATGCGAATTACACTCAAAGCTTACGATCATCAACTTATAGATGCGTCGGCGAAGAAAATTATCGAAACGGTGAAGAAGAACGGTTCCCAAGTTTCCGGGCCTGTTCCCCTGCCGACCAAAAAAGAAGTAATTACTATTTTACGGGCAGTCCACAAATATAAGGATTCCCGTGAACAATTCGAGCAAAGAACCCACAAGCGGCTGATTGACATTATTTCCCCGACCCCCAAGACAGTTGACGCTTTGCAAAGGCTCGAAATGCCAGTTGGTGTTTACATCGACATCAGAATGAAGCAGAAGTAATATAAGCACGGACTAGTCCGGGCCGCTGTATTAAAGGAGATAAAACTAATATGAAGAAAGCAATTTTGGCAACAAAAGTCGGAATGACTCAAATCTTCGATGAGAATGGCTTGTTAATACCAGTAACAGTCCTTTTAGCTGGGCCATGTATCGTCACCCAGATTAAAACGATTGAAAACGATGGCTATAATGCTGTCCAAGTCGGTTTTATAGAAAAAAAAGAACGGATCATCAACCGGGACAAAAGCGGAAAAAAAGAAATCGTCCACCGGAACGGCGTTCCCAAGGCACTCATGGGACATCTTAAAAAAGCCGGGACGACAGGCAAACGTTTTCTCCGCGAATTTGCGTTTGAAAATGCTTCCGAATATACACTTGGAAGTGAAATCAAAGCAGACATTTTTTCTGTCGGTGACAGAATTGATGCCCAAGCAACCTCAAAGGGCAAAGGCTTCCAAGGGGCAATCAAACGGCACAACTTCCACCGCGGCCCAATGACGCATGGTTCAAAATTCCATCGCCATCAAGGCTCAAGCGGTGCGGCATCTTCTCCGTCCCGCGTTTTTAAAGGAAAGAAAATGCCCGGCCAAATGGGAAATAAAAAGGTCACGGTCCAAAATCTTGAAATCGTCCGGATTGACGTTGAGAAAAACTTGATTTTAGTTAAAGGGGCTGTTCCCGGAAACAGGAAAACCCTTGTGACGATAAAAGAAACGGTTAAAACAACGAAAGCCTAACAAGCTTAATTTGAAAGGAGGACCACTCAGATGGCAAAAGTATCTGTTTATAATATGGAAGGCAAAGAAGTTGGCACATTGGATTTAAACGATAAAATCTTCGGCGTCACAATAAACAAGCATTTAGTACACATGGCAGTTGTCCAATATCTGGCCAACAAACGCCAAGGCACCCAAAAAGCAAAAACCCGCTCCGAAGTTAGGGGTGGCGGACGCAAACCTTGGCGGCAGAAAGGAACTGGCCATGCCCGCCAGGGTTCAATCAGATCACCGCAATGGCGTGGCGGCGGCGTGGTTTTTGCCCCCGTCCCTCGTGATTACAGCTTCAAAATGAATAAGAAAGAAAAGCGCATTGCCCTTAAATCGGCTTTGACCAGCCGGGCTTTAGAAGGAAAGCTGATTGTTTTAGACGAGCTTAAGCTTGACGAAATAAAAACCAAGAAATTTCAGCTTGTCCTTGACAACTTAAAAGTAAAAAAAGCGTTGATTGTTATCGCTGATGAAAGTCAAAACATCATAAAAAGCGCCCGCAACATTCCCAAAATCAAAACAGCCGGGCCAAACACCATCAACGTGTATGATATCTTAAAAGGCGACACCCTGATTCTTACTAAGGATGCCGTCGCCAAAATTGAGGAGGTATACGCATAATGGCAGCATTACAATACTATGATGTGATTTTAAAGCCGGTTATTACCGAAAGAAGCATGGAAGTCATGGGCGAAAAGAAATATACTTTCCATGTCCATCCCGAAGCAAACAAGACCATGATTAAAGAAGCGGTCGAAAAAATGTTTGACGGAGCAAAGGTAAAAAAAGTCAATACCATGAACTACGATGGCAAAGTAAAACGGCGCGGCAATATATATGGCCGTACCGCCAAGACCAAAAAAGCAATCGTCCAATTGACGGCTGAAAGCAAAGACATTGAAATATTTACCGGATTATAAAAAGGACTGCAAACACATGGCCCATTCTTGATGAATGGTTCACGTAAAATGACCACCCCCGAAAGGAGAACCTAAGTCATGGGAATTAAGACTTATAACCCATATACACCGTCAAGAAGACAGATGACCGGATCAGATTTTAAGGAAATCACCAAGCATGAGCCGGAAAAGTCTCTTTGCACTCCCTTACGCCGCCAGGCTGGCCGCAATAACCAAGGGAAAATTACCGTCCGCCATCGCGGCGGCGGCGCGAAAAGGAAATACCGGATTATTGATTTTAAAAGAATTAAGGACGGAATCAGCGGAACGGTTTTTGGCATTGAGTACGACCCTAACCGTTCAGCAAATATTGCCCTTATTGCTTATGCTGACGGCGAAAAAAGATATATCCTCGCGCCGGAAGGCTTAACTGACGGAATGAAAATAATGAACGGCCCTGATGCGGAGATAAGAGTCGGCAACTGCTTGCCGCTTGACAAAATCCCTGTCGGTACGAATATCCACAATATTGAACTATTGCCAGGCAAAGGCGGCCAGATGGTCCGTTCAGCCGGGACAAGCGCCCAGCTGATGGCAAAAGAAGGCAAATATGCGACCTTGCGTCTTCCCTCAGGCGAAATGCGCATGGTTCCGATCCGTTGCCGCGCTTCAATCGGTGTTGTCGGCAATGGCGACCACAACTTGATTAATATCGGCAAAGCTGGCAGGAAACGCCATATGGGCTTCCGCCCGACCGTCCGCGGATCGGTCATGAACCCCAACGACCACCCTCACGGCGGTGGTGAAGGCAGAACCGGTATCGGCCGCCCCGGCCCAAGTACCCCATGGGGCAAGCCAGCCCTCGGCCTCAAAACAAGGAAGAAGAAAAAAGCTTCGAACAAGTTAATTGTCAGACGGCGTGACGGAAAAGCCATGAAGTAGGTAATTCTAGAGCGAAGCTCCTAGAGTTAGTAAAATAGATTTGGATAACAAGGAGGATTATATGTCCAGCAGATCACTAAAAAAAGAACCATTTGCAGATAAAAGCGTCCTGAAGAAAATTAATGCTTTAAATGCTTCGGGGCAAAAGCAGGTTTTTAAGACCTGGTCTCGCCGTTCGATGATTTTCCCTACTTTTGTGGGACATACAATTGCTGTGCATGACGGAAGAAAGCACGTTCCGGTTTATATCACAGAAGACATGGTTGGCCACAAATTAGGCGAGTTTGTCAGCACAAGGACTTATCGCGGGCATGGCAAGGACGAGAAAAAATCACGGGTTAAATAAATCGTGAAGTGAAATCCAAAGCTTCACAGGCTATAGAAGAAAGGAAAAAATTATGGCAAAAGGACACAGATCGCAAATTAAACGTGAACGTAACGCGAAAGTGGATATAAGACCCCAAGCGAAATTATCATACGCCCGGGTTTCCGTCCAAAAAGCGTGTTTCGTACTCGATGCCATCAGAGGAAAAGATGTAACGACCGCTTTAGCGATTCTTTCATACAATCCCCGCTACGCATCAAGCGTTATCAAAAAGTTATTGCAATCGGCTATTGCGAACGCCGAATACAAATATGGCCAAGACCCTGCCAAATTTCCCAATCCGGAAAATCTGGTTATCGCGGAGTGTTTTGCCAACAAAGGGCCGACGATGAAACGGATTCAGCCAAGAGCGCAAGGCCGGGCTTACCGGATTGAAAAACGCATGAGCCACATTTCCATCGTGCTTGATGAGAAAAAATAAGCATGACCGCGCTAAAATAGATGGCTTTGCCATTTTGGCAAGCTTCTTGCGAACATTAAAGAAGGAGAAAGAAAAATGGGACAGAAGGTTAATCCTCACGGCCTAAGAGTCGGAATAATAAGAGACTGGGATTCCAGATGGTACGCTGACGCGGAATTTGCCGATTTTCTGGTCGAAGATCACAGGATCAGGAAATATTTGAAAAAAAAGCTATACGCAGCCGGAATTTCCAAGATTGAAATCGAAAGAGCGTCCGACCGCGTCAGGGTTATTATATTTACCGCCAAGCCCGGTGTTGTCATTGGCAAAGGCGGCAATGAAATCGAAATTACCAAAAAAGCTTTGCAGAAAATGACGGACAAAAAACTATCCGTTGACATCAAAGAAATTAAACGTCCTGACCGCGATGCCCAGTTAGTTGCGGAAAACATTGCTTTACAACTGGAGAATCGTGTTTCGTTCCGCCGGGCAATGAAATCCTGCATGGGACGCACGATGAAAGCAGGAGCCCTTGGGATCAAAACAGCAGTATCTGGCCGTTTGGGCGGTGCTGACATTGCCAGGACTGAGTTCTATAGCGAAGGCACTATTCCCTTGCAGACCCTCCGCGCTGATATTGACTACGGTGTTGCCGAAGCTAATACCACTTACGGCAAGGTCGGAGTCAAAGTGTGGATTTATAAAGGCGAAATACTTCCAGTAAAAAATAACGAAGATTTATTATCTTCGCAGGAAGGGAGCGGTATCTAAATGTTAATGCCAAAAAGAGTAAAACGTCGTAAACAGTTCCGTGGCAGAATCCGTGGCAAAGCCACCCGCGGAAATGTCATCAGCTATGGCGAATTCGGTTTAATTGCCTCTGAACCTTGTTGGATAAAGTCCAATCAAATCGAGGCGGCCCGTATCGCAATGACCAGATATATAAAACGTGGCGGAAAAGTTTGGATCAAAATTTTTCCCGATAAACCGGTGACGACCAAACCGGCCGAAACCCGGATGGGTTCAGGTAAAGGTACGCTTGAATATTGGGTAGCAGTTGTTAAGCCCGGCCGCGTCATGTTTGAAATCGCCGGAGTTCCCGAAGAAACAGCAAGAGAAGCATTACGTCTTGCAATGCACAAGCTTCCTTGCAGATGTAAGATTATGTCGAAAGCTGATCTTGATGCCGCCGTTAGCGGAGAGGGGGGTATAAATGAAGAATAAAAAATACCTTGATGATTTACGGAATAAAACCGATGAGGAACTAAAAAAAGCATTAGTTGATACCAAAAAGGAGCTTTTTAACCTGCGGTTCCAGAATGCAACTAACCAGCTTGATAACACCGCAAGAATCAAAGATGTTCGCCGGAACATCGCCAGGATTCAAACTGTTATCACCCAAAAGGCAAGAACACAGTAAAAGTTTTTGAAAGGAGAACCTCGTGGAACGAAATTTAAGAAAAACACGCAC
Organism: Lachnospiraceae bacterium; assembly: GCA_009777715.1. Classification (GTDB taxonomy): domain Bacteria; phylum Bacillota; class Clostridia; order Lachnospirales; family Lachnospiraceae; genus UBA935. The sequence goes on from WRLH01000002.1 coordinate 26,897, forward strand.
CGGGAAAGTCACTAGCAATAAAATGGACAAAACAATAGTTGTTTCCATTGAAAACCGGATTAAGCATCCTCTTTACGGGAAAATCGTCAAGAGAACTTATAAATTAAAAGCCCATGATGAAAACAATGAATGCAATATTGGCGATACCGTAAAAGTAATGGAAACCCGCCCGCTGTCAAAAGAAAAGAGATGGCGCTTGGTCGAAATAACGGAAAGAGCCAAATGACGCTATAACTTCGTCTATTAAGAGAGAAAGGGAAAAAAGATGATCCAACAAGAAAGCAGATTGCGGATTGCTGATAATACCGGGGCAAAAGAAATTCTTTGCATTAGGGTCGTAGGCGGCTCTTCGAGAAGATATGCCAATATTGGTGATACAATCATCGCGACGGTAAAAGACGCAAATCCCGGCGGGATGGTCAAAAAGGGCGAAATAGTCCATGCAGTTGTTGTCCGCACGGTAAAAGGCGCTCGCCGCAAGGATGGCTCCTATATCAAATTCAGCGACAATGCCGCCGTTATCATCAAAGATGACAAGACCCCCCGGGGAACTCGTATTTTTGGGCCGGTAGCAAGGGAACTGCGCGAAAAGCAGTTTATGAAAATTGTATCGCTCGCCCCAGAAGTGCTTTAAACGGAACTTCGTTCCGGGGTAAATTTGGTCCTGCGTCCCAAAGTTTGCAGGTACTGGAAAGGTAGAGAGTATTATGGCAATGTTAAAGATCAGAAAAGGCGACACAGTTAAGGTCATCGCCGGAAAAGATAATGGAAAAGAGGGAAAAGTCCTTGAGGTTGACCGGAAGAAAGGCCGTGTATTAGTTGAAGGCGTCGGCATTATTACCAAGCATACGAAACCTTCGCAAGCTAATCAAAATGGCGGAATCATCCATAAGGAAGCCCTGATTGACATTTCCAATGTCATGTATGTCCATAAAGGAAAACCGACCCGGATTGGTTTCAAATTTGAAAAGGACAAGAAAGTACGTTTTGCCAAATCGACAGGCGACGTAATTGGTTAAACGAGATGGAAAGGAGGTCTTTATCTTGAGCAGACTTAGAGAAACGTATAAAACTGAAATCACTGAAAGCATGATGAAAAAGTTTGGCTATAAAAATATAATGCAAGTGCCGAAAATCGAGAAAATTGTCGTAAACATGGGAGTTGGCGAAGCTAGGGACAATGCAAAGATATTGGAATCAGCCGTCAAGGACATGGAAATCATCACCGGGCAAAAAGCGGTTATCACCAAGGCAAAAAGAAGCGTTGCCAACTTTAAGCTTCGTGAGGGCATGAACATTGGCTGCAAAACAACGCTCCGCGGAACAAGAATGTATGAGTTCCTTGACAGGCTTATCAATCTTGCCTTACCCCGTGTCCGTGACTTTAGGGGAGTTAATCCCAACGCATTTGACGGCCGCGGAAATTATTCCCTTGGTATCAAAGAGCAGTTGATTTTCCCGGAAATCGAATATGATAAGGTTGACAAGGTCCGGGGAATGGACGTAATCATCGTCACAACAGCCAAAAATGACGAAGAAGCACGTGAGCTTTTAACTTTGTTCAATATGCCGTTTGCAAAGGTATAGAAAAACCAGTTTGCAAATTTTGCAGATTAAGAAAGGATAAATTGTATGGCAAAAACATCAATGAAGATTAAGCAACAGCGCAAACCAAAGTTTTCGGTGCGGGCATATAATCGTTGCAGAATATGTGGTCGCCCTCATGCTTATCTAAGGAAATACGGAATTTGCCGTATCTGTTTCCGCGATTTAGCATACAAAGGCCAAATTCCCGGTGTTCGCAAAGCCAGTTGGTAAGGGATTGATGCCCCACATAGATTAAAACAGGAGGTCAAAGAAATGACAATGAGCGATCCTATCGCAGATATGCTTACAAGAATTCGTAATGCAAATACTGCAAAACATGATACAGTTGATATACCGTCTTCAAAAATGAAAAAGGCGATTGCCCAGATTCTTTATGAAGAAGGTTATATAAAAAAATATGAAGTTATTGATGATGGAAGCTTTAAGACAATCCGCATTATCCTTAAGTATGGCGCGGACAGGAACGAAAAGATTATTTCTGGTCTTAAGCGTATTTCAAAGCCCGGTTTGCGTGTGTATGCCGGAAGAGATGAGCTGCCCAAAGTTTTAGGCGGCCTTGGTGTTGCAATTGTATCTACTAACCAAGGTGTATTTACGGATAAAAAAGCCCGCGAGCTTAATGTTGGCGGTGAAGTTTTAGCGTTCATCTGGTAAAAAATGGCAGAATTAGTTAATTAAGATAGAAAAAGGAGGTACGGGCAATGTCACGAATCGGTAGAATGCCAATCGCAATTCCCGCCGGAGTCACGGTCGAAATTGCAGAAAATAATAAAGTGACTGTAAAAGGTCCTAAGGGAGAACTAAGCCGTGTTTTAGTTCCCGAAATGGAAATCAAAATGGAAGGTGAAGCCGTCACCGTCAGCCGCCCCAATGACCTTAAACGGAACAGGGCATTACATGGCTTGACGAGGACATTAATCAATAACATGGTGGTCGGGGTGACCGCTGGTTATGCAAAGAAATTAGAAATAAACGGTGTTGGTTACCGGGCAGCCAAAAACGGCAAGGGCCTTACCCTAAGCCTTGGTTACTCACACCCTGTCGAAATGCTTGATCCAGAAGGTGTTGAATCAATGGTTGAAGGCAATGTTATTACCGTCAGCGGAATTGATAAAGAAAAAGTTGGCCAATACGCTGCCGAAATCAGAGATAAAAGAAGACCTGAGCCTTATAAAGGCAAGGGCATTAAATATGCTGATGAAGTAATCAGACGCAAAGTCGGCAAGAGCGGCAAAAAATAGACGAGAATGGTTATGCAAAAGCGTAACATTCTCCGGAAAGGGTTAGAGAATGATTAAGAAAGTATCAAGACAAAAGGTCCGGGTTAAAAAGCATATAAAACTACGTAACCGTTTCAGCGGCACTCCTGAAAGGCCGCGCTTGGCTGTATTCCGCAGTAATAATCATATGTACGCCCAAATTATTGACGATGTTGCCGGCAATACATTAGTAGCGGCCTCAACGGTTGAAAAAGACGTAAAAGCAAATCTTAAGAAAACCAACGATGTTGAAGCAGCGTCATATTTAGGAAAAATAATCGGTGAGCGAGCCAAAGAAAAAGGCATAACTACCGTAGTTTATGATCGTGGCGGTTTTATATACCAAGGCAAGGTTAAGGCCTTAGCAGACGGAGCCAGAGAAGCTGGCTTAGAATTCTAGAAAGGAATCAAATAATGAGACGTAATATGATTGATGTTAGCAATATGGAATTAAACGATAAAGTCGTTACCATCAAGCGCGTTACCAAGGTTGTCAAAGGTGGGCGTAATATGCGCTTTACTGCCTTAGTTGTTGTTGGCGACGGACAAGGGCACGTTGGGGCTGGCCTGGGTAAAGCCAATGAAATTCCCGAAGCAATCCGCAAAGGCAAGGAAGACGCTGCTAAAAATATGATAAAGGTCGCGATGGACGATTATTCCAGTGTTACCCATGATTATATCGGCAAGTTTGGCGCAGCCGCGGTACTCCTAAAAAGAGCTCCCGATGGTACTGGAGTTATTGCCGGAGGCCCAGTCAGAAGTGTCTGCGAATTAGCCGGAATCAAGAATATCCGGACAAAGTCAATGGGTTCAAACAACAAGCAAAACGTTGTCATGGCAACTATTGAAGGCCTTAAAAATTTGAAAACTCCGGAAGAAGTTGCCCGCAAACGCGGAAAAACCGTTGCTGAAATTTTGGCTTAATTAAGACCCAATTAAGATAAGAAGAAATGGGAAAGGGATGGTAAATAATGGCAATTAAATTAAAAATTACCCTTGTCAGGTCCACTATCGGAGCGATACCTAAGCACCGGAAAACTGTACAAGCAATGGGGCTTAGAAAGCTTAACCGTTTTGTTGTGCTTCCGGATAATGCGGCGACAAGAGGTCAAATCGCGCAGATTAAACACCTAATCAAGGTTGAAGAAGTTGAAGCAGAAGAAGTTAAAGCAGAAACTAAAAAAGAAATAAAAAAAGAAGTTAAAGAAGTTAAAGAAGTTAAAGAAGTAAAAAAGGTTAAAGAAGAAAATAAAAAAGAAGCTGCCGTTAAAGAAAAGGCAGTAAAAAAAGCCCCTGAGGCTACCGCAGAGGCTAGCGCAGAGGCTAACGCGGAAGAAGCTGAAGTTAAAGCTCCCAAAAAAGCCGCAACCAAAAAGGCTAAGGCAGCAGAAGCAGAAGCTGAAAAAGCGGAAGCAAAAGAGCCTAAACCAGTAAAAAAAGCTCCGGCCAAAAAAGCCCCGGCAGCAAAAGAAGCACCTGCAAAAGAAGCACCTGCAAAAGAAGCTAAGCCAGCTCCGGCTGAGGAGGTATCAGAATGAGTTTAAATCTATCAAGCCTTAAGCCTGCAAAAGGCGCAAAGAAAAATAGCTTCCGCAAAGGCCGTGGGCATGGCTCTGGCAACGGAAAAACAGCCGGAAAAGGCCATAAAGGGCAAAAAGCCCGTTCAGGCGCGCCCAGAATCGGCTTTGAGGGCGGACAAATGCCTTTATACCGCCGCATTCCCAAACGCGGTTTCAAGAATCGCAACTACAAAGAAATCGTTGGCATCAATGTCAGCGTTTTAGAACGGTTTGAAGATGGTGCGACTGTTTCAGTTGAAACATTGCTCGCAACCGGAATTGTCAGTAATCCCCGCGATGGCGTGAAAATTCTTGGCAATGGCAAGCTTACTAAAAAGCTTAATGTTATCGCCAATGCTTTTAGTGAGACCGCAAAAGAAAAAATCGTATCTGTCGGCGGAACAGCAAAGATTATTTAGCTTGAAGAGTTGGAAGGAGTAACATTTTATGTTTACAACCTTAAAAAACGCATTTAAAATCAAAGAAATCAGGGCCAAAATATTATTTACTTTCGGAATGCTAGTTGTCATCCGTTTGGGGTCACAGCTTCCGGTTCCTGGTGTCAATAGGGAATTTTTCTCGGAATGGTTTGCGATGCAGACGGGCGATGCCTTTAATTTTTTTAATGCGTTTACTGGCGGTTCGTTTTTAAACTTTTCGATTTTAGCCCTAAATATCACCCCCTATATTACCGCTTCGATTATCATGCAGCTTCTGACAATTGCAATTCCAAAGCTTGAAGAATTGCAAAAAGAAGGGGCTGAGGGACGCAAGAAAATTGCTTCAATTACCCGTTATGCCACAGTTGGGCTTGCTTTAGTGGAATCAGCGGCAATGGCGATTGGTTTCCGCAATCAAGGGATATTGCAGCCGGGGTTTGGCTGGATTGACATTGCGGCAGTTATTTTTGCCTTAACAGCAGGAAGTGCATTCCTCATGTGGATTGGTGAGCGGATTACCGAAAATGGCGTTGGCAATGGTATTTCGGTCGTGCTTGTCATCAATATCATTTCATCGATTCCCCAAGACATTACCGGGCTTTATGACCAATTTATCCGGACTCGTTCAATCCCGGCCGGAGTCGTAAACGGGCTGGTGATTCTTGCGATTATCCTTGGCATGATTGTGCTGGTTGTTTTACTTAATAGCGGGATTCGCAGGATTCCGGTCCAATATGCAAAAAAAGTCCAAGGCCGTAAAATGGTCGGGGGCAACACATCGGCAATTCCCCTTAAGGTGAATACATCGGGGGTTATCCCGATTATCTTTGCTTCATCGATTATGCAGTTCCCGGTTGTCATCAGCACTTTCTTTTATCAAGGCGGCAACGGCTTTTGGGATGAGGTCATCAAATATATGTCGTCAAGTTATTGGTTCAGGATGGCGATCCCAAGCGATCGGATTTATACGCTGGGAATGATTGCTTATATGCTGCTCGTTATCTTCTTTGCTTATTTCTATACGGCGATTACGTTTAACCCAGTCGAAGTATCAGAAAATTTGAAGAAGCAGGGCGGTTTTATCCCCGGAATCAGGCCGGGTAAACCAACCAGCGAATATATGACGGCAATCCTTAATAAAATTGTTTTAATCGGTGCTTCATTCCTGGCTTTTATCGGGGTGCTTCCATTTATCTTTAATGGAATCTTTAACGCCCATATCAGCTTTGGCGGAACTAGCCTGATCATCATTGTCAGCGTTATCCTTGATACGATGAAACAGATTGAGTCACAAATGCTGGTCAGGAATTATAAGGGATTTTTAAGTGATTAAGAACTGTATTTATATTGAAAGGTGAGGTAAATTTATGAAAATAATTATGCTAGGCGCACCGGGGGCAGGAAAAGGAACGAGGGCCTCATTAATAGCTGAACACTATGGCATTCCGCATATTTCGACTGGTGATATCTTTCGCGCCAATCTTAAGGCCGGAACAGAATTAGGCCTTGAAGCAAAAAAATATATGGATGCCGGGGAACTTGTCCCGGATAATTTGACCGTCAAAATTCTGCTTGACCGGGTCGCCCAGGAAGATTGCACAGGCGGTTATGTCCTAGATGGTTTTCCCCGCACGATAAACCAAGCGGAAGTTTTGGAAGCAGAGCTAAAAAAGATTAATGACAAAATCGATTTTGCAATCGATGTCGATGTTTCCGATGAGGTAATTGAAGCACGGATGGCAGGCCGCCGGGTCTGCACGAAATGCAGCGCGACTTATCATATTGAATATGCCCCCACCAAAGAAGAAGGTATTTGTGATAAATGCGGCGGCGAAGCCGTCTTAAGGGCTGATGATGCTCCCGAGACCGTCCGCCAGCGCCTAAAGGTTTATCATGAGCAGACCCAGCCGTTAATTAATTTTTATAAGGAACGCGGCATTCTTAGGATGGTTGCCGGGTCAGGTTCGATTGAGGATGCGCTGACGGCTGTTATTGAAGTGCTGGAACAAGGATGAGAATCGGAATCAAATGGCCGTTACAATAAAATCGCCTCGCGAAATAGAAATAATGCGTGCTTCCGGCCGGATTTTGAAAGTAGTGCTTGCAGAATTGGAAAAGATTATCCGCCCCGGCATTAAAACCAATGAGATTGACGCCCTTGCCGCCAAGATAATCGCAAGTTATGGCTGTATTCCCAGCTTTTTAAACTATAATGGCTTTCCGGCTTCAATCTGCGTTTCGGTAAATGAGGAAGTAGTGCATGGGATTCCCAGCAGCCGTATTTTACTTGAGGGCGACATCGTCAGCCTTGATGTCGGCGTAAACTATAAAGGTTACCATACCGACGCGGCGCGGACTTTTGGGGTCGGGCAAGTCAGTAAAGAGGCCATGCAGCTGATGAATGTTACCAAGCAAGCTTTTTTTGTCGGTTTAGAAAAAGCGTGGGCAGGCAATCATTTATATGACATATCGAATGCGGTTGACGCGTTTGTCGCCCAGTTTGGTTATGGGATAGTAAGGGATCTGGTCGGACATGGCATTGGCCTTGAACTACATGAGGACCCGCAGCTTCCCCATTTTCGGCAAAAGCGGCGTGGGCTTCGTTTAAGGCAAGGAATGACGATTTGCATTGAGCCGATGATAAATATGGGTTATGCGGAAGTTGAATGGCTTGATGACGAATGGACAGTTATCTCAGAGGACCGCTCATGGTCGGCCCATTATGAAAACACGATTTTAATTACTGATGGCCAGCCGGAGTTATTGACCCTATGACACAATGGGAAATCATTTATGGAAAATATGACAGGATTGTTCGCAAGGTCGCTGGCGGGACATGACAAAGGCGAAATATTTGTTATCATTAGCTGCGATACGGAATATGCAATAATAGCCGATGGCAAAAAGCGGACCGCCCAAAAACCAAAGCGGAAAAATTTAAAGCATCTTGCGGTCATGAAAAATAAACCAGATGATGAAATAAGGGCGAAATTGCTTAGTCATAAATCGGTAAGTAATGAAGAAATTAAGTATGGATTAGAAAGGTTTAAGAAAAGATATGCCGAAGTCTGATATGATCGAAATCGAAGGGGTAGTAGTAGAGAAGTTGCCAAACACCATGTTTCAGGTCGAACTGGAAAATGGCCATCGCGTCCTGGCTCATATTAGCGGAAAGCTAAGGCAGAATTTTATCCGGATCTTGCCTGGCGACAAGGTGACTTTAGAGCTTTCGCCTTATGATTTGACTAAAGGAAGAATTATTTGGCGGGATAAATAAAAAAGCTTGTTTTAATCAAAATGTTGTGATACAATAGTAAGCGGTCTTTTTTAATGCCGAGGCTATAAAAGCACCATAATATCGGAAGGAGATTATCATGAAAGTAAGATCATCTGTAAAACCGATTTGCGAAAAGTGTAAAGTTATTAAAAGAAAAGGCGCAGTCAGGATTATTTGCGTCAATCCGAAACACAAACAAAGACAAGGGTAGCCATTTTTGCATTAGGCATACTTGTTGATACCGCGGCTGAAGAATTTTATGGAAGCGGAAAGATCGGATGATTTCCGGTTGGGCAGCAAAACGCCCCAATCAACACTAGTAGTAAATCACAAATTAAAAAGAAAGTGGAGGAACAAAAATGGCTCGTATTTCAGGTGTGGACTTACCACGGGAAAAGCGCGTAGAAATAGGCTTGACCTATATTTACGGTATTGGCAGGACTAGCTCAAACAAAATCTTAGCCGCCGCAAAGGTTAATCCCGACACACGAGTAAGAGAACTTACTGACGAAGAGGTCAAAAGAATCAGTGAAGTAATCGACAAAGATTACATGGTCGAGGGTGATTTAAGACGAGAAATCGCCTTAAACATTAAACGGCTTCAAGAAATCGGATGTTATCGCGGTATCCGTCATAGAAGAGGCCTTCCGGTTCGCGGCCAAAGGACGAAAACAAACGCAAGAACCAGAAAAGGCCCGAAACGGACAGTTGCCAACAAGAAGAAATAAAGAACGATAAAGAATTATGAACAGCATAACGAGGCTTAAAAAATATAAAGAAAGGAATTTATATGCCAGCGAAAAAAGGAACTAAAAAGACAACGACAAAAAGGCGCGTCAAGAAAAATATAGAACGCGGCCAGGCGCATATTCAATCATCATTTAATAATACGATTGTAACTTTGACTGATTCAGAAGGAAATGCCCTTAGCTGGGCAAGTGCCGGAGGCCTTGGTTTCAGAGGTTCACGCAAGTCAACCCCTTATGCAGCACAAATGGCAGCCGAAACCGCAACTAAAGCCGCTTTAATCCACGGCTTAAAAGTCGTTGAGGTTTTCGTAAAAGGACCGGGTTCAGGCCGCGAAGCAGCGATCCGTGCTTTGGCAGCTAATGGGCTTGAGGTTATTTCGATTAAAGACGTAACCCCTGTCCCGCATAACGGCTGCCGCCCGCCGAAACGCCGCAGGGTGTAAAAAATTCACCTAGCGGTGACTTTAAAAAGATCGTCTTGCGACGACTTTAAAAAGATCGTCTTGCGACGACTTTAAAAAGATCGTCTTGCGACGACTTTAAAAAGATCGTCTTGCGACGACTTTACGTAGCAGTTGGACGAAGGCACATAGTGTTGTAACCAACATCAAATTCAAAACGAACCTATGTTCGAAATGAACAATAAGTTCAATGGAGGAAAAATTCAAAAATGGCAGTAAACAGAGTACCAATCCTTAAAAGATGCAGAGCATTAGGTCTTGAGCCCGGTTTTTTGGGTTATGACAAAAAATCAATCCGCACCAATCAGCGGATCGGGAAAAAAGTCAGCGAGTACGGCCTTCAATTAAGAGAAAAGCAGAAAGCCAAGTTTATCTATGGTGTTCTTGAAAGACCATTCCGGAACTACTATAAAAAAGCTATCCGCATGAAAGGCCTTGCTGGCGAAAACCTAATGATCATGTTAGAAACCAGGCTTGACAATGTTGTGTTTAGGATGGGTTTTGCCCGGACAAGAAGAGAAGCACGGCAGGTAGTTGGCCACAAGCATTTCCTTGTTAATGGCAAGCGCGTAACTATCCCCTCTTACCAAGTTAAAGCAGGTGACGTTATTGAAGTCCGGGAAAAATCGCGTCCTTTACAAAGATACAAAGATATCCTCGAAGTTACAGGCGGAAGGCTGACTCCGGATTGGCTGGAAGTTGACCACGAAGCTTATAAAGGCACAGTCAAAAATCTCCCTAGCAGGGAAGTGATTGACGTTCCAGTAAATGAAATGTTGATCGTTGAGCTTTATTCTAAATAATAAAGGAGGATATTTATCGTGTTTGATTTTGAAAGACCTAATATTGAGGTTGCAGAAATTTCAGAAGATGAAAGATATGGACGTTTCGTTGTAGAACCTCTTGAGCGTGGTTATGGGGTCACCTTGGGTAATTCCTTACGGAGAATTATGCTTTCTTCGTTGCCCGGTGCTGCTGTAAGCCAGGTAAAAATCGAAGGTGTTTTGCACGAATTTAGTTCGATAAAAGGTGTAAAAGAAGATGTTACAGAAATAATAATGAACATAAAGGATATTGCTATCAGGAATAACAGCGATACCAACGAACCGAAGATTGCTTTTATCGAATTTGAGGGTGAGGGAGTTGTCAAAGCTTCAGATATCAAAGCTGATTCCGATATTGAGATTTTGAACCCCGATTTGGTCATTGCGTCTTTATGCGGCAAAGATTCCAAGCTTTATATGGAACTGACGATTACCAAAGGCCGTGGTTATGTCCCGGCTGACAAAAACAAAAGCGAAGATTTGCCAATTGGCGTAATTGCGATTGACTCGATTTATACTCCGGTTGAAAGAGTAAATGTGACGGTCGAAAATACCCGTGTCGGGCAGATTACTGACTTTGACAAATTGTCACTTGATGTCTTTACTGACGGAACGCTGATCCCGAATGAGGCAGTCAGCTTAGCGGCTAAGGTTCTTAGCGAACACCTGAACCTTTTCATCAACTTATCCGAGAACGCAAAAAACGTTGAGGTCATGGTTGAGCGGGAATTAGAAGACACCGAAAAAGTGCTGGAAATGAGCATTGATGAGCTGGAGTTATCAGTCCGTTCCTATAATTGCCTTAAACGCGCCGGGATTAATACGGTTGAGGAATTGACCAACAAAACATCAGAGGACATGATGAAAGTCCGCAATCTCGGCCGCAAATCAATGGATGAGGTGACAATAAAATTAAGGGAATTGGGATTGCAGTTTAATCCGTTGGATGAGTTATAATTCGCGGTAAGACCGATGGCTCGCGGAAGGAGAGAAAATGGCAAAATACAGAAAACTTGGCCGGACATCCGACCAAAGAAAAGCATTATTACGTAATCAGGTAACGGCTCTTTTATATCATGGCAAAATTGTCACAACGGAAGCCAAAGCAAAAGAAGTCCGTAAAATTGCCGAAGGCTTGATTGCAATGGCAGCCAAAGAAAAAGATAATTTTGAAATGGTTACGGTCAAAGCAAAGGTCGCAATCAAAGATAAGGACGGAAAGCGCGTTAAGGAAGTTGTTGACGGCAAAAAAGTGTCATTATATGACGAGGTCGAAAAGGAAATCAAAAAAGATTTGCCGTCCCGGCTTCATGCCCGCCGCAAGATGGCCAAGGTGCTTTACCCAGTTAAAGATGTCCCGCTGGCAAAAGCCGGAAGAAAACGCGGAACAAAGCAAATTGACCTGACGGGCAAATTATTTGATGAATATGGCCCCAAATATGCCGGACGTAACGGCGGTTATACCAGGATTATCAAAATTGGCCCGCGTAAAGGCGACGCAGCAATGGAAGTAGTATTGGAATTAGTATAAGGACTTATGCTAGTTATAAAAAACGGCCGGTATATAAATCCGGCCACCGGACATGACGAAATTACAGATATTTATATTGAGCGTGACAGGATAAAGCTGATTGGCAAGGATATCCATGTTCCTGGGGCGGACTTAATTGACGCCCAAGGGATGGTGGTTGCTCCCGGCTTTGTTGATGTCCACGCTCATTTTCGTGACCCTGGGCAGACCGATAAGGAAGATATCCTTAGCGGTTCTTTGGCTGCGATAAAGGGCGGGTATACATCAGTAGTGCTGATGGCAAATACTAATCCCCCGGTCGATTCTGTCAATATATTGCGTGACATCTTATGCCGGGCAAAAAAATCAGCCATCAATATTTATTCTTGCGCCAAGGTTACAGCAGGGAATGAAGCCAAAGAAATTACCGACATGGAAGCCCTTTCCACCGCCGGGGCAGTCGGCTTTAGTGATGACGGGGAAGCAATAATAGATGAGGAACTCTTAATAAAGGCGATGAAAGCGGCAAAAGAATTAGGAAAACCAATCTGCCTCCACGAAGAAGATCCGCGTTATATCGATAATCCGGGCATTAATGAGGGCCATGCTTCCGCCCGGCTTTTGATAAAAGGGGCCTCCCGGAATGCGGAGATTACGATGATCCGCCGTGATTTGGAGCTAAGCGCAAAGATTGGCGCAACAACAGTCTTTCAGCACCTTAGCACCAAAGAGGGGGTTGAATTAATCCGGGAAATGAAAAAATCCTGCCCTTCGATTTATGCGGAAGTGACTCCCCATCATTTTAGCTTAACTGAAGAGGCCATCATCAAAAAACAAGCCGACGCCAAGATGAATCCGCCGCTTAGGATCGAAGAAGACCGCCTTGCGCTGATTGAGGGGCTTAAGGACGGGACAATTGATTTTATTGCGACTGACCATGCCCCCCACCGTGCCGACGAAAAAAACGCCGATCTAATCAAAGCGCCAAGCGGCATAATCGGATTAGAGACGGCTTTGTCATTAGGTATCAAGGAACTGGTAAATCCGGGCCATCTTTCGCTGTCCGAATTAATATTCAAAATGAGTACTGCTCCGGCAAAGCTTTATAATCTTCCCGCTGGCGATATCGGCCCTGGCCAAATGGCCGACATAGTTATTTTTGCTCCTGATGAAACATGGGAAGTAAAAGAGTTTGCCTCAAAATCAGCTAATTCACCATTCCTTGGCGAGACCTTGCCGGGGGTGGTCCATTATACATTGTGTAAAGGAGTAATATGCGGAAAGTGAAAACAGAGGGCATTGTTGTTTCGCAAAATAAAATAACAGATGTTATTTTTGACATCTGGATTCAGACGGTAATTGCAAAGGACGCAAAAGCCGGGCAATTTGTCGGCGTTTATCCTCACGATGGCACTATCCTCCTGCCCCGCCCGCTTAGTATTTGTGAAGTAAGCCCTGACAAAGAGAAAATCCGCTTAGTTTATCGGGTTGCCGGAAAGGGAACGGCGGAATTTGCTGATTACCAAGCTGGCGACAAGGTTTTATTGCTGGGCGTTTTGGGTAATGGCTTTCCGGTTAACGAAGCAGATGGCAAGCAAGTTTTTTTATTTGGCGGCGGAATCGGCATTCCTCCGCTCCTTTATTTGGCAAAAACAATCGCCAGGCCGGACGCGGTCGATATTTTCTTAGGTTACCGCGACAATGCCATTTTCCTGGCCGGGGAGCTTAAAGCCTATGGCATGGTTCAAATCGCTACCGAAGACGGAAGCATTGGGACGAAAGGAAATGTCATTGACGCAGCTTGTTTAAGTGCGAAGAAAGCGGACATTATCATGGCTTGCGGTCCCATGCCAATGCTCCGCGCCATAAAGGCTTATGCTTCCGAAAGGGGTATTAAGGCTTATCTTTCCCTTGAAGAGCGGATGGCTTGTGGTGTTGGTGCTTGCCTTGGCTGCGTGTGCAAGACAACGAAGGCTGACAGTAATACAAATGTCCACAATGCCCGGATTTGTACTGAAGGGCCGGTTTTTGAAGCAGGGTATGTGGAGTTATGAAGAATATATGATTTTGATTGCGGGCTTTCATGTATGCTCCATCGCTGGGCCCGCTTTCGCTCCGAGAGAAACGCTGCGTTACATAAGTTCACAAAAGACGTGAACTAAGTAACGGCATTTCTCAAGGGCCGCTCATGGAGCAAACATGAGCCGCGCAGAATAAACACATGAAATCACGCATGATAACCACACTAAAGCGACGCATGATAACCACACATGAGCCACGCAAAATAAACACATGAAAGCGACGCATATGTCAAAAGAGGATAACACATGAACTTATCAGTTAATATCGCCGGAACTTTATTTAAGAACCCCGTCATGGTTGCTTCGGGTACTTTCGGTTCGGGCAAAGAGTATAGCGAGTTTGTTGACTTAAATAAGCTTGGCGCAGTCGTAACTAAGGGAGTCGCAAGCACGCCTTGGCCCGGTAACCCCACCCCCCGCATAGCCGAAACCTACAGCGGAATGCTTAATGCAATCGGGCTCCAAAATCCGGGAATTGATGTCCTAATTGAACGTGACCTTAAATTCCTTAAAGATTTTGATACGCGGGTAATTGTGAATGTCTGTGGAAAAACAACCGGGGAATACCTTGAAACCGTTGAAAAATTAACCGCTGCTGATGTGGATATGCTCGAAATCAATGTTTCTTGCCCGAATGTGAAAGAGGGTGCAATTGCTTTTGGGCAAAATGCCAAAAGCCTCTATGACATTACAAAGGAAGTTAAGAAAAAAGCCAAACAGCCAATTATCATGAAACTAAGCCCAAATGTCACCGATATTACCGAAATGGCTTTGGCGGCCGAAGCAGGCGGAGCAGATGCCCTTTCCTTAATTAATACCATTACGGCAATGAAAATAGATATCCACCGGAGAAGCTTTGCGCTAGCCAACAAAACCGGAGGCCTTTCCGGGCCGGCCATCAAACCGATTGCGGTGCGGATGGTCTACCAATGCGCGAAAATGGTAAAAATTCCCATTATCGGGATAGGCGGAATTGCAAACAGTGATGACGCAATTGAATTTATCCTCGCCGGGGCGACTGCCGTCCAAGTTGGGATGATGAATTTTGTAACGCCAACCTTGACGGCAGAAATAATTGGTGGAATTGGTGATTACCTCAAAAAATATAATGTGCCTGATATAAATGACTTGATTGGGGCAGTCTCATAATAATTAATATTCTTTTTCCAGGACCGCTTCAAACTCGTTTGTCTTAATAATTGATACCCCATCAGCAAGCATTGATTCAACCGCATTATCGTGGGCAGTTGAATTAAGCGCAGCTGCGGCATCTTCGGCGACAATGACATCAAACCCAAGCGCAACCGCCCTTTTGGCGGTCGTCTGGACACAGACATTAGTTTGCATTCCGCAAATTAGAAGCCCTTTTACGTCTGCTTCTGTTAGGATTGCCTCAAGGTTAGTGCCAAGGAAACTGCTGACTTCCCTTTTCGTGATGACAAATTCGGTCTCAAGCGGAGTTAAGTCTTCATGGATTTTTGCGCCGAATGTCCCTGCTTCTAAAAAGCCGGAACTGTTATGGTGCTGGACATGGATGACCGGAAGCCCTCTTTCACGAAATTCATTAAGCAAAAGCTCGGCATTTGCTAATGCGTCCAGCGGGTTATAAAGGACGTGCTTGCCCCCCTCAAAATAATCGTTTTGGATGTCGATGATAAGCAAAACGAGATCGGTTTCGTCCCCAAGAGTGGGTTCGGGGGCGGGTTCGTTGCCACCGGGTTCGTTGTCCCCGGCTTTTGGTTCGGCTGGCACAGTTTCTAAGCCAGCGCCATCGTTACTTGCTTCATTTCCTAAAGCAACAGGTTCAGTATTTTCCTCTTCGTATAAAATTTCGTCCGTTATGAATTGCGGTTCGGCCATCGTTTCCTCGCTGCCGCAAGCAGAAAAAGAAAAGATTGATAAAGATAAGAGGATCGTGATAAGTATTTTTGCTTTTTTCATAAAAGCCTCCTTTCAAATTAATTTTAAGTATAAATTAATTTGAAACGGAGTCAATTACCCACTTTTTTGTGGGTACAGACAAAAAGGTGGGTACATTTGCCCCACCGCCTAAATCTTGCGGTATGGAATCCCTTTTTGGTCTAAAAAATCAGTTTGCCCAAGTTCGACCATAAAATCAACCCCGACTTCCTGCATGATATTGACGGCTTTGACAAGTTTCCACCCGCGTTCGGTCAAAAAATATTCGACACTAAGAGGAAAACCTTGCGAGCTAAATTTGCCTAGAATGCCGTATTGGGAAAGCTCGCCAAGCTGCTGTAAGAGCATTTTTTCACTGATTCCGACAATGTCGCGTTTAAGGGTTGAAAGCGAGGCATTGCCAAATTGCAGCTGAAAAATAATGATTGCTTTCCATTTTCCCCTGATTAAGTCATGCACAATTTCTAGTGGGCAGGTATAGTCATCCCGGATTTTCATTTTCACCCCCTGTATTTTACTTTTATTTTTTCCATTGTACATAAAAAGCCAGATACTTGTCAACAAAGCGGAATAAAATTAATTCTTCGGTAATACACTTAAGTAAACTTATCCTAGTACACACTCGGCGCATTAATAGCCAAGTCTTAATAAGTGTACTGGTTTTATCAAAGGCTCAGGAGGTATTTTGTGGAATTAATAAAGAAAAACATACATATGGATCGGCTGAAATGTAAAGCATCCACCCAGATAACGTTGGAAGATGATATTAATATTTCCGATTCCCGGCCAGACGCGGCAATGCTGATATTAAATCGGGGAAATGTGAGCATAGACGAAGTTAAAGTCACAACTGACAATGTGGCAGTCAAAGGGAAACTGGATTTTTCTGTTGCTTATACAACCGATGGCGGCGGAAGAATTGACTTAAACGGAATGGATGGGCAGATTAGTTTTACAGAACAGCTAAATATGGAAGGTGTTGAAAGCGGCGACAATGTTGGCGTGAAATGGGAAGTTGAGGACCTTACCATCAGCTTAATCAATTCCCGCAAGCTAAGTGTCCAGTCGATTATTTCCCTTTACCTTAGCTGCGAAGTATTAAGCGATGAAGAAACAGCAGTTGACCTTTATCATGATGAACCGATTGAATACCGCAAAAAAACGTTGGATATCGCCGCGATGACAGTCAAGAAAAAAGATATTTTCCGGATTAAAGAAGAAGTTGAGATTCCCGGAAGCTTCCCGAATATCAGCGACTTAATTTGGGAAGACATAAGGCCGCAGGAAGTGGAGTTTAAGGTATTAGATGATAAAATATCCGTCCAAGGCGAAATAAAGGCATTTTTCATGTACCGCAGCGATGGCGAAGAAAAAGAAATCTGCCATCATGAAACAATCCTGCCTTTTTCCGGCGTGATTGAATGCGCGGAAATTAATGAGGGAATGATTCCCGAAATTTCTTGGCTGATAAAAGAAAAAGCAACTGAAATCCGCCCCGATTTTGACGGCGAAGACCGCATTGTGACTTTTGACTTGCTGATGGAGCTTGATGTCTGCGTTTATAAGGAAGAACGGATTGATATCCTTTCTGATGTTTATGGCGTAAATAAAGAAGTAACGGCGGTAGAAAAGGATGCCCTCTTCCGGCGGCTAAAATGCCGCTCGTCCGGAAAGACCAAAATGGGCGATCATCTCGTTTTGGCTGACGGGCAGACTCCGGTAAAAAAGATTCTGCATAGCAGCGGGACTCTGCAAGTTATAGGCCATGATATTGTTGAGGACGGAGTTGATATTGAGGGGGTCGTAAATCTACAGGTGCTTTATGAAAGCAATGATGAAAATGCGCCTTACGGGATTGCAAATAAGATGATTCCCTTTAACTATACTTTGAATGCCGAGGGCATCAATGTCGATTGCGTTTACCGCCTGCAAGCGGAAATGGAACAACTGGTTGTTTCGGCGATTGAGCCGATGGAGCTTGATGTCAAGGCGGTTTTATGCTTCCGCAGCAATATATATGAACAGATGTATGAAAAAATCATCGACAGCCTTAACATTGCCGAGCCTGATTTGGATAAACTGGGAGATTTGCCCGGGATTGCGGTCTATATCGCCGGGCCAGGCGAAAGCTTATGGGATATCGGCAAACGTTATTATATCCCCATCTCACAGCTTAAGGAAGCCAATGACAAAACCGATGATGAAGTAAAAGCCGGAGATAAAATCCTGATCGTCAAGAATGCACAGTAAAATAACACACGTTATTTAATTATAAAGGTAAGCCGGGTGGCCCAGTGCGATCCGGCTTGCTTTTTTGCGTTATGTTTTTCTTTCAATTTCCCCTAAAATCATATTACAATACGCTTTAAGTTCCGGGATATTAGCTATCGCAATTCCCCATAATATTTCCACGTCCATGCTCCCATAATTATGGGCGGCTCTGTTCCGTATTGATGTTATGTCACGCCAAGGCATTTGACTATATACATTTTTAAGCCTTTCAGTTAATTTTCCAGCTAATTCCCCTATCTGGAGTATACACATTGCAATTGCATTTTTGGCAACATAATCATCTTTAAATTTAGCCAAATCGAGCTCGAATCTGGTAATTGTCCCATCGATTTCGTTTGCATACTGGATAATTTTCTTTAGAATAATGATATCTTTATCGTTCATATAAAACCACCTCGTCTTTTACAACGTCAGCTATCATCGCTTCTGCAAGTGAATCATATGTCAAGACATCAACATGGACACCAAGCTCATCTTCCAGATTATTGATAAAACCAAAAAAATCCCAACCTTTAAGCTTCCCTTTATCCATCAAAAAATCAATGTCACTTGTTTCCTTTTGCTCGCCACGAGCGTATGAGCCAAATAACGCCAATTTGCTTATCCCATATTTCTGGGCAAGCGGAACAGATATTTTTTTTATTTTATCGATTTCATAAATTTTAGGCATAACATCTCCAAATTTGCATTGACTCACCTTATTGTACGTAAAAAGAAAAAAAATAGCAAGATTTTTTACATTGATAACTAGTACCTTAAATGACATATTTCTTAAGAGCTTCCTCAACTGTGTAATTTAGCGTCTGGCCATGTGAAGCTGAATAAACGACCAGGGCTTTATGGAGTTCTGGCGAAACCCGCACATTGAACTTGCCCTTGTATATTTTTTCTGGCGCTATCCCCTGCTCTTCACACAACTCTAAATAATCATCAATAGCTAAGATGAAATCATTTTTCAATTCTTCTATGCTTTTGCCCTCATAAGAGATGAGGCCATTAATTCCTAATGCTTTGCCAAACAAAATATTGTCAGCAGCTGAAAACTCAACCGTCCCATAAAAACCTCGATGCTCTAAAAGGTTATTCATATGCAGTTCTCCTTTTCCAAAACAGCTATTATTTGCTTTATTTGATATTCCAGCAATCCCTTACGGGAGTGTGGCTTATGTAATATTATTGGGATTTTGCCTTTCATAAACATTGTCCTCGAACCGCTAGTTTTTCCTTTGTTTGTCATCTTGAATCCGAGACTCTCAAGCAGGTTTTTCAACTAATCAAAGGTAAAGTCTTTTGGGTTGCTCTTAAGTCTTGCTATAAGTTTATCTTTTTTACTCAAACGATTTCCTTTCTAAATTAATTATACTCAATTTACAGCAAAAAACAACTAGAATTTAGTGGCAGATATTAATGGGTAACTGAAAATAAGAAAATTGAAATTACGATTTTACAGAAAAAATATGATAATACCAATTTAGCATATACCGTATTTTAAAGCAAGAGTTTTTTGAGGGAAAAGAAAGAGGTATAAAAAAAGGGGCTGCAAACACACCCTTGATGTGTAGCAACCCCTAGTTGAATCGGGATAAAATTGCGGATAGTTATGCGATTCCCATTTCTTCTTTCATTTTCTTAAAACCGTCGATGACCGCGTCAAAAGTTTTCTGGCTGATATCGGGGAGTTTTCCGCCCCAGGTTTTTTCGGCCATTTTGTAACCTTTTTCAAAAGCCCGCTGCATTTCATCGATTTTCTTGGGGTCGCCTCCGGTTAATGCTTTGGCAAAATCAAGAATCCGCTGTGAAGTCTGGCTGACACCCCAGTATCCGTCTTCGCCGATATCCTTAATCGCCTGGTCCCTTGTGGCAGCGTCAGGGGATAACTTCCCTTCGCGTAACAAGCTCCAAATACTGTCTGCTTTATTCTGGGCATTGCCCTGGCCGCTAATCATTTTGCGGACTAATTCCATTAATTGCGATTTCCTGGCATCAGTATCAGCTTTTAGGCGGGCAATTGTTTCTGCGTCCGGCTTGTATTTTTGTGCCTTGCCAGCGTTTGACGGCTCATAAACAACGCCGCTATTATTAGCTGGGCTTTTATTTTCTTCTGGTTTTTCATTTTTGTGGTTTGCTGCCGGATAATTCTGCGTTGCTGCTGTGTTCGTAACTCCGTTTACATTCATTTTTTACCCTCCTTGGTGGCGCATGAGTTGCGCAAAAATACGGAAGAGACTTCCAAAACGATAAGCGTTCCATAATGCTAATATTTATATCGGCTAATTTGGCAGAAACATTATAGATTATTTTAAAATATTGCTTCCACTTTGTCCAAAAAATGCTATAATGAAATAAGAACTACATAAATTCTACAATCGTATAAAGAGAGGATACTATTATGAATTTAGAAAAAATGAACCGCCTTGTGAAAATCTCCATTCCTGCCATGATAATTCTTGGCATAATCTTGTTTGCCCTGTTGATTTTCCTTATCCAAGGGGCGACTAAGCAGCGTGAAATGTCAATCGAGCTTACGAACCTCGGCAACGAAATGATGCACAACAACGATACTCTTATCAAGCTGATGCGCCAGTATGTCATCACCCAGGAGGCCCAAGCCCTAAAGGCTTATTCGGACATCATCAACAATGACGCAAATCTGACCGGGAAAATCGACAAAATGCTTGAAATCGGCCTTTCAGAGACCGAGAAAGAATATATCGGCCATATCCTTGCCCGCCTTGACCGTTTGGCGGAGCTTGAAGACCTTGCCCTTTTAGCCCTTGATTCCGGACAGCAAGAGCAAGCGGTGGCGATTATTTTCGGCAACGAATATTCGGGCCTTGATAAAGAGCTTGGCCAGCTCACCAATGACCTTATCGAGATGAAAGAAGCCCGGACGACTAAGGAGGTTGGCAGGACGACGATGGCAGGGACGATATTGCTTGTCGTTTTGTTCCTCTTTTTCGTGGGAACGATGATGGTCCTTAGGCACTTCCTCAAATTTTTTGACGGCAAAATGGCACAGTTCGCCGCGACATCATACTGGTATGAAGATATCCTTAACTCCCTGCCGATCCCCCTTAGCATTACCGACATGGACATGAAGACGACTTTCATCAATAAAGCAGTCGAGGATATGCTGGGAGTGAAGCTTTCTGATATGAGAGAAAAATATTGCGGCGATGTCTGGAAAGCCGGTATCTGCAATACGCCCAGATGTGGGATTAAAGGCCTTAAAAGAGGTGTGCCATCGACACAATTTAATGCGGGCGGATTTGATTTTAAGGTCGATGCAAGTTATTTGCATGACAAAGACCATAACCGGATCGGCCACATTGAGACCGTGCAAAATATTACCGATCTTCTAAACGCCCAAAGAGAACAGCAAAAGCTGATTGAAGCCGTGAGGGAGGCAAGCCGGGTGCTGGCAAACGATTCCTCAATCATCGCCGATGGAGCAAAACATTTAGCAGACGGAGTCACGAAACAGACCGCAACAACAGAGGAGCTGCTTTCTGCTGTCAGCGACATCAAGCAAAAGACAATAAACAATGCCACAATTGCCAAAGATGCCGCTACAATGTTTGAGGAAATCATCATTGACGCAGAAAAGGGCAATGCAAAAATGGCGCAGATGATTCAGGCAGTAAAGGAAATCGATGAGTCAAGCAAGCAAATCGAAAGCGTCATTAAAGTTATTGATTCCATCGCCACCCAGACCAACCTGCTTTCGCTAAACGCTGCCATCGAAGCAGCTAGGGCCGGGGAAGCCGGAAAAGGTTTTGCGGTTGTTGCCGAGGAAGTACGCGATCTTGCCAGCAAGAGTGCAGAAGCGGCCAAAGACACCGGACGGCTTATCCATAGCACAGTTGAAAAAGCCCATTTAGGCATGGAAATGGCAGCTGAAACGGCATTATCCCTGCAAGAAATTGCCAAGGGCATAAGCCAGAACGCTTCCAACATAAAAGATATCGTCAAGTCGTGCGAGGAACAGACCCATGCGATTGGCCTTTTGGATGCCGGAATTGAGGAAGTTGCAAACATCGCCATTGAGACGACCGAAATAGCAGAAAAGAGTATCACGACAAGCCAAGACATAAAAGAGCAAGGAAGCCACTTAGAGGAACTCTTGAGTTAATGCCGGGCTTAAAAATCAGCTTCCCTTTAGTTTTATTAATGCTATTATTATGCTCATGTTCCAAGGCAGAAATAGTGGAAATTATCCCCGATAGTGAACTGCCAGTAATCAGCAATACCGGGTCGTTCCCGGCCTACTCATTAGCTGAACTGACGGAAGCCAGTGATTACATCTTCCATGGGATCGTCGCGGAAGTAAGAGAGACCAATCTTTATGACGGCGAGGGGTATACCTTGCCATATACACCAGTCATGCTTAAGGTTCTCGAAGCGTATAAGGGTGATGTCCCTGATGAAGTGCTGTTTAAAAGGGATGGGGGCAAAACAAAAACCCATATTTTAAAGTCCTCAACATTCGAAATGACGGAAGGCATGGAAGCGGTTTTTTTCATGAATGAGCATGGTGTCGGTTTTGGCCCTTATGCTTCGTGGATTGTTGCTGATGATGTCGTAGTGCTTAATTGGGGGGTTAAGGATAAGCTTGAGCCTTATGGGGTAGAGCTTTTCGAAACTGACATTAGGGAACATTTGGTTGCGGAGCTATTCCTTGATAGCACCGACAGGGTAAGGTCATGCAAATTATCTGATTTTGCCGATGTCGTAAAAATGCTAGTAAAGACTGAATAATAATTTTATTTATTTTAGCCAAATCGGCATTGGAGCATTCCAATGCCGATTTTTTACTTCCCTTCCCCCACTAATTATGCTACAATAATAGTATACTGTATACAATCCGTGGAGCAAGTTAGTGGAGCAAGTTAGTGGAGCAAGTTAGTGGAGCAAGTTAATGGAGCATATTAATGAAAGCGATAAAACGGCGAGCTTATGCAAAAATAAACCTGGCCCTTGATGTCCTTGGCCGTCGCCCTGACGGCTATCACGAGGTCAAAATGGTCATGCAGACAATTGGCATTTATGATGAGCTGATATTTGAAAAGATCGCGGCAAACAATGATTTACCGCTGATAGAGATAAAAACCGACTCTGCCTTAGTCCCTGCCGATGAAAATAATTTGGTTTACCGGGCCGCGTTAATGATTTTTGAACGGTATAAAATAACTAGCAGAATCAAAATAACCTTAACCAAAAATATCCCTGTTGCCGCCGGAATGGCAGGGGGGAGCAGTAATGCGGCCGCGGTTTTCCATGGTTTAAATGAGCTTTTTGGACTTAAAATGACAGTACCCGAAATGTGCGGGCTAGGCGTAAAAATAGGTGCTGATGTCCCCTACTGCATTGTCGGCGGAACAGCCCTTGCTTCCGGCATCGGCGAAAAGCTTACCCCTCTCCCCGCCCCGCCGCCCTTAAAGATATTAGTCATCACGCCCGCTATCAGCGTTTCAACCAAGTGGGTTTATGAAAATTTAAAGCTTAATGAAATAAATAGCCATCCCGACATTGAGAGCATGGTAACGGCAATCCACAATGGGGATTTAGAGGGAATTACAGCGCGGATGGGCAATGTTTTAGAAACGGTCACGGCTAGGAAATATCCGCAGATAAATGAGATCAAAGAAAAACTATCTGCCCTGGGGGCAAAAAATACCTTGATGAGCGGAAGCGGGCCGACAGTTTTTGCTATTTTTACTGATGAAACCAAAGCAGAAATAGCATATGCCAAGATGAAAAACCATTACGAAGCCTATCTTACCGGATGTGCCAATTAGGAAAAGTTATGTAATGTAAAAGACGTAGCTTTGAAAAAACCATGATTTATGAGCATGAAAGGATTTTATGAACGGATCTTTTGAAACCTTGGAGCCCTTGCGCGTTGAATTAAATGAGTTTCTTCCTTTGCGTGATGTTGTGTTTAACACTTTGCGCCGCGCCATTTTGACGGGCAGGTTTAAGCCGGGTGAGAGGCTTTTTGAAGTCCATCTTGGTGAGCAGTTAGGGGTCAGCCGCACCCCTATCCGTGAAGCAATGCGGAAGTTGGAGCTGGAAGGGCTTGTGACGATGATTCCAAGGCGGGGGGCGATTGTCGCGGAAATGACGGTCAAAAATATGCGTGATGTCCTTGAAGTCCGCCGTATTCTTGACATTTTAAGCGTTGAGCTTGCCTGTGAACGGATTAGCCCCGAAGGGCTAAAAAGATTGGCGGAATCCCGCGATGCTTTTATTGCCGCCCTAAAAACAGGCAATACCATCACGATGGCGGCAGCTGATGTGGCATTTCATGACATTATTGTTGAAGCGACGGGAAATTTACGCCTTACCCAGCTGATAAACAATCTTGCCGAGCAGATGTACCGTTATCGTTTCATCTATTTACAAGATGATGTAAGGCATGATATGCTAGTAAAAGAGCATGAAGAGATTTATAGCGCGATAAAGGCAAAAGACAACAAGGCGGCCGCTATTGCGGCCAGGGCCCATATTGACAACCAGGAAGCAGCCATTATTAAAAGCATAAAGGAATAAAACTAGGCCATACTTTCATTATGATCTTAATTTGAAAGGAAGCATGGCAATGAGAAAATACCTTGAAACCGGGTTAATGATTTTATGCGCAGCTGGCTTTTTCGCTTTTATTTTTCCCGAATTATGCCTAACTAACGATACGGTAAAAGTAATTGAAAGCGAAAAAGAAGAAGAAAATGACCCCGAATTAATAAGGGCGATATATAATGAAAGATTTGCCCTCACTCCCACCCAAGTCCGATTCCGCTTCCGGCTTTTGGATTTGCTGGAAGAAATTAAATAACACCCGTTATTTAATTGGGAAAAACCTTTCTTAAGTTTTAAATAAGAAGCGAAAGGATTGTAAATGCCAAATAAAACCGCGCCTATCGGCATATTTGATTCCGGAGTCGGCGGCCTGACTGTCTTCCGCGAAATAATGCACAAGCTCCCGGACGAGCGGATAGTTTATTTTGGCGATACCGCCCGCGTCCCCTACGGCAACAAGTCCCCGGAGACAGTCGCCCGCTATGCCGGGCAGATCGTCCGCTTCCTTGAAAGCAAGAGGGTAAAAGCGATTGTTGTCGCCTGTAATACCGCCAGCGCGCTGGCGATGGAAGAAATCGAAGCAAGGTCTGCTGTCCCGACCCTTGAGGTAATAAAACCCGGCGCGAGAAGTGCGGCAAGGACGACATCTAATGGCAGGATTGGCGTTATTGCGACCGAAGCAACAATCGGGAGCAACATATATGCCAATTACATAAAAACCCTTGGCGAAAACTTGATTGTTACCGGAAAAGCTTGCCCGCTTTTTGTCCCATTAGTTGAAGAGGGGCTTTTAAATGACCGGGTTACTGATGAGGTTGCGAAGCGTTATCTTACGGAGCTGATTGAAACTGACATTGATACCTTGATTCTTGGCTGTACCCATTACCCCCTGATCCGGGAAACGATTAAAAGAGTCATGGGTGAAAAGGTGAAGCTGGTTAATCCGGCTCATGAAACCGCCAGTGAGTTAGAAAAATTACTTAAGGCAAACTGCCTGTTAAACGATGAAGAAACGAGTGAATCCGAAAGCAAATATCATTTTTATGTCAGTGACGGGGCGGAAAAGTTTAAGCAATTCGCCGCTTCAATCATCAAATATGGGATTTTGGCAACCAAGACGATAAATATTGAAGCTTATTAGCAAGAAAGGCACATACATATGACGAAAGAAGTCCTGCTATCCTTAAAAGGCCTCCAATACAATTTAAGCATTGACCGCGGGGAAATCGAAACGATCACCCCGGCTTTATATTATCAGCGTAATGGCAATCATTATCTTGTTTTTGATGAAATCCAGGCCGATTCTTCCGATGTCATCAAGAATAGGATAAAATTCCGTGATGATTATCTTGAAGTCACCAAGAATGGCGCTTATTACACAAATCTGATTTTTGAGAAAAAAAAGAAAAACATCACCAAATATGCAACTCCTTTTGGGGAGTTCATTATTGGTGTTGATACTGACAAGGTGAAGATGACCGAAGAAGAAAAACGCATTTTTGTCCAAGTCGATTATAGCCTGGACATAAATTACGTCCATATGGCCGACTGCAAAATCAGCGTTGATGTCCGCGACCGCGAGAGTGGGCTTTCACTTAGCTAATTACATTAGCGTTGATGTCCGCGACCGCGGGCTTTCACTTAGCTAATTACTTAAGTGGTTTTGCCCCGCCTTTTTCTTGAAGCTTTTCCGTGAAACGCTTCATGAACCCTTGTTTTTTCTTGGGGATTTCGGCGGCTTTGCCATGAAGCCCCTTAACCTCGGTGATATAGATGCCGCTGACGGAAGCTTTGACCTCTTTTTTAACCGGGACGGAGTCAAAAATCTTTTCTTCACAGACTAAAGATAAGATTTGCGGGCCGACCTTTGCTTTGACAATTGGAAGCTTTGCGCGGCGCATAAGTTTTGGCGTCTGCTCAACAACAGCCTGCGGCAACCCGGCGTCCTTTAGCTTCATGCGCTTTTTGTCGATGATCAGCATCGAAACGGTCTGCTTCATCGCATCGATTTGCTCTTTTTGCGCATCCTGCTTTTTCTTCGCTTTTCTTCCGACCAAGAAAAGGACTAACAGCGCAACCAGCAGCAAAGCGGTAATAATAATCATAATAAGTAATGGGGTGCTCATTTAATAACCTCCGGATAAGCTTGTAACTATTAGAGTTTAACACTCTTTTTCAAATAAGTAAAGGAAAGCGTAAAAATTGATATGGAAACGGCATTAAGTTTTACCCAAAGTGTATTAAACTTTATCTTTACCTACCTGTTTTTGATCAATCTTGCCCTTGCGGTAATGGTGGTTTTTTTCCAGCGCAAAGAACCAAAATCAGTCTGGACCTGGCTTCTCATTCTATATTTTCTGCCGATTATCGGTTTTATTTTATACCTGTTAATCGGGACAGATATGCACAAGCGCAAAATTTTTAGGGGAAAAGAAATAGAAGACCGCTTAAGCAGCCTGATTAGCAACCAAAGCTTTGGCATCAAGAACCGTGAGTTTGGTGGGGGGAGCGAAGCTAAAGCATCAGAAATCATCAACAGCTATTCGGACTTGATTATCTATAATCTTGAAACTTCCGGCGCGATTCTAACTGATCAGAATGAAATTGACATTATCGTTGACGGCAAGGAAAAATTCAAGAAGCTGATTGAAGACCTGAAAAAAGCAGAAAAAAGCATTCACTTCCAATACTATATTATCCGCGATGACGAACTTTTTGCGAGCATTTGTGAAGTCCTGCGGGAAAAAATAAAAGCCGGGGTTGATGTGCGGATTCTTTATGACTGCATTGGTTCTGTCCAATTTAAAGAAAAAAGATGGCAGGCATTAAGAAACGAGGGCTTTCAAATAATTGGCTTTTTCCCGGCCCTATTCAGGCGTTTGCACCTGCGGATAAATTACCGCAATCATCGCAAAATCGTAGTCATCGACAGCCGGGTTGCTTATATTGGCGGTTTTAATGTCGGCCGTGAATATATCGGGAAAAACGAAAATTTTGGCTACTGGCGCGATTCCCATCTTCGGATTGACGGAGAAGCGGTTTCAGCCTTGCAAGCCCGCTTTATTCTCGACTGGAACCATGCCGCACCGAAAAATCATCTTTCGCTCGATGAATATTTGACGGGCATAGTTTATAATAGAAAGGGAAGCTGTGCGGCCCAGATTATTTCTGACGGCCCGGACACGCGGATTCAAAATATCCGTGACAACTATCTGCGCTTGATTAGCAAGGCAAGGAAAAATATTTATATCCAGACCCCTTATTTTATCCCCGATGATTCGATTATATCTGCCTTAATGATTGCCATATATTCAGGGATTTCCGTCAACATCATGATACCGGACAAGCCAGATCATCAATTTGTTTATTGGGCTACTTATTCTCATATCGGGGAAATGGTCTTAGCCGGAGCAAATTGCTATACCTACGCAAAAGGATTCATCCATGCCAAGGTCATGGTCGTTGATGAAGAGGTCATCTGCTGCGGGACGGCAAACATGGATATCCGCAGCTTTTCACTAAATTTTGAAGTCAATGCAACTATTTATGATCAAGAAAAAGCGGAGGAGATGACGGCAATTTTCATCGAAGACATAAAGCATTGCCATAGGCTGACGAGGGATAAATACCTTGCCCGCCCGCTAAAAATCCGCTTTAGGGAACAGATTTGCAGGATTTTATCCCCATTATTGTGAATTTTTTATGAAAAAGCTATCTTTACTTCATTATTTATGATAAAGTGATTAGGTAGTTAAAAAAAGTACAGCTTGGAAGGAGTTTCTACCTTATTATGAAAAAATATTTTACATTAGTTTTAACAGTTATTTTGACTGCTGTTTTATTGGCAGGGTGCAGTTCCAACTATGACGATGCCGAGTACCTTAAAGATTTAAGCGCGGGCAAGATCGTCACTTTAGGCCAGTATAAAGGAATCGAAGTTTTTATTTCTGATATTTTGGTCACCGATGAAGAGGTTGACGGCGCATTAGCCCAGCTTCTGATAACTTATCCCATGCTTTTAGAAGTTGATGGCCCGGGCGAAGCTGGCGATGAAGTAATCATCGATTTCATTGGCACTGTTGACGGCGAGGCTTTTAGCGGCGGAACAGCGTATGATAATCCGTATACGCTTGGCTCTTACCAATTTATTCCAGATTTATGTGAGGGCATGATTGGCATGAGCGTCGGAGATGTCTGGGATATCCCGGTCACGTTCCCGGAAGAGTACCAAAATGCCGATTTAGCCGGAGTTTTAGCCAATTTCCAAGTTACGATGAACAAAATCGAAAGGCCGTCCTTTATCCCGGAGATAACCGATGAATACGTAGTTTGGTTTACCGAGGGAACGTATGCTGATGTTGCCA
The DNA here is from genome assembly GCA_009777715.1 of Lachnospiraceae bacterium. GTDB lineage: Bacteria > Bacillota > Clostridia > Lachnospirales > Lachnospiraceae > UBA935. Next base: position 55,820 of record WRLH01000002.1, read on the forward strand.
GCTTTTCAGCTTATATGCGGGAAAACATGGAATACGAAGCCGAGATGAATTACGAAAACGAAATTGGTACCCAAATTGCAACGGCAGTTTTAGACAATGCGGAATTTAAGGCTTTGCCGAGCGCGATGGTGAACCGGATTAATGAAGCTTTAATCAACCAATTGTCTTATTACGCAATGATGTATGGGATTGACATCGAGACATATATGATGCTGGCAGGGATTTCCGGCGGTGATGTCCCGGCGGAGCAAATTATTGCCGAACAAGCCGAGCAAACCGCCAAACACTATCTTGCCTATCAGGCGATTGCTGATATTGAAGGGCTTACTATTACTGATGAAGATGTAAACTTAGGAATAGCCGAGCTGGCCGCGGCTGCTGGAATGACAGTTGAGGAATATTCAGTCGGAATGGACGTCGAAAGTTACCGGGAATACCTGATGATTGAAAAAGTTTTTGATTTTCTGTTAGCAAATGCAGTATTGATTAATATTTAGGATTAGTTTAAGCAGATCCACAAGGGGTGTATGAGAAAAAAAGCTGTCAAGTGGGCATTTTTAGCCGTATTTATTGCCTTAATAATGGTAGTTCCGGTTGGGGCTACCACTATTTCCGAATTGCAAAAAAAGCAGCAGGAGCTAAGGAGACAGCAGGAAGAAGTAAGGCGGCAGCGGGCGGCTGAACAAAGCCAGCTTAATGAGATTGCCCTTAATATTTCGGGACTGGAACATGAAGCAGATGATATTCTGGCGGAAATCGAAGGCCTTGATGAGTCTTTAGTCATGATTATGGCCAGTGTTGACATGATTCTTGATGAAATTTTTGTAAAAGAAGAAGACATTGCCATCACGACCGCTTTATATGAGCAGGCGCAACTAATCGAAGCCGCCCAATATGAGGGAATGAAGCTTAGAATCAAGCATATGTATGAAACATCGGACGTTTCCCTTTTGGAAGTGTTGATTGAGTCAAACAGCTTAAGCGAACTACTCAATCGCCTTGAATACATGGAAAAGCTTAACGATTACGATGGCCTCCAGCTTGACGCTTACATAAAGGCAAAAGAAGAAACCGAAGAATTAAAAGAACAGCTGGAAGATGAAAAAGCCGGGCTTTTGGCGCAGCAGCATGAACTAGAAGAAGAAAAGGGTGAGCTAGAGCGGCTGCTTAGTGAAAAGCGTGAATTGTTTGAGAATTATGAAGTATTAATTGCCGGGGCAAGACAGCAAGCGGCTGTATTTAGTGCCAACATCAGAAACCAGAACCAAAGGATTAACCAATTGGCAGCCCAAGAAGCCGAGGTAAAGGCGCAGGAAATCGCTGCCGTCAAAGCGGCTGAAGCCGCCAAGCAGGGAACAAGTGGGGCTGGGGGGAATTATGCCTCGCCGGGCAGCTTTACCGGATCAACCGGAGAGCGGATTTCCGCTTATGCGGTCCAATTCGTTGGCAATCCCTATGTTGCCGGAGGCACTAGCCTGACTAATGGCGCGGATTGTTCCGGATTTATCTGGCGCGTATTCCGGGATTTTGGCTACAATGTCCCCCGGACTTCCTTTGCTTTCAGAAGTGCCGGGACAGGCGTTGAATATAGCGAAGCAAAGCCTGGCGATATCATATGTTATGCCGGACACGTCGGCATTTTTATTGGCAATGGGCGGATTGTCCATGCCAGCACGGAAAGAACCGGAATCATCATTACCAATGCTGCCTACCGCCCGATTCTGGCGGTCAGGCGTCTAGTGTGAAAGGTTAAATATGAGCAATGACGACCTTAATAACGAAAATTTAAACCAAGAAAATGACGAAGAAAACGACGAAGAAAACGACTATGAAGACGTTTGCTTTGCTTGCCGCCGCCCCGAATCAAAAGCGGGAAAGATGTTTAAGCTACCCAATCAAATCTCTGTTTGCAATGATTGCCTTCATAAAACCATGGATTTCGTCAGCCAATTTGATTACCAAGGGATACTTAATAACCCCCAGGTCTTAAATGAAATTCACAATATCGACAAAAATAACAATAATGGTTTTCCCAATATCAGTTTTGTGAATCTTGCTGACCTTAAAGGCGAAGGGGGCATACCCAACAAGCAGAAGCTCAAGCGCAAAAAAAAGGGTTCAGAAACAGAGCCAGTCCTTGATATCAGCAATATTCCGCCCCCGCACAAAATCAAAGCCCAGTTAGACGACTATGTTGTTGGGCAAGAACAAGCAAAAAAAGTCATTTCCGTTGCGGTTTACAACCATTATAAGCGTGTTGCTTCTGACACAATGGACGAAATCGAAATCGAGAAATCCAATATGCTGATGATTGGCCCGACTGGTTGCGGCAAGACCTATTTGGTCAGGACATTAGCCCGCTTGCTTGATGTTCCGCTGGCGGTTACCGATGCTACATCTTTGACCGAAGCCGGATATATTGGCGATGACATCGAAAGTGTTGTCTCAAAGCTCCTTGCGGCGGCGGACAATGATGTCGAAAAAGCCGAGCAAGGCATTATTTTCATTGATGAAATCGACAAAATCGCCAAGAAAAAAGATACCCGTTCAAGAGATGTCAGCGGCGAATCAGTCCAGCAAGGAATGTTAAAGCTGTTAGAGGGGGCAGAAATTGAAGTCCCGGTTGGGGCAAACAGCAAAAATGCCATGGTTCCCCTGACCACGGTTAATACGCGCAATATCCTTTTTATCTGCGGCGGGGCGTTCCCCGAACTTGACGAAGTCATCAAACGCCGTTTGAAAAAGCAGACCGCGATTGGTTTTAATGCCGAATTAAAAGACAGATACGACAAACTAAATAATATCCATAACCAAGTTACGGCTAAGGATCTTAAAGAATTTGGCATGGTGCCGGAATTTATCGGCCGACTTCCGGTTATCTTTACGCTTAATGCTTTGTCAGAAGAAATGCTGATTAAGATTTTGAACGAACCCAAAAATGCGATCCTAAAACAATACCAAAAATTATTAGCCTTAGATGAAGTCCAGCTCATTTTTGACCAGAACGCAATTATGGCAATTGCCAAAAAAGCAATGGAAAAAGATACTGGCGCAAGGGCGCTTAGGGCAATCATCGAGGAATTTATGCTTGATATCATGTTTGAGATACCCAAAGATGAAAATATCGGCAGGGTGACCATTACCGAAGAGTATATTAATGGGACTGGCGGTCCGGTAATCGAAATCCGCAATAACAATGCGCTTTCAATTGGCTTGCCAGCTACTGGCCATCGGTAGGAAGCGTCGAATCCACTAAAAGATAATAACGGGTTTGCCCCATAAGCTCATAACTGCCATAAACTCCGGTTAACTCAATTAAATCCATCTCATCAGGATAATTCATCGTGTCATCGGCGTATTTAAATTCAAGGATCAGCTGGCAGCAGCTGTCAGAACCATCAATCAAAACAGCGTGTAGGGTTGTATCGATTTCGGCATAATGAACACTATAATAAGTTCCGGCAAGACGGATTGTCTTACCAAGATAATCTTCGGGCTTGGCGGTCATTTTATTAACTTCGGCACTAACCATAATGTTGCTAAGGGCAGTTAAGTCAATATAATCCCGGTCGGCATTATCGCAAGCTGTGATTGATAGCATTGCTAAAGTTAATAGCACTAAAATAATTTTCTTCATAGGAAAAATATCCTTCTTATCCTTTATTTATTAATTTTCCGATTAAACTAAATAGCAAAAATCCCGTGATGTCAACTGCAACTATCGTTGCGCCGACTGGTGAGCCAGCCAGAATTGAAATCAGGATTCCAAGGGCAGCGCAAACAACCGAAATAATAACCGAGCAGATTGTGACGGAACGGAAGCTTTTAAAAACCCGCATTGCCGACAAAGCCGGGAAAATGACCAAGGCTGAGATTAGAAGCGCCCCGACCAGATTCATCGCGACAACAATGACAATTGCAATCGTAGTCGCCAAGACAAGGTTATACGTTTTGGCTTTTACCCCGGTGGCAACCATAAAATCTTCATCAAAGGTAATCGCGAAAATTTTGTGGTAAAAAAATAAGAAGACGATCACAACCAAAGCCGACAAAATTATGCTGAACCAGACATCTGTCATTGACAAAGTCAAAATTGAGGTCGAACCAAATAAAGTCGCGCAGACATCAGCAGCCAAATTAGCTGACCTTGAAAACATATTTAGGATTAAATATCCAATCGCTAATGTGCCGACAGACAACATCGCAAGTGCCGCGTCACCTTTAATTTTGCTGTTTTGGCTGGAGCTTAAAAGAAATACCGCGCAAATAATTGTGACCGGGAGAACCAGGAAAAGATTGTTGGTCAGGTTCATTGCTGTTGCGATGGCAATCGCACCAAAGGCGACATGGGATAAACCGTCTCCGATAAAGGAAAACCGCTTTAAGACCAAAGTCACGCCAAGCAGCGATGAGCATAAGGCAATTAAAACGCCAGTAATCATTGCATAACGGACGAAAGGAAACTGAAAATAGGTAATTAGTTTGTCGATTATATCAGCCATATATATCCTCTTTATTCCTCATTAATACGAAGGGTTTTAGTGGCAAAGCCCATCGTATTATCAATGTCATGGGTGATCATAATAATTGTAATGCCCTCATCATTTAGATTTTTGATGATTGAATAAAGCTCGGCAGCCGCCTCGGGGTCAAGGCCGGCGACAGGCTCATCTAAAAGCAGGATCTTGCGGGCGGAACATAGCGCCCTGGCTAAGAGGGTCCGTTGCTGCTGCCCGCCGGAAAGCTCACGGTAACAACGCCCGGCTAAATTGCCGATTCCAAGCTTCCGCATATTTTTTTCGGCAATTGCTTTTTCGGAAATGGTATAAAAAGGCCGTAAACCGCTTCTGTTAATCAAACCGGAACGGACGACTTCCCGGACGGTTGCCGGAAAATCTTTTTGAATCTCAGTCTGCTGGGGCAGGTAACCGATTTCATTTGCTTTAATGCCACTACCCCACTCTATCTGTCCGGACATCGGCGTTTTTAACCCTAATAATGTTTTCATTAAAGTACTTTTGCCAGAGCCGTTTTTACCCACAATACAAAGATAATCTCCTTGACTTACGGTAAAGGAAAGATTACTCAAAATAACTTTTCCATCATAACCAAGGACAAGATTTTGGCAGGAAATAAGAAGTTCGGCATTTGATTTCATCGCAGAATATCCTTTAATACATTTAAGTTGCTTTCCATAATCTCAAGGTATGTCGTTTGCAAGGCACCAATAGCTGATACTGATTGCATAGAATCTAAGATATGGATGGTCTGGTCTTTTGAAGCGGTATTATTGATAACAGTCCTTGCAATGGACAGGTCGCAATCTTCAGTAACAATGATGTGGCGAAGCCCTAATTCATCAATCTTTTCCGCCAGGAAAATAATCATCTCAAAGCTGGCTTCGGTTTCGGCGGAGCAGCCGGGGAAAGCTGCATAATAGGCAATGCCGTAATCGGAAGCCAAGTAATGAAAGGGGAAACGGTCAGCGCATAAAATAGTATGGGTTGCCGCATCATCAACTACCTCATGATAGCGGTCATTGAGGGCAAAAAGTTGGCTGATAAAAGCGGCCATGTTTTCCTCATATATTTCTTGGTTATCCGGGTCAAGCAAAATAATCGCATTGGCAAGCTGGCCAGTCAAAAAAGCTGCATTATAAAGCGAAAGCCAGATATGTTCATCTATTTCATCATCATGAAGCTCCTCATCGTTAACTTCATCGTGGTGATGATGGTGGTGGCCATCGCCGGAGCTATCAGCATTTTGGCGTTCAGGCTCTGGCCTTATCTTGATAAAGTCTTCAAACTCGGCGGTATCAAGCAAGCTAAGCAGGTTAATCGTCACCATGTCCGGATTGTGGGAATTGGCAAGGACGCCGTCAACCCAGCCATCGGATTCGCCGCCGACATAAATAAATAAATCGCAGGTCGAGATCGTTATGATATCATCAACCGAGGGCTGATAATTGTGAAGGTCAATCCGGTTGCCTAAAATGACCAATTCAAAATCAGCGGAGTTATCGCCAAGAATCTGGCGTACCCAGTCGTATTGCGGAAAAACAGTACTGACAATGACTGGCTTATTAATTTCCGGCTCTAAAGGCGCGTTGTTAATTGGCTCGGCTTTTATTTCCGGGCTTTCCAAAATAGTACTTTCTTGAGCGGGTGCAGTAATTTGAATTTCCGCAGGCGATTGGCCTTGCTTGCCGCAAGCAGAAAGCATTAGGGCTATTATGATGATTTGGAACAAAAATTTATGCCTCATTGACCCTCCATGCAAAAGTGGAAATTTTAATTTCACAATAAAGATTAGCATGATGCCTAGGGCTTGTCAAGTGAAAAAATTTAAATGCTAATATTTTGCTAATTTTTGCTAATATCTTGCCAAAATTAGATAATATTTTTATTAGCTAATTTTTTATTTTCTCTATACAGAGGAAGAAAATGATATTATAATAAAATATGCGCAAATTGCGCAATGGCGTAATTCAAATAAAAGCAAAGTGAAGATAAGGCAAAAGGAAATCATAATAAATGAGCTATGAGACGCAAATCCTTGAAATAATCGAAAGAAATCGTACCCAGGCGGCGGCTGATTTTCAAAAAATCAACCAGCTGATAAAAGAAAATGATTTGTCATACAAAAACATTTGCGTCCGGACATTGGCCGTGCCAAAGATTCTGTCAGAATCAAGATACGCGGAAATATGTGCTTTCATTACAAAGCTTTTTGCTATTTTTGATAAAGTTATCAACCACTATTTTGCGGATCAAGATTACCGTGAATTATTTGGTTTTAGCCCGGAGCTTAATGAACTGATTTTGGCTTCGAAACCCCGAAACGGCTGGATTCCAATGGCGCGGATTGATTTTTTCTTAAATGAAGAAACTGGCGCGATAAAAATGTGTGAGATAAATACCGACGGAACTAGCGCCATGAATGAGGACCGCTTGCTGTCTAAGTTCCTAAGCGAAAATACCGCTTTTCAGTCTTTCGCCAAGGGCAAAACTTATTGGCATTTTGAGCTTTTTGATTCATGGGTCAAAGAATTTCTGACGGTTTGCCAAACGTTTTGTGATGAGAAAACTCCCCGCGTTGCGATTGTAGATTTTTTGGATGTTGGTTATGTAACCGAATTCGAAAAGTTTAAAGACGCTTTCATAAGGCATGGAATTGAAACCGAGATCTGCGATATCCGGGATTTAAGCTATGATGGAAAAGTACTCCGGTCGAAAAATGGCATGGTGATAGATGCGGTATACCGCCGCGCAGTTACCAGCGATATTATGAATAAACTAAACGAGGCCGGGGCTTTTATTAAGGCCGCCAAGGATAACGCAGTTTGCCTGGTTGGTGATTTCGTGACCCAAATCATCCATAATAAACGCTTGTTTTTTATCCTGTTTGACGAAGCAACAAAGCGCATTTTATCCGAACAAGAGTTCGGGTTTATCAAAGAGCATTTTCCGGCGACATTTCTTTTGACGAGGGAAAATTTGACGGCTCATAAAGTAATGGAAAATAGGGAAGAATGGATTATCAAGCCTTGTGATTCTTATGGGGCAAAAGGTTTTTATGCCGGGCGGAACTTAACACAGGAAAAGTGGGAACAGGCTTTACGAGAGCATCTTAAGGATGATTATGTCCTGCAAAAATTTCATGCCCCATATAAAACCCCAAACATCGATTTTTCGAATGGCATAAACTCAAAAATCCGTGAATATAGCAACTTAACGGGCATATTCTGTTATAATGGGAAACCTTACGGCGCTTACTCCAGGATGGCAGACGGCGAGATTATTTCGACCCAATATGATGAGAAAACAATCGCAACCATAATTATGGAAGAACGATAATTATTAAATAAAGGAGGCAAAACAATGACACTAGAAAATGTAGTAAATGAGGTAAGGGAAAAGGCAGCTTCATATCAGGAAGGAAGTTATGAGGGTTTTCTGGCAGTCCAGATTACGCTGATTGACTTAAACCAAGCCTTTTATGTCGAAGTAAAAAATGGAAAGCTGGCGATTGAACCCCATGAGTACAATGATCGGCAAGCGAATTTGATGATTACTTCAGCGAATTTTGTCAAGATGATTAATGGGAAGCTTAATTCAGTCTTGGCTTTCACGACCGGAAAGCTAAAAATCGATGGTGATATTGGCAAAGCAACCGAGATGGCGAATTTACTAAAAGGCGGCTGAAAAGATTAAGAGTTCATCTCACTAAGCAGCCTCATTTTCGTATCATAAAGCTCCTGCGACAAATCCACATAAACTAAATGCGGATTGACAAAACGCCTGGTTTCGTCCCACAAGGTTAAAAGCTCGGTTTGGCAATATTCGCGGATTGCCATGACAGGCGGTGAATCATAAACACATTTGCCGTCTTTAAAAACCAGCTCCATCAGCTCACGCAGAAGATAACTGCCGCCCTCAAGATGCGTTTTTTTCCAAGGCTCGTTTGGGTCAAAGAGCTTAAGCGTTTCTTTCTCATTATATTGCTCATCAACCAAGCAAATCAAATCGGCTTTAATTTTTTGGCTTTCCTTGTCATAAATGCGGAGCAGTTTTTTGTTGCCCGGGTTTGTGACCTTGTCAGAATTCTCCGAAAGCTTTATCTTCGGGACAAACTCGCCGTCTGCTCCCTTAATCGCGGCTAATTTGTACACACCGCCAAAAGCCGGGTCGCCTTTTGAGGTAATTAAATGTGTGCCGACCCCCCAAGTGGTAATCATCGCCCCTTGCGCTTTTAGGCTTTCGATTAAGTACTCATCGAGGTCATTTGAAGCGGAAATTATAGCGTCAGTGAATCCAAAAGCGTCAAGCATCCGCCGGGCTTTTTTTGAAAGATAAGCCAAATCGCCGCTATCTAAACGGATTCCGTAGTTTTTTAACTCATATCCGGAATCCTTCATCTCTTTGAATACCCGGATTGCGTTAGGAATGCCGGTCTTAATTGTATCATAAGTATCAACCAATAAAAAACAAGCGTCGGGGTACATTTCGGCATAAGTTTTGAATGCTGTATATTCATCGGGAAAGCTCATAATCCAGCTATGGGCATGAGTACCGCGGACCGGGACATCAAAAAGCTGGCCGCAAAGAACATTTGATGTGCCAACACAGCCGCCAATCATTGCCGCCCTTGCGCCATAAATCCCGGCGTCAGGCCCTTGCGCCCGGCGCAAGCCAAATTCCAAAATGCTGTCCCCTTTCGCAGCATAACAGACGCGGGAAGCCTTAGTTGCAATTAAGCTTTGGTGGTTGATAATATTAAGGATTGCTGTTTCGATTAACTGCGCTTCCATAATCGGGGCAATTACCTTAATCAATGGTTCGCGGGGGAAAACAACCGTCCCCTCCGGAATAGCATAAATATCACCGGAAAAATGAAAGTCAAGTAAATGCTCAAGAAAATCTTCATTGAACATCTTTAAGCTCCGTAAATATTCAATATCCTCCGCTGAAAAATGAAGTTCCTCAATGAAACGGATTAATTGCTCCAGCCCGGCGATAATGGCATATCCGCCATTACATGGGTTAGAGCGGTAAAAAACGTCAAAAATGACGGTCTCATTGCGGTCTTTGTGGCGGAAATAGCCTTGCATCATCGTTAATTCATATAAATCAGTTAATAAGGTAAGGTTTTGCTTGTCCATAGGGATATTATATATGAAGTTTAAGGTAATGGCAACTTAGGAAATTTTTTTACGATGTCCAGTTACAGCACATCATTTACTTAAAATATAAGTAAAATACACATAAGGTTAGTAACTAATGATAAGGATTTGTTGTAGAATAGTGTTTGAAAGGGGAGAACAATGAAAAAACAACAAACTAAGAGTCGAATTAAAGAGTTACGTGTTCTAAAATCAATAAGCCAAATTGAAATGGCGGAGGAACTGGGAGTTTCCCAGCAGACTATCAGCAGGCTGGAAAATTGTCCTGACCGGGTGCCGGTAGATTTACTGATTAACATTGCAACGAGATACAATGTTTCAGTTGATTATCTGCTAGGCTTGACAAGAAAGCAGCCATTTAGCGGTACGTCAGACCAAGCCTTTCATTTTGACAAAGTTGATTTGCTTAAAGATTATGCCGAGCTTTCAATGGAAAACAAGTTGATGGTAAAAGCAATAATCCAAGCGTTGCTAGTGCAGCAAGCAAGTTTAAGCTGAAAAAGCACTTGTTTTAACTGGATGTCGGTGGGTCGCGGCAGTTAAGCAAGGATCATCAAAGACAGGGAAGCGTGTCCGGAAAAACCGGTTTGCAGGCGAACGGGCGAAGCTATGCCTTTGATGAAGGAGAAAAGATGTTCTACTACATACTATTTGGCAAAACAGGCTATGAGCAAAAAATTGTTAATGAGATAAATAAGCATTGGAGGTTTGATGGCCTGAAACCCTTTATTCCGATGTATGACGCTCGTTTCCGGAAAGCGGGCAAAGTTTGTTTGGAAAAAAGAAGACTATGCCCGGGATATGTATTTATTGAATCGGAAATTTCCGGAACTGAATTTTATTTAGCTGCCTACCCTTATATAGTTCGGTCGGAAAACGCATTTAAGCTTTTGCGGTACGGGCTGGGACACGACAATTTGTCTTTTGAAATGAATGCGAAAGAGTATCTGGCTTTTATGAGTTTGTATAATGAAGAATATTGTGTTGAGATGTCAAAAGGATTAATCGTGAATGATTTAGTAAAAATCACCGATGGCCCGTTACAAGGCTTTGAAAGCAAAATAAAAAAAATAAACCGCCACAAGCTGGAAGCGGTGGTGGAAATGGAAATAATGGGCCGCTTAACTGATGTGCGCGTCGGGCTTGAAGTGATTGAGAAGTTGTGATAGGTGAATTAAAATGTTAGGTAATGAAAATATACTCATCGCCGGGCCTTGTGCTGTAGAAAATTACGAGATAATGTTACAGACAGCCGAGTATCTTACTTCTAAAGGAATAACAGCCATTCGAGCTAATTTATTTAAACCACGCACTTCCCCCCATAATTTTCAAGGCATTGGCTTAGAGGGATTAGATGTTCTGGCAAGGATTAAACAAAGCCATAAAATAAAACTAGTTTCTGAAATAGTTGATGTAAGGCATATAAGTGAAATGATGAATTACGTTGATGTTTTTCAAGTAGGCTCAAGAAATATGAGCAATTTTGAACTATTAAGGGAGCTAGGAAGAACAGCAAACCCGATCTTGCTAAAGCGGGGAATGAGTGCTACTATTGAAGAGTTTGCCTATGCCGCGGAATATATAAGCTGTGGCGGAAACAATAATATCTGCTTGTGCGAAAGAGGAATCCGGTCATTTGATAATGAAACTAGAAATATGCTTGATTTATCTTGTATCCCACTAATGAAAGCCAAAACAAGATTGCCGATAATTGTAGATTTAAGCCACTCATTAGGCCGGAAGGATATAATTGTGGAAATGGGTAAAGCAGCGTTGGCATGCGGCGCGAGCGGACTAATGGTTGAGGTTCACCCTGAACCACAAAACGCATTGTCAGATGCAGCGCAACAAATGAATTTTGATGAGTTTGATAGTTTTCTAAGTAATATTTTTCAAAACCTCAATTTATGATTTCAGAAGATTTTGTAAAATTACTAATTCAAATAATTGTAATTCTTGGGTTTTCTTTTCTTATCGGACAAATCATGCGGCGCATAAAGCAACCACTAGTATTAGGGGAATTACTTGCGGGACTGATTTTAGGTTCAACTATTTTGGGCTATTTATTTCCGGGAACATATAATTGGCTATTCCAATCATCAGAAAATGTTACCATTATCAGAGAAAACTTCATCAATCTTGGGATGCTTTTTTTCATGTTCACCATTGGTTTTAAGATAAATACGTCTGATTTTCGAAAACAATGGAAAAGCTCGCTGATAATTAGTATTTTTGGTACATTATTACCTATTTCGATAGGGATGGGTTTGGTTTATGCATTACCAATAAATTTTTGGAATATTTCGAATAAAGAAAACTTATTTGTTTTTTCAGTTTTTATTGGCATTTGCTTTGCCAATTCTGCGAATCCAGTCATTGCGCGAGTATTAATGGATATCGGATGCCTTAAAAATAAACTAGGGGTTACGATAATGATTACCTCGGTAATTGACGATATAATCAATTGGCTTTTGTTCGCATTTATTTTAAGCCTTATTACGCCAAGGGAGTTAAATTTTTACGTCGGTGTTAATATAGATGTTTTTTCGAAGTTTCTTTTATTTGCAGTTGTTTTAGCATTAAGCCGAAAAATTATTAACAAAACGCTCGGCTTTATGCGTAAGCAAATTGATTATGTGAATGCTGTTACTGCTTACGTCATATTATTGATTTTATTTGTGAGCTATTTAGCTGAATTTTTGGGAATGCACGCTTTTTTAGGGGCTTTTGCAGCAGGCGTACTCATTGCGGATCATAGCAAAGAAAATCTTGAATCTTTAAAGGGTATCGAAAATTTTTCACTAAGTTTCTTTGCGCCAATTTACTTTGCTTCAATTGGAATAGGAATAAATTTCATTAAGAATTTTGACTGGAAGCTAGTGACTATTTTTATCGTAGCTGCTTGTGTAACGAAATTCGGATCTGTATTGCTTGGAGCATTAGCTGCTGGAATGAAAATGAACAGGCAAACTTTAGCGATTGCGTCCGGCTTAAATGCCCGCGGGGCTACCGGAATTATTTTGGGCGGTATCGGGCTGTCTAGTGGCTTAATAACTGACCGAATTTTTGTTGCTATTTTCATTATGGCATTTGTTACGTCACTTATGTCATGCTTTATGCTAAGAAACACATTAACAAAGAATCAAAATGAAACCATGCTAGAAAAACGAATTTAGAATTGATACGAATATGTCGAAAAGAGGTTAAATTATATGTCTTGTCATGATTTTGATGAAAGCTACAGATATTCATTTTCCAATTCTGCAATTCTTCAAGCTAGAGATTCGAATAAATTATTGACATTAGAGCTAGAGTTAACTCATGAATGTAATTATGCCTGTAAATATTGCTATTCATTGGCAGGGAAAAAGTTGGACAAAGAGCTGTCATATCCAGAAGTTTGTGAGGCAGTAGACCAAGCACAAAATCTTGGGGTACAAACAATTGTAATTATTGGCGGAGGCGAACCATTATTGTACCCACATCTTAAGGAATTGATTGTGTATATTTATTCAAAGCAAATAAGAATTATTTTATTCACAAACGGTTCTTTACTAAGCAAAGAAATGGCTGCATTCATAAAAAGCCATGATGTTTTCCCCGTAGTCAAAATTAATGGGATGCAGCCCAAAATTATAAACTGGCTTTGCGGAAATAAGGGAGCATATAAAAATATTATCAAAGCGATTTCCTACCTGCAATACGCAGGATATATGAAGGAAAAAAATGGCATAGGCATATCCACAATAATATGCCGACAGAATTATGATGATATAGTTCCATTATGGCGATGGGTACGGAACAATAATTTCATACCATATTTTGAACGCTTGTCTCCACAAGGCAGGGCTTTGAAGTATGATATCCAATTATCTGCTTACGAATTAAAGAATATTTTTTCTGAACTTTCAGAAATTGATCAAAATGATTATAATATCCAATGGGATGTAAATATCCCACCCATTGCGGGTTCATCATGCAATAGGCATTATTACAGTATATATATAAAAGCAAATGGAGATGTAATTCCTTGTTCAGGAATTGATATTAGCGTAGGAAATATAAAAAACGTGCCACTACAAAACATATTGATGGAATCAAAAGTTATTCAAGAACTTAGGCATATAGATACAAAAAAAGAAGGAAAATGTAAGGATTGCAGTATTGATCCATTATGCTACGGATGCAGAGGAAACGCATACCAAGTCAATAATGACTATTTATCAGAAGATCCATTTTGCTGGTATGACGAAAAGGTTATTAATAATGCTTTGTGATTATTATGGAATGGATAGCAGAAACATATTTTTATGTAATTTCGATTGCGAAGATTTCTGGCCAGAGCAGGATTTAATCCGATTGCCGGCATTGGATTTACAAAAAATAAAACCATTAGTGCAAAACTTAGATGAGCTATTTATTTTTTTGGCTCGCAAAGAAGATGTATTAGTTTTACGCAATAAACCGGATAATGAGTTTATTGAGTATCTTAAAAATCTTGGCGTTGAAGTACCCTTTATAATGACGATATATTCTGATAACGAAAAAAAAACAATTAGTGAATTAATTTTAGAAGATAAAGATTTGATTGGCCGCTTGAAAGAATATGTCACAAACAATTCGAATGAGAAAATTTCGACAAATCTAATTCCTTATGGTATTTCAAAATCAGAAGAAGCATTAGCGGAATGCCTTTCAGTAAAAGTTTTATCCGAAAGTAAAATATCGTCATTTTTGAACTGTAAATCGACCTTGATAACATTATCGGCCGAATGTGGAGTTATTTTGCCTGAAAGTCTTGTGTGCGAAGGAATAGATGAACTTAAAAATGAAGGGCGGTCATTTTGTGAAAGCAATGGTAAAATTGTATTGAAAGAATTATTTGGTTCAAGTGGTTCTGGGCTAGTGAAAATAGATAGCTTGACCAAATACGACAGATTAATTAATAATATAGAGCGTTTAAGTAATTTAAAAGGGAAAATTATCATAGAAAAATGGCATGATTCGTGCTTAAGCTACAATCATCAATATATCATGATGGGGAAAGATATTTTTCCCTACGCGTTCAGCAGGCAAATTATCAATAGCAGCAGTGGGAAAATTATCGGATCTTTATTCGATCAGGAATTAGATTACATAGAAAATTTAAGGGAAAACCATTTAGAACTTGGCAAACCTATTTTGGATGCAATATCGAAGAAAGGATATCAAGGGCTAGCCGGATTTGACAGTATCGTCCGTAATGGCAATGTATTATTTCCGGTTATTGACATAAACTGCCGCATTAATTTATCTTCTATTTTTTATGAAATATCTAAAAAGTATTTCCCATCAAAATTTGCTTATTTTTTTTGTAAGGAATATATGCTTAGTGAGCCAATAACATTTGCTTCGTTTAGAAAAATTATAGATAAGGTGGCATATTCACCATCTAAAGCGGAGGGCATTGTAGTTTTAAATTTCACAGCGTTAAATCTTAACTATCTACGTTCGAAAAGTAAAATTGGCCGCGTTTTTTTTGCTCTTTTTGCGGAAAATAAAAAAAGGGCAAGTGAAATTTGCAAGAAATCGTTCTTAAATGAAGATGATGAGATTTACATAGGTGCTTTCAATGTCTAAACTGCTAAAAACCGCAGAGATTGGTTTGCAGCAGTCCATAGTATATAAAAATAATTTCCTTTTAGGATTTGTATCGGGGGCTTTTGGCCTCGTTGTCCAGCTAGTTTTTTGGCCTGTTCTCTTTAGTTCGGGAACTGAATTCGGGTATGCTTCAATTGAAAGCACAACTATTGCCGGATATTATTTAAATGAAATGATCACATATTCTGTGCTGGTTTATTTCATACAGCGCGGAACATCGATGATGAATATAGGCAGCATAATCCAAGGAGATATTACGAGTGGGGGCTTAAATATTCATTTGATTCGGCCGATAAAATATCTTTGGACTAAATGGATTATGTCAATTTCAGGACAATTAATTAACTTTGGCTTATCTATTTTTGTTTTCCTCTGCATTTCTATTTTATTGAAAGCGAATTTTGCTTTTCCGGAAGCAGCGGTGAACGTATTTCTTGTTGTATTATTTGTATTTTTTGCATATATTCTTTCATTCTTGATAAATTGTATTATTGGCCTGTTAGCTTTTTGGCTTCTCGAAGTAAATTCATTAAATACCTTTGTTGGTATGGGAGTCGCTATTTTATCGGGAGCAATATTTCCGCTCGATTTTATCACTACCAATTTTGGAGTTTTATTAAAGTATTTGCCTTTTAGTTACCTTGCTTTTATACCTACACAAGTTTATTTGGGCAAATTTAGTTTCACCGACGTAATTCATAATATAGCAATATGTTTTTCTTGGATAGGGTTATTAATAATTGTCACCAAAAAATTATGGGAAAACGGAATAAGAAGATATTCGGCATTTGGAGGCTGATATGAAAGCGCTAAGAATATTTTTATTGAACTGTAAAATATCCCTGCTTAATGAAATGGCTCATAAAATAAATTTTTTGATGCGTTTTTTGTCAGACTCTATCTATTTCGTCATCTACTATATTTTTTATACCGTAATATTTACGCTTGTTCCCAATATTAATGGCTGGGTTATATATGATATATTATTATTAATGGGTACTTTCCACATAATTATCAGTTTATTCGCCGCAGTATTCATTCCGAATCTGGCTCAGATACCGATGCTTGTAAAAAGTGGAGGGTTAGATGGATTTATCGTAAAACCAATTAATAGCCGCTTTTTATTATCAGCCCGTTTTATTGACATAGGTTCTTTAATCAACATCATCCTGGGTGTAGCGATTGTCATAAATTCCATTATCCGACTAGGACTTGATATTAGCACTGCAACGTTTTTATTATATATAGGATATATCCTAATAGGTGTTTTTATTATGTACAATATTTTGTTTATACTTATATGTACGATATTTTGGTTGCATGATTCCTCTTGGAGCATAGGATTTTTTATGACTTTTAATTCATTTGCTGATAAACCGATAAGTATTTATAAAGGGATGATTTACAGATTTTTAATTTATCTATTTCCCATTGCGCTAGTCGCAAATATTCCGGCGAGTGTTATGCTAAAAAATTTTGATAGTAACTTGCAAATATGGTTTGTAATTGCAGCGTTACTGCTATTTTATTTTTCCAATATCATATGGCGCAAAGGCATTACTTTATACGAAGGAGCAAGCATATAGAATGGTAAGCGTTGAAATAAATGAAGGATGCAAAAATCGGAATATTGAAATAGTAAAAATCCGCTCAGGAAAGTGGTATCCTCTTTATCAAAGAGATATGGCCATTTTCATTGCAGAAACCAAACAAATTTTATCACAATATATATGTCATGGAACCAAGGTAGGATTATTTTTGGATTTAGATGATGCACATTTTACTTCAATAGTGCTCTATCAAGCTTGTATCGCAAGCGGTGCTGCTGTATTTAGGTGCGGAATAACCGATATAGAAAGGCAATGGCCGATAAAAAATGAGATTATGCTTGATATCTTAATATGCACAAGTTCGGCATTTAAATATGTTGAGAGCAGATTAAAATATAAAAACTATATTTTGCTTGATAATATCGAAAACATTGAAGGCCAGCGAGTTGCTGCTGATGAACTGGTTATTTATGATTTATTCAGCATACCTGGATTTATTATTTCATATCCCCAAAATATAATTTGCCCTGGTTATATTATTGAATTTCCTGACGAATATGAAAAAGCTATTTTGCTTAGCTCTAAAAAAGAAATAGAAGGGTTTAGCGTATCTGATTATCGAATAGATCTTTTTATAGATAATATTTTTAGAATAGAGCAATTATCGGAACCGGCTCGTGATTATATAAAATTGCAAGTCGAAATTGTCCTAAAAGAACTTTTAGACGGTAAAATTGATTGCCAAGAAAATATAGCCTTAAATTCGATAGGAATGATTGAGTTATTAATTAAGCTAGAGGAAGAGTTTGGTATTTCCATTCCAATAGAGAAAATAGATAAATCCAGTTTTGAAAAAATATCTTTATTATCTGATTTAATATATTCGACAGTCATGGAGTGCGATGATGTACAAAACTGTTGAATATGAAGCGGTTGAAGATTTTAAAATATTGCAATATAAACTGCTAAAAAATAGTATGAAATATCTTAATAAATATTCACCATACTATAAATCACTATTTAATAATCTTAACCTTACTTCTGAATCAATTCGCTCATTAAAAGATATCCAAAAAATACCGATTTTAAATAAAGCTAGCTTACTGAAACATAATGCAAAAATAATGTGCTGTGATCTCAACAGAGCTTCTGATATTGTCACTACCAGTGGCTCGACTGGAACTGAGCCAATAGTGCATCCCTTATTATATAGCGATATCCAGAGGCTGGGCTATAATGAACAAACAAGTTTTGCTATTGCAGGCATTAAGGCTTCTGATATGGTTATGATTAATGCAGCTATGGGCAGTGGCTTTGTTGCGGGTCTTGCATATTATCTTGGAGTAAAAAGGATTGGCGCGTCAGTTGTAAGAACAGGCGCTAAAAATATGATGCTTCAAGTTGAAGTCCTAGAAAAATTTCCTATTTCGATTATAATTGGCGTTCCATCAAACCTTATTAAGCTACATGAATATATTGCCGACAGAAAAGATGGTGTCGAAAATTTAACCAAAATAACGAAAATGGTTCTTATTGGAGAAGCTATTCGCAACGAAGACTTTTCTTTAAACCATCTAGGCAAACGCTTGAATGATTGCTATCCGGCGGCATCACTTTATTCAACTTATGCAAATACTGAAACATGCACTTCATTTTGTGAATGTTCGGCTGGTAATGGCGGTCATTTTAATCCGGAATTGGCTTATATAGAAATATTGGATAAAAATAACTGTGAGCTGCCAGAAGGAATCGCCGGCAGGCTGGTTATCACAACATTTGGAAGCCAAGGTATGCCGCTTTTGAGGTATGATACAGGAGACATTACTTTTTGCATAAAAGAAAAATGCAAATGTGGAAGAATAACACCGCGCATAGGTCCGATTTTAGGAAGAGATCAAAATATCCTAAAAATCGGCGGAGTTTCATTCAGCCAAATTCAGATAGAAAACATAATTTTATCGGAACCGTTAGTCAATGATTATTGTTTGGTAATCCAGAAGAACGAAAAAGAAATTCAATCGCTATTAGTATATTTCTCATCATATACAAATAATATTTGTGCCATAAAGCAAGCACTAAAGCAGAATATATGGGAAATGCTTAGGGTAACTGCCGATATTAGATATTGTAGCTTTGATGAGCTTGATAAAATCCAAACAAGCACCGCTTCACGGAAAAATATTAGATTTATAAGCGAGCTAAGCTGATGAACAATCTTAAAAGCTATAATTGCTTTCATTCAGCTTTGGGTAATATACTGGAGCAATATTGTTTTAATAAAACACATTTACTCATTAATAACAGATGGCAATTTTTTTATAGGTCAGCTTGTGAATATAGTTATGATAAAAGGATGCTAGGTGAATGGCCGCTGTTATATGATGAAAAGCATTTAGGGCATCTCCGCGAAGAAATAGGTATCAATATTTCATTCGAAAAAGTAGCCGATAGTTCGATGAAATATTTTTTGGAACGAGTAAAAGCAAAGCCGACTATTTTGTTTGTGAATAAATTTCTCCTAATGGATAAGCCCTCAGTTGTTTCCGGAAAGAGATGTGTTTCAACGATTATAGTCAAAAGTGTAAATGAAAATATTTTTCATTGTGATACTTTTGATCGGGATTTCAACTTATCTTTGGCTGTAAGCGCAGATAAGATATACCATACATGGTTGAATGCCTCTGAGCTTGAGCAATTGAATAGATGCAACGTTGAAGTAAGGGTTTCAAAAAAGCGGAGTAAACCGGACATTGAAGCATTTGCGAAAGATTTAATAAAAAGCAGCCTAAAGGAGTATCTTGCTGAAAATCATGACGGAGATATATATTATGGATTGGCTGGCATAAAAAAATTTTCTAATGATATATTAAACTGGGACAAAAATGATTTTGAAAAATTTATCGATTGCGCAATGTATATTGACATATTAATTCAACAAAGAATACTTTTCACTTCAGCATTGAAAGAATTGTCGCTTAGGAAAAATACAATACTTGATGATGCAAACTTGCTTATGGAAAATTGGAATAATCTGAAAATTCTATTATTTATTGTTGGTATGAGAAAGCAAAGCGGAGCGATTGACCAATTATCTGTTATTATTCAAAAAATAAGCGACTTAGAATTTAACTTGGTTATAAAAATGCTGGAAAGCATTTAATTAGGGAAATGTAGCAATTTTAGCAACTTATTCACTTTAGTGGGAAGGAATATATCATGCAAGTATATCAAAAAGGGACTCAATATTACATAACTATAAATTTTCAAGAAGAACAGCATAACGTGCATAGCATTGTTTTAGAATTTATTAAAAAACATAAGCTTGCTATTATTTACATCAAAGCCTTTATTGAGAATACACCGATTAATAACAAAGATTGCGATCTTGCACTAGAAATATATAAACAAGAATTTAATAATCCACTGATAATTAAAATAGAGCAGATTTCGCTTGGCAATAATCGCATTTGTGGCATTTGCTTATTTTGCATTGAAAAAGAATTTTTATCAGGAATAAAGCACTTTCAGACTAAAGAGTGTCAATATATTTCATATCAATACAAAAATCTTTATTATTTATGGGGAACGCAAGTGTTTAAAAATGCTTCGCTGATGTTTGAGCAATGTATTTATGCATTAAACGAATTGCAGTTTGCTCCTAAAGATATTATTAGGACATGGTTTTATCTTGATAATATTAATGAAAATTATGCGAATTTCAATATTGCGAGAAAGGATTTCTTTGAGCAAAATAGAATAGATTATGATGAGGGGGCGAACGACCTTCCTCCAAGCACGGGCATAGGATGCAATTCTCTTTTCGGAAATAGTGTCATGCAACTGTCGGCGCTAAAAGGAGATATGGGCGCGTTTAAAAAGAAAAGAATCTACAATGCAAAGCAAAGTGAAGCTAATGGAGATAAATATTTGTTTCGTCCGACATTTTCTCGTGCTATGTTGATTGAATCGCTTGATTTGAGTGAGCTTCATATATCTGGTACAGCCAGCGTTGGGAAAAAAGGAGAAACATTATTTCAAAATGATGGCATAGGTCAAATTGAAACTACGCTGCATTATATAAAACATTTATTAGAAAATGCCAATATGACACCAATTGATATATGTGAGGGAACTGTGTTTATGAAAGACAAATATTTATACAAGCATTTTATTGATATATGCCAAAAAATGAATTTTCCCCATGAAGTGTTAATTCCTGTTATAGCTGATATATGTCGTCAAAATTTGCTTTTTGAAATTGATGGCATTGCTAAAAAATAAGATTGATATGCAGATACTCATTCGCATTTATGCTTCCATAAAAAGAGAGCAATGGAGACTTCAAGATGGGCATTTTCTTTCTTTTTGTGGAATTTTCACCATTATGGTTTTGCTGGCTTTCGGCAATCTTGGAAATCGCTCGATGTGGTTAGATGAAGGTATTACAGCACAAATTGGTAAAAATACTTTGTCTTATGGATATCCGAGATTATGGGATGGCAAGAATCTTTCGACTACTAATAATGGCTTGGATATAGGTGAGCATTTTATGTTCACAAAAGAAAATTGGCTTCCTTTTTACGCAGCTGCTATAGGTGAGTTGATGGGTGGCGGTAATATGCTTTTACGCTTGCCATTTGTCATGTGTGGCATTATAAGTGCAATTGTGTTTTATTTAATTGCTAAGCTACTGACGGACAATAATACAGCACTAATTTCTTTTGCATTATATGCCTTTTCGGTGCCATTACTATTATATTATCGCCAAGTACGTTATTACGCAATAGTTTTATTATTAGTGAATCTCTCATATTATTTTTATTTAAAGGCAAAAAACTATTCTGGTTTAGAAAAGCGTTATTGGATTTTATTAACTGTCAGTTTAATATTATTATTTCACGCTCAATATATGGCATTTTTATGTACTGTTCTTTCATTAGCAAGTTATATTATATTAATTAACAGAGATTATAAAAATGCTAGAATGTGGATTTGCCTTGGCGTAATAGTTCTATTTACAGCACCTTGGTTTTTCTATTTCACTTACGGTACAATGAACTTCACGCCAATACGATCAAATATTACTGAACAGTTGATGGGATATGTCAGCCAGATTCATGTGTTCTTTATTCCGTTTTTACCGCTGGGTTTATTTGCAATAAGCATTAAATTAGCAAAATCTTTTGATAATAAGATTAATATCAAGTCTTTTCAATGTTTATCACTTTGCAAAAATACTATAGCCAAAACACATATAGTGTTGCCAATTATTGTAATTATCTGTAATCTTTTTGTGATATCAGTTTTTACAAATGAGTATAATACACGATTTCTTATACCGTGCGTTTTTGCTTGTTACTTGCTATGTGCCATATTGCTTAAATATATTACATCAAATATTCATATTATTGGTAAAATATTATTTGTGCTAATATTTTTTACTAATATACTTCATATATCCCCTTATATGGCGATTAAAGCAACGGATATTGAGAATGATAAAATATCGAAAAATGTTGCTCCACCTTTGCCTCATTATGGAGATTCGGGTCATGCTTTACTATATGATCTTAATACGTACATTGAAGAGCAATGTGTTCCCAGATCTTATATGCTCGACTTTTTGTTTGAAATATCTAATGACTATAATGATGCAATGGAAGGTTTGGCTCTGTTCCTTAATCAATATGCTGACGCGGAAGATATAGTATATATTATTAACCGTTACAATTGGCATTCAGTATCATATTATACTGGCTTAAAAATAGCCAATCGCCTAGTTGAGTATGACGATAATGAGTATTACCAATCTATTGCATATAAAAACTTTTTAAAATACACCCATTTAACTACAGAGGATGAAAATATGATTGATTGGTTTATTTTTTATCCATATGGTGAGCCTAATAATGATATGTTTTTAAAGTTACTGAGTAATCCTAATCTTGATTGCATTGAAATACTATACCCAGAGGCACCTGAGCTGCCAGATATTTGGGCTCATTCTTTTTGGACTGATAATAGCTATCCTCATATTTATGTATTTAGAAACAAACTTACTAAAGGACATATACCTCTACCTGTCAATAAATTTACAATAGAAGAAGGGAAAAATGCTACTTAGGTCGGAATTGTTACAAAACTGGAAAAAATATCGTATGCTTATTTTATTAATGAGCATAACAGCCATTCTTTTATTTGCAAACACTAATAATTTACCTTTGTGGCACGACGAAGCCAGTACGGTCGCTTTATCAAGTAATATATTAAAGTATGGATATCCACGAGTTTTGGATGGGAATAAGCTTACTGTTCATAATCCTAATGAAATTGGCTTAGGATACGCATTTAGTAACAACACTTGGCTGCATTATTATATATGTGCTGGTTCTATTGCTTTACTTGGCCAGTCAAACTTAGCCGTGCGTCTGCCGTTTATTCTCTGTGGGTTGGCAACCGTATTTATCATTTGGAAAATAAGCTTTTTCTTATATAAAAAGATCGATTTGGCAAATTTAACGGCGTCATTAACAACTATTTATGTACCATTTCTTTTATATGCAAAACAAGCAAGATACTATAGCGTTAATATGCTGCTTATAACAATATCCATATATGTATATTTAATCTTATTTGAGGATTGGCCAACGAATCAAAGAAAAAAAGTGGTGTGGTTTTTTGTATCAGCTGTACTGCTATTATTAAATGATATTTTAGCGTTTGCGGTTTTATTCTTGTCTATTTTTTTGCATTTAGCATATATAAAGAAAATTTTTAAGCTCAAGATCTTGATTTCTGTAATAGGGGCAATCATACTCGTTTTAATGAGTTATTTGGTTTTTGGCAATTTTATTTCGATTAGCAATAATATTTCTGCGCGATTTTTAGTCATATTTTGGAAATTAAATGTCTATTTCATTCCGATGCTATCTTTGCTTATAGTGCTCGCAATAATATCTATTATTCATTTTTTCTTTAAAAAAGAGCAACTTGATTTATTTTCTTCAAACGATTTTTTGTTTCCATTATTAATTTTATCAAATATTATAGTAGTTATGATCTCGGAATATAATATCATGAATCACTTTTTTTTAGGAGTGGTAATAGCTACGCCTTTTGTTTTAACGGCTGTATTTCAATATAGTATGCAAATTAGTAAAACAATGGCAGCATTGATAATTATGCTGGTAGTAAGCAGTAATATTCTTAATGTTGCACCTTATTATGTCTTAGACATTAGAGGATTTGAACCCAAAAATCAATTGCAAACGATGACTAAGTTTGGGCAGCCACATCTTACGCCATATAATCAATATGATTATTTATATTACACATCCAGAAATACAATTTACTCCGAACTTTCAGGTCCAATATTGCGAGGGCTAATTGCTTCTCCATTTACTATGGCAGACTGTCTCATATTACCCCTGTACAAGTATTATGAGAAATTAAAGATCGAGTCATATTTATATAATTATTATCAAGAAATAACCGGAGATTATATTAACGCTCCAATGGAAATTATTAAACTTCTGCAAGAATATGGCAAGACCGCTGAAACAGTATTTATTAGCACCATTGAATACGAATATGTGATGTTATATACAGATATGCGAGTTGTAAACAGATTTATATTCGAAAAAGATAGTGAATTGGCTCGTCTTACTAATGTGCCGGACGAAGAGATTGATTGGTTTATTGTAACTAGCGATAAATACATTGACCAATTGGAAGACCCTGAATATTTAATTAATAATAGGCATTTATTCACGCAATATGCAATTTCAACGAATGATTATTTAAACACACCCGATCTTGATTTACATGTCTTTGAAACAACTTACGATGGAGATCCGATAATAATACTTCATCGGATAAACTAGTTTACGAGGAGTGCTTATATGAGAAAATTAAAAGTGTGCTTGATTCGCCCACCATCAATAAGCTCAATTACTGGTGTAGGTCAAGATGCTTCATTACCGCTAGGACTTGCCTATTTAGCCGGAGCTATCAATATAGCCGGTTATGATTTACAGGTTATTGATGCTGTTGGACAAGCCATTACACAATATCAATGTATTGATAACGGTCAAAGAATATTGCTGCACGGCTTAACCTTTGATCAAATTACTCATCAAGTTGATCCTGAATGCGACATAATTGCTATTTCATGTATGTTTTCAAATTCTTGGGTTATGGATTTACAGTTAATAGAAAAGTTACATGGATGCTACCCGGATAAATTTATAGTGATAGGCGGTGAACATGCAACCGCCCTGCCTCTATATATTTTGGAAAATTGTCCATCAATAAACGCCATAGTTTTAGGTGAAGGAGAAGAAACAATTGTAGAGTTAATTCGAGCATATGGAGAAGGCCTGGAATTTTTCCATATTGATGGGATTGCTTTTCGATATCCGAAAACGAATGAAATAATAATGAACAAGCGCAGGAAACCTATTGTTAATATCGATTTAATTCCTAAGCCCTCATGGGATTTTTTTAATATAGAAGCATATATTAGTCATGCTTTTACTCATGGGGTGAATTTAGGGCGCAGTATGGCTATGTTGATGACGAGGGGATGTCCCCACCAGTGTGCTTTTTGTTCTTGCCCAAATATGTGGACAAATAAGTGGCGAGCTCGTAAGCCGGAATTTATTATTGAGGAAATGAAGGAATATATTGAAAAGTACAAGATAGATAATTTTGATTTTTATGATCTTAGTGCTATTATTAACCGCGATTGGATTACACGATTCTGCAATTTATTGATAAAGGAAGACCTAGGCGTGACATGGCAATTGCCATCGGGTACAAGAAGTGAGATAATAGATTATGATTTAGCTTGTTTGATATATAAATCAGGTGGCATAAGGGCGGTAGGTTATGCTCCGGAAAGCGGTTCTTCAAAAGAGCAAATCCGACTGCAAAAGAACGTATCAATTAAATCTATTCTTGAATCAATGAAAGCGAGCTGTAAAGCTGGCTTAGAAATAAAAGCCAACTTGATTTTTGGTTTCCCAGGCCAAACTTGGAAAGACATAATGGCGACATCAGTATTTGTAATGAAAATGGCATTGATTGGGGTTATAGAAATTGCTCCTTTTCCGTATTCGCCGTATCCGGGCAGTAAAATATTTAATGAACTTATCCAAAGCCGAGATGTTGAAATAAACCATGAATATTTTTTAAATCTATTGCACATTAATGATCCAATTCAAGCGGTTTCATTTTCGGATCGTTTTTCATCACGTACAGTTAAGCTGATAATCATATTTATGCTATTAGATTTTTATTTTTTCAGCTTTCTCATCAGGCCACACCGCTTTTTCAAATTGATATATGATATTTTTTCTGGTGACTCATCGTCGCGTATTACTTATTCTGTGGCTAATGTAAAAAGGCGATATGTAATTGTTAAAATGCTGAACAAGAGCAAGACTAAGATAATTGAGGTTCCGCAATTATATTATCCCAGTCCTAAAAAGAGGAATTAATATGATAAAACTAAGAGATATATTAATTGTATGTGCTACTAAAAGTGAACACAAGGTCATTACTAAAGTTTTTGATTTGGAACCCAATTACCAATTTGATGAACTGAATATTACACAAGGGTCTATTGATTATTATCAAATATTTTGCGTACATACTGACATAGGGGTAGAGAATGCTATATATTGTTTAAATAAATTTTCCCATTATTTTAAGCCAAAGATCATCATTAATTTTGGGGCGGCAGGAAGCATTAACCCTAAAATCAAACCGGGAATGCTTGTCATACCTAATAATATCGTCCGAGTAAATAATTCACAGTGTACAGAAAATATATTTTATCAGCCTTATTTTAATGTTGAGCCAGAAATTATGTCAGTAAATATGGGGACTGTTGATGTATTTTTTCATAGCAAAAAAAAGAAAACAAAATTAATGGGAGAATCAATTGATACGATTGATTGCGAAACATATGCCATAGCAAAGTACTGTGTACATAATATGACCGATTATTTCATCTTTCGCTGCATATCCGATCAGGCTGGTCCTTTTGCTTTAATACAATACTATTGGAATATAAGGTGTGTATTAAAAAAAGGAGCAAAGGAATTATTAAATGTCTTAAATAAAAATAATATATCAAGTCAGGAGTAAATTATATGAATAATAACCATAAATATAAAGTTTATCTCGATTGTTCTGAAATACGTTGTAAACCAAGTGCTGTCCTAACAAGCAAAATATTTAATTACATTTTAGAAAACGGACATACTATTGAAAGAAATTTAAAAGAAGCTGATATCTTAATCATGAATGCCTGCGGTGCCAGTGATCCGCTCGAAAAAACAAGCATCGATAACATAAAAATCTTTCTTAAAAACCGAAAAAAAGAAGCTTTAGTTGTTATGCTTGGTTGCTTGCCAAAGATCAATCCTAAAATACTACAGCCTCTGTCAAATCAAATAATTGTCTTATCTAACACATCTGATCTGGATTTTTATTTATATAGAACGATAAAATATAATGCCTTAGCAATTGACTATATAGATCAACGCATCTATAGTCAATTAAAACTAGATTATCATGATGGCGCTTTTGGTGCTTTGCTAAAAAAGGTGGAGAAAATATATAGAAGTAAATGGTCAGATGAACGTTTTGAAGTGGAAATATGTCAAGGTTGCCCATTTCAATGCAGCTATTGTGCAATGAACCGATCGCGAGGAAATCATGTCGTATCGCGCCAACCTTCCGAAATTTTATTGGATTTAGGTAATCATTTAAAGGAAGACAAAATTATTACGCTTGTTGCTGATGACTGTGGAGGATATGGCATGGATATTGATTCTAGCTTGCCAACGTTAATCCATGAAATACATAACAAGTTTCCGCAAAACGGTATTGATATCTATTATTTGAACCCTTACTGGATTCAGAGATATGAAGAAGAGTACATGGAATTATTCCAAACGACACGAATTGATTCTGTAACAATTCCCATTCAAAGCGGGTCAGATCGAATACTTAGTAAAATGAATAGACATTATAAAGCAGATAATATTAATAATATTGCAAAGAAAATCAAAAAAATATCTCCTCATACTACGGTTGTAACCCATTTAATGGTAGGGTTTCCAGGAGAAAAGCTTAAAGATTATATAAAAACTATTAGAGCCATACATAATTACGACATTTGCAATCCCATCGTTTACTCAGACAGACCAGATACTAAGAGTAGCATAATGCCTAATAAAGATAGTAACTTTAAAAAGAAGGCAAAGCATTTATTTCTTCTTATCTTATGCACCATCAATTTTATTTTTAAAAAATCTACAAGGCAAACATTAAATAGAATGATAAAACGAAATAGGTGATTAAATATGAGTTTAAGTCATCTGCTTAAACGAGCGTTGCACAAAAGCAGTTTTTTTCAATACAGCCTCGGCCTAGCTTTATCTACAGCCGAGTCATTGTTTAAAAAAGTAAAGAATGGCGTCGAATACAAAAGAATATTGTTTAGAAATCAATTGGAGCAAATAGTAAACCTTCAGCTGGTTGTAAGCTATCCAAATAATAATTTCAACTTTAATGCTCGCAGTATAAATTTGATTGATTTCAAAAACTGCATTGTACATCAGTATAATTTTGATTGCCCACCCATAAAAGATAGTGTTACGCATTATTACAAGCAGGAAGGCAGATCATTGGATATCGGTTCTTTTTTTATGGGGATTAAGAAGGAACATAGCGTGCATATGCGTAAAGATCAAAATTATATATGTTTAAACTGTGGTTATTATATTCAGATTGTTAATACTCAAAATTTACTGTGTAGCATTGTGCCGGCTAATTATTTATCTGAAATATGGATGTATTGTGATACAGGAGCATATTCGCCAGATGACCGTTATTGGTACTCGGTACGTTGGAAATTAACACATACTTTTGAAATGATTAATGGGGAACAGCAATATATTCCATGCGAAATAATTAAAGTGGAACTTGAAACTTTAAAAATAGCGGTTGTGAATACAATCCACTACAAAGATAATGTACATCAAATCACTTGTTCCCCCGATGAACGATACTTAGTCATTACCTCATTTAAACAGAATCTGTATATTGATTATCCCAAGGAAAGTATTTATACAAACCCCAAAGGATATAGAAAAAGCCATGAAAAAGGGATAATTCCAGATGAAATCGTCACTTTAGACCTTAAAACAGGGCATTATTGGTATACTCAAATTCCTACGCCAGTACCAGCTCATGTTGAATTTGACCTTATAAACAATCGCCGAATATATCTCTCTACACACAATATGAAAACTTACCAGTCAAATATATTTTTAGAAGGAAATGCAGCAATATACCGCTTAGATATAAAAGATGGAGAAACTATTATTTCAGGATGTTATACCGGTTCTGATGTATATCGAATAACGCAACCAGATCTTTTTTTAAGAAACGGAAAAGTGATGATCTCAACCGCAAACACACCGGATAAGCTGGATATTATTGATGCGGAAACTATGAGTTTATATGAACGTATTATAGTTACTCCTAATATAAAACCATTGAATTTTTCTAAATATGGAAGCGCATTAGCACCCAATAAGCCTAATGTATATTTATCATCAACTCCATCAAGCGACGGGCGCTATGTAATAGTAGGTGCTAGAGAGGGCTTTAAATTATATGATATGGATGCAAAAGAATTGACAACCATTACAGAAAGACTGCCGGAGAATATGGTTTTGGGATACGGACATCCAAGACAACTTGGAAAATGAAGATGAAAATATTGATGATTATGAAAGGCCATGAGTACCTTGCTCTTGAAATACTTTCTACAAGTCTTAAATTAGCAGGACATCATGTAGAATTGATATTTGATCCTTCACTTTTTGATGATGCATTTATTTCATCAGCATTCCTTATGAAAAAGTTTAATGCTGACAGGGCAATTATACGTAAAGCAGTAAATTATGCACCGGATTATGTACTGTTTACTCTTTATAGTAATGATGTTACATGGGCCCAAAAAAGAGCTAAGGAATTAAAACAAGCTACAGGAGCTAAAGTGATAGTTGGAGGGCCGCATGCTACTGCAGTTCCGGAGCTTGTTGCGGAATATCCCTATTTTGATTATGTGATGATGGGGGATGGTGAAGAAACTTTGCCCCAGCTCATTGAGTCGATAAATAACAATCGATCGCCTAAAACTGTGCGTGGTACTTATTATAGGGAAGATGGGAAAATAATCGGAACTGAAAACCATCACCTGACCCAGAATTTAGATATTTTTCCTCCTGACAAGGAGCAATTTTATTGTGCGGCTCCATGGGCAACGAAAGAATATAATTTATTAGTAAGCAGAGGCTGCGGATACAAATGCACTTACTGTTATAATAATACCAAATATGCTTTATGGGACAGACAAGGGCAATACCTTCGTTATCGTTCAATAGATAGTGTAATATCAGAACTAAGTGCCATGCAAGAAAGAAATAAATATACACTAGTGAATATCTGGGACGATAATCTAATTATGAATCGGAATTATGCACATGATTTCTTTGATGAGTATAAGAAAAAAATCCATATCCCATTCAAGATATTTGTTCATCCTCTTCATATTGATAATGGCATAGCGCAGTTGCTGTCCGAGGCTGGATGCTGGGGAGTAGAAATAGGGGTGCAGGCTGTTGATGAATGTGGGCGTCGTTTATGTGGCCGGAAAGAAAGTGATGGAGACATTAAAAGAGCAGTTGAGATATTAAAAAATTCTGGCTTGAAAGTAATATTGGATTTTATGGTAGGGCTTCCCTTTCAGACGTATCGCGATATATACTCAATGTGCGAGTTTGTAGCAAAAATAAAACCTGACCAGTCCCGCATATTCCTGACACGCTATTTTCCAAAAACGGAATTAACGCAAATTGCATATAACGAAGGTTTAATAAGCGACTATGACTTAAATGAAATTAATAATGGAACTAGCCGTGATTCATATATATATAATAAAAAATTAAACAAGCAAATTGATCGTGTGCGTTCACTACTGATCGTTGCTCATTACTTTCCATTAGAATTTATTAAGTTTATGAAAAAAATAAGAATTGAGATCTGGCTGCCAAGATTCAACTCGTTTTTTCAAATGGTAATGACGGCAAGAGGTTTTTTTCAGCCATATAATGATATAGCCCGATCTTTTCTCAAAAAATATAGATATTATCTTTTGGGAGATGGGCGCAAATGGTTAAAATAGAGGTGGATCAATGAAAGCATTATTTATAATCCCCGAAGTGGAGTTTCTGGGAATAGAAGTATTATCTGCTCACTTAAAGAAACATAATATTGAAACTAAGTTAATATTTGATCCGGTTTTATTCGATGATATGTTCTTAAGAGTGCCAACGCTAGCGAAAAGGTTCGATTATGGAAAAACTATTATTCGCAAATTAGAAGAGTATAAACCGGATGTGGTTCTTTTTTCTTTGGTAAGTGATATTATGCCATGGTTTCGCAAACGCGCCCAGCAAATACGCAGCATATCTAAAGTGCCTATCATTGTTGGGGGAATCCACGCTACTTCGGTGCCGGAATTACTGATTGAGCTTCCTTATGTGGATTATGTTATTGCAGGTGAGGGAGATGAAACATTACCTCGCTTAATAGAGTGCATAAAGTATGAGAAAATGCCCATCGATATACGAGGTGTATATTTTAAAATTAATGGTGAGGCAAAAGGTTCTGTTAATAATGCTTTGATTCAGGATTTAAGCAGTCACCCAATGCCTGACAAAGGATTGTATTATGATGCTGCACCTTGGTCAACAAAAGAGTATAATATTATTACTAGCCGTGGCTGCCCCAATAGATGCACTTTTTGTCACAATAATTTGGAAGCACGGATTTGGGACAAGCAAGGTTCTTTTGTCCGGCACCGTTCCGTAGATAATGTTATTGAAGAATTGATACAAAGTAAATTAAAATATAAATTTACTACTATGCGATTTTGGGATGATAACCTATTGGCATTAAGGAATTTTTCGCATGATTTATTAGAAGAATATACAGCTAAAGTGCGTGTTCCTTTCCGGATTTGCGTGCATCCGAATACTATTACAAAAGAGACAGCAAAACTTCTGGCTAAAGCTGGTTGCTGGGAGGTGGAAATGGGAATACAGACAACTGACAGCAATGGACGCAGAATTTGCGGGCGTAATGAAAATAATCAAATGATTCGGGATGCCGTGCATTATCTTAAAGATGTGGGAGTCCGGACTTTAGCTGATTGTATTACATATCTGCCTGGTGACAGTCCGCGGAATGTTTATGTCACAGCCCATGACATTGTTGATATAAAACCTTATAGAGTAATTGCATATTCTTTGCGCTATTATCCACGTACAGATATTATCCAGACTGCACTTGAAAAGGGAGTATTATCACAAAAAGATATAGACAACATAGAACATGGGTACTATGATGGATCAATGAAACTTACTTCCCATGATAAAAAGAAAGACAAAATGCTGCACCGTTTAGCTGGGATTTTAATGATGTCACCTCATTTATCAAAATCAGCATTGCAATCAATGGAAGACTATCATATGGAAAAGTGGATGCCTGATATAAGCGAAATCATCCAATTTTTAAATCAAGCAAGAAGCATATTTGATAAGCATCACGATGTAGCCCGCTCGTTTAGAAAACGGTATTTTTATTATTTGACCCATTAAAGGTTTTGTAAATGAAAAAAATAGGTATAAAGCCAAATAGCGAAACCAATAACAGCAAGGATGCTGATTTTCAATTTATTTACAAAGATCAATCATGGCCAATGAAAATAATAGGCAAATTATTTAAG
The DNA here is from genome assembly GCA_009777715.1 of Lachnospiraceae bacterium. GTDB lineage: Bacteria > Bacillota > Clostridia > Lachnospirales > Lachnospiraceae > UBA935. The sequence continues at coordinate 88,563 of WRLH01000002.1, forward strand.
CATTTTTATGAAATGGTGCCTACATTAATTGGCCAAACAATTTATTTGCCAACAAAGTGGGATCTATTTTCAGATTCGGTAAAAGAAATAATTTTATTACATGAGCAAGCACATATGAATCAGCAAAAGAAATATGGATGGTTAACATATATGGTTTTTACGACTTTATTTTTCCCAATGCTTTTTTGTCCATTCCGATTATATTGGGAAAAAGAAGCCTGGGAAGAGACGATTCGAAAAAAAGCTGTCCAATGCCGCTCTTTATTGCTTGAAGATGAAGGTTTTCAATGGTTTGTGTCCCAAAAAAGTTTGTTTTATACTGTACGAAGCGGCTGGATGTGGAATAATAAAGAAGAAGTACACGCTTGGTTATGTAATACTATCCAAAAAGAAATGTGGCAATATAAGCAATTATCCAGACAAGACATTGAAACAAAAATTCGGCTATTCCGGCATTGATATAGATAGCCATGCAAAAACTCTTGTTATTTAAGTATTTTATGGTATAATGAATAATCAGCAGGAAAACAAGCGACCGCGAAGCGGGCATTTGTTTTCACCTGATTATTCAACGACAGACCGCAGGTCTGGAGTTGTTGTAAATCATGGTACAATATATTTGGCAAGCATCGGAATACATATTTGCGGAGAATGATTTTCTATGGATAATAAGATAGAAGAATGGCTACTGGAACATGGTGGCCCGGCAATACACTTGCGTTTGGCATCAATTGATGGCTCGAAAGTCAAAAGTAATGATGTTAACAGCATTATTTCGGCATTGGTAAATATTGACGAAGTTCATTTAATACTAAATCGCCTAGACGGATTTCAAATACCGGGCAGAGATAAAAAGACTTTGGAATACTTGATACATTCTTCCAAGGATACTTGTATAGAAAGTTTTTTCCCTTTAATCCTTGATATGGGATTTAAAGCAGGCATCCCCATCTTTGACGATAAGATGGCATACGTTGCAGATATTTTCAATTATTTATATTCCAAAGAAGATGAACATGATTATTGTTATTACTATGCTGGAATGCTTCATAGGTTTTTCTTTATGACAGGTTGTTTGTTTCCAGAGGTAATTAAATCTATGGAAGATAGACTTAATGCCATTCATATAGCCGCCAAAGAAAACATATTAGATATCTATCAAGATGAAAGTAAATTGCCTAAAAAGCCTAAAGCATGGGCAGAAGTTAGGATTTTACGAGATGAACTGAATCCTTTCAAACTAGGCGCAGAGAAGCCGTTGCCTAATATTTATGACCTGTGGGCATTGGCATATTATACAGAAATATGCACCAACACAGAAAAACTAATTAAAATCGATGACATTGTCAAATATATACTCGAACCAGAGTTCCAGAAAATCCGTGAAGGATATGGATTATTATGGGCTGAGGAAAGGCGTACATATTATGCGTGCGGCTGGAGTCCTACATTGCCTTTATGTGGCTCCAATGCCTGCCATGTTCGGAAAGCTCCATTCCTATTACTTGATTATATTGATTTTATGTCCCTTTTCAAAATATCGCAAAAATCCAAATGGTTTCATGATTGCCTGAACCATTTGGAGCAATTCAAAACTGAAAAAGGAACTTATATTTTTCCTAAAGAGTATCTGCATAAAAAATATATTGATAAAGCATTTCTTAATGATTCAAATATGTCGCTTAAGCGAAATGAGCGTGAGCTACTAAAACGTGAATTAGTTAGTACAATGAAAATGCTCGAAATAAATAAAAGATTAACATAATTTGAGTAGATAAGGCATGATATTTTTGCGCATCTAAAGTTATAAATATCTCACAATTTTGAGTTTCGTAATCGAAGGATTAATTTAAGGAAAGAATGATAAAAGCATATTTTCAGAAAACCAATATAAAACTGTTGGATTTCTTTTCTGTTTTATTGCCTATTTCAATTATGGCAATCTTAACAATTCCCAATCTAGGCAATAGAGAAATGTGGGCTGATGAAGCTTATAACGTCGTTTTGGGGAAAAGGGTTTTGCAGTTTGGTTATCCAAAGGTATGGGATGGTTATAATTTAATATCATTTGAAAATGGCGCTTATTTTATTAATCTTATAGAAATGCATAGCGATTGGTTTCCAATTTACTTGGTTGCGTTTGGGTCTATTTTTTCCGCTTCTCTTTTTGGTATACGTATATGGTTTGTAATATTAGGCTTGTTAAGCGCTGTTTTCTTTTATCGTTTTACAAAGCAATTTGTCGGAGATGATAACGTAGCTGCTTTGGCGTTGTGGTTATATTGTCTTTCAGTGCCCATTATTATTTATACGCGGGTAGCATATTATTACGGTCCATCTTTATTATTTATTATTATGTCATGTTTTTACTGCACTAAAATTGAACATCATAAAATGAGAATTAATAAAGTATTTTTTATATGCTCAATGATTCTTTTATTCTATACGAATTACTTATTTTTTTCTATTTTAGCGATTTCTTTGTTTGTATACCTATTAATAACTACAAAAAGCATTGAAGCAATTATAAAAACTTACTTGGATTGCGCCATTATTATATTAATCTTCACAATGCCTTTCCTTATTGCGAAAATTATATATCTGCAACAATTTGGAACTCCATATAATAGGGCTACAGCTGAGCAATTCGGCACGCAAATACTAGGATATATTTGGCAAATTCAAGTATACTTTACCCCACTTATAACACTAGGGTTTTTAATGCTCATAAAATTCCTAATAAATTTACTTATAAAAAAGGAGAATCATGTTGATGATAATATATTAAATAAAAAAAAGAATAAAGCCCCTTTATTTTATGTTTTACCAATTACTGTAATTCTAAGTAATTTAGTTTTCATTTCTTATTTTGCTTGGGATTATGCTACTCGTTGGCTGATTGTATCTGTTCCTTTTATATATATGTTAAGTGCGATATTCATTATGAAATTATTTAAGAAAGATAAAGTCGCTTTGGTGATTTTCACCGTAATTTTAATCTTTTCTAATATTTTACATGAGCTGCCTTATTTCATAATAAAAAATAATGTAAATGGATTAACAGAAGCCTTAGTTAAGCCGCCTGTAAATTTCTACTGGGAAGTTTTGCCAACAACTGATTTGCCTGAATACTTATCAGACTTAAAAATTAAGAGCACGCTACTAATATATTCATCATCTTATTTAAAAAATCATGCTAATTCAGATAAAGCAGCCGTAAAATTCGCTAAAAAGTTTATTAACAGCGGTGAATTTATATATACAACAACCTTTGCTACCCATTCTTTAATGTATCATACAAATGGAAGAATAATAAACTTTTATAAAAACCCTAATGATATGATAATTAATGACTTATATATCAATAATATAAGGCCTATTACATGGGCACAAAATTTGAAATATTTTACGTTATCATACAGACCTATTGAATATATAGATTGGATTATTGTTTATACGCAAGATTTGCTAAATGACAGCTTTAGTTTCACTCCACACGACGTGCTAGACATAATTAAGGACGAAAAATTGTTTGAACGATTTGATATATATGATCATCCCAACGTATCAGTCGCATCAGATATTTGGCGTTACACATTTGAAACAAGTGATAATAACTATAATAATGGCATATCAATTTTCAGGAATCGTTTGACTACATCCACAATAAATGTACCAAATATTATTACAAAAGAACATTTGGAGTGAATAATTAATTTGAGTATATAATAGGCTTAGAAAGGATAGTAAAAGTGGACTATGTACATATATTAAAAAGCATTCTTTGTGAAAGCAAGATAGCCCAAGATATTTTGGCAAAGGTATTAGTGCTTGCAGACTATCATCAGGGGAATTATTTTTGCAAAGAAATTGAATATATAGAAAGACCATTTAAAAACAGCTTATCATGTAAAATTCCATTGCAAATAGCTTCTAGTTCAGCTGATAAAAGACATGGGCTGAAAGCAATAAAAATAACCCTATTGGATTTTGACAACCAAAAAGCAAAATACTGGACAATACAACAACCACCAATTTACAAAATGGAACGTCTTTACAAAAAGTTTATTCAGAAGCATAAAAGTGAATACTTAAGGCTTAAAAGTCCATTTATCGGATTGGGGAAACCCCATTGTATCCATTTCAGCAAAATAGGAATATTATGTGCTACAAACGGATTTTTTACTATATATCTTGATATTGCTAATAACTACGCATATCTTGGACCAGAAAAATTTCTTGATTCTGTTCCATATCATTACTCGAAACAAGGCGGTCTTTCGCCGGATGGAAAAAGGTTTTATTTTGTAAAATGGCCGCTAATTGATTGGGCCGAGCTAATAAAAGGAAATAGAACGACAGTAGAATGTACGATAGGGTTTACAGATTTACAATCATTTGAAGAACAAAAGCTTCTTGAATTTAATTATCAAGATGAAATTCATGAAATAACTTGTTCCCCGGACGAAAAGCATTTAGTGTGCGGGACATTTAAACAAGATTTTTTATGCCCATATCCTAGGCTTCCTTTTGCATTAAATAAAAGAGGATACAGAAAGGCACATCATAAGGGCGGGATTAAACTACAGAGTTTAGTTACGATTAATATAAAGGAAAGAAATATTTGGTTTACAAAAATTCCTTATCCGACTATTGGACACTTTGTTTTTGATCCGATTAATCCAAATTATTTTTATGTGTCTGCGCATAACCTGTTCTACCATCAATTGACCACATATATAAATGGGAATGGATACATTGTAAAATTGCGCATATTAGATAGCCATACAGAGATTGTATCGACTTTCGGTGAGGCTGAGTTATATAGAGTATTTCAACACGATGCCTTTAAATACCAAAATAAGGTTTTTATCGCTGTGGTTTCATATTGTAATGTTTTATACATTATTGATTCCGATACAATGCAACTTTATCGGAAAGTGCCACTAGGGAAAAAACTTATTCTTGATTTTAAATATGGGTGTCATATGAGCAGCGATGATCCTGATGTTTGTTTTACAGCAAATGCGTCTTATGATGGGAGATATATTATTGTGGGAAATCAAAAGACGTTTTTTGCTTATGATATGGAAAAAGACTCTTTATTTTCATATAGAGACGTGCTGCCGCCGAATGACGGTATCGGAATAGGGCACACTAGAAGTTATAATCGATAGTTAAAGTGCCATTGAAACTTTTCGTTTTTATTTTTAAGCGGAGGATATAGCGAATCATATGTACAATATGGCGCATATAGAATTGACAGATCAATGTAATTTGAAATGTAAAATGTGTAAAGCTCAAAAAGGCAAAACCATTATTGATATGAACCAATTTGAAAGCATATTGCATCAACTTGCTTATTTAAATTGTAGTGATGGTAAGATCAATATCCGTAATATTGAATTAAATGGTCACGGTGAAGCTCTCTTATACCCTCATTTGAAGGAAGCAGTAAAATTAGCAAAGAAATTCTTTCCCCATATTTCACTTGTTACGAATGGGACATTATTAAATCCAGATATCAGCAGTGATCTCTTGCAGTTAGGAATTAATAAGATAACTATAAGTATTACCGGAAGCAATGCTTACATATATAAAAAATTTCAAGGTTACAAAGTAAATAGTGACTCGTTCTTAAAAGTAATGAACAATGTCAAAGAACTAATTTCACTTAAAAAAAAGCTTAGAAGCAAAACAGATATTTGCCTTGCCTACATTATGACAACAGATAACATGGATGATCTTCATCAGTATATTAGGTATTGGAAAAAGCAAGGAATTGACAGGATTTTTGTAAATCCAATGATAGAATATATTTCATCTTGTCGAAAGTATCGTCGATGCTATCATATAGGCAATAAGATTTTTATTAGCAGTAATGGTGATATGCGTCCATGCTGTTATGATTTTGATCGAAAACTAACCATGGGGAATATATGGGATACTCAAAATGGAATAAGAGATATATTGACCGATAAAAAACATCTTGACCTTATTAATGCAAATAAAAAGTGTCAATTTCAAATTATGCCTGACTCCTGCAAACATTGTATATTAATGAGCCGTTTTCCATTACCTTCTGCATATCGTTTTCGTGTTCGCATTATTTACAATAAAGGATTTTTTGATTTTATTTTAGGAAATCTGTTCGAAAAGGGCATTTTTTTGTATTCATGCCTTCCAAATGTGCCAGCGATATACAATTTTATAGATAAAATAAAAAACATATGGAATCCGATATAAATATAATGAATATCTGTAAAAATGGAATTCAAAAATGCTGTGCAGCAATAAAAAACCTTGTCTTTGCTCGTTATATAATTAGTGGATTATTTTTCACCGGAATTGAATATAGCACATATTATTTATTGGTTTCTGAGTTTAATATCAATTATATTATTGCTAATATAATTGTCAGTTTTTCAATTGGGTCATTGGCATTTTTAAGTAAAAACTATTTGGTTTTTAGTCAGAAAAGCGTAACATTTTGGAAAGTTGCTAAATATATCTTCAATAGTGTAACCACAACTTTTTTGGGAAGTGCAGTACTATGGTTTTTCGGAAAAATTGCAAAGTTTGATTTTCTATTTTCAAAATTATTTACTACAGCATTGTTTTTTCTTGCAAACTTTTTCTTGCAAAGAAATTATGTTTTCATTGAATTAGGTAATAAAAATAGTATTAATTAAAAAGCGCGATTAGGTTTTATTGAGCAAACGAAAGAAAACCATGAAAATATTATTGGTAGTGCCTTCAAACATAAAATATCACCATCCCATCATTCCCCTGGGACTTTTATATATAGGCACTGCTTTAACGAAAATCAATATAAAATATGAATTTTGTGATTTGAATTTCCATAGTAATCCTTTCGAATCTTTAAAATCTGAGCTGGGGCAGTTTCAGCCGGATATAGTTGGATTTTCGATCAGAAATATCGCAGAAACCAGCAGAATGAATAATATTTACAATGAATTATTTGAGATTGTAAGTGTTGCAAAAAAATTTGCAAAAATCATTTTGGGCGGAGCTGGTTTTTCTATTTTCCCAAAAGAAATAATGGCTATAACAAAAGCTGATTATGGAATTATAGGTTCTGGCGAAGAAGCTTTCATATATGCAATTAAAAATAATAATACATTACCAAAAGGAAGTATTATCTCAATCATCGATAAAAGTTTCCGTCAAAGCGACATATCTGGATCAATGCAAAAGTATTGGAATAAGTATGGAAAATATTTTTTGTTTAATAACGTTTCTATTCCTATTCAAACAGTTAGAGGCTGTTTATATAATTGCCGTTATTGCCCTTACCCTTACTTATCAAATCACGCTATTCAGGAACGGGCAATTGAAGTGGTTATAGACGAAATAAATAAGTCTATTGAAATTACTAAAATCAAGTCACTTTATTTTGTTGATTCTGTATTCAATTTAAATCTCTCGTATGCAAAAGAATTGTTAAGAGAGATAATAAGGAACAAGTTTGATATTCGTTTTACTTGCAATATTAATCCGATTAATTATGATGAAGAATTGATTAGGTTAATGGTTGAAAGTGGATGTGAAAATTGCGAGGTTGGCATTGATTCTTTTGCTGATAGCCAATTAAAGGCAATGAATAAGGGCTTTAATTCATATCAAGCGAGATTTTTACTTGAGCAACTCGAAGAGTTTAACTTGCCATATAATATTAGCTTAATTTTATGTGGTTATCTGGAAACGGAGCGATCACTAACGGAAACATTCAAAATCGCTGATAGTTATAGAAATATAAAAATCAATGCTTTTATTGGTGAAAGAGTATATCCGCAGACGCCTTTATCAAAGGAGTTGTCAGTAGTTTCAGAAGAGAGTTTATATATGGCAGTTAAAGACTCAATCCATATTGAGAATTCCGTTATTCCACTATTAAAGACTTTTATAAGTCAAGCTTCTAGTAAACGTTGGCACTTTGTCGGCGGAGTTGAGGAATTATCCATATGAAAATAATTTCATTATGCCGTACAGCAAGTACAATTGCGAGATACTATTTATTTAAGAAGAGAACGCCGCTTACAATAAGTTTTCTATCTACATACTCATGCAATCAAAAATGTAAATATTGCGATTGGACTAAATTAGATATGCGTTCAATGAGTACAGAGCAGTCTATAGGGATGATAAAAGAATTGAAAAAAAATGGCGTTATTAAACTTGGGTTTGCTGGCGGCGAGAGCCTTAACCGTGATGATATAAGTGTATTGCTAGAATGTTCTCACAAATCCGGTTTAATTACAAGTATATCAAGTAATGGCAAAGCGATTATGAAACACATAGATACATTGGAAAAATATGTTGATGTCGTTCAGCTTAGTATTGATGGTTCGCAGGAAATACATGATTCTTTGCGGGGGAAAGGATCATATGGGATTGTCATAAATGCAATTGAAATGCTAAAAGCAAGAAAAATCAAAGTGATTACTAATACGGTTTTAACAAAAAGAAACCTTAATGATTTGGGGCATATTCTTGATATAGCCTCAAAATATGGCCATAAAGCATTATTCCAACCCATTTTCCATTATGGAATTTCGGAAAATGAAAATCTTATTGAGACTCTTAAACCTAGTCATTACGAGATGAATTATGCGATTGAATTTCTGCTATGTAAAAAACGTCGTTCAAAAACAGTTGGAAATTCAACAGCTTTTTTAAGGTATATCCAGAAAACATGGGGAAAGCAATCAGTGATGAGATGCCATGCAAACAACTTATTTTGCACAATTGATCCATTGGGTTATGTATTGCCATGCTGTTTTGACATCCGCAGGAATGATGATTTTAATACAATAAAACATGGATTTAAACAAGCATTTACCAATAGCGGCAAGAATGGCTTTCCAAATAATTGCTTTGGGTGTTACTGTAATGCTTATATTGAATCAAATTTAGCGTTTTCACTTCACTTATCTGCTTGCATAAATGCTTTGAATATAGTTTGAGGAAAGTTTCAATGAGAGTTCTTTTATTAGCCCCATATCCTGACATGAAAAATATTGCAGCAACACAGTATCCGCCATTAGGCCTTCTTTATATAGCGGGCGCTATAAAAGATATAGTTGATGATTTGAAAGTATTAGACGCAAATATCCTAAAGCTAAGCATTGATGAAACGGTAAAGAAGATAAGGAGTTTTAGTCCTGATGTGATTGGTATTTCAATTAATATTGTGACAGCAAGAGTGGCAAAGAAAATAGCGATTGAATTAAGTAAGATAATGCCTAAGCTGAAACTGGTTGCAGGAGGACCGCTGCCGACATTGTTCCCAAATGACTGGCTGGAACTTTTTAATGCGGTTATAGCCGGAGAAGGTGAACTGCCATTTAGACGGTTAATTGAGCAACTGAAAAATGGGGATAATATAATTGCTGATTATCATGGAATCTGCATAAAAAATAGCGGACACAAAAAAGCAATCCATCCGGATTTGGATAATCTCCCATATCCCGCATACGATTTTTTAGAGCCTGATTTATACTACTACTCAAAGGGAGCACGGCTAGTTAAGTCATATATGGCACCAATTATGACGAGCAGGGGATGTCCATATAATTGCACATTCTGCGATAAAAGCGTGCATGGAACTAATTTTAGGGCTAGGTCGCATATGTCCGTAATAAATGAAATCCAATGGTTACATGATAAATATGGCATTCGGCAACTGGACATCCTTGATGATAATTTTACTTTTGATATGAAACGCGCTGAAAAAATACTAGATGGGATCTTGAAAATTGATTGCTTCGCGATAAATTGCCAGAATGGAATTCGTGCTGATAAAGTCGATGAAGTCCTTGTTAAAAAAATGAAGCAAGCCGGCGTGTTTCGGGTTGGAATTGGAATCGAAAGCGGTAATCCGGAAATCCTCAAACAGATAAAAAAGGGTTTAAAATTGGAGCAGGTTGAAAAAGCAATTAAAATGTTCCGCAAGGAAAGAATAACAACTCAGGGTTACTTTATTATTGGATTTCCTTTTGAAAAAAAAGAGCACATATATGATACAATTAGTTTCGCTATTAAAGTAAATCCACATCTTGTCAATTTTTCCCATTTTTTTCCAATTATTGGTACTCCAATTTACAATACTCTTCAGAATGAAGAGCGTTTATTAAGTAAAAAAGACGAAATTCAAGAAGGCTTTTTCCGGATTAATTCCCATTTTAAGAACTCGAATATTGCACATGATGAAATGGCGGAAATATATAGATGGGCATGGAGAAAATTCTATTTTAGGCCGCGTAAAGCAATAGACATATTATTTACCATAAAATCATGGAAAGAATTCATGTGGATGCTTAAAATTGCAATATCCATGCTAAAAAACAAATTGTTAAGAAATTGAAATATACGAAATGGAGTTTTATATGGCCTTAAAACCCAAGTTGGTAATTCAAGTTGACTGCGATAGTGAATTTGTGATGCAGAAGCATTATGGATTGTCCTCATATAAAGGTGATACATATTACTCAGCCTTGGAAATATTTGTTGATAAATTCAAAAAAGCCGATTTAAAAGGCACTTTATTTGTTGTTGGCAGAGATATGGAAAAAAAATCTGTACAGCCATATATACTAAATGCACTAAAAGAAGGCCATGAGATAGCTAATCATTCATACGGACATCCAAATAAGTTTTCAACGCTTGCGGATAAAAATTTTCAAACCGAAGTACAAAAAACAAATCATATTGTTTACTCGGCTTTCAGAATAAAATGTAAAGGTTTTCGCGCTCCCAATTTTGACATTAATCCATCGCAAATAAAAATATTAGAAACGGAAGGGTTTCAATACGATTGTTCAATTATTAAAACGCCATATCTTCCCGTTATTAAACTTCTCAAAGGAATTGATGCCAGCAAATCCGGCTATATGGGGAATAAACAGCTGGCTTTACGAAAATATAACTCTGGCGGCATAATAAGAATACCTATCACAACTTTCCCATATATGAACTTCCCTTGCCATTTCAGTTATTTACTTGCATCAAACGTAAACATTGCGGAGTTGATAATGACTAAGCTGATTAAATGGCATATAAAAAATAGAAAGCCATTAATATATTTGTTTCATCTAGCAGATTTAGTTGATAATAGCTTTTTATATGGAACTGAATTAAAATACTACAAAAGTCTTGAAAAAAGGCTATTATTATTAGATAGTTTCATTAAAATGGTGGCAGCTTCATTTGAGAGTATTACAACAGGTGAATATTGTGGTTCATTGAAATCTGGTGGGGCATGAAATACAAAGTTCTATTGCTGAATCCAATAGCATTTGATGAAACAGCATTTATAAGAGTAGGACGGTGTCAAACCAAGACTCAACCGGGAATTGAATGCTGGCCTCCTATTGATTTAGCGTTAATTGGGTCATCGCTTAAACAGTTAAAGGATTTAAGCGAGATTAGATTGTATGACGGACAGATAAGGCAAAAATATCAAGCGATGCTTGAAAATATTGCTATATATGCACCGGATATCGTCATTTTAAACTGCTCAACTCCTACATTTCATAGTGATATTAAATTAGCGCAGCAAATAAAAAAGCTTAAAACGCATTCCTTTATCATTTTTTTTGGACTCCACGCAACAGCACGACCGATAGAAATATTGGAATCATCAGTTGTTGATTGTTGTATTATAGGAGAACCAGAGGATGCAATACAATCGGTAGTTGAAAAGTACATAGAAACTAAAAAACCGAAATTCAATGAAATAAATAACATTGCGTACTTATCAAAGGAAGGCAAAATTAAAGAATCAAAAATAACCAAAGAAAATTCTCGAATTTTCCTTTCACATAAACCTGACAGATCGCTCATAAATAATAATTATTATAAGCTTCACTATAATAATAAACCATTTACGATTATCCAAACTTCAAGAGGTTGTTCAAATAAATGTATATATTGTACCTCGCCGGTATATTCTTCGAGATATTCAACTAGGTCAGTAGATTCTGTTGTCCAGGAAATAGAGGAGTGTATTGAGAAGCATAAAATATTTAATTTTATGTTTTTGAGTGATACATTTACGACAGACAGGAAATGGGTTGAAGACTTTTGTAACAGGTTAATTCAAATGGGCTCAAATATTAGCTGGATGTCAAACAGCAGGATTGACAAAATTGATTATCCATTAGCGAAGATCATGAAGATGGCAGGTTGCAGGATTGTTTCGCTGGGAATAGAATCGGCTGATGACAATATACTAAAAAAAGCAGGAAAAAATATTACCAATAAGCAAATCAAGCAAGCAGTTACTGATTTATATCGAGCAAAAATACAAACTATTGGTTATTTTATGTTTGGTCTCCCGGGAGAATCAAAAGAATCAATGAAGATGTCGATTGAATTTTCACAATCGCTGCCACTTGACTATGCCTATTTTTATAACGCAACCCCATTTCCAGGAACTGCTCTATATAATCTGGCAGAAAAAAAACACTGGCTCATTACACATGATTGGAGACAATATACCCATGGTGAAAAACCCCTGCTTAATTATGAAACTTTGTCGGCTGCAGAAATCGGAAAAGCCATAAGAACGGCTTATCGTAAATTTTACTATCGCCCTAAGCGGATAATCAAACAATTATTACAGATACATTCATTAAAAATCTTGTCAAACAATATTAAAGCAGCTATTAAGCTATTGCGTAAATAAAGGAGAAAAGATGAAAATCGCTTTTGCATATCCAGCGTTTGAAAATTTAGGAATAGAATACATTTCAGCCATATTGAAAAAAAATGGGCATGAAACTTTTCTGTTATTTGACCCACAATTATTTAATGATTTATATTTAAAGATGAACTTCGTATCGCACTTGTTTAGCTATAGAAAAAGAATTATGAAAGAGGTAGCAAAAACAAAACCAGATATTATCATATTTAGCATTGTTTCTGACATCTTCGGATGGGCTTGTTCATATGCTGAGAACATAAAAAGAGAGCAGCCGAATATAAAGATAGTATTTGGTGGTCCCCATATAACAGCAGTTCCCCAAAATGTATTATCAAATTGGTTTATTGATTTTATCATTGCAGGCGAAGGCGAATATCCAATGCTTGAACTTGTGCAAGCATTAGAAGCGAAAACCTGTTATCAGGATATTAGGAATTTAGGATATAAGAAACAGGGTAAAATAATTATAAATGAAACGAGACCTCTTTTGCAAGAATTAGATAAATTACCTTTTCCGGACGTTGATTTATTTTTGGACGTCAATCCATATGCAAAAAAAGAATACAATATAATAACGTCAAGGGGCTGTGTAAATAAATGTTCATATTGCCATAATTCTATGGATCGGCGTTTATTATGGAAAAATAGTGGTGATTTTTTAAGGAGAAGAAGTATAGATAATGTTATTGCCGAGTTGAAAGAGCGGAAACTTAAATATGGGTTTAATACTTTATGTTTTTGGGATGAAGTTTTTACTTATGATGAAAGATGGCTGGAAGAATTTGGTAAAAAATACAGAAGAGAAATTAACGTCCCATTTTGGACATTCGTGCATCCAAGGCATATTACAGAAAAAACTGTTAAACTACTTGAAGAAATGGGCTGTTGGGAAGTAGAAATGGGAGTTCAGACTCTTAATCAAGATGTTAAGACAAATTTACTACATAGATATGAAACAAAGCAAGATGTTATTAAGGCAATTGAACTTTTTAAGAATTCAAAAATTAGATTGGTAATCGATGTAATATTTGGTCTGCCACAACTTAAAGATGAAGATTATATTGAACTAATCGAAACATTTAATAAACATCGTCCGACAAAAATTCAGACATTTTGGCTGCGATATTATCCGGGAACGGATATTATTCCAATCGCCAAGAAACTTGAAATGCTGACAGACAAAGAAATTCACGAAATAAATGAAGGGATACCAGCAAGAGCAGCTGCGTCGGGTGGTTCAAAAATAAATCCTGAATTTCAAAAATTCCAGACAGTCTTAATATTGCTTCCCTTTCTAAGTGAAAAGAAAATCAATCGTTTTCTAGTAAAAGTTAGGGACAGCAAAAAAGGGCCGATACCCAATATATCTAAATTTGGCCATCTTTTTACCCGGATGCTTGACCTTCGTAATAAAAATGATTCTGGAGGGCGGCGCTATAAAGGAAGAATGAAATATTTTTTATTGAAAAAAATTTTTCCATTTATGGGGAAATGAAATGTTGCTTGAGCATAGGATAATCTGGATTGATAAAATCACAAAAAAACATTTATCAGAAGCAGACATTATAAGTATCGGTTCTGAAAGCTGTGTTATCCCTCTTACCAATATTGATTCTAATTGGGATTTCTTTATGGCACTGAGTGGCATGGGTAAAAGACTAAAAATTGTTACGCCGAGAATCAGCCAATGTGATTTGAAAAAAACAATCAAGCTAATTGAAAAAATAATCTCATTACGCAAAGCCATAGAAATTGTCGCAAACGATTGGGGGATTTTGTATTATTGCATTGAACATAAAGATCTAATTGGATTACATATCGGAAGACAGCTATGTAGATCGTTATTTGATTGTCCTTGGTATCAGGAAATACTAGAGAATGAAAGTGAAGATATGGCCAACATCATTTCTTCACACCCATATTGCAGCAATGAGAAAATAAGAACTCTTTATAAGATGGGTATAAAAGGAATAGAGATAAATGCAATATCCCAAAGGTTTGATTTTGAGCCTTTAAGAAATAATAATATTGAAGTTGCTATACATTATGATGACTATCTTTTGTCATGCGGGCGTGAATGTTTGGCCAAAAAAATTATTCCTGATAAAAATTGCAAAGAAATATGTGAGGATAATTTTGCCTTGTATCCCTCCGGGAAATGGCTTGATTATTTTGATACTAAGAAACCATTCAATAATTATGAAAAATCAATGCTAGCGGGCTTGTCGCTCAGCGGTAAGAAGGTCATTCTTCCACAAAAAATAGATATTAAGACCATTTCTTTTAGTGAAACTGACACTATTATTAAGACACAAAAAGGAAAATATGATCAAACTAATAGGAGGAAAAAATGAAAAATCATTTTTTAAAAATCAAAGATTTCCTTAAGGGAAAAAACAGCTTCATCATTATGGCAATAGTTATTGCATTTATAGTTCTGCTTGCGCCGATTCAAAAGGTGGAGATTGGGCATGAAGGTGTAACGTATAATTCCCTGAATGGAAAAATATCTGCAAATCATTTGCCAGGATGGCATATGGTGCTACCCTTTGCCCAACAACTGACCTCATATCCAGTTTTTGATAGAGCTTACAAGATACATAGAGACTTAAGAAGCTGGAATAATGGAATAGATGCAAGCATTACAACTTCTACAAGTGACAATCAATTAGTAAGCATTGATGCTACATTTGTATATGCCCTTGAAAGAGATCAATTATGCGATATCTTTGAACGATTTAGCGGCATGAATATAGATGGAATAGAAAGGGTTTATCTTGATGACATTTTTAGGGCTTCAATAATTAATACAGTTTCACAATATTCAGTTTTTGATATATATAGCACAAAACGAAATGAGATTCAAATTCTAATTTTCGAAGAACTTAAAAGCCTATTTTCAGAAACAGGCATTAATCTTAAATTTGTGTATATTGAGACAGTTCGTTTAAGCGCGGAAATGGAATCAATTATCAGGTCAGAAGCGTTGGCTGAGGCGGCCCGCATTGAAGCGCAAGGAAGAAGTGACGCCAATAAGATTATTAGTGATTCGTTGACGGAGCAAATCATGATGCATGAGGCATTAGGCAGATTAAGTGAGACATTGCGGTTAATTATAGTACCAAGCGGAACAGACAGCACCTTAGATTTCAGTAGGATAATAGAACAAGTATTAGGAGAATTTGAAGATATTATGGTGAGTGAATGAGATTATTAGTACCGGCATCAACTTTTAACGATGCAAAAGAACTTGTTGAAAATGGAGCAGATGATATTTATTTGGGTGCTCCTTCAAGTACATTTAACCAATATTCATTTAATGGACGCGCAAATATAGCAAAAACAGGAAAAAAAGTATTGCCCTCCATTGATGAAATCGGCTTAATTTGCTCATTTGTGCAATCAAAAAAAGGAAAAGTCTATTTTTTGGCTAATATTCCAATCGTAAACAGCAGCTCAACACAATTTTACGATGGATTTATGCAATATGTAGACAAAGGCATCAAAGCAGGTGTTGATTATATAGTTCTAGGTGATATCATCACGATAAAATGGGTCAAGGAAAAATATCCGGACATAAAAATATCTGCGAGTTCCTATTTAGAAGCTCAAAATGAATTGACATTGAAAATGTTAGCGAATATGGGAGTTAGCCAAGCAATATTGTCATATCAAAGTACATTAGAAGAGATTCGGGATTTGTGTGCTTCTGCTAAAATAAAAATAGAAGTGTTCGGGCATGGAGGCTGTTCCTTTTATGTGGGGACTTGCAATATGTTTCATGAAATGGGAGAAAGCTCACAAATGGGATACCCATGCAGAGCGCTCTATGAAGTTTCTCATAAAAATAAACTATTAGGAAATATGCGTGCTCTTGATTGCTTTAAGATATGTTCCCTGTGCAAGCTGAAAGAATTAGAAATTTTCGGAGTCCACTCATTGAAAATAGTAGGGCGTGATTTGGCGGCGGATTATATACTAGAAATAGTCAAGGCCTATAAAAATGCGTTAAAAATATGCCGAACGGAAACACCTATCACTATCGAAAGATTGAACCTACCGGCCTGGTGGGAAAGAGCATGGTGCCAAACAGGTAATTTATGCAGGTATGGAGGCGTATATTATTGAATGTAATCACAGTAAATAATTTAACTAAAATATATCAGCAACGAAAAAGGCAGCCTGGTTTTGTTGCAGCATTAAAAACCTTTTTTCAAGATGACATAGTCTATAAAACCGCTGTTGATAATATTTGCTTCACAATTGAAGATGGTTGCATAATAGGCTTGCTTGGTCCTAATGGTGCGGGCAAGACAACTGTTTTAAAGATACTCTCCGGAATATTATACCCAACTATGGGAAGCGTGGAAGTTGCAGGACATATCCCTTATCTTCGGGAAGATGAGTACAAAAAAAAGATTTCACTGATTGTTGGCCAGAAAAACCAAATGATGTGGGATCTTCCTGCTATTGATACGCTCTTGTGGCTAAAAGAAATATATGATATAAAAAAAACTGATTTTGATGAAACGCTAAAAACTCTTTCTAAGTTATTTAATGCTGAGGATTTATTAAACCTTCAAGTCCGTCGTATGTCTTTGGGGCAAAGGATGAAAATGGAATTGATAGCTTCAATGCTTCATAACCCAAAAGTTATTTTTTTGGATGAGCCAACAATAGGCTTGGATGTAACATCACAAAATAGTTTGCGCGAGTTTATCAAGGAATATAATAAACGTACCGGCGCAACAGTAATTCTTACAAGCCATAACTTAATCGATGTAGAAGCATTATGTAGTAAAGTAATCTTAATAAACAACGGCAAAGTTACACACAATAATTCTTTAGAAGATTTAGTAAAAACATACTGTGATTATAGAATCATAAAGCTTTATGGATTACGCGAGAATATAAATCGTGATATTTTGCCGAGTGGGGTAACTTTAATTCAAACAGAAAGCAATAATATAGTCCTAAACGCAAAAAGCAATATATGTCAAGAAGCCATAAAATTTATTTGGGCTAACTTTACATTTGATGATTTCCGTATTGAAGACGTTAGTATTCATGAAATTATTGAAAAAGCGTTTATACTTTAAGTCTAATATTATTTATATAGAAAATAGAAAGGGTAAAAATGGATGCAATATTAGAAGATATCAAAGCAATCGTTTGTAAAAACCTAAGTATTATCGAAATCGATATTGAAACTCCTTTGTATAAAAAAGGTATTGATTCTATGAATCTGCTCTTTATTTTAAACGAGATTGAAAATTTCTTCGAAATAAGAGTTCCTGATGATGAATTGCTTATCAGTAATTTTGAAACCATTGAGCAAATAAGTAAACTCGTAAAAACATTAAAAGGAGAAGCTGATGGATTCGCAAAATAATGAAAAAAAAATCAATTTCAATAGCCAGTTTGATTTGATGGTTGGAAAAGGAGTGATAATTCCATTAAATGATGGGCGAATACTATATAATAGTAAATTTCATGATGTAATGGAACGCTTTGATCGGATAATAATTGGCTGGGCCGTTGAAGACGGTGCCTCATTAATGTTTTACCCAGATTATTTAAGCATTGATGATTTGAATAAATGTAATTATATTCAACAATTTCATCATCAATGCTTTTTTGCAGCAACAAGCAAAACTGATGAATATAAAGAGGAATCATTATATGGATCTGGCTTTATAAATGCTCCAGCTGTATGTATGCACAGCTATATCCAACACCAAAACACTTATGTAGATGAGAAAAAGCCAATAGTCATTACTGCAAAAGGGAAATGCAAAAGAAATGAAACCGAAGGTTACAATACACTAGAACGATTACTCGACTTCACAATGCGTGAAATTATTTTTATTGGCAATGAAAAATATGTTCTTGCCAAAAGAAAAGAATATATGGACAGAGCAAAGCTGTTAATGGATGAAATGCAGTTAGAAAGCAGTATTGATATTTCAAATGATCCTTTTTTTAAAAAAGAAGACGAGGAAAAGGCAGCATTTCAAAGAAAATTCAAATTGAAATATGAATTAAATATAAAAAACTTGGACAATGGTGGAAAGATTGCAGTTGGTTCATTTAATTATCACGGCACTAACTTTTCAAAAGCATATAATATCAAACTTCAGGATAATAAATTAGCCCATACAGTATGTATTGCATTTGGCCTTGAAAGATTTGCATATGCGCATATAACCCAATCTGGTCTTGAATCTTGAGACCTAATGCAAGGAACAGGGGTTAAGAAATAGAAATGAGAGATATGAAAAAATTTATGCTATTGGATATAAAGTGCGATTGCTTTGATATGCTAATAGCTTCTTTTGCTGCTTGGCTTAAGAATGAATATAGATTTTTGTTTACGGAATGTATAGGATTTCATTTTAATATGGAAGGCCGTACATTAGGTGACAAAATAATGAAATCTAAAGGTGACATCGTTGATATTGCGATTCGTCATGGTATAGACATAAAAATATTGGATATTAATCAGTTGGGCAAGGAGAGATTTTTAGCGTATTTGAAAGTTTATAATCCTGTTATTCTTGAAGTTGATGGTTACGATTGCTACTGGAGGGATACTTTCCAAAAAATACATAGGTCGCATTACATTTTGCTTGTAAAATTCGATATTGAATCTGCTTCGCTTTCTTGCATTGATACCTTCCCAACAAAAGAAGGAGTAACGATAAAGCTGGATTTTGCCATGCAAAGGGCAAAAAGATTTATTTATGTGTCGGCTGATGAAAATGAAATAGTTAAACTTGAAAGTAAAAATTATTTAGTGCCATCAACAGAAAGATATATGCAAAAAGATGGTATAGGCACATTTTTTGATCACATGGATTTATTTATCAACAGTATCGAATCTCAAATAGATTTAGAGAATGAGATAAAGGGAATTAGTGTTTCGGATATCATTTACGTACCGCTAATTTGGAACTTAAAAAATCAATCATGGTCATATGCTCAGTTTCAATATTTATTGGAGTATATTAATGCTAAAGAGCTCGATAATATGGAAAGAGTAATTGAAGAAATCATTAAAAGTTGGGAAATCGTAATAGGAATTATTGCGATGAAGATAATCAGAAAAGAAAAAATTATGAATGCTGAAAAAATGAAAGGGTATTTGAGAAAGGCTGTTAATGACGAGAAACATTTTGCCGACTTATTATCGGCATATGTTAATAATGGGATAATGCAATGAGGGTATTGGCAATAATACCAGCATTTAATGAAGAGGAAACTATTGCATCAGTAATAAAAGAATTAAATGAATATCGCTTTATTGATATTATTGTCATTAATGATGGATCAGATGACAATACATACGCAATAACTCATTCATTGAATGTAAATTTTGTTGATTTTCCGTTAAACAAAGGGATAGGAACAGCAATGAAGGTTGGTTATCAATTTGCAAAGCATAATGGATACGACATAGCAGTGCAAATAGACGCTGATGGACAACACGACATTTCACGACTGAACGATCTAATTTTGCTGATTAAGGAAAATAATTATGATATGGTCATCGGTTCAAGATATGTTGTGAAAACTAATTATGTGTCTTCGTTTTTAAGATACTGGGGTTCAAAATATTTTACATTTCTCATTAATGTTTTAAGCCAAAAGATTATTAAGGATACGACTTCGGGGTTTAGAGCTGTAAATAAAACAATCATTAAAATTTTTGCTGATAACTACCCTAGCTATTATCCTGAAGTCCCAACATTGCTCGAATTGCTAATGGAAAATTACAAAATATGTGAAACATCTGTTGAAATGAAGAAAAGGCAAGGGGGAAAATCATCAATTAGTTTTGCTAAGTCAATAAAATATCTTTTCGAAATTAGTTTTATATGTGTAAAAAAATGGAGCTTAATAAAGAAGAGGATAAAGGATGAACGAATCACAAATTAAAGATATTGTCAATAGAGTAGGAACACCGGCCTTTATATATGATTCGGAAGTTATTTCGGGAAAATTTGAACAGATGTATGATTTTTTGCCCCCAGTGGTAAATATATACTATTCAATGAAGGCAAATCCATCATTAGGAATATGTCAATACATTAAGCAGTTAACTAAGTGCATTGAAGTATCTTCTTTGGGTGAAATAGAATGCGCGCTTAAAGCAGGATTTTTGGCAGAAAATATTTTGTTTTCTGGGCCCGGAAAAACTCACGAAGAGTTGCTTTTTGCAATTGGTAAAAAAATAAAGATAAATGTAGAATCAATTCAAGAAATTAAAGATATTCAGCAAATATGTGAAGCGTTTACTTATTCAGCATCCATTATGATTAGGCTCAATCCTAATTTTCAATCGTCATCTGGAATAAAAATGTCCGGTGTTGTTTCACAATTCGGAATTGATATGCTGGATTTGCCGGATATAGTTAATCTAACAATCAAGAATGCGTATATAGATTTAATTGGAATGTCAATATATATGGGCTCGCAAATTCTGGACGCGGAGATTATTATTTCAAATACAGAAAGAATAATTAAAATGTTTATTGACATTCAAGAAGAATATGGAATTAAACTGAAAAAAGTAAACGTAGGCGGCGGTTTCGGGATATCATATTTTGATGGCAAGTGTCTCGATATTAAGGTTTTGAAGCAGGGATTTAAAGTTATTTTTGGTAAATTCAAAGATAAGCTCGAAAAAACGGAAATTTTCTTTGAAAGTGGGCGTTATCTTATTGCTGATAGCGGAGTTTTCGTTACGAAGGTATTATATACAAAAACTATTAAAGATAAAAATTATTTAATATGCGACGGTGGATTTAATAATATTATAGTTTCATCATTTTTTACTAGGGAAATAAGGGGAAATTTTCCGATTGAACTAATTAAGCAAAATGAAAGGATAGATAATGACAAAACAATGGAATATAATATCGCAGGTCCGCTTTGTAGCCCAAGTGATGTAATTGGAAGCAAAATAAATATGCCATATGTACATAAAGATGATTATTTAATAATAAGACGAGTTGGTGCTTACGGTTTGACATTCAGTCCGGCTTTATTTATCAGCCATAGTATTCCGGCGGAGGTTTTTATCGATGGTGAAGATTATTACATAATAAGGAAGAAGAGCAGCAGCAAAGATTTATTTAAAAATCAATGTCCGCTACCTAATAAGTTTTTCGAAAGGAAAGAATAAATGATAATTAATGAGATGATGAAAATTATATGGGCAGAAACAAGAAGCACTTACTTAGATTTGCTTGAATATGCTAGTTCATTGTCGGCAGAGGAATTATTTGAGAACGTCAAGAATAAAAAAATGACTTTTTACTCATACCCAGGGACAAATATGAATTTATTGTCATGTTCAGTATGCACGTACAGGATAGAAAAGGATTTTGGCGGTTGCAGTATGTGCGACTATGAAAATAACGATTTAATGCATCAAGCATATATGACAGCACTTCGAGAAAAAAACGTATCCTTGTATTCAAAGGCAATCTTAAACAGTTTTGCTAATGTACGAGGGAAACATACTTTGCCTAACGTTTTTGAGCTTATTTCTAGTTATGATGTTTTCACTGATAAAGAGTTTCCGGAAGAGGTTTTTTATGAGTTTTTTAAGGCCAACGCGCTATTTTCCAGAAAACCTTTTGGCTACATATTTGAAGCTCGTGCATCAAGCATTACAAAAGAAAAGCTGGATTTGGTGAAGAAATATATTTCGCCAAAAAACAGGGTAATCATTGAATTCGGAGTAGAAACCGGAAATGAATGGTTAAGGAATCACTGGCTAAATAAAGATGTAACTAATGCTCAGATAATAAATGCAATTTCACTTATACATGAAGCAGGATTTAAAGCGGCCGCAGATATCCTAATTGGAATACCGGGCTTGACAGAAGTGCAATCGCAAAATGTTTTTAATGATACAATTTTTTGGCTTGAAAAAGCAGGAATAGACCAGTTTGTCGCATTGCCGCTTAATAGAAAAACTCTTACATTACAGGGTATTATTTATCAGCACTTAAAAAATGATCATCTGCTTTTGGAAATGGGGATAGCACAGCAAGAGCATACAGGAATACCGTGGTTAACAACAATAATTTGTTCGCTTAATGAAGTATTTACGAAAAAACCAGAGTTAATTAATAAAATTAATCTCGCCCAAGTATATCCATATCAGAATTCTGTCAGTAATATTACTGCTTATAATAAGGCGGGTTGTGTATGTAATAAAATCTTGACAGATGTCTTAGGCAAATATCAAATAAAAAGGGACATTGGCGCAATAAAAAAGGCAGCAGAATATACGCTGTCTGATGGGCATGGTTGTGATATTGACTACAAAGATTTATTAAGATCTCAAGCGAATCAAGATATTCCCTTAACAGTAAAATCAATTATTAATCAATTAGCTCCATTTATATGGCCTGATTCATATGCGGATATTATTCTTGATTTTCAAGATGAAGTGAACCAGTATGAGGATATAATATAATGATCAAAAAATGGTTATTATTAAATCCGCCAACCGGAAAATATATCCGTGATACACGTTGCCAAGCATCTGTAGATGAAATTTTTGCAGTATCAGAACGTGCGCCGGTTGATTTGGCATATATAGCCGGGGCAATAGCAAATAATGGTAATGAGTGCATAATAATTGATTATTCTGCTGAAAAATTAAGCTGGCTTGATATGCTTAATGATTTAAAAATCTTACATCCAGATTATGTTGTCATTAATACGACTATGTTTTCATATGCAGATGATCTGGCAGTTTGTTCTGCTTGTAAGGATATAAACAATAATATTATTACTATAGCAAAAGGTGCAATATTCTTTTATGAACCGCTTATGATAATGAGAAATTATGTGGCTCTTGATATAGCTGTGGCTCATGAAGAAGAAAATGCGTTCAATGAAATATCGTTGAACACAAAAACCCTTAGTGAAATAAGAAATATTATTTATCGCGAAAAGGGTAATATTATTAAGAACCCTAGTCATATAAATGCAGAGTTAATTTTGCCAACCCCGCTAATACAGCAGATTAAGCATGAATTGTATAAAAGGCCGGATACTGATGAAATGCAGGCAAGCATTACTATAGGAAGAGGCTGTTCTGGAAAGTGTATTTATTGCATTGCGCCTTTGGTTGGCGGTGCTAAGGTTCGTTACCGTGCTATTCATGAAGTGATTGAGGAAATTAAATTATATTACTATAATTACGGGATAAATAATTTTTATTTTTCTGCGGATACATTCATTTGGAATCATGATTGGGTTAAAAGGTTTTGTGAGGAAATTTGTAAGTTGGATTTTAAAATATCATGGTTATGCACGGCGCGAGCGGATCTCATATCATCAGATATCCTTTCCATAATTAAAGATGCTGGTTGCTGGGGACTTTCAATAGGAATTGAAAGCGGCAGTGAAACCATCCAAAAATTGATTAAGAAAAATTTGTCAAAAAGCACAGTTGAAAATGCTATAAAATTATGCCGAAATCATAAAATAGTGACATTGCTACATTTTATGATTGGTTTTCCATGGGATAATGAAAATACAATTAAAGATACAATTAGATTTGCAAATAAATTAAAAGGGAATATTGTGGAGTTTTATATGACAACACCTATGCCAGGTACAGAGTTATATGAAATATTTAAAAATGATGATAGATTGAAGCTATCTTTAGATGACAAAGTAATGAATCAAAATAAAACTGAAAGTGGAACCTTATATTTAACGGCTAATCAATTAACAAAACTACGGAAAAAAGCATTGCGCTCAGTTTATCTTAATCCATTTTTTTATGCAAATTCATTGAAATACATCACTTCATTTTCTCAGTTAATAAACTGTGCAAGATTCATTTGCAAAAAACTATATAATATAGTGATAAAAAAACAAATTACAGAAAGTAAAGTATTATGCAAAAAAAAATTCTGAGTGAAGTCATAGAAATACTAGTAAGCAAATTAAAAAACGTTTCCTCTGCTATTATTAATGGCGAAACTAAATTAGTAGAATTAGAAATTAACTCATTTGAATTTATTGAAATAATTGTTGCATATGAAACGGCCTTTGATTTTGAGTTTGATGATGATAAAATAATTTTTGATGCTTTCCCAACTGTTTTATCAATTGCTGAATATATTGAGTCTAAATATAAGGGTTAGTAATTATGATTTTCTTGATTCCGAAGCAAAAAAGAGAAAAGTGAGGCAATATATTAATGAAACCAATGCTACATAAAAAATACAAAGGATACTTTGACGTAGGCGCAGCCCTTGAAGCAAAAAATCTAGGAAAGTATGAAGAAATTTTAAAACAGCATTTTAATAGCATTACTCCGGAGAATGAATTAAAATTTCTAATAGTTCACCCCCAGATTGCGGAATACAATTTTACGGATTGCGACAAGCTGGTTGAGTTTGCCTATGAAAATAATCAACATATCAGGGGCCACACATTAATCTGGCATAATCAGGTGCCAGATTGGCTATTCGAAAGTACTGGAGCATTATCTTTGTCGCGGAATGAGATGTTAAGAAGGATGGAAAATCATATTCAAACAATTGTTGACCGATATAAAGATAGCATTTATTGCTGGGATGTTGTTAATGAGGCAATTGATGATGGCAATGATTTTTTGAGAAATAATAAATGGAAAGAAATTATTGGCGATGATTATATAGAAAAAGCTTTTTATTATGCTTATGAAGCTAATCCAAAAGCTTTATTTTTTTTGAATGAATATAATTGTGAATCGGGAGCAAAAGGTGATAAAACTTATGATTTGATTAAACAAATGAGGATAAAAGGTGTTCCGATTGATGGAATAGGGATACAGGGCCATTACCAAGTTGATTATCCGTCTGCTGACTCATTTAGGGTAATGCTGGAAAAATACTCACGCTTAGGGCTCAAAATACATATTACGGAGCTGGATGTTTCAATGTTTAGCTATCAGGATAGAAGAGTTGATTTGCCAGAGCCATCTAAAGAAATGATTGAAAAGCAAATTGAGAAATATAGCAGTCTTTTTAAAGTGTTCAGAGAATACAAAGACTCTATTGATAGCGTTACTTTATGGGGAGTTGCTGATGATTGTACGTGGCTTGATAGTTCTCCGGTAAAGGAAAGAAAGGATTGGCCGCTACTTTTTGACCAAGACTTAAATCCTAAGGAAGTTCTTTATTCAATAATAAATTGGTAGAAAGAGGCATTATGCTAAACACGGCAATAATAACATACGCAGACAATAATTGCGAAGAAAACCTTGAGAAAGATTTTCTATATTCATTGCGTAATAAAGCCAATTATTGCGGAAAAATCATAATCTTAGATTATGGAATCAGCCTAAAGGCCATTAAAAAAATCAAAGAATTATACAATGTAAAAGTCGTGCAATGCAAAAAGGATATGCCGGTATTTACCCAAAGATATCGTGACCTTCCTATTGCCATTGAAGCGCTAGATGAAGCAATAACCCATATATTGCTGATTGATGGCGGGGATATATGGTTTCAAGGCAGTATTGATGGTTTATTTCGCGATACAATAGATAAGATTGGTTGCGTGGAAGAAGAAAGCATTTTTGATAAAGATGCCTGGACGGCGAAAAGCTTGTCATATCTAAGTAAAAAAGAACAGTCAAAGATTTACAGGCTTACAAAAGATGAGCATGTCAAAAATTCTGGCATGGTTTGTGGCCCAAGAGAATATGTTAGCCAGTTAATTAAAAGGATCTACGCAGGAATATTAATATCGGGCATAAATTATTTTGGGATTGACCAATTATTTTTCAATTATGAGTTTATGAAAATAAAGAAAGAAAAGCGCATCATCTTAGATAATGACTATAATTTTGTCATTGTAACGAATCAAAATGATTATTATATTGAAAATAGCATTATTTATCGCAAAAATGATAACAAAAGAATTACCGTTGTCCACAATGCCGGAGGAGCATGGCGCGTCCTTGAGAGGCCTTTTGCTAACCGGAATATAGATAAAGATCAATATATAATCGAGAATGTGAAAATAATAAGATGAAACTGCCAATTAACGAAAATCCGAGCGTATATACTTATGCGGATCTTGGTTTCATGACAGCTATATTAGAAAATCGGGAACTATTAAGATTGAGAATGCTAAATTGCGAAAATGAAACATGGGAAGCAACTGACACAGTAAATGTTTGCTTATGTCAAGGAAATATAAGTGTTTTTGCTGCTCCTAATGAGGAAAATACCGAAGGAAAGATTTTAAGGAATTGTCAGTTAAATGATGAAATGATTGTAAAAATAGATTATTATAAAGCGGTTGATGAAGAAGCCTATATCTCATTTCTTGTTAAGGACGAAAGTGAAGATATTGATAATTCCCAAGGCCATGCCTTAACCAGTTATGGATTTTTCATAAATGATAAAATGCTAAAATTTGAAAGACTTAACGATTATCAATGGTTTAAACTGGTAAGAAAAGAAAATGAAATATCGTTTTTTGCATCTGCTAATGCGGAAATGTGGGATTTAATATATACTAGTGAGTCGAGTTGGTTACCAAAATCAAAATTCCCCCAAATAGGCATCCGTTATTCGCTGGGAAACTATCAATATTATCATTGGAAATACATGAATTTTACTCAATTGTTTTTGAATACAAATGATAAGTGGGGCAATAGATGGATTGATTATTATATGTTTCCGCGGAAAGGATATGACCATTTATATGGAATATTTGATCATTTTATTGATACAGAATATCTATGTGCTGATGAAATATGTGAAATTTATGGCTCAGTCAGCAATTTTGCCGATTATAGCATAAATAAAGGTTATTATATATTGATTCGGCTTGACGAGTACCATATCCCTGGGCGGAAGGCCTATCAAAGATATCATTACGAGCATGATAATTTGATATATGGATATGACGAAAAAAACTATAATTTACTTGGATTTGATTTAAAGGTAGTTGCTGATGAATTGCCAAAGGATATTTTGGAAAAGACATATTACCGTGACAAAAAAGTTATCAGACATAGATTCTTGGTAAATGGGAAGAAGCTTGAATTCAATATTAATAATTTTATTTTAACTTTGCATGAGTTTATAGAGGGAAAAAATTCTGGCGAAAAATACAGCCATTTATTATTTCCGCGTGAAGGAATATATGGTTTGAAAATATTTGAATACTTATTAAATGATGATAAGGCTAAAGCCTTATTTTTAAAAGATGTAAGGGCTTCATATATATTCTACGAGCATAGCAAAATCATGAGGGAGCGGCTTGATTATTTAATAGAAAATAGTTACATTGATTATGGACACAAAGGAAAGTTATTAGATAAATGCGATGATATTTTAAGTACCGCACAGAAATTAAAGAGCTTAGTTTTAAAAGTTGTGATTAGCAAAAGGGGTGATAGTAAAGTATATGCCTGTTTAGATATGCTGTACCAAAAAGAAAAAGATGCTTATTATGAACTATATTATGCTCTTGGTTTGTGCATAAAGAACCAAGGTGAATACGTGTGAGGCGAGATTAGATGTTATTTAACCCAATCAACTAAAGCGCATAATCCCTACCCCCACATCATACAATGTAAAAAACGTATGACGAGGGACCTTTTGAAGGATTATATTGAAGAGCGAGCTATAAATATCGCTAATTATATTATTGATCACAATGCTACTGTCCGTCAGACCGCGAAGCAATTTGGAATAAGCAAAAGTACCGTACATAAAGACGTAACCGACCGCCTTGCCCAAATAAATCCTCCCCTGGCGAAAGAAGCGAGAAAAGTACTGGATATTAATAAATCAGAGCGTCATATCCGTGGCGGTCTCGCGACCAAAGAAAAATATTTGCAGAAGCAAGACGCGAAAATCGCATAATTGCAAGCCTTACAAAAGCTGTATCATTCTAAAGAACAAAAGAAAGACCTTGAAAGGAGATGGTGTTTGCGCCATCTCCTTTTTTTATTTTATCAAAATAGCGCAGTATTTTGCCCGATTCAAGAAACTGCCCCCGATTCAACTAATAGTTGCGGAAATGGAAGCTAGAATTGGTTGTGCAACCAAGAGGTTGCGTCTAAAATTGTGCCATAAACAAAAAGGAGTGTGGATAAATTTATGGCACATTATTTCAAAAATCAAAAAACTAAATATGGGCTTAAATGGATTTTTAAGCGGACAAAAGGCACGCGGTTTCATCTGCTTTTGCTGGCGGTTTCAGCGGTAATAGGGGCTGCAATGACGGTATCATTGGCCTTTTTCCTAAAAGCATTTACAGAAATCGCAACCGGGGAGCTTGAGCAATCATTATTATTTACTGGCTTAGCTGCAATCGCGGTGATTGTTGGCGGCGGTGTATTCATGGTGGCTGATTCGATCCTTGCCCAGTATATCACCGGAAAAACCGAACGCGAAACCCGCTTAAGGCTGATGGAGACGATTCTGTCGCGGCAGCTTGTTGATATCTCAAAACAGCATACAGGCGAGCTTTTAACAAAGCTCACCGCTGACGCCTATGCGGTGAGCAGCTGCTTTGTTTTAATTGTCCGGCGCATGATTGGCAATGTCATCATGGCGGCAATGGCAGTTGCGGCAATGTTTTGGCTCAACTGGAAAATGGCTCTTATCATGCTTTTGCTTTCTCCGGTATTAATGGCGGTAATGGGCATATTTTCCGCGCCGATGGAAAAAGCCAGTGCCAGCGACAAAAAAAATGATGAAATAAACCGCTCAATCATGCAAGAAGATTTGAGCCGGATCATGCTGATTAAAGCATATTTTATGCAGGCCAAAGCCGCAAAAAGAATGTGGGCAGCCTATGGCAAAAAATTAAGAAGCGGAGTAAAAGTAGGATTCTTTGAGGGCATATTATCATTTTTAGGAAGCTCGGTAGCGATGATAATGTTTATTGTTGCTCTAGGGGTTGGTGCATATTTTGTCATGATTGGCGAAACGACGTTTGGAAATTTGCTTGGCATTGTCCAGCTTTTAAATTTCGTGGTCATGCCGATCTCGGATTTTGCCGGGGCGATCGCGCTAGTTGGCCAGGCCAAAGCTTCAGCAGAAAGAATCGGGGCGGTTTATGAGCTTCCGGCCGATAAAAAAGTGGTGATTGGCAAGCCTGTGATGGCAAAAAAATTAGTTGCCGAACAGATTAGTTTTTCTTATCAGAACAACGAAGAAGATCCGGAAACAGTCATAAATGACATTAGTGTCACTTTTGAAAGGGGCATGATAACCGGAATCGCTGGAAAAAGCGGTTGCGGAAAAAGCACTTTGCTTAAAATACTTATCGGTTTATATAATCCGCAAAAAGGCACGGTGGCCCTTACGCATGAAACAGGAGTGATTACTGATATCATGCCGCAGGTTGCTTATGTCCCACCGCTTGATTATTTGTTTTCGGGGACAGTTGCGGAAAACATTATTATGTCAGAAATGATTCCACGCATGGACGAAATGCGCCTGGCAGCGTCCGGGGCAAATATTTTGGATTTTATCGAAGCTTTGCCGGAGGGTTTTGAAACGCCAATCGGCGAAAGCGGCGGGACGGTATCAAGCGGCCAGGCACAGCGGCTGGCAATCGCACGGGCAATCTATAAAAAATCGCCGATAATAGTTTTTGATGAACCAACCGCAAACCTTGACGCGGAATCGGTTGAAAAATTTAAGGCGGCAGTACGGCGTTTAAGCGCGGACAAAATTTGCATTATTGTTACTCATGATGCCCCGACAATTGCGGTCTGCGATAAGGTTTATTTGCTTGAGAATGGGAAAATTACCCCAATATCCCCTCAATATCATCTTGGTTAAGTGATTCACGGTTTAATAGCTCATCGGCGATTTTGCGGAGGCTTACCAAATTTTCCGCAAGCAAATCTTTGGTTTCGCAATATAGCTGCTTTAAGCGGTCCTGGCATAAACTAACAAGCTTTGCCTCGCTATCACCAGTGCCAAGGCCGCTGTTTGCAAGGACATTCATATTAAAGATGCCAAAGTCCTCGTCCATCCCATAGGAAGTAATGAAATTCACCATCTGCGTTGACACTTTTTCAATGTCATTGGAAGCGCCGGTGGTGATTTTTTTATCGCCAAAAATCAGCTCTTCGCCAATCCGCCCGGCAAGCAGGACTTTCATGTTGGCCAAAAGCTTTTCCTTGGTCATATAAAGCGTATCTTTGGGAATGCTTAGGCTAAACCCTCCGGCCCCGCGGGTGCTTGGGATAATTGTCACTTTGGAAATATAGGAGTCAGGCAATAACAGCCTCGTCACCAGCGCATGGGCGGCTTCATGAAAGGCGGTAATTTTGCGGTCTTCAGCGGTGATAAAGCTGGTATCAGTTTTTTCCGCTCCGGCAATAACAGTAAAAAAAGCCTTATCGATATGGGTTTGGCTGATTAGAATTTTCGTCCCGTCATTTTCATTGGCGGCAAAAATAGCAGCTTCATTTAAAAGGTTTTCAAGCATTGCCCCGCTGAAAGAAACGGTGGATTTTGCCAACGCTTTTAAATCAACACTTTCATCAAGCGGTTTATCAGCAGAATGGAGAGCTAAGATTCTTTCACGGGCATTTACATCAGGCAAACTGATTTCAATCAAGCGGTCGAACCGGCCCGGCCTGGTTAAAGCGTCGTCAAGGGTATCTAATCGGTTAGTCGCTGCAATTACGACTACGCCGTCACGCTCATGGAAGCCGGACATTTCGGCCAAAAGAGCGTTTAAGGTCTGGTCTCGTTCATCATGGCTTGCTCCGGGAGTGCGTCCGCGCTTTTTGCCGATGGCGTCAATTTCATCAATAAAAATAACGGCTTTTTCAGCTTTTTTGGCGGTTTTAAAGAGTTCACGAATCCGGCTTGCCCCGACTCCGACGTAAGTTTGCATAAAATCAGAACCGCTGCAAGCATAAAAGGGCACTCCGGCTTCGCCCGCGATTGCTTTTGCCATCAATGTTTTACCTGTCCCGGGCGGGCCATAAAAAAGGATTCCGCGTGGCATTCTTGCGCCGGCATCGGCATATTTGCCGGGATTTTTGATAAACGAAATCATGTCATGGAGCATGGCTTTTGCTTCCGTGTTCCCGGCGACATCATTTAGCAGAAAGGACAAATCCTGCGCTTCTTTGAACATCCCGGCGGAGCGTTTTTTCCGATATAACCATATCCCAACCGCTGCGATTAGGATAAGAAGCATTATTTGACCGATATATGGGGGCATATTTGCACCTTCCTTTTTGCTTTGACGATTTACTATCTCTACTTTAACATTCCGGGCGAGCAAAAACCATGTAAAGATTTTTCCAGTTTAAAAAATATTTGTAATTTATGGCAAAATTGTGTATGATGTAAACGGAATAAAATATTGTAGCCGTCAGGAAGTTTGTGGCGAGAAAAGGCATGGGTAATTTATGAACTTAGTTTACAAAGGTAAGACAAAAGACGTTTATGAGTTAGAAAATGGAAATTATTGCTTGAAATTCAAAGATGATGTCACCGGAACAGATGGTGTTTTTGATCCAGGAGCAAATAAAGTCGGTTTAACTATTGATGGAATGGGACAGGCCGGAATCAGGTTAACGAAATATTTTTTCAATTTATTAAAGGAAAACGGCGTTGAGACCCATTATGTCAATGCTGATATCGAAAACAACACGATGGAAGTTTTGCCGATGACACCGTTTGGCAAGGGAATTGAAGTTATTTGCCGTTATAAAGCAGTCGGCAGCTTTCTCCGCCGTTATGGCTTATATGCGACAGAGGGGCAAGTGCTTGATTCACTCGTTGAAGTGACATTAAAAGATGACGACCGGGACGACCCGCTGATTACAAAAGACGCGCTTTCCATGCTGGGCATTTTAACCAATGAAGAATATAATTCACTAAAGGAACAGACAAAAAATATTTGCAAAATCCTTAAAGACGACATGGCCAAGAAAGGCTTGGAACTGATTGACATAAAGCTTGAATTTGGCAGCAACAATGGAAAAGTCCTGCTTGTTGATGAGATTTCCGGCGGCAATATGCGCGTTTATAAAGACGGGAAAAGTGTTGACCCGCTAGATTTGGTCAAGATTTTGCTGGGGTAGAAAGAGGTAAATAGGGTGCTATCACACCCCATACCCCCTAGGATTTTGGCTTTGCCATCTCCAGGCATCGGCACACATTTCGCGGATGCCGTATTTTGCTTGCCAATCAAGCTCGGCTTTAGCTTTGTCGGCGTTAGCGTAGCAAGAGGCAATGTCGCCTTGGCGGCGCGGCTTCATTGAATATGCTATTTTTATCCCGGTTGCTTCTTCGAAATTCTTAATAATCTCAAAAACACTATAGCCTGTCCCTGTGCCGAGGTTATAGATTTTCAGGCCGCAATTTTCCGCGATTTTGCTAAGGGCTTTAACATGGCCGTTCGCCAGGTCAACAACATGGATATAGTCGCGGACACCAGTTCCGTCAGGCGTATCATAATCATTGCCAAAAATTCCCAGTTCCTTAAGCTTGCCAACAGCAACTTGGGTAATAAACGGCATCAAATTATTGGGGATTCCATTAGGGTCTTCGCCAATAGTTCCGCTAGCATGGGCCCCAATCGGGTTAAAATAGCGCAGTAAAATGACATTCCATTCCGGGTCGGCTACTTGCATATCTGTTAAAATCTGCTCAAGCATTGACTTGGTGAAGCCATAGGGGTTAGTGCAAGTTCCTTTGGGGCATTCTTCGGTAATCGGGATAAAAGCCGGATCGCCATAAACGGTTGCTGATGATGAAAAAATGATATTCTTTATCCCATGCTTACGCATTTCATCGAGCAAAACCAAAGTCCCGGCGATATTATTTTGGTAGTATTCCCAAGGCTTAACAACCGATTCGCCAACGGCTTTAAGCCCGGCAAAGTGGATGCAGGAAGTAATCTTTTCTTTTTGGAAGATTTCCATAAGCGCCGCCCGGTCGTTGATATCATTTTGATAAAATACCGTTTCTTTTCCGGTAATAGCTTTGATTCGGTTAAGGCTTTCTTTGCTGGAATTAGAAAGGTTGTCGAGAACAACAACTTCATATCCGGCATTTTGTAATTCAACTACGGTGTGGCTGCCGATATACCCGGCCCCGCCAGTAACTAAAATTGACATATTAATATTCCTTTTCTTATAATAAAATTCCATTCTTTAGGCATAAATTCCTGGCACTTTCAACCGAATCAACCCCGGTTTGGTTTTTGATCGGGGCAAATTCATATTCTCTTTCAACCTCATAAGGCAAGCAGTTTTCAAGCTGATGAATCATGTCAAGTGCCAGCATTTCATATTTGTACCCATTTGGCTCGGCCGGATTAACTTTCTTCCCATCTTCGTCAAGATGGGGGATTTTCTTTTCGACAACATGAATTTCTAATTTTTTTTCAAGGATTTCATCAAGGTTTTTTACCCTAAAAAGGTAATTCATGATAACGCCAAAACCGTAAGCCGGATTGCCATTTTCGTCCCTTGCATCCATAAGTTCATCAGTCATGTCATAATATTCAACAATCGAAGGGCGGCCATCTTCCAAGCAAATTGCGCCGACTTTTTCATCGCGGGCATTTTTGCGGACGACTTTTGCCCCGACGGCACAATTAGCGCTAATCGTTGCCCCGATAAAGCAAGGGTCGGTGATACGCTGTAAGACATTATCAACATTAAAGATGTTTAGCCACTCAATGCCCTGCTCTTTGGCACGGCCTGCGACCCCGTTTTTGTCCATTGAGGCATACCAGCCGCCATTGCCATTCGGCGAAGCAGCGATTTGGTCTTTTTCTTCGAGGAAAACTTTGCCGTTATAGTCAGAAGCCGGGGCCATTTCCTGTTTGAAAAAGGTGACGTAGTTTTTGTCATAGCCAAAATAATTAAACTGTTTAAGGAAATTAATGGTCTGGTCATTATTTTTGTCGCTGGTCATGATATATAAAGGGATATTGGTCTTGGTTAGTTTTACAACCTCAAGCAGGTTTTCTATCAGCCGCTGGAAAATATAGACCGGTTTCGTCAGGCCGATGTCATAAAGGCCTTTTGGCTTGTCGGACCCTAAGCGTGTCCCCATTCCCCCGGCGAGGATCACCGCCCCGACCTTTCCGTCCTTTATCGCTTTAGTCCCAAGTTCAACAAATTCATCACGGCGGGCTTTGATTTCGTAAATTTCCATTGCTTTAAGAGGGGTGATTTGCCCTCTTAGGCTAGGGGCTTTTAGGTCATTTAGTGCTTCGATTGGCGAAAAGTCGGTTTCTTCAATTTGGGTAAGCAGTTTTATCTGCTTGTCCGGCGCAAGCTCTTCATAATATTTAAGAAGATGGGTTTGCCCGTATTTTTCTAGCTTTTTGATCGCTTCATTATAATTCATTTTTGTCTTCCTTATCTTTCACATTTTCTCTTTGATGGGTGCAATGGTGACCCTATTTTAATAAATTTTTCAAGATACTTTTTAATTTACTGCCTGTTGGTGTAGTTTTTTCGGTTGCCTTTGCTTTTTCTTTCTTGTCCTGATTGGCCAAGTATATTGCGTATTCTTCGGGTGACATGGGGATCTCGTGCCTATTTTTTGAATAAGAAAAGGGAGCATTTTTCGGATTATGGTTTAGGACGAGTGCCAGCATTGCGCCTGTGTACGGCAGGGTATATTCAAATCCGCCCCTTGCTTCGCCGACTTTTGTGCCGTTTTTTTCGTAAGCGACACCTATGTCACCCTCTACCGTCACGTGTCCAATCCGAATTCTTTCGGCTTCTTCTTTTGCCGCTGGTTTCATAACGCCATTTTCAAAGGCGGTACTAAAATTCATTCCGCCAATCGGCTGGCCGTCAGATTTATAAACAATGCCGTCAGCGGTTATATGCCCCTCGACTTTCACGAGTTCGCCGCCGTGGCCGCTTTCAATAATATTAAAGCTTGCCGCGCCAATCTCCTTATAATAACCAACAACAAAAGAAGTACAGTAAACGCGGCGATTAAGCCCATAACCGATTTGCTGCCCTTTTGCATTATAGAATGTAACCCTGGTTGAGTCAATCCTGTTAACTTTGGTGTTTCCGGCTAAAGCTTTGGCATTGATATTTCCTAAGGCCATGCCATCGGTATTGCCTGTTAAGATGGTCACGTTTAAGTCAAAGGCTTCAACTTTGTATTTTACTTCTTCGGGTATTGTCACGGAATTTAGGGCGGGATTATCTTTAAACGCCGCTTTTTCAATTGCAATGACGTTTTTTCCGATTATTGCTTGGCTTAAGTTATTTTGGGAAAAGGCGCGGTCTTCGATTTTGGTTTTGCCCCGGATTTCAACGCCAGCCAGCTGGTTGCCTGTAAATGCGCCGGAGGAGATATTTTTTACTGTCTGGGGAATGGTCAAATTGCCAGCGATTTTGTTGTTGCTAAATGCCATTTTTTCAATTGCGCTAAGACCTTCATTAAGAGTCAGTTCGTAAATCTCATTGTCAGCAAAGGCTGATTTGCCGATTGTTTTTACGCTGGCTGGAATGATTAACGAGCTTAGTTTGCAATTACTAAAAACGGAGTCGGGCACCGCTTTTAGTTTGGGGGGAAGTAAAAGCAAAGTGAGCCTTACGCAATTTTTGAACGCACTTTCGCCGATGGAAGTAAGGGTATCAGGAAAAATGACGGTGCTTAGGAAAGAGCAGTTAATAAATGCGCCTTTTTCGATTTTGGTCACGCCGTCAGGGATGTTTATGCTTTTTAGTTCCAAGTTTTCTTGAAAGGCATATTCGCCGATAGTTTTAAGCCCTTTGCTAAAGATGATTGATTTTATGCTGCTTTTTGAGAATGCGTAGCCCTCAATTATGCTGACGCTTTCCGGGATAGTTATCTCCGTAACCGGGGATTGGCTAAAGGCATTACGTCCAATTTTAGCCACATTCATTCCCTTGATTTGAGAGGGAATTTTGAGGCTTTTTGCTGTACCGTCGTACCCTGTTATTACTGCGGAAGCGCCATCGATTATGAAAAGCCAATTGCCTGATTTTTGTGCCTGTTGACTCATGCCCACCTCCTGTATCTTAGATATTTGGTTTTTATTTTCGTCAGTATCGACATTATAACACACAATTATAAATATGAGCAAGGCAAATAATCTGCGATAAACTCGCGTAAATTCCGCCCGATAATGCCAATGGCTTCATTTTCTTCCATTCCGCGTTCAAGTAGCATAGCCGTAAGCAAGGGCATTTCACGGTGGCTTTCAAAGCAATCATAAAGCGTTGGCTTTGGATTAAGGCGCGGTTCGGCTAAGGTATAGGAATTACACAAATCAAAACCATAGCACACGCGATGGCTGCCGATAAGCTTTGTGATATGCTCAATATGCCGGACAAGGCTTTCAAGATGATAACCATCGATACATGAACCAGTGATAAGGCTACAGGCATTAATGCCGATTAATCCGCCCCGCTGGCCAATCGAAATAATCTGCTCATCGGTCAGATTGCGGTAACTGTCATAAATAGCGCGGGCGTTTGAATGGGTGGCAATAAAAGGCTTATCAGTAGTAGCCAAAACATCGGCGAAGCCGTCATCATTAAGGTGGCTTACGTCAACAAAGCAGGACAGCTGTGCCAGTTTTTTTAGGGCCGCAAAGCCATGTTCTGACAGGCCGCCGGGGATATCCTTTTTTTCCACGGCGCGGCAGCAGCCGCTTGCAAGCATATTTCTCCTGCTCCAAGTAAGGGAAGCTCCGCGGACTCCTAAGTCGTATAGAATATCAAGCAAAAATAAATCAGTATTGATGAAGTCAAGGCCCTCGGCATAAAGAATAATAGCTATTTTGCCTTGTTTTTTTGCCCTTTCTAAATCGCTTCTGGTTTTTACGAGCATAACATCATCGGCAATATAAGTTAAATCATGATTTAACGCGGCTATTTGGGCAAGGGCATTTTTTAACCCGGCTTCGGGCAGGACACTCCCATCAACATAGATAGCGGAAAAAATCAGGTCAATCCCGGCTTGGCGGAAATTATCAAGATAATATTTGCGGATAACGCCGCTTTCTCCAGCTTGATGGCGCAAAAGAATTTCTCCGGCGAGATCCAAATGGGCATCGGCAACATAGTTTTCATAATGTAATCGTTGGGCTATTGGCAGGAAATTTCTCATACTATAATTTATGCGTGGTTAATCTTGCTGTTCATCTTAATAAATTTATGCTATAATTTTTCCTATGAAATCAGCGAGAGTAAAATACATATCCGCGATGTTGATATTCGGAAGCGTTGGCCTTTTTATCCGCTATATCCCCTTGCCGTCGGCGCAAATCGCGCTGGGCCGCGGCATTATCGGCTGTTTTTTTTTATTGGCGATGATGATTTTTCTGCGGCAGAAAATATCACTTAAAAGAATCCGTTCCGAAATCTGGATACTTCTTTTTTCCGGTGCCGCAATCGGGATAAACTGGATTTTCTTGTTCCAGTCATACCGTTATACAACGATCGCCAACGCTACGATTTGCTATTATTTTGCTCCGGTAATTGTTGTTTTTCTTTCCCCTTTTATCTTAAAGGAAAAGCTAAGCTTGGTCAAAGCCGCCTGTATTTTGGCTGCCGTGCTGGGGATTTTACTGATTACCGGGGTTGGCGGGAGAGAGGGGCAAGGGCATGGCCACGGCGAAAATGATTTGATTGGTATTGCATATGGCTTAGGGGCTGCGGCTTTTTACGCAACAGTTATTCTCTTGAATAAATTTTTCCGCAAGGTCACCGATTTGGAGCGGACAGTCATCCAAGTGGGGTTTGCTGCCCTTTCCCTTTTGCCTTATGTATTAATGACAATGCCAAGGGAGAGGGAAGCCATAACAATAACAGGTGTTATTTTATTGCTTGCGGTTGGAATTGTCCACACCGGATTTGCATATTATCTTTATTTTTCCGGCCTCCATGTTTTAAAAGGGCAAACGGCCGCTTTGCTTAGCTATATTGACCCCTTGACGGCAATACTTTTATCAGCGTTAATTTTGCATGAAAAAATGGTCACTTTGCAAGTGCTTGGCGGAATCATGATTCTTGGCGGGGCAGTGGTGAATGAGTTAAATACCGCTTAATCTTCTTCAATCACTTGGATTTCCAAGAAATCAAACTCTATTTTTTCGATAAAATTATCCTGGATAAACCGGACTTTATTATGCCGCTTAAAATCACGGATATTGGCGTCAAGCCAGACCGGCTTGCCTAAGTCAAATTCATAACAAGCGTTATCTAAAGCGTTTAGGATTTTGTGCGTGCGGGTATCGTTTTCCTCATTGACGATGACAATATCCTTAATCAAACGATTTTCTGCGAAAATTTTTGCCCATAAACGAAACATTTTTGCCCTCGTGTCTTTCAAAATGATTTTAGCATATTTTTGTCACTATTACAAAAACTTTTAATAAACTTTTAAAAATTCTGGTTGAAACCCACCCAGTTATGCTATAAAATAAGAAAAGGAGCAATTGTTAGGCTTAAGGAGCTATGCTATGCGTTTTATCTTTCATCAAAAAATAAATAAAATTGATAATGCTTATCAGCTTAATATCCCCTTTAATGTTTGGGAGGTCTGTCGGAAACGCGATATAATCACCGCTGAAATCACCATTGAGGGCCGGATTATTGAATGCAATTTACTTCCGGCCAGTAACGGAAAGTACAAAATCAAGCTTGGTGAAGATGATTTAGGGCACATCAATTTGGACCAAGAACATGAGATTTTATTATATATAAGCGAAAGCCTTAATAATTTCGTTAAGGATTCGCCTTATAATCTTGAAAATCCAATCCGCAAAATCACCAGTTTGGAAGTAATCAACCAGCCGGTTGACGGGCTGTGCAGCCAAACTTGTATTGCAATGCTGGCCGGAGTGACAATCGGCGAAGTAGTAAGCATTATGGGGCTTCGCGAATGGCAGGCCAGGATGCTTGAGATGATTCAAGCTCTTAACTATTATGGGATTGGGCATAGCGGGACAGTCATATATACCCAAGGCCGCCCCGTTACCTTGCCGAAATGCTGTATCATGATGGAAAAAATGGGGCTTTATTGCCATTATTTAGTATATTATGACGGCAAATTTTATGACCCCAATTTGCCAGTCTTTGAAGAGTATGACATGGGCAAGCTTTTAGGATATTTGGAAGTGAAAGCAGAATAAAAAAACTAATCTAGGATTCGGCGGAAAGGCATGATATGAACAACAATATGAACAATATGAAAAACCAAACACTTTTTATTACCCAAACAGCAGTTATGATTGCGCTATTATTAGGCGTACAGTTCGTTACCCGCCCTTTCGGGCAGTTTGTCACCGGGTCGCTCGTGAACTTAATTTTATTAGTCAGCTTATTTATGCTCGGAACTGCAAACGGCGTGATTGTTGCGGTAGTATCTCCCTTTATGGCACTTCTTGCCGGAATCGGCCCGGCATTTCCGCAGATAGTCCCTTTTATGGCAGCAGGTAATGTGATATTGGTCATTGTCGCCCGGTTTGTCAGCAAAAACATGGCAAAAAGCAACATGAAAGATTTGATTTTTTCCGCAATTGGGCTGATGATAGCAAGCACGGCGAAATTTTTGTTTTTGTGGATTGCCATTGTCATCATTGCCCTGCCCTTGATACCCGGAATCAAAGAACAGCAAATTGCTGTAATCAGCGTGGCTTTTACCTGGCCCCAGCTGGTTACTGCCCTGATCGGGAGCGGCCTTTCCATGATGGTGGTGCCGCTTTTAAAGAGGGCAAAGATAAAGGAAGCATAATTAAATCAGCTCAAACATTTTCCCCACCAAATAAAGTGGGATATTCGTGATTGCCCCATTTTTCAGGTACTCATTTGTGTTGAACCGAATCGCAATTTTGGGATTGTGCTTTTCGATATAACTTTTGAAACTGGTAGCGTGTTTGCTCGTTGAGGATTTAACTTCAATTGGGATTATCTCTTCCTCGTGCTGTAAAATAAAATCAATCTCCCGGTCCTGCGCAAAGGCATAAAAATGGGGGGTATGATTAAGAAGTGGCAAAAGTTGCGCCAGCACGTAGTTTTCAACAAGCTGCCCCTTGAACGGAAAAGCATCTGACAGCAAAATGGATTTATTGGTTATCTGCGCCATATGCTTAACAAGCCCAGCGTCTAACAAAAACAGCTTGAAATAATTCAAAATCTCGTAAGCCTTAACCGGATAACCTGCTTTGGAGATATTAAGCAGGCGATAAGCAATCCCGCTTGAAACCAGCCACTCAATCGCATCTTCAAAATCCTTGGCCCGGGCGCTTTTGGCGATGGCGGCATACATGAATTTCTCATTGTTTTCTTTGGCAAGCTGGGGGATAATACTGCGGAATAATTGCAGCAGCCGACCGGAGTTTACCCTGCCATTGTGTTTGGTGAAGTCATTTTCATATAATGCGATGATTTCTGATTGGATAGCGGTGATTTTTTTGGGGTTTGAATCCGCCCGCCAGCTTTTCACGCATTCAGGCATCCCGCCAACAATAAGATATTGCTTGTAAAATTCAATCATTTTAACGTGGAAAGCAGAAACGTAATCTTTTCCAGAAACAATGGAATCCAGATATTCATACATTCCGCCATGTATTTCCCTTAAGTACTCATCAAATGTCATCGGATATATGGTGATTAGATTTACTTTTCCGACCGGGTAGGACATCGGTTTTGCAAGGTACGTTCCAAGCAAGCTTCCGGCGGTTATTATATGGTATTCATTAGCATCTTCATTAAAGTATTTCAAACTGCCTAGCGCATTGGGACATTCTTGGATTTCATCAAGAATAATCAAGCTTTTACCGGGAATGATCGGCTTTCCGTGAACTAACCCCAGTCGTTCCAGAATGATTTTCGGGTCTTTGGTTTCCTCAAAAATTTTGACGGCATAACTGTCTTTGTCGAAGCTTAGATAAATATAATCTTTATATTCATTTTTGGCAAACTCATTCATCAGCCAAGTTTTTCCCACTTGCCTTGCGCCTTTTATCACCAGCGGTTTTCTCCGGCTGCTGTTTTTCCACTCCACAAGCTGATTATATGCACTTCTATACATAAAAGTTCTCCTCCGCGATATCATCATATCACGTTTTTAAGAGAAAATCAAGTAATAAAACTGCGTTTTTAAGAGAAATTCATCCATTCCAACTGCGTTTTTAAGAGAAATTCGTCCATTCCAACTGCGTTTTTAAGAGAAATTCGTCCATTCCAACTGCGTTTTTAAGAGAAATTCGCCCATTTCAACTGCGTTTTTAAGAGAAATTTACTCACTTCAACTGCGTTTTTACGAAAATCTTACCACCTATTACGGCAGTTCTTTCTGGAAATGCTGATAATCTTTCTGATAATTCCAATTTCCGCCCCAGAAAAATCCCAGCTCATCAAATAGCTTGAAAAGCAGATCGTCCTCATCGATTTTGGCAGGAAAATCAAGGCTCCGGTCAGCGTATTCTTCGCTTCCGATGGGTGAAATCCTCCTGATTGTGCCATCAGTATTGTATGCGACATAAGGGTTGATAAAGGGATTGATATCAACGGCAAGCCCAAAAGCATGAAGCGACAACCGCCCGGGGCTTGATTCCCGGTAATTAAAAGAAGATGAATTATTGAAAATCATCGAAGAGGTATCACTTCCGCCAAATTCTTCAATCAGGCTGATTCTTTCGATCTGATATCCGCTAAGGTATAACTCATGAAATATCGCCAGCAAATCATCAGCGATAGCAACATTGCAAATCAGTTCACCGACGCTGACAGCCCCGGCAAAGTCATGATGAAGCAGCGAAAGAAAAACGAGTTCCTCGCGGGAAATAGCGATTTCATCATCATTTTCAACGATATTTGGCAGCAGGGCATAGATTTCCTCAAGCATGGATTCCGGAAATTCATCATCTGGAAGCATGGGAAAATTTTCATCATCGCCATATATTATCGCAATGGCATGAGAAAGCGTGATCGGATATGAAATGCCTTTGATATAGTCAAAAAGCATATCGCTTAACGGTTCTTTAGAAAAGCCGGGGCGAAACTCGATCTTATTTTCAGGCACGGACCATGGCGAAACTAATAAAATTTCTTCTTCGTCCCAAGCTCCCTCAATGATACCCTCATTAGTCCCCTCTTTAAGGGAGTCGCTTTCGAGTTCTGGGTTTTCTTCTTCGCTGTCCAAAACAGGCGGCGGTGAAGCAATAGCTAGCCCTGGGTTATTTGAGGGATAATCAGCAAGCGTATCTCCGCTTAGCACAACCTTGGCAAGCAAAGTACTAAAAATAATCAGCGAAGCAATTATTAATAGCGGCTTAATAAGCAGTTTAAGTAAATCTTTCATCATTCCTTTATCATATATTAATTTCATAAACAAAACAAGCCAGACTCTTGAATTTAATGCCATCTTCTTGTAGAATAAGAAAACATGAATATTATCAAAACCCAAAAACTTACATTTGAATATATCCGCCGTGACGATGAAGGAAATGTCGAGGGTATCACAAAGGCTGTTGATGAAGTGGATATCGAGGTTGAGGCTGGTGAGTTTATTGCTATCCTCGGCCATAATGGCTCTGGCAAATCAACCCTCGCGAAGCACCTTAACGCGATTCTTTACCCAACTGAGGGCAGCGTCTATATTGACGGAAAAGATACAAGCGAAGA
This sequence comes from Lachnospiraceae bacterium, assembly GCA_009777715.1. Lineage (GTDB taxonomy): Bacteria > Bacillota > Clostridia > Lachnospirales > Lachnospiraceae > UBA935. The sequence goes on from WRLH01000002.1 coordinate 131,957, forward strand.
TGGAAATATCTGGGAAATCCGCCAAATAGCCGGAATGGTTTTCCAAAATCCCGACAATCAAATCATCGGCCAGGTTGTTGAGGAAGATGTCGGCTTCGGCCCGGAGAATATGGGCGTTCCCACCGCTGAAATCTGGGAGCGGGTTTCTGAGAGTTTGCGGGCAGTTGGAATGTATGAGCATCGGAAAAAATCGCCGGACCGTCTTTCCGGCGGCCAAAAGCAGCGCGTATCGATTGCCGGGGTCTTGGCAATGCATCCGAAATGTATCGTCCTTGACGAGCCGACCGCAATGCTTGACCCTTCCGGAAGAAAAGAAGTTGTCCGGGCTGTCCGGGCCTTAAATGATGTGGAAAATATCACGATTATTTTTATCACTCATTATATGGAAGAGATAATTCATGCCGACCGCGTTTTTGTGATGGACGAAGGTAAAATTGCGATGACTGGCACACCGCGTGAAATTTTCAGCCGCGTTGACGAACTGAAAGGCTTGCGCCTTGACGTACCGCAAATAACTCTTTTAGCCCACGAGCTTAAGAAAAACGGAATTAAGGATCTGCCGTCCGCGATTTTTACGGTGGATGAGCTGCTTTGTGCCTTAAAGATAAATTAACAACGAGATTATTATTTTTGGAGACCTATGCTGATATTAGACCACCTAACCCACATATATGACCACGGCACGGCAATGGCATCAACCGCCCTTGATGACATAAGCCTTGTTATCCCGCCCGGCCAGTTCATCGGCTTAATCGGGCATACCGGGTCGGGGAAATCAACCCTTGTCCAGCATTTGAACGGCCTTCTTAAGCCAACCTCCGGCAACATTTATTTTAATGGGGCTGATATCCATGATGACGGTTACGATAAAAAACATCTCCGCAGCAAAGTTGGGCTTGTTTTTCAATATCCCGAACATCAGCTTTTTGAAATTGATGTTTTTACTGACGTTTGCTTCGGGCCAAAAAACTTAGGCCTCGATAAGCGGGAAATTGAGCTTCGCGCTTATACTGCCCTAAAGCAAGTTGGCATTGACGATGAATATTTTTACCAGTCGCCTTTTGAACTTTCCGGCGGCCAAAAAAGACGGGTTGCCATTGCGGGCGTTTTGGCAATGAAACCCGAAATATTGATTCTTGATGAACCGACTGCCGGGCTTGACCCTCGCGGGCGTGACGAAATCCTTGGCCAGATCGCCCTCCTAAAAGCAGAAACCGGGATCACCGTCATCTTGGTTTCACATAGCATGGAAGAAGTCGCAAAATATGTTGAGCGGATTATCGTAATGAACAAGAATAAAATTGCTTATGACGATAGCCCGGCCAAGGTCTTTGCCGAGTATAAAAAGCTTGAAGAAATAGGCCTCTCCGCCCCGCCGATGACATATATCATGTACGCTTTAAAAGAAAAAGGCTTGGCTGTTGACACAAAAGCCCTGACCGTAGAAACCGCACGGGACAGCATTTTAATGGCTTTAAAGATAGGTAATCCATGATAAAAGATATCACCCTCGGACAATATTACCAGACCGATTCCATCATTCACCGCCTTGACCCCCGCGTCAAATTGGTTGCGACGGTATTTTTTATTATCTCTTTATTTGTCGTCCGGGGTTTTACCGGTTTTATTTTGGCGGGCTTATTTTTGGTTTTTGCCATCAAATTATCAAAAGTGCCGTTTAAGTTCATGGTAAGAGGCATGAAAGCAATTATTTTTCTGCTCCTTTTTGCAGTAGTATTTAACCTCTTCCTCACTCCGGGCGAACCGGCAGTAAGTTTTTGGAAAATAACCATCACTTGGGAAGGAATCCGCCTTGCGCTGACCTTGACCACCCGCCTGATAATGCTGATTATGGGTTCATCAGTAATGACTCTGACCACGACCCCAAACAATCTTACTGATGGAATGGAAAAGTTGATGAAACCGCTTGGATATATCAAAGTCCCTGTCCATGAAGTAGTGATGATGATGTCAATTGCGTTACGTTTTATCCCCATTTTATTTAAGGAAACGGATAAAATAATGAAAGCTCAAATTGCCCGCGGTGCAGATTTTGAAAGCGGGAATCTGATCAAAAAAGCAAAAAGCTTAGTTCCCTTGCTTGTCCCATTATTCATTTCCGCTTTCCGCCGGGCAAATGATTTGGCGATGGCGATGGAAGCCCGCTGTTACCGCGGCGGAGACCACCGCACCAAGATGAAGCCGCTCGTATACAAAACCAGGGACCGTTTTGCCTATTTAGGGATGCTGATTTACCTGATAATAACGATTTTTGCCGATAGGATGATTCCGCTATGAACAATGAACCAGCCCATGAACCAGTCTGTGAACAAGTCCGTGAGCCAGTCCGCGTCAAGCTAACAGTTGCATATGACGGCACAGCCTACCATGGCTGGCAGTTTCAGCCCCAAGTGCCAACTGTTGAGGGTGAGCTTAAGCGTGCAATCACAGAATTATTTGAAGAGGAAGTTGTCATAATCGGGGCAAGCAGGACTGATACCGGGGTCCATGCCCTATGTAATGTTTCTGTTTTTGACATAACAACCCCTATCCCGATCCCCAAAATCGCCAATGCCTTGAACCAGCGTCTGCCCGAAGATATCCGCATTCTTAGTTCGGAGGCTGTTGCGGCTGATTTTCACCCCCGCCGGGCCAAAAGCCTAAAAACATATCAGTATCATATTTTGAATGCGGATTTTCCCATGCCAACGAAACGGCTGTATCAGTATTTTACCTATCAATACTTAGATGTGGAAAAAATGCAAGAAGCCGCCGATTATCTCTTGGGCGAACATGATTTTGCCAGCTTCTGCACCGCTTCCCCCAAATCAAGAGGGGCGGCTCTCAAAACGACCGTCCGCACTATTTATGAAATTAAGGTGAGTGCAAATAAAATGAACGAGGGTGCAGAAATTATTATCACGGTCACCGGGAATGGGTTTCTTTACAATATGGTCCGGATCATTGCAGGTACTTTGATTGAAGTCGGCGCAGGAAGATTTTCACCGGAACGGGTAGCTAAAATCCTTGCGGCAAAGGAGCGCAGGCAGGCTGGGCCAACTGCCCCGGCAAAAGGGCTTACTTTGGTGAAGTATGAGTATTTGCCGGAGAATGAAAGTAACACTAATTCTTGATTTTCATAAGATGGAGCGGATTGAAAAGTAGGCGAAAAAACGTTTTTTCAGCTGGCTTCAAGGCTTGCCAAAAAAACTGCTTGACACGCTTGGGCACGTGTAATATAATATTCAAGCATGGCATTTATGCCATAGGGCTATTATTGTGCAAAAACTTATCTAGACCGGACATCTGGACAGGTTAAGCCGAGGATGCCTTTACTATCATGATTAATTTGTCTGCATTGACAGACAGACTGGAGTTCATAATGAAAACATTTATGGCAAATCCCGCGACCATCACTCGCAAATGGTACGTTGTGGACGCTACGGATATGACTCTTGGCCGCATGGCAACCGAAATTGCTGCGGTCCTTAGAGGCAAAAACAAACCTATTTTTACCCCCCATGCCGACACAGGTGATTATGTAATCGTGGTTAATGCTGAGAAAATCAAATTAACCGGGAAAAAAATGGAGCAGAAAACTTACTTCCGCCATAGCGAATATGTCGGTAATTGGCGTCTTATTCCGATTAAGGAAGTACTAAAAAAACACCCGGAACGTGTTGTGGAACACGCGGTTAAAGGAATGCTTCCTAAAGGCCCCCTCGGCAGGCAGATGTACAAAAAACTATTTGTTTATGTCGGCCCAGAACACAAACAAGCCGCGCAAAAGCCAGAAGTATTAACTTTTAAATAGGAGATAAAATAATGCCAAAAGCAGCAGCACAACCCAAAAGCTACGGAACAGGTAGAAGAAAAAAATCAATTGCCCGCGTTTATATGAGTCCGGGCAAAGGCAATATTACCATCAATAAAAGAGATATTGATGATTATTTTGGACTGGAAACCTTAAAAGTTATTGTCAGGCAGCCGATGGTTGCAACGGAAACCACAGAGAAATACGATGTCAAAATCACCGTCAGAGGCGGGGGAACGACCGGACAAGCCGGAGCAATCAGGCATGGCATTGCCCGCGCTTTATTGCAGGTTGATGCCGAGTTCCGCCCAACGCTCAAAAAAGCCGGATTCCTGACCAGGGACCCGCGGTCAAAGGAGCGGAAGAAATACGGTCTCAAAGGCGCCCGCCGGGCCCCGCAATTCTCGAAGAGATAATAAGACGAAGCTGGCTTCATCAGCGGGAATCAATCATCTTCATACCACGAAAAATCAAGAAAGAGCTTATCCTAATCTCTCGCTTTGCGAGTATGGCATAGGCTCTTTTTTATATAAATATTTTATGGCATAATCCTTATGGGCGTAACATATATTAGCCGATTTTTTGTAAATTAAGATAATCCTTTAACGCATTTTGCAGTATTTGCGAAAAGTTCACATCGTTTTTCTCGGCGATAATATTTAACCATTCAGGAATTGTCAAAGTTTTTTTGACATATTTATTAGCTTGTTTTGCCCTAAATGGTGGCATGAACACTTCAATAAATACAGCCTGTTCGTTTTCGTCAAGACTAATATCTTTAATTAATGATGGCTTAGGTATTGGCTCATTATCCTGTTCCATTCCATACAAGTGTAATGTTAAGGATTCTTTGGCATTATAAAATGCCTGTTGTTCATTTTCGCCGAACGATACACAGCCATCTAAATCTGGAAATAAAATAGCAATTCCATCATCTTCATAAATGAATACACAAGGGAAAACATAGTTATCCATTGACACGCTCCTTCTAGAGTCTTATCCCCGATTGCCTTTCAATGCTCTTTAATGTTTTGACATTCATATCCTTAACTGGATGATTTACAGTCACTTTTCCCTTTTTACTATTATGCTTAAATTGCTTATGACTGCCTTCTTGATTTATTTCAAACCATCCATCCGCTTCGAGCATTGATATAACTTCCCGCGAAGAGTAGCTTTTCATAGCTTTCCCTCCTTATGCACTTATCATAACACGTACTTAAGCACGTGTCAAGTAAACTTTGATTCAGCCAAAAAACGAAACCCAACCAAAACAACACATAAAGGCGTGGATTGTCTTGACATTCTCTTTTTTATAGATTAAAATAATCATACGCAAGCTAAATAAGCCATTAATACTTTGTTTATGAAAGGATCTATGATGAGCAGTTTTAAGTCGCCCCGCATTGACCGCTTAATAAAAAACTTATATCAGGAAATGCCCCGGATTGAATCGGCCCGTGCCAGCTTGATTACGGAATCATACCAAAAGACCGAGGCCGAGCCGCTGATTTTGCGCCGGGCAAAAGCTTTTTTACATATCCTCACACACCTGCCAATTATTATCCGTGACGAAGAGCTTATTGTCGGGAGTACCACAATTGCCCCCCGCGGCTGCCAGACCTATCCGGAATTTTCTTATGAATGGCTTGAAGCGGAGTTTGAGACAGTAGCGACCCGCAGCGCTGACCCCTTTTATATTGATGAAGCGGCAAAAAAAGCATTAAAAGAAGCAAACCGCTACTGGAAAGGCAAAACAACCAGTGAGCTTGCAACCTCATATATGGAAGCGGAAACCCTGCTGGCAATAAAGCATTTTATTTTTACCCCCAACAATTATTTTTACAACGGCATTGGCCATTTAAGCGTTGATTATGAAAAAGTACTTAAGATTGGTTATGGCGGAATTAAGCGCGAAGCGGCGGCCAAGCTTATTTCATGCCGTAAAGGCGATGGCGATTATGCGAAAAAATCCCGCTTTTTACAAGCGGTCATTATTTCCTGCGAAGCGGCGATTATTTATGCCAACCGCTATGCGGAACTGGCTGCGCAAATGGCTGCTGATTGCCCGGACAAAAAGCGGAGCGAAGAGCTTTTGCAAATCGCCCAAAACTGCCGCCATGTTCCCGAGCACGGTGCGGAGAGTTTTTATGAAGCGTGTCAGGCTTTTTGGTTTGTCCAGCAGCTAATCCAAATCGAATCCAGCGGCCATTCAATCTCGCCGGGCCGTTTTGACCAATATATGTACCCATATTACCAGCGTGATATTGAAGCAGGTGTTCTCAAGAAAGATTTTGCGCAGGAATTGCTTGACTCTATCTGGGTAAAATTTAATGACCTCAATAAATGCCGTGACGCTGTTTCGGCGGAGGGTTTTGCTGGCTACAGCCTTTTCCAGAATTTGATTGTCGGCGGGCAAACCCAAGATGGAATTGACGCAACCAACGATTTATCTTATATGGCGATTGAGGCTTCAAAAAATGTCCTTTTACCCCAGCCCTCGTTTTCAGTCAGGGTCTGGAACGGGTCGCCCCATGAGTTTTTGATAAAAGCGGCGGAGCTGACCAGAACGGGTGTGGGCTTGCCGGCTTATTATAATGATGAAGTAATTATCCCCTCGCTCCAAAGCCGTGGCTTAACGCTTGGACACGCCCGCGATTACTCAATCATTGGCTGTGTCGAGCCGCAAAAAGCCGGAAAAACTGACGGCTGGCATGATGCGGCTTTCTTTAATATGTGCCGCCCGTTAGAAATGGTGTTTTCAAGCGGCAAAGAAGCTGGCCTCCAAATTGGCGCAGCCACAAAACCAGTTGAGGAAATGAACAGTTTCACCGAATTTTACGACGCATATAAAGAGCAGATGAATTATTTCATTGAGCTTTTGGTAAACGCAATTAATGCCATTGATACTGCCCATCGTGAACGCTGCCCCCTGCCATTCTTATCGGCAATGGTTGATGACTGCCTGGAAAAGGGCAAAAGCGTCCAAGAGGGCGGAGCTGAATATAATTTCACCGGGCCGCAGGGCTTTGGCATTGCCAATATGGCGGATGCCTTATATGCAATTAAAGAACTGGTGTTCGATAAAAAAGAAATCACCTTAAGTGAATTAAAAGAAACCCTTTCACTCAATTTTGGCAAAGGGCTTAGCAATAATCAGCTTAGGCTGATGACAACCGGAATCGCGGCAGAGCTTAAAAACGCCGGGCAGGAAATAGGCGAAAAAGAGGTTGCTGCCATTATGCAAACACTTTTAGAAACTTCCCGCCATCAGACAGTCAAAGAAAAAGGCGAGCGGATTCTAAAACTAATTAATGCCGTGCCAAAGTTTGGCAATGATATCGCCGCGGTTGATAATTTTGCTCGTGATGTGGCTTATACATACACCAAGCCCTTGCTTAATTTTACTAATCCCCGCGGCGGAGTTTTCCAAGCTGGCCTGTACCCGGTTTCCGCCAATGTGCCGATGGGTACACAGACAGGGGCGACGCCTGACGGCCGCCTTTGTGGGATGCCGATTGCTGACGGCGTTTCCCCGGCTTCCGGGCGAGATATAAATGGGCCGACCGCAGCCGCCAATTCCGTTGCCAAACTTGATCATTTTATTGCTTCAAACGGAACTTTATTTAACCAGAAATTCCACCCATCGGCTTTAAGCGGCAGGGAAGGCCTGGAGAAATTCGTTGCCCTCGTCAGGGCTTATTTTGACCAAAAAGGCAGCCATATGCAATTTAACGTCATCAGCCGGGAAACCTTGCTTGATGCCCAGCAAAATCCGGACAATTACAAACAGTTAGTCGTCCGGGTCGCTGGTTACTCCGCCCTTTTTACGACCCTTTCCCGCTCTTTACAAGATGACATCATTAACCGGACAGAGCAAAGATAAGAGGTAAAAATGACAGCAGGCCGAATCTTTGATATTCAACGCTTCTCCATTCATGACGGTAACGGAATCCGGACGATCGTCTTTTTGAAAGGCTGTGTTTTGCGTTGCCGCTGGTGCTGTAATCCCGAATCACAAGCATACGATATCCAAAAAATGCTTGTTGACGGCGAAGAAAAAATCATCGGCCGGGACATGACCGTCACAGAAATAATGGAAATCGTTGAAAAAGACCGCCTTTATTATCGCCGTTCCGGCGGCGGACTCACCCTCTCCGGCGGTGAAAGCCTATGCCAGCCTGATTTTGCCCTCGCCTTACTCAAAAATGCCAATGAAAGAGGCATTCATACCGCCATTGAAAGCATGGGGCTAGTTGAATATCGCCATATCGAAAATATTTTACCCTATGTCAACCAGTTTTTACTCGATATAAAGCATATGAACCCGGTCAAACATCAAGCTTTCACCGGAAAAACCAATCAGCTGATCCTAGAGAATGCCCGGAAAATGGCCGCGTATTGCAAGTATGCCCGAACCGAGTTAAGCATCCGTGTCCCGGTCATTCCCGGCTTTAATGACACAGCCGCAGAAATTGCCCCAATTGCCCATTTTGCCGGGGAGCTAAAAACAGTAAAAAAGCTTCACCTGCTCCCATATCACCGCTTAGGACAGGATAAATACCAAGCCCTTGGCCGCGAATACCAAATGAAAAAGGCCGTTCCCCCCACCGATGCCCTAATGCAGGAACTGTTATTAGCAGCAAGGCAAGCCTCTTTGGTTGATTGCCAAATAGGGGGCTAGTCAAACGAGGAGCCAAACCCACACAAAAACACATTGACAAGTGTTGATTTATGTGGTATAAATAATATAGACCTAAAAAGCAGACATAAATTTGAGGAGGAAAGCCATGATGAACGAATTTGAAACCAAAAAAGAAATGTGCGAAATCGGCAGAAGAGTATATAACCGCGGAATGGTTGCGGCTAATGATGGGAATTTTTCGGTCAAGCTTAATGACCGCGAGTTTTTATGCACCCCAACTGGTGTAAGCAAAGGCTTTATGACCCCCGAATATATCTGCAAAATAGATGCCGATGGCAAAGTATTACAAGCCAATAAAGGCTTTAGGCCGTCATCAGAAATAAAAATGCATATGCGTGTCTACCGCGAACGCCCCGATGTCAGAGCCGTTGTCCACGCCCACCCTTTATATGCAACCAGCTTTGCGATTGCCGGAATCCCCCTCACCCAGCCGATTATGCCGGAAGCAATCATCACCTTAGGCTGCGTCCCGATTGCCGAATACGGCACACCTTCAACCGATGAGATTCCCGATGCCGTTTCAAAATATTTGCAATATTATGACGCCGTTTTACTAGAAAACCACGGTGCTTTAGCTTACTCCGATTCGCTTTTGTCTGCTTATCACAAAATGGAATCAGTTGAGTTTTATGCCCGCCTTTTATATCAGTCAAAAATGCTTGGCGGCCCAAAAGAATTAAGCAAAGACCAAGTAAAAGTTTTGTATGACCTGCGCAGCCAGTTTGGCATGACTGGCAAGCACCCGGCCGAAATATGTGCAAATAACCGTGATGGAAAGGCCAATTGCCACGGTTGCGGGAAAAATGCGAATAGTAACGAGACAACAGATACGGACTTAATTGCAATGATTACCAAAAAAGTTTTGGAGCAGTTAAAATAATTGATGAGGATTAGCCATGGGCATAACAGCAAATGAAGAACTGATTGCAAAAGTAGTGGGAGAAGTCATTTCCAGCCTTAACATTACATATGCACCTGCATCTGCACAAGCACCTGCACAAGCACAAGCGGGCATTTATAATGAAATGGAAGCGGCGATTGAAGCGGCAGCCATTTCCCAGCAGGTTGTGCAAAAAATGTCGATGGACCAGCGCGAAAAAATCATTAGCCTAATCCGCAGCAAAACCAAAGAAAACGCGGAAAAGCTGGCGCGGCTTGCGGTTTCTGAAACAGGAATGGGCAATGTCGGCCACAAAATCCTAAAACATCATCTTGTTGCCGAAAAAACGCCTGGGACAGAAGACATCATCACAACGGCCTGGTCCGGCGATTTAGGCTTGACGCTGGTTGAAATGGGCCCTTTTGGCGTGATTGGCGCGATTACTCCCAGTACAAACCCTTCAGAAACGGTGATTTGCAATACAATCGGAATGCTGGCAGGGGGTAACACGATCGTTTTTAATCCCCACCCCGCTGCGGCGAAAACCTCAATGCTGGCAATCAATTTGGTTAATGAGGCTTCCCGTGAAGCTGGCGGCCCTCATGCAATTGCCTTTACAGTTTTTGAACCCACGCTAAAAAGCAGCGAAATCATGATGAAGCATCCCAGAATCGGCCTGATTGTCGCAACTGGCGGCCCAGGTGTCGTGGAAGCGGTATTATCCTCTGGACGGCGCGGTATTGGTGCCGGGGCTGGGAATCCTCCGGTCGTAGTTGACGAAACCGCCGATATCTTAAAAGCGGCCAAAGATATTATTAATGGCTGTACCTTTGACAATAATCTGCCCTGCATTGCCGAAAAAGCCATTGTTTGCTTGGATTCGGTTTCCGATGATTTAATTAAGCATATGATCGGCGAACAAGGCTGTTACCTTGCCTCAAATGCCGAAATTGATAAACTAACAAGACTCGTTCTTACCCAAAAAGGCCTAAACCGGGACTGCGTTGGCAAAGACGCAAAAACCTTACTTTCCTTGATTGGAGTTAAAGCAAGCGATGAAATTCGCTGTATTATTTTTGAAGATGAAAAAGAGCATCCATTGATTGCTGAAGAACTGATGATGCCAATCCTTGGCCTGGTAAGGGCGAAAGATTTTGATGATGCGGTTTCAAAAGCGGTCTGGCTTGAGCATGGCAACCACCATTCTGCCCATATCCATTCCCATGATGTTGTCAATATCACGAAATATGCAAAAGCAATTGACACGGCAATCCTGGTTAAAAACGCTCCGTCTTATGCGGCCTTAGGTTACGGGGGCGAGGGTTTTTGCTCCTTTACGATTGCCAGTCGGACTGGCGAAGGGCTGACCAGCGCAAGAAGCTTTACAAAACAGCGCCGCTGTGTGATGTCCGAAAGTTTGTGTATCAGATAGAGGCTAAAGGATGATAACTATGAATAATTCCAACATCAATATTGAAGCGGTTGTTCGCCAAGTGCTAGAAAAACTGTCGGCGGAGACAGCCAGTGCGAATGCAATCAGCGGGCTACCATTGACTAGTTCGGTCAATAAACCGCTTCCTCATACGGCAAAGGTTGCAATGCTGACCGCATTAGGAAAATATGAAATCAAAGAATTTCCCATTCCCCCGGTTGGCGAAAGGGATATTTTAGTTAAAGTCGAAGGCTGTGGCATTTGCGGGACTGACGCGCATGAATTTAAGAATGACCCCTTTAATCTGATCCCGGTTGTCCTTGGCCATGAGGGGACTGGCGAAATAGTAAAGATGGGCAAAGATGTAAAGCTTGACAGCGCCGGAAAGCCATTAAGCATTGGCGACAAGGTTGTCACCAGCATGATCTTTAAAGATAATCCTGCCGTGACCATGTTTGACATGAATAAACAAAACATTGGCGGTGCTGATGTGTATGGGCTTTTGCCGGACGATGAAATTCATTTAAATGGCTGGTTTGCAGATTATATTTTGATACGTGAGGGTTCTTCAGTTTTTAACGTCAGTGACCTTGACCTAAAATCACGGATTTTGATTGAACCCTGTGCGGTTTTGATTCATGCCGTTGAACGGGCGAAATCAACAGGCATCCTGCGCTTTAGCAGCCGGGTTTTGGTCCAAGGCTTAGGCCCGATTGGTTTAATTTGCATTGCGGTCCTGCGTACGATGGGGATTGAAAATATTGTGGCGGTTGACGGTGAACAAAAACGGCTTGATTTTGCCAGATTAATGGGAGCTGACACTAGTGTCAATTTTAAGGACCATCAAGGAAATGAAGCCTTAACTAACGCGGTCGCCAAAGGATTTGGCGGGCATTTAGCGGATTTTGCCTTTCAATGCACAGGCTCGCCGGCTGGCCATTCTGCTATTTACAAATTTATTAGGAGCGGCGGCGGCTTATGCGAATTAGGTTTTTTCATTAATGGCGGCGAGGCAACAATCAATCCCCATTTTGACATCTGCGCAAAAGAGATTACCGTTGTTGGCTCATGGGTTTATACCCTAAGGGATTATGCAACAACATTTGATTTTCTTAAGCGGGCTAAAGCAATTGGCCTGCCAATGGACAAATTGGTTACCCACGAATATCCGCTAAGCCAGATTAACGAAGCACATATAGCCAACCTCAAAATGGAAGGGCTTAAGTTAGCAATCATAAACGGATAAATCCGTTACGGATAAATCCGTTACGGATAAATCCGTTTGATGATCACGTTAGGAGTGACACATGACCCGCAACCAAACAGTAGGAATGCTCGAAGTATATGGTTTAGCCACGGCCTTTGCGGCGGCAGATGCCGGATTAAAGGCGGCGGACGTAACGCTGTTAGCCTTTGACAAAAACAAACCAGCCAACGCCGAAGAATTACCGGTGCCGCTGATTATTGTCATCAAATTTTGCGGGAGCGTCTCTGACGTAAACGCGGCTCTTTTAGCAGCCAGTGAGAAAGCTAATGAGCTGGCCGGGGTTTTGGCTGCCCATGCGATTCCCAGCCCCGAAAGCGGCACAGGCGGAATGCTAAAACTAGGGATTTAAAATCAGATTGATTAAGTTTTGGAAAGGCATAATGGCATGAAAAAAGCATACGGATTTTTTGAAATTCCTAGCACAACCGCGGCAATAACCGCTTTAGACATGATGTGTAAAAGTGCCAGCGTCGAATTTGTCACTTGGGAAAAAAAGCTGGGCGGACGCTTAGTCACGATAATTATTGAGGGGTCGGTTGCTGATGTAAAACAAGCAATTGAAACGGCGAAATTAAACGCCATCAAGCCGCCAGCCTGTACTGTTGTTATCCCCAATCCCCATCCGGAGATCGTAAGAATGGTTGAAAAAAGCCATCTCCAGATGATGAAGGATAAGATTATATAATAAAGAAAAGAAAAGCCAAAGGAGGAGAAAAAATGGCACAAGAAGCATTAGGAATGATCGAAACAAGGGGTTTATTAGCCTCAATTGAAGCAGCGGACGCAATGTTAAAAGCCGCAAACGTAGTTTTGGTAGGGACCGAAAAAATCGGCTCAGGTTTGGTCAGCGTAATGGTCCGTGGTGATGTCGGAGCAGTTAATGCCGCCGTTGAAGCCGGATCAAACAGTGCATCCAAGATCGGTGAATTAGTGGCAACCCACGTAATTCCCCGCCCTCATGTTGATGTTGAAAAAATCCTGCCAACACTTAAGTAAGGGATTTTATGAAGACCACTTTATCAAACCATGAGATCGAAAAAATTACTAAAATGGTTGCGGAAATTATTGCAAAAAACGAAGCCCACGCCAATGTCCCCGCGAATGCCCCCGCGAACGCCTTAGCCAATGCCCCCGCTGCCGGATTTCCGGTAGCGGCTGCTTCTGGCCCATTGATCCCGGTTGGGGTTTCGGCTCGCCACGCCCACTTGACACAGGAGCATATTGAAATTTTATTTGGTGAGGGTTATCAGCTGACAAAGAAAAATGCGCTGATGGGCGGGCAATTCGCCACTAATGAAATGGTAACGATTGTTGGCCTTAAACTTCGGGCGATTGAAAATGTCCGCATTTTAGGCCCGGCAAGAAGTGCGTCCCAGGTGGAGATTTCCGCTACTGACGCGGTGAAATTAGGCATTCATGCCCCCGTTCGCGAGTCGGGAAATATTAAAGGAAGCGAAGCTCTTTCGATCGTTGGCCCTAAAGGGGCTGTTTACTTAAAAGAGGGCTGCATTATTGCCAAAATTCATATCCATATGCCGCCAAAAGACGCAATGGCTTTGGGAGTTAGTGACGGTGATTTAGTAGCAGTAAAAAAGCATTCCGGCGATAACGAAAGGGCGTTAATCTTTAATGATGTCCAGATTAGGGTCGCGGAAAGCTTTACGCTAGAACTTCATCTTGATACAGATGAAGCCAATGCGGCCCAGATTTTTACTGGCGACAAAGTAAAGCTGGTTGGCAAAAAGGAGGTACGATGTTAGCAGGAAAAGTTATCGGAAGTGTTGTTTCGACCCGCAAGAATAAAAAACTGGTTGGAAGCAAATTTATGATTGTTGAGCTTGAAAAAAAGATGGGCGTTAACGGAAGCCAAATCATTGCAATTGATAATATCGGAGCCGGAATAGGTGAATCTGTGCTTATTGCAACAGGAAGCGCAGCCCGGATTGGCTGTGACATGGATGATGCCCCGGTTGATGCCGCGATTGTTGGCATTATTGATGATGGAAAAATTTTCCAATGAATAAAAACGACACAACTGTCATTTTTCAAAATGCTGGGATAGTCGGCGCAGGCGGCGCAGGCTTTCCGACTTATGCCAAAATTGACAAACGTGTCAAGACTATGATCTTAAATTGTGCCGAATGTGAACCATTATTAAAACTAGACCAGCAATTATTAGCAGAAAAGGCCTTAGAAATTATCCGTGCATTTAAGCAGATTGCCGATTCTATCGGGGCGGAAGAATTAATCATCGGGATCAAAAAATCATTTAAACTAACAATTGCTTCATTGCTTGCTTATTTAGGTGATTATCCCGAAATCCGTCTTGGCTTGTTAGATGAAATATATCCGGCCGGCGATGAAATAGTTTTGATTTATGAACTGACCGGAAAGGTGATTCCCCCCGGACATCTTCCGCTTGAAAGCGGGATTGCTGTTTTTAACGTGGAAACAATATATAATGCTTATTGCTGTTTTACTAACAAAGATCCGGTCACCGAAAAATGGGTAACGGTCGCAGGTGAGGTTAAAAACCCGGTCACAGTCAGAGTTCCCTTGGGGATAAGTGCATCTTTAGTGGTGAAAGCGGCCGGGGGCAGCACGATTGATGACCCTGTTTATTTTTTCGGCGGGCCGATGATGGGTTCGGTTGGCTCATTACAGGCTCCAATTACGAAAACAACAAATGCGATTCTGGTTTTGCCGGAAAACCATTTACTGGTTAATAAAAAAAGAAGAACAGCGTCCTTAGATTTAAAAAGGGCGGCCGCTTGCTGCTGCCAGTGCATGATGTGTACGGATTTATGCCCCCGCTATTTATTGGGGCATCCGGTCGAGCCGCACCGTTTCATGCAGGCGGCTGTTTATAAAGATATCCAACAGCCGGATATATTTTTAAAGACATTGTTTTGCCCTTCATGTGGCTTATGTGAAAATTTTGCCTGTCGGCAAGGCTTATCGCCCCGTTCATTGATGGCTGATTATAAAGCAGGTTTACGGAATAGTGGCGTGCGGCAGCCTAGCGGAATCATGCCTTTAAGCGTAAAGCCAGATCGGAAATATAAGCAAGTGAAAGTAAAAAGACTGCTTTCACGGCTTGATTTATTAAAATACGAAAAAGACGCGCCGATGACGGATATATCTTTTGCGCCAAAAAAAGTAAGGCTTTTACTAAGCCAGCATATTGGCTCGCCGTCTGTTCCGGTGGTGAGCATTGGTGACAAGGTAGAAAAAGGGCAGCTGATCGCCGCCCCGGGTGAAGGGTTAAGCGTTGCACTCCATGCTTCTTTAAGCGGCACGATAAATGAGATAACAAAGCATTACATAGAGGTGGGCATATCATGAAAAAAGCAATCGGGATGATAGAATGTAAAACCGTCTCATCTGGCATAATGGCAACGGACATGATGGCAAAGACGGCTTTGATTGACATCATTGAAGCCCAGACAGTCTGTCCGGGCAAATATATTGCGGTCATTTCCGGGGAACTAAGTGCCGTTAAAGCGGCAATTGACGCGGCTAAGGCAAGCTTTGCCGAACACTTAATCTCAAGCTTTGTCCTTGGCAATCCCGATGAAGCAATTTTCCCGGCTATTTACGGCGGAACAGATATCATCAACATAAACGCCTTAGGCATTCTTGAAACATATGATGCTGCTTCAATCATTGTTGCCGCCGATGTCGCCGCCAAAACGGCCCTTGTTGAATTAATTGAACTTCGGATCGCCCGCGGAATGTGCGGCAAATCGTACCTCATGCTGACAGGCGAAGTCGCGGCAGTAACAGCGGCAATCGAAAGAGCCAAAGCCCATATCGGCGATGATGGAATGTACCTTGACTCGTCCGTGATAGCCCGCCCCGATGAAAAAACCTGCCGGGCAATTTTATAAATTAACCCAAGGAGGCCCCTTTATGTTAGCCCTCGAACGCCGCAATGAAATTCTTGAAAAACTGCAAAAAGAAAAACGGGTCATTGTCAGCGAGCTTAGTGCTTATTATGCTGTTTCCGAAGAAACAATCCGCCGCGACCTTGAAAAATTCGAAAAAGACGGTTATGCCATTAAAAGCTACGGTGGGGCAATATTTAACGAAAGCACCAATATTGACCTGCCTTTTAATCTCCGCAAAAACACCAATATTATAGGAAAACAGCGGATTGCAAACTTGTTGACTGATTTGGTCAATGACGGTGAAAGCCTAATGCTTGATTCCAGCTCAACGGCAGTCTTTATCGCTAAAGCCCTGAAAGACAAAAAAAAGAACCTGACTGTCGTCACGAATTCGATTGAAATCATTATTGAGCTTTTTGATGCAAGTGACTGGCGGGTCATCTCGACGGGCGGCCTGGCCGAGGAGGGCTCTTTTGCTTTGGTTGGGCCAAAGACTGACCAAATGCTAGGATCCTATTATGTGAATAAAGCAATTATTTCATGTAAGGGGCTTAGTAAAAATGCTGTCACCGATTCTAGCGAACTCCATGCCCAGAATAAAAACACCATGCTTAGCCGCGCCGCCGCCAAAATTCTGGCCGTTGACTCAAGCAAATTTGGCACGGCTGCTTTTGCGAAAATTTGCGATTTTAATGAAATTTCAATGATTATTACCGATAAAAAACCAGAGCAAAAATGGCTTAAGCTATTTAAAGAAGCAAAGATCGAGTGCATATTTTGACCTAGGTCTTATTATGTGCCATAATATATTAAAGGAGGCTTTTCATGTCAGCTTATCTAGCGATTGATATCGGTGCTTCGAGCGGACGGCATATTTTGGGGAGCATGAGCAACGGAAAGTTAAAGCTTTCCGAAATCCACCGTTTTAATAATGGCTTTTCCGAAAAAAACGGTAATTTATGCTGGGATGTCGAAGCCTTATTTGAGGAAATCCTGACTGGACTCGGCAAATTAAAAGAAATGGGCGAAATCCCTTTAAGCATTGGTATTAATACTTGGGGTGTTGATTTTGTCCTGCTTGATAAAAATGGGAAAATGCTTGGGGACGCGGTTGCCTACCGGGATAGCCGGACAGATGGAATGGACGGGCTGCTTAGTGAAATCTTAAGCGAAGAAGAGTTATACAGCCGGACCGGAATCCAAAAAATGGCGTTTAATTCAATTTACCAATTTTTGGCAATAAAGAAATTTACGCCGGAATTATTAACCGCGGCTGACAGCTTTTTGATGATACCTACATATCTTAGCTATTTACTAACCGGAAAGAAAAAGCATGAATATACAAACGCAACAACAACAGCCTTAGTTAATGCCAAAACCAAAGCTTGGGATTATGAGCTAATCAGGAAAATGGGCTTGCCGGAAAAGCTTTTTGGCGAAATTGTGCCGCCGGGGACAAAACTAGGCAGTCTTTTGCCGGACATCGCAAAAAGGGTGGGCTTTGATTGCGAAGTGATTCTTCCATGTACGCACGATACGGCTTCCGCTGTTTTAGGAGCCCCAATTGATGAAAAAAGCATCTACCTTTCAAGCGGGACATGGAGCCTGATTGGCGCGGAGCTTTCTGCCCCGATTTTAACAAATGAAAGCAGGCTTAGCAATCTTTCAAATGAGGGCGGTTACGAATACCGTTTCCGGTATCTTAAAAATATTATGGGCCTTTGGATTATCCAAAGCTTAAAAAACGAGTATGGCGATAAATATAGCTTTGCCGATTTGGCCAATCATGCCAGCAAATGCTCTTACTTTTCGGCGGTTTTTAATGTTAATGACCACCGCTTTTTTGCCCCGCCAAATATGGAAAATGAGATAAAGAATGCCCTTCAGGAAGCCGGGGAAAAAATACCGGAAAGCATTGGCGAATTAATATACTGCGTGTACCATAGCTTGGCAGTAAGTTATGGGAAATCAATTGATGAAATCGAAGCAATCACCGGGAAAAAATACGAAAAGCTTTGCATTGTCGGCGGCGGAAGCAAGAACGAAAGCTTAAACGAGCTGACAGCAAAAATATGCAAAAGGAAAGTTACCGCCGGGCCGGTTGAGGGAACGGCAATCGGGAATATTTTGGTCCAAATGATGAGTAATGGGGCAATAACAGGAGTTAGCGAAGCAAGAAAATTAATCAAAAAATCATTTCCAATCAAAGAATATTAAGGAGGATTAAAATGAAAGCAAACAGGTTAGTGGGGGATTATCCGGCGATTGGCATCCGCCCGACTATTGATGGGCGCAGGGGATATCTTAAAGTCAGGGAATCACTTGAAGAGCAGACAATGAAGATGGCAAAGGCGGCCGCCAAGCTTTTTACAGAAAATCTCAAATATTCTAATGGCGAACCCGTCCGGGTTGTCATCGCTGACACCACGATTGGCAGGGCAGGTGAAACAGCAGCTTGTGCGGAAAAATTCCGCCGGGAAGGAGTCGCCGTAAGCCTTACGGTCACGCCTTGCTGGTGTTATGGCGCGGAAACGATGGATATGGACCCGCTTACGATTAAGGGAGTCTGGGGTTTTAATGGGACTGAACGCCCCGGCGCGGTATATTTAGCAAGCGTCCTTGCGACTCATGCCCAAAAAGGGCTTCCCGCTTTTGGCATTTATGGCCATGATGTCCAAGACGCTGATTATGCCGAAATTCCGGAAGACGTTGCCAGGAAATTACTCCGTTTTGGGCGGGCTTCCATTGCTTGCGCGACAATGCGCGGCAAATCTTATCTTCAAATTGGTTCAATTTGCATGGGGATTGGCGGTTCAATTATTGACCCAAGCTTTATTGAAGAATATCTTGGCATGAGAGTTGAATCGGTTGACGAAACAGAAATTATCCGCCGCATGGCAGAAGGAATTTACGATCAGGCGGAATTTGAAAAAGCTTATGCTTGGACGAGGGAAAAATGCACCGAAGGTTTTGACAAAAATCCTGATGCCGTTAAGAAATCAAAAGCCGAAAAGGATAAAGACTGGGAGTTTGTCGTCAAAATGATGATTATCATTAAAGATTTGATGAACGGAAACCCAAATCTTCCGGCGGGCTGTGAGGAAGAAATGGTCGGGCATAATGCGATTTGTGCCGGATTCCAAGGACAACGCCAGTGGACGGATTTTTATCCGAACTGCGACTTCCCGGAAGCTTTATTAAACACGTCGTTTGACTGGACAGGAGTAAGAGAGCCTTATATCCTGGCAACCGAAAACGATGTCCTTAATGGCATTGGAATGTTATTTATGAAGCTTTTAACCAACCGGGCCCAGATTTTTGCCGATGTGCGGACTTATTGGAGTCCCGAAGCGGTGAAAAAAGCGACTGGCTACGAGCTTGATGGTTTAGCCAAAGAAGCGGGCGGTTTTATCCACCTGATTAATTCCGGCGCGGCTTGCCTAGATGCCAACGGCGCGGCAAAATATCCTTGCGGGACGAACGCCATCAAGCCTTGGTATGAAGTAACCAAAGAAGATCAAGAAGCAATCCTTAATAATTCAACTTGGAATGCCGCCGATAACGGCTATTTCCGGGGCGGCGGTTATTCATCACGTTTCCTGACGGAAGCAGAAATGCCCGTGACGATGATCCGCCTCAATCTGGTTAAAGGCCTAGGCCCCGTCGTCCAGATTGCCGAGGGGCATACGATAAAGTTACCGCCTGAGGTATCGGATCAGATTTGGAAGCGGACAGATTACACTTGGCCCTGTACTTGGTTTGCGCCACGGACTAAAGGCGATGGCCCGTTTAAGACCGCTTATGATGTCATGAATAATTGGGGTGCTAACCACGGCGCAATCAGCTATGGCCATATTGGGGCTGATGTCATTACGCTTTGCTCAATGCTTAGGATTCCCATCTCAATGCACAATGTCCGGGAAGAGGACATCTTCCGCCCGGCGGCTTGGAATGCTTATGGCATGGATAAAGAGGGGCAGGATTACCGCGCTTGCCAAGCGTATGGGCCGCTTTTTGGGTAATAGGAGCAAAAAATGCGTGAATTATTATTTTTCACCCCGGAACATAAATATCTAGTTTGGGGCAAAGAAAGCTGGACGATTTCCGCCCATATAAATGGCGATGTTTATGTAAGTGATGGAAGTTATACCGGAAAAAAATTATCCCGGCTGTGGAAAGAAAAGCCGGAATTATTTGGGAAAAAGCGCAGGAGCCGTTCCCCTTTGGGCAGCTTTCCCCTGCTGGTTAAAATTATTACTGCTGACGATGATTTAAGCATTCAGGTCCACCCCGATGACAGCTATGCCTTCGAAAATGAGAATGGCTCTTTGGGTAAAACAGAGTGCTGGTATATTTTGGATTGCAATGACGATGCCCATCTTGTCAACGGGCATAATGCCAAAGATAAAGCTGAATTAAAAGCAATGATAAATGAAAACCGCTTTGATGAGTTAATCCGCGAAATACCAGTAAAAGCGGGCGACTTTATCCAAATAAATCCCGGCACAATCCATGCCATCAAAGGCGGCATACGCTTGCTGGAAATCCAGCAATCAAGCGATATCACTTATCGGCTCTATGATTATGACAGGCTGATTGGCAAAAGCCCGCGCCAGCTTCACCTTAAGCAGTCCCTTGATGTCATCACCTGCCCCGACTTAGCTTCCGGCAATTTAACTACTGCGATGAAGCGTCCGGTTAACCAACTTAATGAATTAGTTAAATGTGAATATTATACGGTCTGGGAAGCAGAGGTAAGCTTAGAAATGACATTAAATCAAAAACACCCCTTTATGATTGTCTGCGTCATTTCGGGGGAAGGGCAGACCGAAGATAAAAAAATCAAAAAAGGCGACCATTTTATTATCCCCCACGGATATGGGGACGTGACTTTTAGCGGTGAGATGAAATTGATTTTGGCAATCAGCTAAGGAACTTTTTTTTACGAAAGTTTTACGAAATCTTTCAATTATCTTGTGCTTTTTATTGCGTTGTGATATGATACCATTATAAGGTTGAAAGAATTTCTTTCAACCGGAGATTTGAGCTACGCTCAAAGTCTCCAGGTATTGGAAGGAGTTTGGGTATATGGAATACAATGAAGAACATTTCCGGGCGAAAGCGAACCGCAGAGCAAGGGGATTGTGGCTGACTTTGAATGTGGTTTTATCACTAGCCTATATTGGTGAGCTTTTAAGGGGACTTAGGGACATAAACTATTACTTACAATTTCAGCTGATGTGCTGGATTCCTTTCTTTTTAAGCCTTTTTATTCTCAAATTTTACGGAAAAAGCTCGTCAGCATACAAATACGCGGTTGCGATTGGTTACGGCATCTTTTATAT
The DNA here is from genome assembly GCA_009777715.1 of Lachnospiraceae bacterium. Classification (GTDB taxonomy): domain Bacteria; phylum Bacillota; class Clostridia; order Lachnospirales; family Lachnospiraceae; genus UBA935. Next base: position 153,290 of record WRLH01000002.1, read on the forward strand.
GTTTGTCATCACGACGACGACATCACCGCTGGCGTTTGCGTATATTTTGCCGCTGATTAGTATGCTGGTATTATACAAAGACCGGGCCTTTATCCTAAAAGTAGCAGCCGGACAGCTTATTTTGTTAGTCATCAGCATTGTTTACCGGATGATGAACGGACTAAATACTCCGGTTGACATTACCCAATACCAAATCCAAATAGCAGCCAGCATATTATGCAGCGTCAGTTATATTATCTCCATCAACCATCTGACGGAATCTGACGGCGCAATGCTTTCATCACTAAAGGGGCATCTTAATAAAGTTGTTTCGACAATTGATACAGTCTCTTCCGCCAGTCGCCTTGTGGTTGACGGCATGAAAAAAGTCCATGTCCTTGCCGATGAAAATAATGAAAGTGCTAATACCATCGTTTCTGGAATGGCAGAGCTGACTGGCAACAACAAAATTTTACAGACGACAACTGATAATTCCCTCAACCTGACCGAAACGATTAATACGCAAGTTGAAAATGTGGCGGAGATGATCGGGCATACGGTTGGTTTGGCAAATCAGTCAAGCGAACACGCACATCTTAGCTCCCGCGAATTATCAGAGGTAGTCGCGGCGACAAAAGCAATTGCCACCTTAGCCCAAGAAGTTGAAAGCACCTTGGAAAATTTCCAAAGCGAATTTGAAAAAATGAAAGAAGAAGTGAAAACCATCGATGGCATTAACTCACAGACGAATCTCCTTGCCCTTAATGCCTCGATTGAAGCCGCCAGGGCAGGGGAGGCCGGACGTGGTTTTGCGGTCGTTGCAAATGAAATCAGAAACCTTAGCGAAGGCACACAAGTTTCATCGGAAAGCATTTTTGAAGCTTTATCAAGCCTTGAGCTGACCGCTGACAAGATGACTGCTTCCTTTAACCATATTCTTGAAAATATTGGCGCGACCCAGTCAAAAGTCGGCCAAGTAGACCAAAGCGTGGGTAAAATTACCAATGACGCGCAAGAAATTGGCAAAAATATCCATAGCATTAGCGAAGCAATAAAAGAAGTAGAACTTAAAAACGCCAATATGGTCGGCAATATGCACGAAGTAAAAAGAGTAGTCGAGACGATGACCAACGGAATCACCTATTCCGATGAAAGAACGCGGGAAATAGTCACAAAATACGCGGAAACGGCTGCCAATATTATCGAAATAGAAGGAATCGTCAATCAATTAATGGCAGAGCTTACCAATAATGAGCAGGAGTAGTGTATGAAAATTACCCTTGGCAGGACCAACATAAACACAAATTTCATTGGCTTTGGCGCATTGCCAATTCAAAGAGTCACCACAGAATATGCCGGAATGCTTCTCAAAAAAGCATATGACGCTGGTGTCACTTTTTTTGATACCGCCCGCGCTTATACTGACAGCGAAGCTAAAATCGGCCTTGCTTTAAATAATGTCCGTGGCAATATTTATCTGGCCACTAAAACTACAGCCGGGACAGGCGAAGAGTTAACCGCCCAGCTTGAAACCAGCCTAAGCTTATTAAAAACAGATTACATCGACCTTTACCAATTACATAATCCCCAAGCCGTGCCGCGCCCAGGCGATGGCACAGGCTTATATGAAGCCGCCTTAAAAGCAAAAGCAGAGGGTAAAATCCGCCACATTGGCATTACCAACCATCGTCTCCAAATAGCCGAAGAAGCAGTTCTTTCTGGTTTATATGACACGCTCCAATTTCCTTTTAGTTATCTTGCTTCCGAAGCGGAAGTAAAGCTAGTTAATTTATGCCGTGAAAAAAAGATTGGCTTCATTGCGATGAAAGCTTTGGCTGGCGGTTTGATTACCCGCGCTGACGCAGCCTATGCTTATTTGGCACAGTTCGAAAATGTTCTTCCGATTTGGGGTGTCCAAAGGGAAAAAGAACTTGATGAATTTATTGGCTTTATGTCTGACCCTCCGGTTTTGTCCGCTGAGATTTCCGCTTTAATCGAAAAAGACCGCGCCCAGCTGGCCGGCAATTTTTGCCGCGGCTGTGCTTATTGTATGCCTTGCCCTGTTGGCATCCAAATCAATAATTGCGCGAGAATGTCCCAGCTTATCCGCCGCAGCCCGTCTGCTTTCTGGGTAAGTGAGGAAGGGCAAAAAATGATGGATATGATTGAGAAATGTGTCGGTTGCAACAGCTGTATCGAAAAATGCCCTTATAGCCTTAATACCCCGCTTCTTCTAAAACAAAATCTTGATGATTACAAAAATATCATCACAAACCAAAATTTCTAGCAAATATTTGCTAGCAAAAACTTGCTTGCAATCCAATTACTTACCATTATTTGCTAGATTTTTAAGCTGAAAAATACACATACTAAACAAAAACCTAACAGTTATCAAGATAAGAATAGGAGTTTAGTATGAATAATTTATTTACAGGCTTAGGTTATGGCTTGGCTGGACTAGCTGTAATTGGCAAAGATAACGCAAGAATGACCGAGGCGGACAAAGAAAACATCATCATGCAATGTAAGGACGCCAATTCGGATCGCGAGATAGAAGAAATAATGGACAGGATCGGAAACGATGACTCTTGGGGTGATATTGCGGAAATAGTTGACCGGATTCGATAGGATATGATATGATGTTGATACTGACCGTATCGATTTTATAGGAGCAACAGATGAATATTGCCGATGTTTTCAAACGTAAGTCCCCAGTCCTTTCATTTGAGATATTTCCGCCCAAAAAAGCCGCGGCTCTTTATGGCATTGATGAAACCCTCGCGGAATTATGCCGCCTAAATCCTGATTTTATCAGCGTGACATTTGGGGCTTTTGGCAGCCAAGTTGACAATAAAACGATTGAGCTGGGTCGGAAGATAAAAAATGATTTCCATATCGAGCCGCTTATTCATTTAACCTGCCTTAATTATAATAAAGAAGAGATATTAGTAATCCTTAAAAAGCTTAAAGAGGAAAAGCTTTTTAATATCCTTGCCCTGCGCGGTGACGAATCCCCCGACGTAACCCCCAAAGAAGAATTTAAATACGCAAGTGATTTGATCACTTTTATTAAAGAACAAAGCGACTTTTCGGTTTGTGGTGCTTGTTATCCGGAAAAACACTTAGAGTCACCCGATGCGGTGACGGATATCCTTTATCTCAAGCAAAAAACTGATGCCGGGGCGAGCCATCTGATTTCACAGCTATTTTTTGACAACCAGTTGTTTTATGATTTTTATGAAAAGACCCGGATCGCCGGAATAAATGTCCCAATTCAGGCGGGAATCATGCCAGTCACCAACAAAAAGCAAATTGAAAGAATGGTATCGCTTTGCGGCGCGACCTTGCCCCTCAAATTCAAGCGGATCATTAACCGTTATGAAGATAAGCCGGAGGCCCTTTTTGATGCCGGAATGGCTTATGCGATTAACCAGATCGTTGAATTAATCGCGGCAGGAGTTGACGGAATACATATTTACACGATGAATAAGCCAATTATTGCCAAACGGATTTGTGAAGGGATAAAAACATTGATATGAGGAAAAAAGCTTTAATCACTGGCGCGTCCCGGGGCATCGGAAAAGCAATTGCTTTCCTGCTTGCCGAAAACAATTATGATTTATATCTGACAGCAAAATCTAATCAAGATATGCTATTTGAGGTCAGTAAAACGATCATATCACGGTTTAGCGTCAATGCCGAAGCTTATCTTTTAGATGGGGCAAACCCGAAAGCCGTCCATGATATGTTTGGCAATATTCCCCATCTTGATGTCCTCATTAACAATGCCGGACAAGCATATAAAGGGCTGCTTCACGAAATGCCAGCTAGCGAATGGCACCGGATTATTGATGTGAATTTGGCTTCGGCTTTTTATGCCTGTAAAGAAGCCCTGCCAAACATGATTGCCCAAAAAGCGGGCAAAATAATTAATATCTCATCTTTTTTTGGTGAGACGGGAGCAAGCTGTGAGGTTGCTTATTCGGCGGCAAAGGCAGGGCTAAACGGCTTTACCAAAGCACTGGCAAAAGAGCTTGGCCCAAGCAATATCCAAGTTAATGCCCTTGCCCTGGGTTTAATTGATACGGACATGAATAGCGATTTATCCCCTGATGAATGGGATAATATCTTAGAATCAATCCCGCTTGGACGTGCCGGAACGGCTAAAGAGGCCGCCGAAATGGTTCTCTATATATTAAACGCGCCAGCTTATTTGACCGGGCAGGTAATCCGGTTTGACGGCGGATTATAAATGATGGAAAGGACTAATATGCGCGACTTAATCATTATTGGGGCTGGCCCAGCTGGCTTATCAGCCGCGATATATGCGAAACGGGCCGCCTTAAATACCCTCGTAATTGAAAAAAACCCATTAAGCGGCGGCCAGATTATGAATACCTATGAAGTTGACAATTATCTGGGCTTGCCAAATATCGGCGGCTTTGAAATGGCGAGCCGCTTTCGCGAACACGCGGATTTGCTTAATTGTGAATTTCTGACTGCCGAGGTATCAAAGATAACCAAAATTGACGAAAAAGATAATCCTTATTTTATTATAAAAACCAATATTGATGAAATTGCCGCCCGGTCAGTAATCATTGCCGCCGGGGCTTCCCATGCCAAATTAGGCGTTCCGGGAGAAACAGAGCTTGCCGGAATGGGTGTTTCCTATTGTGCGACTTGTGACGGCGCTTTTTTCCGCGGCCGTACCGTGGCAGTTATTGGCGGCGGTGACGTTGCCGCTGAGGATGCGATTTTTCTTGCGCGTGCTTGCGAAAAAGTCTATTTAATCCACCGCCGCAACGAACTAAGGGCTGCCGCAATCTTAATAGAAGCTTTGCAGAAATTAAATAATGTCGAGATTTTATGGGACACAGTTGTAGAGGGCATTGATGGCGAAGACCAAGTTGAAGCGGTGAAGTTAAGGAATGTTAATACAAATGTAATAACTTCCCTAAATGTCGCCGGTATTTTCATTGCGGTAGGCTTAGTGCCAAATACCAAAATTTTCCAAAATATTGCCCCTATAAATGAAAAAGGTTACTTTATTGCCGATGAAAACTGCGTAACTGGAACAAGCGGAATCTTTGCCGCCGGGGATATCCGGACAAAAAAATTGCGCCAAATTACAACTGCCGTAGCTGATGGGGCGATTGCAGTAACTAGCGTCCAGCAATATTTATTGGATTTTCCCATGAAATAAAAGCGGAAAAAAGTGGCTTAAATACCAAATATTGCGAAAATATTACGGAAGCCACTAGACTTAGTAGTGACGCATTAAAACACTTGTAATCCTCAATAATTGGCAAAAAAAAGTTGCTGTCGATTATTGACAAGGAGAAAAAATTGTGATATATTTATTAATGCCGTAACAATTTTGTCACATTTATAGCACACAGCATCTGCCAACAGCCAGCAATCGCCGCTTATTAATGGCAGTAATGCACTCAAGAGGATTTATGAAAATAAAAAATATAAAGAACATCTCCTACATATTAATAATGCTTGTCCTTGTAACTGGTTTGGAAATGCCTGTTTTTGCTTTTACCAATCTGCCCTCGGCCGGGATTGACTTTACCTTAGGCGATAATACCGCCTCACTTCGAGACCTTCAAGAAGAGCAGCGTAGCCAGAACCAAGGTGCAGCAAGCGGCCCGGGTTCGAGTGTTACTGCCCTGCCGACTGCAACCCCCGGCGGAAATAACGATGAAATCCAGGACACGCAAAAAATAGCCGAAGAAACGAGAATGGCTGTCTTGGACAGATCCTTAAGGGAAAAGGAAAGAGAGCTTGAATTAAGGCGCGAAGAAGAAAACTTCAAAAACCTTGTCATTGCCCAAGTCAGGAATTATGTCAATATCCGCAGCTTGCCTAGTGAAGACGGTGAAATCTTAGGAAAACTATACAATAACTCCGTTGGTGATTTATTATCAGAAGAAGACGGCTGGTTTGAAATCAAATCCGGCTCGGTCATTGGCTATGTTAAAGGCGAGTTTTGCATTACAGGCGAAGAAGCAATTGAGCTGGCAAAAGAAGTCGGCACAAGAATGGCGACTGTCAATACAACCACATTAAAAGTCAGAGGAGAACCCAGTACCGAAGCGGTTGTCCTTGGGCTTATTCCCATTGAAGATGAACTTCTTGTCCTTGAAGAGCTTGGCGATTGGGTAAAAGTCAGCGTTGAAGAGGGTGACGGATTTGTCCATGCTGATTATGTCGATTTATCGACTGATTTTGTCAGTGCCGAATCAAAAGAAGAAGAAGCAGCAAGATTAGCCCAGGAAGAAGCTGAACGCCGGGCCGCCCAAGCGGCCGCCCAACGTGCCGTTCGCCAAAATGCACCCCAGCAGTCAAATAATGACACGCCTGTCATTTATGCAACTGGCGGCGGAAGCGAGCTAGGAAAAGCGGTTGCCGATTTTGGTTTGCAATTCGTTGGCAATCCTTATGTCTATGGGGGCAACAGCCTGACTAACGGCGCGGACTGCTCCGGTTTTGTCAAAGCTGTTTATGAGAATTTCGGTGTTTCGCTTCCCCGTACCTCAGGGACCCAGCGCCGCGCCGGAACAGCTGTTGAAGGCGGCATTGCCAATGCACAGCCTGGCGACATCATCGGTTATTCCGGACACGTTGGCATATATATCGGCAATGGCCAGATTGTCCATGCTTCGACCGCCCAGACTGGTATCCGCATTTCAAACGTAAATTACCGCCGCATCCTTGCGGTCCGCCGGATATTCTAGGGTATGATTTGAGAAGAGATGAAAAAGGTTGCCGTCGGCAGTCTTTAAAAAAGACTGCCATCGGCAGTCTTTTTTCGTATCGGGATTGCGGGATGTCTATCCACTTTATTATTTAGCGTTCGCGTAATTATTTGCTTACAATTAACTCTTGGCTGTGTTATACTTGCTATAATCCAGTAAACTCGCAGCGGCGATTGGGAAAACAAGGCGCGGCATTCATTAAGCTATTGCACGGCTGAAGGAAAAGGGGTTGTTAGAACGCGAGGGCGTGAAGAAGAACGGACGAGGGATTGTTAAATAAATATTTGCGACAGGAGGTTTTGTTATGACAGATAACCGAAAAGAACAGGAACGAGCAGAACTGCACCGTACTATATGGAATATAGCGAACGACCTTCGCGGAAGCGTGGATGGTTGGGACTTCAAGCAGTATGTTCTTGGTATGCTTTTCTACCGTTACATATCTGAAAATCTCTCCGCTTATATCAACGATGGTGAACACGCCACCGGGGATATGGCGTTCAATTACGCCGTACTTGCTGATGCTGACGCGGAAGAAGCCCGCGCCGACCTTGTGGCGACAAAAGGCTTTTTTATATTGCCAAGCGAACTGTTTGAAAACGTGCGGAAACGTGCCGCGACTGACGAAAATTTGAACGAAACGCTTGAAAGTGTTTTTAAGGATATAGAAGCCTCAGCGCAGGGGACGGACAGCGAAGCCAATTTCAAAGGGTTGTTTGACGATATTGATGTAAACAGCAATAAACTCGGTGGAACTGTTGCAAAGCGTAATGAGCGGCTTGTTAAGTTGATGAACGGCATCGCGGATATGAAGCTCGGCAACTACAAAGACAACACGATTGACGCTTTCGGGGACGCATACGAGTTTTTAATGAGTATGTACGCAGGCAACGCCGGGAAAAGCGGCGGCGAATATTACACGCCCCAAGAAGTGTCTGAACTATTGACACGCATTACCCTTGTGGGAAAAAACCAAGTAAATAAGGTGTATGACCCCGCCTGTGGAAGCGGGTCATTGCTTCTTAACTTTGCAAAGATTCTGGGCAAAGAAAACGTGCGTCAGGGTTTTTACGGACAGGAAATCAACATCACGACCTACAATCTATGTCGCATCAATATGTTTTTGCATGATGTGGATTTTGATAGATTCGATATAGGACACGGTGATACGTTGACTGACCCGCTTCACTGGGATGATGAACCATTTGAGGCGATAGTATCCAATCCGCCCTATTCTATCAAATGGGATGGCGATGCAAACACACTTCTCATCAATGACCCGCGCTTTTCTCCTGCCGGAGTGCTTGCGCCCAAAAGTAAGGCGGATATGGCTTTTATCATGCACTCTCTTTCATGGCTTGCCACAAGTGGTACGGCGGCGATTGTCTGTTTCCCCGGTATTCTATATAGGAGCGGTGCGGAGCAAAAAATCCGTAAATACCTTGTGGATAATAACTATGTTGATTGCATCATTCAGTTGCCGGACAACCTATTTTTTGGAACAAGTATCGCCACTTGCATTATGGTGCTACGAAAAGGTAAAAGCGAGAACAGCACATTGTTCATCGATGCAAGCCGTGAGTTTGTCAAGATCACGAACAGTAACAAGCTGACAGACCGCAATATTGACAACATAGTTCGCATTTACAAAAACCGAGAAGCAGATAGCTCCTACGACGCTCGCCTTGTGCCAAACGCCGTAGTCGCCGAGCAAGGATATAACCTCTCGGTGTCAACATATGTTGAACAAGAGGATACACGCGAAGTCGTAGATATTAAAGTGTTGAATGCCGAAATTGGCCGCATCGTTGCTCGTGAGGACGTTTTGCGCCGTGAGATTAACGCTATTATTGCAGAGATTGAGGGAGGTAGCGATAATGAGTGAAAAATTTTAATTGGGTGGGATTCGACCCAGTTAAAAATGCAACCATTGGTTGCAGAATTGGAGGATATGTGAAAGAGCAAAATGGCGAAATGATAATATTCAAAACAGATGACGATAAAATATCTGTTGATGTGCGATTTGATGAAGAGACCGTATGGCTATCCCTCGACCAGATGGCAGAATTGTTCGAGCGTGATAAGTCTACGATTTCCCGCCATATAAAAAATGTGTTTGATGAAGGCGAGTTGGAGCAGTCGGCAACTGTTGTAAAATTTGCAACAGTTCAAATAGAGGGTTCTCGTCAGGTCGAAAGACAGATTGAGTTTTACAATCTCGATGTCATTATATCGGTTGGCTACCGAGTAAAATCCCTGCGCGGCACACAATTTCGTCAATGGGCTACCAAACGGCTGAACGAATATATTCGCAAAGGTTTCACGATGGATGACGAAAGACTAAAAGAAATTGGTGGAGGCGGATATTGGAAAGAGCTGCTCGCTCGCATCCGCGACATTCGCTCGAGCGAAAAGGTAATGTACCGCCAAGTGCTTGATTTGTATGCGACAGCAATAGATTACGATGCAAAAGCGGAAATAAGTCGGCAGTTTTTTCAAATGGTGCAGAACAAATTACACTACGCCGCCCATGGCAAAACTGCGGCAGAAGTTATATACTACCGTGTAGACAGTGAAAAACCCTTTGCTGGCTTAAAGAGTTTTAAGGGCGGGCAACCAACACAAGCTGAGGCGATGATTGCCAAAAACTTTCTTGAAGAGAAAGAGCTGTTAGTGCTAAACAATTTGGTATCTGCTTATTTTGATTTAGCGGAAGTAAACGCTATTGAACAGCGGGCAATGAAGATGTCGGATTATGTAAATGAACTTGATAATATTTTGCGTTCAACAAATCGTAGAATATTAACCGATTTAGGCAAAATTTCAAGCGAAGACGCTAAATTGAAAGCCAAAGAAGAAATACAAAAATACAAAGCACGAACGCTTACGCAAGTTGAGAAAGATTATCTAAATGCAATAAAAGAAATTGAGAAAACAGCGAAAAAGAAAAGCAAGAACGCAGACGGAGGTGGCAATGGTGAGTAAGCTCGACAAGATGATTGCGGAGCTTTGCCCGGATGGGGTGGAGTATGTGAAGTTGGGGGATGTGTGCAATATTTCACGCGGGCGCGTAATGTCAAAGGACTATTTGCGCGACAATGCAGGGGGGTATCCTGTCTATTCCTCTCAAACCGAAAACGAAGGCATATTTGGCTATATTGATAATTACGACTATGATTTTGAATCTGTCACATGGACAACGGACGGCGCAAAAGCAGGTTCGGTCTTTTATCACACAGACAAAAAATTCAGCATTACCAACGTGTGCGGATTACTGAAAGCAAAAGATGCCTCTCAACTTTCAACGAGGTTTATGTATTATTGTTTACAGGTTTGTGCGAAAAGATATGTTAGCTCTGGCATGGGAAACCCCAAGTTAATGAGCAACGTAATGGCAACAGTAAAAATCCCCCTCCCGCCCCTCCCCGTCCAAAGTAAAATTGTCGAGATACTCGACAATTTTACGGAGCTTACAGCGGAGCTTACAGCGGAGCTTACAGCGGAGCTTACAGCGAGGCGGAAGCAATATGAGTATTATCGGGATATGCTGCTCTCTTTTGGTGAAAACGCAGAGAGAGAGAGAGTAAAATGGATTCCTTTTGGGCAGATTGCACAATTACTGCGAGGCGACTATATCACCAAGAAGAACACTACTCCCGGCGAAATTCCTGTAATACTCGGGGGGCAAGAACCAGCCTATTATTGCGACAAGAGCAACCACATCGGCGAAGCTATCGTTATATCGCGCAGTGGCGCATATGCGGGTTTTGTATCCTACTGGAATCAGCCGATATTTGTAACCGACGGCTTCATTCTCGAAACAAACGAAAAAATGACAATGCGGTATCTTTTCCATTGCCTGAAAAACAGACAAGAGGACTTGCATAATCAGAAACGAGGGGGCGGTGTTCCACACGTCCGGGGGACTGAAATATTAAAAATGGTTTTACCCGTCCCGTCCCTCGAAGAGCAAGCCCGTATCGTGGAAATCCTCGACAAATTCGACGCCCTGACCACCGACATCAGCGCAGGGCTTCCCGCCGAAATCGTGGCTCGGCAGAAACAGTATGAGTATTACCGTGATAAATTACTCACGTTTAAGGAGAAGGTTGCATGAGTGCCTATAATATCGTCGCAAGCACAGACGAAGCCACCGTAGTCGCCGAATATACCTCCGATTATGTCCGCTCAGACAGCTATCAGAGCGAGGCCGATTTAGAACGCGAATTTATCCGCCTGCTGTCCGGGCAGGGATACGAATACATCAGCGTTACCAACGAAAAGGGGCTTATAGACAACTTGCGTGTTCAAATTGAAAAACTCAATGACTATAAGTTTTACAATAGTGAGTGGGAACGTTTTTGCAATGAATATCTTATCAACAAAAACGAAGGAATTGTTGAAAAAACTCGAAAAATTCAAGAAAACGAGCGGCATAGCTTTAGACTTGATAATGGCTTGACAAAAAATATTTGTCTCATCGATAAAAAGAACATCCACAACAACCGCTTGCAGGTGCTGAACCAGTATGAGGAGGGCGGCGGGACGCACGGGGCACGGTATGACGTGACGGTGCTGGTCAACGGGCTGCCGTTGGTGCATATTGAGCTGAAGCGGCGCGGCGTGGATATAAAGGAGGCGTTCAACCAGATTAAACGCTATCAGCGGGACAGCTTCTGGGCGGGCTGCGGGCTTTATGAGTATGTGCAAATTTTCGTGATTTCCAACGGCACGAGGACGAAATATTACAGCAACACCACCCGTGAGGCGCATATCAGGGAAATGGGCGAGGGCGAACGCCGCAAGAGTAAGAAGACAAGCAACAGTTTTGAATTTACGTCATTTTGGGCTGACGGTAATAACCGGGGTATCGTCGACCTCGTGGACTTCACCAAGACGTTTTTCGCCAAGCATACGATTTTGAATATCCTCACGCGCTATTGTGTTTTTACAAGCGAGGAATTATTACTTGTCATGCGCCCATATCAGATTGCCGCGACGGAGAAAATCTTGGGGCGGATTGTGTGTTCGAGCAATTATAAGAAAATGGGAACGATTGACGCGGGCGGGTTTATCTGGCATACCACGGGCAGCGGCAAGACGCTGACAAGCTTTAAGACCGCGCAGCTTGCCACGGGGCTTGAGGGTATTGACAAGGTGCTGTTTGTGGTAGATCGCAAAGACCTAGACTATCAGACGATGAAAGAGTATGACAAATTCCAGAAGGACGCGGCAAACGGGAGCAAGTCCACGCGGCAGTTAGAGAAAAACCTCACCGACCCGAGCGCGCGTATAATCGTGACGACGATTCAAAAGCTGGACATTTTTATCGGCAGGAACAAGGGTCACGAAATCTATAAAAAGCACGTTGTGATTATCTTCGACGAGTGCCACCGCTCACAGTTCGGGCGTATGCACAAAGAAATAACAAAGGCGTTCAAGCAGTATCACCTGTTCGGGTTCACAGGCACGCCGATATTCCCGAAGAACGCGGGAACGGGCGGCAATCCGACACTGCGGACTACGGAGCAGGCGTTCGGCGGTAAGCTGCATACATACACGATTGTTGATGCGATTAACGACGGGAACGTGCTGCCGTTCCGCATTTACTTTGTTGATACCATCAAGAAAAAAGAGGATATTGCTGATAAGCAAGTACAGGCGATTGACGTTGAGAAGGCTATGGGTGCGCCTGAGCGTGTGCACGAGGTTGTGGCGTACATACTCGAACACTTCGACCAGCAGACCAAGCGTAACAGCTTCTATGCTCTTAAAGGGCAGCGTGTGGCGGGGTTTAATTCGATATTCGCCGTTTCGTCAATCCCGATGGCGATGAAATACTATGCAGAGTTTAAGACGCAGCTTGCGGAGCGAAACAGAAAGCTGACGGTTGCCACGATTTTCAGCTATTCGGCGAATGAAGACGACCCGGAAGACGCCCTGCCCGACGAGGAGTTCGAAAACGATAAGCTCGACAAAAGCTCCCGTGATTTCCTTGACGCGGCGATTGAGGATTATAACGCGGCGTTCAACACAGCGTACGACACCTCGGCGGACAAGTTTCAAAACTATTATAAAGACCTCTCGCAACGGGTGAAAACCCGCGAGGTTGACTTGCTTATCGTGGTTAATATGTTCCTGACGGGCTTTGACGCGACCACGCTCAACACGCTCTGGGTGGACAAGAACCTTAAAATGCACGGGCTGATACAGGCATATTCCCGCACCAACCGCATATTGAACAGCGTCAAGACCTTTGGCAATATTGTCTGTTTCCGCGACTTGACGCAAGCGACTAACGACGCTATATCCCTGTTCGGCGATAAAGAAGCGGGCGGTGTGGTGCTGCTGAAAACGTATGAGGATTATTACAACGGCTTTGACCATAACGGCAAGTACAATCTAGGGTATGTGGAGCTGATTGCGGAGCTGATGGAACGGTTCCCGCTGGGTGAGCCTATTGTCGGCGAGGAAGCGAAGAAAGATTTTATCCGCCTGTACAGCGCAATCCTGCGGCTGCGTAATATTTTGACTGCGTTCGACTACTTCGCAGGCAATGAAAGACTGAGCAGCCGGGACTTTCAGGACTACCAGAGCGTATATATCGACCTGTATCAAGAACTACACCCGAAAGACCTCACCTACAAGGAAAATATCAATGATGATATTGTTTTTGAATTAGAGCTTATCAAACAAGTAGAGGTTAATATCGACTACATCCTCATGCTCGTTGAAAAGTACCGCGAATCCAACCTCGAGGACAAGAACATATTGGCGGCGATTGATAAAGCTATCAATTCCAGCATAGAGCTGCGGAGCAAAAAGGAATTGATTAACAGCTTCGTTGCGCGTGTAAATATTTCAGAGGACACATCAGATGATTGGCGGCGTTTCGTCCATGAACGGAAAGAAGAAGATATAACCGCGCTGATTGCGGACGAAAAGTTGAAAAACGAGGAAGCCCGTCGTTTCATGGATATTGCTTTCCGCGATGGTATATTAAAGACCACGGGCACGGATATAGATAAAATACTCCCACCCGTATCACGTTTTGACGGCGGGAACCGTGCAAAAAAGAAGCAAGATATCATTAACAAGCTGATGGATTTCTTTGAAAAATATTTAGGACTGATATAGGGGAGTGTACATATGAAATTAAATGGGATGATTTCTAAAATTATGGACAATTATTTATGCTTGCGTGGTATTGCAAGCATAAAAGCGTTGGCAAAAATATCCGAAGTCAATCCTGATATACAACGAGACTTGTTGGAAGAACACAAAGGCGAGATGAAAGACTTTTTAGAAAAAGGTGAGTATGCCTTTTTCCCGGAAGTTGTTTTGTCGATGGATGTTGGTCTATCAGAGGAGGACGAAGTCTTTGAAAATTTTGCCGTTGCCGTTGATTCGGCTAACAAAGGGTTTAATCAAAAAATCGGAAAAATTAAAATCAATTTCAAACCTGACGATAATAAGCTTATTGACGAGCGCAGGCAACTAAAAGTTGCCCAATTAACATTTAATGAAAACGATGTAGCGTTAAGTCGAATTGACGGAAATCATCGTCTAAGTGCCGCAGATTACTTAATAAATGATATTTTGATTCCTTTTTGCCTTATAATATTTCCTGATAAAAAAGATTTAGAAAACAATTCACGAGCCATATTTCATAATATAAATTCCAAACAAATACCAATAAATTTAGAGCAAAACATAAAGCTGATTATTGAAAGCGGAGATGTTTTTACCGATAGTATTCTTGAAAAACCCCAACCGTTCGGGTTGCACTATAAGTTTACCCGCGATTTGTTATACGGGGAAGGTAGAATAGATTTCGGTTATTTCCCGCACATACAAGATTTTGTGTATGCCAATAAGTATTCATTCTTCACCGATTTATTTAGACACTTACTTAAAGAAGCCTTGATTTGCGAAGCCACAGCCGTGGACAATATAAAAAGGGAACTTGTAAATGTAGAAAACGCATTAAGCGAAGCCAGCATAGTTACTTCATCCAATAATAGTTCGATTGTAGGCGCATTGGCGTACTACAAACTTTCTGACATTGATAAATATACACGTTTTATCAAGTGGATAGCAAAGAACCATATCGCCGATGCTAAAACCGTTGGTATAGATGACATTATAAACATTTTTGATAAAATTTACGATAGTATTCCTAAAAAGGTGTTCTTGGCACGCTGGTATCCTGTTGTCACAAATAGTAATCACACAAAGGCACAGCAAAGACTGAACGCTATAAAAGTTGTTGTCGAAAATCTCGGTCTTGAATTGGTTGATATGGGAACACAGGATGGACCTATTTTTGATATTCGTTCTGTAATGTATAAAGAGATTAAAGAATGCGATATATTTATTGCGGACTTAACAGGTTGTCGGCACAATGTAATGGTTGAGGTTGGGTATGCTCTTAATTCTCAAAGAAGAGAGCGTATGTTGTTTTATTTTGCACCAACAGACGAATATTCTGAACCACCTTTCGACCTTAACGGCTTTCGATATGAAAAAATAAATGACTCTGCAGAAATCGAAACAAAAGTCAAGCCGCTCATAGAAAGCATTTTGAACGAAATAAGTTAGAGGGGTTCTGATTGCAAATCAATTCAAAAGAGCCGAAGGCTTGCCCTTCGACTCTTGAATTCGCCCCACAACTAACTATACATCGCCAATCAACCTTTTGATTCTTTTATTTCAACACGGAATCAATAATTTTGCGGTTAAGAAATTACAAAAACGCTTCGTTCGCGGCAAACAACTCGTCTGTCATAGCGGAAATTTCCTCCATTGAGCAAAC
>WRLH01000003.1 GCA_009777715.1 Lachnospiraceae bacterium
TGCTCCTCATTTGCGCATTTTATGATTTCTTGTCTCAAAGGGTAGTGCGTGGAAAATTTTTGCTCATTACATTGCAGTTACGGCTTACGAGATTGCGGAGCAAGTCCGCAATGACACGGACAGCTCTTCATCGTGCGATAGAGAGTGCGATTCATAAGACCGACCCTTGAGAGACGTCGGCACTTAGGCGGCGTATTGTGCGCCTTAGTGGCCGTTACGTCTCTCTCGGAGCGAAAGCGTGTCGGACGATGAATTGACACTCTCGAACGCGCGGAGTATTCTCGGAGCGAGAGCGGGTCGGACGATGAATCGACAGCTCTCAAACGCGCGGAAACAATTAAATACAGATATGGCATAAACTCCGCATTGCTATCCGCGCTTAAATCCTGTATACTCGGTCAGAAGCTAATAAATTTAGTAAACTAAATTTAGTAAATTAAGAGAATTGCGGCTCGGTGGCCGCAATGACGGACAATAATAAAGGAAAGAACATATGCCGATTACCGCTGATTACCATCTCCACTCTTCTTTTTCCGGCGATTCTAAGGCCGGAATAGAAGCAATGATTTTACGGGGAATTGAATTGGGGCTTAAAAAAATCTGCTTTACTGAACATCTTGATTTTGACTATCCGGTTAGCGAAAGTACGCCAAAAGATTACTTCGTTGTTAATACCGATTCGTATCTTTATGATTTAATCCGCCTTAAAGAAAAATACGCGGAAAAAATCATTGTTAACTTTGGCATTGAGCTAGGGTTGCAGCCTCATCTTACAAAGGAAAATGCCCGCTATATCAAGGCTTATGATTTCGATTTTGTCATTGCTTCATTGCATATCTGTAATGGAAAAGACCCTTATCTTCCGTCATCTTTTGAAGGCGTTGATGATAAAGTAAGATACCGGGAATATTTTGAGGCAACGCTTGCAAATATCCGCAAATTCACCAACTTTGATGTCTTTGGCCATCTTGATTATGTCGTCCGGTACGGAAAAAATAAGGATAAGGATTATAAGTACGATGATTACCGGGAAATTTTAGACGAAATATTGACTACACTAGTCAATGCGGATAAAGGAATCGAAATAAATACTGCGGCGTTAAGTTATGGGTTGCTGGAACTTAATCCTTGTACCGCGATTATTAAACGCTACCGCGAATTAGGCGGGGAAATCATCACCGTCGGCTCGGATGCCCATTCTTTAGCCAATATTGCCAGCGGTTTTGATACCGCTTCCGCCATCCTTAAGGAGTGCGGATTTAAATATTATGCTGTCTTTGACAAAAGGGCAGCAACGTTTGAGCGGCTGTAAAACCTCTTCACAAAATCGTCCCGCCCCCCAGAACATAATCACCATCATAAAAAACCACCGCCTGGCCGGGGGTAATTGCCCTGACCGGGTTTTCGAACGTGCAAAGTATTTCATCGGCCGATATTTGCTCAATCTTTGCCCTTTCGCCTTGATGGGCATAACGTACTTTGGCGGTGACGCTCCGCGGGGCGGGCAAATCTGCCATTCCCATGAAATTTAGGCGGTTGCATTTTAAAACCGAAGAAAAGACATCTTCACTCTCGCCGATCACCACTTCATTCTCAGCCGGGCGGATTTCCGTCACAAAAACATGGCGGCCCATCGCAAGGCCAAGGCCTTTTCTCTGTCCGATGGTATAATTGGCAATGCCTTTATGCGTTCCTAATATTTCTCCGTCCTTTGTGACAAAGTTCCCCGGCTGGGGAATGGCAAAATTTGATGAGATTGCCTCCCGGTTGATAAAACCAAAATAATCATGGTCGGGAATAAAACAGATTTCTTGGCTGTCAGGCTTGCTGGCAACAGGGATTTTTTCCCGTTCAGCGATTTGCCGGACTTCATCTTTTGTGTACTCGCCAATCGGCATTAAAGCTTTCTTTAACTGTTCTTGGGTGAGGTTGTAAAGGGCATAGGTTTGGTCTTTGGCTGAAGATGCTGATTTCTTGAGGGTATAACGGCCGTGGTGGTTACACACCTGTGCATAATGACCAGTTGCAATATGGTCAGCCCCAATATCTATGCAATGCTGTAAAAGTGAATGCCACTTGACATAACGGTTACAAACGGTGCAAGGATTTGGTGTCCGCCCCCGGAGATATTCCATGACAAAATAATCAACGACTTCTTTTTTAAATTCCGCTTGATAATCTAGGACTTCGTGAGGAATCTTAAGGGCGGCGGCAACTTTTTTGACATCATTAATTAAGGCTTCGCCACGCGGTTCTCCTTCTTCCCATGTCTGCATAGTCACGCCTTTTACATCGTAACCCTGCTCCTTAAGTAAAAAACAAGCAACGGAAGAATCCACGCCGCCTGACATTCCGACAACAACTTTTTTCATGCGTACTCCAGTAGGACTTTAGTCATTTCTATTCTAAATCCGCTTTTGGTTTTTTAAGCCCCTCGATCTTGATATTATTTTTTTCGGCATAATCCCAAAGGGCTGCCCTGATTGCTTCTTCGGCCAGGAGCGAGCAATGGACTTTTTCTTCCGGGAGTCCATCAAGGGCTTCTAAGACTGCTTTATTGGTGACGAGCATTGCTTCATTAAGGGTTTTACCAATTACCATTTCGGTGGCAACGCTGCTTGTCGCAATCGCCGCCCCGCAGCCAAAAGTTTTAAATTTGCAATCCTTGATAATTTGGTTTTCATCAATATCAAGATATATCCGCATAATATCGCCGCATTTTGGATTCCCGACTGTGCCAAGCCCGGAAGCATTCAAAATCTCGCCGACGTTGCGGGGATTTTCAAAGTGGTCCATTACTTTATCTGTATACATTTCTCTCTCCTATCCAAACGCCTATTCATTTAAATTCTTGATAAAATCTTCATATAATGGGGACATATTGCGCAGTTTTTGAATTATTTCTTTGAGCGTCATGACAATAATATCAGCTTCCGCATAGGTGTTTTCTTCGTTTAGCGTTAAACGCAGCGAACCATGGGCTATTTCGTGGGGCAAGCCGATGGCAAGCAAGACATGGGACGGGTCAAGCGAGCCGGAGGTACAGGCTGAACCGCTTGAGGCGGCAATCCCTTTAAGATCGAGCATAATTAAAAGTGCTTCCCCCTCGATGAACTGAAAGCTAAAATTTATGTTATTCGGCAAACGTTTAACCCGGTCGCCATTCAAACGGCAATAAGGTATTTCGGCCAAGATTTTTTCAAGCAGATAATCGCGCAGTTCGGTGACTTTCTTTGTCTTTTCCGGCAATTTTGCCATCGCGAGCTTAACCGCCGCCCCAAAGCCAACAATCCCGGGGACGTTTAATGTCCCGGCACGGCGTTTTTTTTCTTGCGCCCCGCCGTGGATAAAAGGACCAAGCTTAAGCCCCTCGCGAAGGTAAAGTAAGCCAATTCCCTTGGGCCCATTAAGCTTGTGGGCACTGGCACTAAGCATATCAATATGGCATTCCTTGACATCAATCGGAATCTGCCCTAAGGCTTGGACCGCGTCAGTATGGAAAAGAATCCCTTTCTCTTTGGCAATTTCGCCGATTTCTTTAATCGGCTGGATCGTGCCGATTTCATTGTTGGCATAACAAACAGAAATCAAAATCGTCTCGGCCCGGATCGCCTTTTTGAGTTCATCAAGGCGGATAATCCCATTTTCATCAACCCCAATATATGAAACTTGATAACCTTTTCCGGCTAAATACTTTGCGGTATGCAAAATAGCATGGTGTTCAATTGTGGTTGTAATGATATGCTTGCCTTTCGCCCCATAAGCTTCACAAGCGCCTTTAAGCGCCCAGTTATCTGCTTCTGTGCCTCCGGCGGTAAAATAAATTTCGTTTTTTTCGGCGTTAATCGCTCCGGCAATTATTTCGCGGGCTTTCATCGTTGCTTGGCTGGCTTTTTGCCCCAAGCCGTAAATGCTGTTGGGATTACCATAATTTTCGGTAAAATATGGCAGCATTTCCGCTAATACTTCCGGTGCCATTTTTGTGGTGGCCGCATTATCTGCATAAATGACTTTGCTCATAAAAAATCTCCGCTTTTAAACTTTCAAAAATTACTTCTGCCAACTTAATAAGCTTGCTTCCATGAAGCTTGCTTTAATTTTAATTCCTACTATTCCAATATGAATGTAGGTAATTATAATATACACCCATGGTTTTTTGCTGTCAAGGTAATATACACTCATGGATAGCGTTAAATTACTTTCAGAAATAAAGGTTTAGAGTTCCGCCTTGTGAAGTGATTAGATTTACTTCCAATTTTTTGTTATCTTCATTTTCAATCAAACCTCCAGAATATATGTGAGTTCATTTCCTTAATACACTTATACAATCAAGACTTGGAGTACCCCAATCAATAACTCTCTGTTCTACTACATCAAAACCGTGGTTTCGTGCAATAAACGCAATGTCATTATGACTCACTGAAGCTCTGCCATGTTGATGATCATACCAGTTTTCACTCGTGTTATCACCAACTTCCGAATAATTTGAATGATGAATAACAGCATACGCGCCACTAGATAAAATCCTGTAAAACTCCTTAAGGTAAAAATCCATCCACTTATAGTTAAAATGTACCATTGCATCCCATGAGTATAAAAAAGTGTGTGAATTATCTTTTATTTGCAAGCCATTCAACACTTTGTCTGAACGCTTGTTAATCACATAGTCAAAAGCACAGTCTTTAATATCTTTAAACCTATCCGTGCAAAAGTCTATAGCAAAAGCGTTGACATCACAACATGTGATGCTCTTGGATATTTTTGAAAAAACGTATGCCATTCTGCCACGACCACAAGCAAAATCCAAGACCTTTTCTAGCTTTATGTCTCTATATTTCGACAAAATGGGTTCAAAAAAGACATCAAATTGACTCGCTGCATCACTTTCGGCACGCTCATAGTATTCATCCCATGCTGTACTGTTTTCTGGGTCAGGAGTTGCAAGAGTGTGAATTTCATATTCATAGTCGTAAACAACAACTTTTCGCACTATCTTCTCTTTTGATACGCCAAGATCGAGCAATGAATCATATATCTCATTATTGTATAGTGTCGATGCTATGATAATTTTATCGTACTCATACTCATTTATTCTTTGCGGATCGCACACTTCTAAGCCATTTTGCTGCTGTATCTGCTTAAAGCTCTTGTCAGCAAAACAAAGGCACTCACAATAATCCAACTGCTTTATTTGCTCGGCAAATGACTTTCCCACAGTCCCTGCGCCATAAATGATTATCTTCGAACTTTTGTCTATTGCCTCATAAGGGAAAAGGTAATATTTAATCTTCATCGCAACTCATCTCCAATACATAACATAATATTCCATAATTATATAGGCATCTCCATAGATTTGTCAATAGAATCGCACCGCAGTAGGGTGAATGTCAGATAACTCATAAATATACGTCATAGACACTCCACCATCACCCCCCGCAAGCGTTGGAATACCGCCTTTTGCCTCGTCTTTGGTAGTTGGCATCATTTTTCTTTGGTAGCCCATCTAGTGACTTTACAAGAAAAGCTCACTCAACCATCACTAATAACTCACGGCTTTCAAATACCATCTCTTCTGCTTCGACGACGACTTTAAGCACAAGCTCAATGCCTTGCGGCAGCTTATCAAGCGGTATTTCGATGATGATGTCTTTTCCGGGGTGGTAAACCGCGCCGTTCTTAACCAATAATTTATAGCCGTCATGGTCTCTTAAGATAATTGGCAGTTCTATTTGTAAATCATTAACCGCATAAACATCCGGTGTGATGGCAAAAATGAGCAAAAAGGCACTCAAAATCCATAAGGTCTTTTTGTCAGTCAAGCAAATACTTTTCACTATTTTGACGGCACTAACTTTTCGTCTTAGCGCGAGCCGAAAATAAAGTCCGGCCAGAACCATTAATGCCCCGGCGAAAAACCTAAGATTAAGCGGAAAACCTTCATTCCACCGCCAGATATCGCCTTGCTTAATAAAAACTTCCATGCCAAGACTTAAGCTTTCCCGGTAAATCAGATAAAGGCCGCTAAGCGAAAGCAAAAGTGGAAACATCTTAGCAATAAAGCTCTTTATTTTCGTCCCGATTGCAAAACTGCCCCAGTTAAATAAATCTGTTTTTAATTGGTGGACATTTTGGTAACGCTGTTCCGGGTTTTTATTTAAGCACCGGGAGATAATCTTATTGCCCCTTTTACGTTTCTGCCCAGCGATTGCTTGCCCACTAGGCAACTTGCCATTTGGCACAACGCCACCAGGCACAGTGCCATTTGGCACAACGCCATTAGGCAACTTGCCTTTTGGCACAACGCCCGTCAGGATAAAATAAAAAACCGCGCCGAGGCTATATATGTCACTGGCTTCATTATAAACACGGCCCTTAGCAAATAACTCCGGGGCGGTAAAGCCGGGCGTGCCTGATTTAACCGGATTTTTGGTTTCGCTATAAAGCGAAAAAGCTGTGCCGAAATCGACTAATTTTATCTCGTTTTCACTTTTGAGCATGATGTTTTCGGGTTTCAAGTCACGGTAAATAAAGGGCGGATTAAATGAATGAAGATACTCAAAAACGGAAAGCAGTTTTTTCATCAGCAAAATTGCCTTTTTTCTCCCCAAAGGGCCATTTTCTTTGACATAATCAGCCAAGCTTATGCCCCGGACATATTCCATCGCCATATATTCACTTCCTGCTTCCGCAAAAAAATCATAAACAATCGGTAAAGCTTCATGCTCCATCTGCTTTAAGATGTTTACCTCACTACGCAAGCTCCCGGTGATTGATTTTTGCGCCATGTTAAGCTTTTTTATCGCAACCTCATATTGCAAATGACTGTCGTATGCCAAATAAACGCTTCCTGCGACGCCATGCCCAATTATGCTAATAATCTCATATCTGCTAACTAATGTCTTTTTCATGCTCTACCTCTTGGCTTAATTAAGTAAGGACTCAAACTAAGCAAGGAATTTCCCTCACTTAGATAAACTTCAAATATATGGCTGCCTGTTTTTCCGCTGCCCCTTTTTGCTTGGCATGGTCCGCGATATCGCTAAGCCGTTTAGCGATCTGGCTCTCCCCAAGTAACGCTTTCGGCTTAAGGGCTTCATTTATTTGCGATTTGCTTAACCGCTTTAAAAAACTGCTATCACAAAGAAGGAAACCATCTAAAGGCTTTATCTTTCCATAATGTATGGCGGGTGTAAAGGGGTTTCCAGCCAAGCAAAACTCAAGATCTTTCCCTAAATCTTTCCCAAGCCGTCCCGTCGGTTTATCTGGCCTAAATTGACCAGCTCGGTCAACGCGCCGATAAGGGAAAAAGCGTCGGAATTTATATGCTTCTGCTTCACCAAGTTGCAAAGTAATGTATTTTTTACGCCAGACAACAAGTAAAATCAATGATGCCCCCAGATTTAAATTTTTATTATTTTTATTCTGACGGTAATGGATTAAATCAGCATGAATTTTCTTAAGGGCTTTCACTAAGTTTTTCTTAAGCCACCCCATTGATTTATTTTTAATAATGACCAGCAAATAAAACTTCTCAAACCACTTTGCCATTTCTTCTGCGACATATCCGCTGGCAATTTCACCTTTGCTGTCTTTATCACCAGCCGAAACAAGGGCAAGCAAAAACGTGCCTTTTTTTGATTCTGCAATTTTTAGTAAAACTGAATTGTAATTGGCTTCATTATGTAAACCAGTCTGCCAATATACAGCTGAATGAATTTTCATGCCGACTTAGTCCTCTTGATTTTTCTTCGATTTACCATATAAAAGAATAATGAAATAGAATTTCCGATCTGGGATTGGCGGTAGATTTTCATTATAGCTAGTCTTTTTAGGATTGTCAAGTGGGAAATAGCCAAACCTATTAGCAAATTAGCAAAGCTACTAGCTTTGCTAGTAGCTTAGATTCAAGGCAATATTTATCGCATCGCAGACAATATGGCTAATTTGCTTTATCTCAAAATCAACGTCCTTGCCCGTCACGTACATATTCCTAAGTTCCCCAAGGCTATTAAGCATCTCCTCCCGGATTTCGATATGGTCGCCCACTTTGCCCTTAAGGGCCTTGTCAACCGCATCACCAACAATCGTTGCCGCGTCAACAACGGTTGGAACACCAATTGCTATGACCGGGACGCCAAGGTTTTCTTCGGTCAGGGCATTGCGGTGATTTCCGACTCCTGAGCCGGGGTGGATTCCGGTGTCAGTAATTTGGATTGTCCGGTTTAAGCGTCTGGTTGAACGCGCAGCCAAAGCGTCAATGACGATGACGATATCCGGTTTCGTCTGGTCAATAATGCCTTGGGTTATTTCGGCCGCTTCCATTCCGGTTTTTGCCATCACGCCAGGGACAATCCCGCTGACAACATGGATTTCCTCGTTGCTAAAAGCAGCTTTGCCGTATTCCCTCACCATATGCCGGGTAATAATAAGGTTGTCAACCACATTGGGACCTAGCGCGTCAGGGGTCACATCGCGGTTTCCCAGCCCAATCACAAGGATTGACTGCTCATGATTAAGACCGGGGATAATCTCGCGGATTTGCCCGGCCAGCTCCTGTGATATTTCCTTATGATAATTTTCATCAGGTTCAATCATCGCCGGAGCTTCCAAAGTAACATATGTTCCAATCGGCTTGCCCATCACTTTTGAGCCGTTTTTGGTCTCAATAACAACTTTGGTAACACGGACTTCACTTTTTTCATCGTAAGTTTCAAAAATCTTAACGCCATGAAGACGTTCAGCGTCAACTTCGATATTTTCCCTTGCTTCCAATGCCAAGTCCGTCCTAACCCTGAAACTGTCCAAATTGCTCATGTAATTTTTTTACCTCCGTGTTAATCAAGTGCCTATTTTTCTTTAGATTTTGCAAATCGCCGTTCTACTAGTTTTGTACAAAAATCTAGAAAATATGTATGTTAAACCACTCACTATCTTGACTTCCCCCAAAATCACCATTATATTATAATGAACCGGGGAAGCCTTAAGAAAGATGGAGCATACTTATGAAAGCAATTATTTTTGATTTGGACGGCGTAATCATCCATACGGACAAATATCATTACCAAGCATGGAAAAAATTGGCAGATCGGCTTGGTGTTTATTTTGATGAAGAAATCAATAACCGCCTGCGCGGTGTTTCCCGCATGGAAAGCTTAGACATTGTGCTGGAAAACAGCGATTATTCTAGTGCTAACAGCGAAATGAAAAACGAAATGGCAGAAGAAAAAAATAATACATACCGGGAACTGCTCGAAAAAATGACCCCGGAAGACCTTGAGGCCGAAGTCCTAGACACTTTGACCGCGCTAAAACAGCAAGGGATTTTGATGTCAATTGGTTCTTCCAGCAAAAATGCCCGGCTAATCCTTAATAAAATCGGGCTTGGTGATTTCTTTGACGCCATTTCTGACGGCAATAATATCACCAATTCAAAGCCTGACCCCGAAGTTTTCTTAAAGGCCGCTGATTATCTTAACGTCAACGCCTGTGACTGTGTCGTTGTTGAGGATGCCGATGCCGGAATAAGCGCAGCCCACCGCGCCGAAATGAAAGCGATTGCGATGGGCGATGCCGTCAAATATGGCAATGGCGACTGGAATATTGGGGCGTTCCGCGAAATCTTAGACATTATTTAGGCTATATATTTTATATATTTTATATATTTTTTATATTTGCTACGCTCTCACGTTCGACCAGATGAACCGGCAGGATAATTTTGCGTTCGGTTATTTCTCTGCCCATCAGCTGATTGAGCATCATTTTGGTTGCAATCGTCCCTTTTTCTTCAATATCCTGATGAATCGTGGTCAGCTGCGGATGGCTAATCCGGCACAGGTAGTTATTGTCAAAGCCAACGATTGATTTATCCTTAGGGACGTTTATGCCTTTTTCCCGAAGCCCAACGATTATGCCTGTCGCAAGAATGTCAGCCGTGGCGAAAATGGCGGTTATTTTGTCCATCTTGGCTAATTTATGCCCCAGATTCATGCCCGCTTCAACTGAAAACTCCTGCCCATAAACAAGCTTCTCATCAAAGGGAATGCCGTATTCTAAAAGCGCTTGCTTGTAGCCCATAAAGCGGCGTTCGTCAACACCATCTTTCCTAATCGTCGGGGAAGCAAAAGCGATCACCCGGTGCCCATTTTCGATCAGATGGCGCGTTGCAAGGTAACCGCCTTTTTGGTCTTCTAAGCCAACATTCAAAACATCAGGCAGATCAATATAACTGTCAATCAGGACATAAGGAATGCCCAAATTTTTAACTTTTTCAAAAAAATCATCGTGGTATAAGCCAGCCAGAATGATTCCCGCCAGTTTCCAGTTGCGCTGGACAATCTCCAGTGCATTGGCGTCCTCAACAGTCCGGACCATCACGAAATAACCTTTATCGCGGGTTGAGTTCTCAATGCTGCCGATGAATGTATTGCTAAACGGGTCGGCGGAAAACTCATCTCCTTGCCGAAAAGCCAGATGATTTATCACCCCGATGATAGGGGATACGTTTCTGGCCAAGGTGCGTGCCGTCATGCTCGGAACGTAGTTTTCCTCTTTAATAATCGCGCGGATTTTTGCAACCATATCCGGCGAGACCCGGCTTTTTCTGTTATGGATGACATTCGAGACTGTTGTTATGCTGACTCCTGCTTTTCTTGCAATATCATGTAAGGTGGCCATAATTTACTCCTCCCAAAGGCGGATTGAATTTCTTAGTCCGACTCCCCGATGGTATCATATTTAGACTTTTTTTGCAAGAGTTTTATTAGCAGTGTTGCAATCTGGCCGCAATCTCAAAATTCCCGCTTGCGATAAAAAACAAGCGAAAGCCTGTAGGAAACATAAGCCATCAGAACGAGGAAAACCACGATTCCTAAAGCCAAGAGATGGACGCTTTCAAATAAATTTTGGACAAAACCATTAACGCCGCTTGGCATTCCATCTCCCCCGGCATACATCACCACAAAGGCAACAAATGCGCTGACGATCAAAAACGGAAAAATGCTGAAGAATTTTGCCTTTGCATAACCGAGTTTGAAGAAAAGCGGTATTTGCACGGCTTGAATCATCAAAAATAACACCGAAATCATCAAAACTGCGCCAAGCGACTGGACTAACATCCCGCCCAAGCCATCATATAAGTTCCTAACGAAAAGGACAACCAGCGCAATTGCCATCGTAAAAGTTACTGCCAGCAAATTAAGCAATAAAGAAAAAAGATACCGCCCTTTGACGACTGTTTTCCTGTCTGTCCCCATCATGATATAAAGCGCATCCATATTGCATTTCTCACCAAGGGCAAAGGGATAGCCAATATTTAGCGTTGCCAGCATAAGCCCAATGCCAACCGTCGTGATAATGCTTTTAGACATAAATGCCATGTAAATGGCAAGTGCTACATAAATCAGGATATTCTTTGCCGTAAAATACGGTTTGATTGTCACAAAGTCCAAGCGGACAAATGCCCATAATTTATCATTTATCATTTAATTTTGCCTCCTTATTCATGAAAATAATGATTTCTTCCAAGCTGATTTTTTCAATCAGGACACTTTCTTTAAACTTACTAATGTTGGCCGTTTCTGTCATGCCCTCAAAGCCAGTACCATGCGCGCGGTAGCCGATGATAAGCTTCTTCTGCTCAGGGTTTATCTCTGAGAATCCCCCTGTCACGCGGGCGTATTTTTCAAGTAAATCATCTTTTGCCCCCGAAAAGACAACCATGCCATCCATAATAAACGCGATATAATCAGCGGTCTTTTCAAGGTCTGATGTAATATGCGTTGAAAAAAGAACGCTTTTGGTTTCATCGGTCACAAAAAACCGGAGCAGGTCGCAGATTTCATCACGTGCCGTCGGGTCAAGCCCGCTTGTCGGCTCGTCAAGGATTAAAAGCTTGGCGTGATGGGAAAGGGCTGCCGCAATCTGGATTTTAACTTTCATTCCGCGCGACAAATCCTTAATCTTCTTTTTGGGTAAAAGCCCAAAAGATTTAGTGTATTTGGCGAATAATTCTTTGTCCCATTGCTTGTAAAAAGGCGATATGGCTTTTTCAACATCACTTACCGTCCACTCGTCAACATACATCGGCGTGTCCATGACGACTCCGATATCTTCATTTTGAAAAAGATTGGCTTCTTTGCCAAAGAGTTTGATACTGCCCGAATCGCGCTTAATGATGTTTAAAATTAGTTTGAGCGTGGTGGTTTTCCCTGCGCCGTTAGGCCCGATAAAGCCCATGATGTAACCGCCCGGCACATTAAATGAAACATCGTTAAGCTTAAACTCCCCATAGTTTTTGTGAAGCCCGCTAGCTTCTATAATATTATTAATATTATTCATTTTCTGCCTCCCATAATAAATTAAGCCGTTTTATTACTTCTTCTTTTGTAATGTCCTCTGCTTTTGCTTGCGTAATGGCAATAATTAATCCATCTTCCATTTTGTGCATTGCGTTTTCCCGCGCCAGCTCCTTATTCCGCGGCAAAACATAACAGCCCTTTCCCTTAACCGTCGTAATGAATCCTTCTTGCTCCAAGTCGCCATAAGCGCGGGTTGTGGTGATGACGCTGATTTTCAAATCCCTTGCCAGCTGGCGGATTGACGGGAGCATATCGTCCTCTTTTAATGCGCCGGAAAAAATCGCTGCTTTAACCTGCTCTTTAATCTGCTCATAAATAGGAACGCCGGAACGGTTTGAGACGATAATTTTCACTTTTGCCCTCCTTTCTCATGTACACTATATACAGTATAATCGCTATTTACGATATTGTCAAGGGGAATTTTGAAAATTTTGAAAAAAATGGGAGTGCAAAAAAATGCCCGGCATAGGCAAAAAATACCCAGTAAAAAAGCACCCAGTAAAAACTGGGTGCTTTAGGTGTTTTGGGTGTTTTAATTTACGGCTTCGACATAATCCTTAATGGGAAGGTCGGCAGGGTTGCCAATCGGTGATACGGTGATTTCGCTAACCGGATCATCACCAATCGGGCCAATCGGGCCGGAGAAATACATTTCATCAAAGTAAACAACGCAAGGAGCAAGGGCGCGGATATGCATTCTGTTTGTCATGCCGGGGAAGCCGGAAGCTTCAAGGTCGATGACGATGTCTTGCATATCGGTGGTAATTGAAGCGTTGCCGCCGTCTTTCGTTACCAATTCGCTAAACAGCTTGACAAATGACGGGCCGTCTTCGGGCTGGAAGTGGAGGATAAGCTTGTTTTCTTCACCGCCATCAGCACCACTCATGCGGATAGTCAGGTACTTTGTCCATGCGATGCCTTCAAGAGACCACATATCAACGGCTTGGCCCCAGTTGCCCATCCAGTCGGCTGCCCTGGCAAAGTAATCATCTTCATCATCAAAATCTTCCGGATCAAACGCGCCGGGGCGGAAACTGATTTGTGCAATGCCATTATCAACGTTGGCACGCAGGTTTGCCCAGTTATCCCACCACATTGAAGCTCCGTTATTGGCCAGATCTGGTTTGTTGGCCGGGTCGCGGCCTTCGAAATTTTCCCAAAGGAAGCTGTCAGCCATTGCTTCCGGTTCGGGTTGTGCTGGTTCGGGTGCCGGAGCTGGTGCCACAGGCGCAGGCTCGGCAACCGGTTCATTGGTGCTGCCACAAGCAACGAGTACGGAAAATACCATCACTAGGGCAAGAAGCAGAGACAATTTTCTTTTCATAATAACTCTCCTTAATAATTTGGTTGAACGCTAAACCTTTTAGGGCAAAGCAGCCCAACTCTTCAACTTAACTAGCGTCAAATTAATAAGTTTAACGCTAAACTACATCTCAATCTTAACATACCCTTTTGCGCTTTGTCAACTGTTTTTTGAGGGCATTTTTGCGCAAGTTTGCACCCTCAGTTTGCATCCGCAGTTTTGCGGATAACACTTCAAAAAGGTTTCTCCTTCATTACTCTGGGCTGGTTTATGAAAAGATAGAAATTGCATAGGCTCTTGTAAAACTCACGTTCTTCTTTTTCACAAGCATTAATTGCAAGAGCCTCAAGCTCCTGATAATTAAGATTCAGGAAATCTTTATAGAGATTTTGGCTATTTTCAATATTATCCATAAGTCCTCCTGTTGATTAACTATCGGTTAAAATCACCAGTAGGATTCATTTTAGTGCCTCCAATATTATTTTCATGCCTATTCGCCCCCACTTTCCTCATCATCACTCAACCCCTCCGCTTCTGCCAACTCCCTCAATTCACGTAGTTTGTTTTCCAATAAATTCTTTTGCGGAAGATGAGTTTGATATTCGGCAATAAGTGCAGGTGACATACTGCGGCTCAAAGCGTATTCGACAACCGCATCATCTTTCTTGGCGCATAGAATTAAGCCTACGCTTGGGTTTTCGTTAGGTTTTTTAATGTCACGATCGAGAGCTTCGAGATAAAACTCAAGCTGCCCTAAATCACCCGGCTTAAATTTCCCAATTTTTAATTCAATTGCTACCAAGCAAGATAGCTCTCGATTGTAAAAAACAAGGTCTATATTAAAGTCGGTATTGCCAACTTGGACACGATATTCCTCGCCAACAAGCGAAAAGTCTTTTCCGAATTCCAAAATGAATTTCCGTAAGTTCGACACAATAGCTTTACGTAAATCTGTTTCTTTATGCTTTTCCGGTATATTCAAAAACTCAAGTACATAGCTGTCACGCAACGCTGTAAGTCCATAACTACGTTCAAGAAATAATTGATTTTTCGTATCCGAAATCATTGTTCGCTCAAATAATCCGCTGTCAATCTGCCGCTCCAGTTCACGTTTTGAATAGTTGTTTTTGGACGAAAGCAATAGATAAAACTCGCGTTCTTCATCTGATTTTGCGGCCATCATAATAAGTAGGTTGTTCGTCCAGCTAATTTCTCTCACCAGTGGTGAGAGTTTTTCATTTTCGGCATACGTTTCGTAAAACTGCTTCATACGCCAAATATTCTGCGGTGAAAAGCCTTTTATTCCTACATAATGTGATTGAACAAAATTTGAAAAAGCCGAAACAACGGATTTACCCCAGCCTACATTTTTACTCATTTCGCTGACGTACTGACCGATTTCCCAATACATAGTAATCAATTGCGATTTACGGCGCGGAAAGAATTTTCCCTGGCACGTTCAATAATGGCAATGACTTCCTCAAACGCTGCCGAATTGTCCGAACTGATATTTTTGTTGTCAGATTTCAAATCAATCACTCCCAATCTCTTCTGTATTTCTATCGCCAGTAAAAATTAACGGCACTACTGCTATTTTATTTGTTTTACAATAAGATTGCAAGAGTAAATAATTTATTGTGGCTAATGACATTCTTTGCCCAAACTCATTATTATATCTTGCATTATCTCAATCCTTATATTATAATAAGCATAGGTTTAGCGTTCAACCTACCTGCTGCAACCTGTTGCCGTTTCACTTCACCAAATAAGGAGGATAATTATTATGGCTGGAAAAAGTGTACCTGCTACTCTTGTGATTTGCCTAGGAATCGGGGCTATCTTAAGTATTGCGCTTTTAGTTTTTATTTTCGTCAAAAGCTCGTCCCTTAGGCCGAATGCCGGGGCTAGCTTAAATGAGGCCAAGCTTGTTCTATATGAAGGGCCAAAGCTGATGACCACTTCAAGCACCGCGCAGATTTCGGTAGATGGGAATGAGCTGTTCGTTTATGATGTCCAGGTCAATCACCAGCATATCTGGGGTGCAAATGCAATGCCCTCCGATACGCCGATGGCTTATTTTGACATCGAGGGTGAAGCCTTAATCGAAATCACGGTGCCGGGGCTTAACCGCGATATTGAAAGCGCGGTTGTTTTGCCTAGTTCCCACGGCATTACCCCGGTTGTTGATGAAAACCGGGTCAGTTTCCCGATTCCGGGGCCGGGTTTTTACACAGTTGTTTATAATGACAATGTCAATAAAGCAACCCATATTTTTGCCAATCCATTAGAAACTGACATCCCTGACCGCAACGACCCCGATGTCATCTTTATTGAGCCGGGCCAGTGGTCACATGATGCGGTCATGGTTGAAAGCGGCAAGACCCTCTACATATCCGGCGGTGCGGTTCTTCATTCCGTTGTCATTGTTGACAATGCTTCTGACGTTGTAATCCGCGGCCGCGGAATTATTGACAATTCCGACTATCCGGCATGGAATCAGCCCGGCTCTTATGCCCGTGTCCCGCTTGATATCCGCGCCAGCAAAAATGTCACGGTCGAGGGCATTATTCTTGCCAACTCCAATGCTTGGTGCTTTAATTCTTACGCTTCGGAAGATCTTTTTGTCTCAAATGTCAAAATAATTTCCGGCCGCCAAAACGGCGACGGTTTCACCTTTCAATCCACAAGAAGGCATACGGTTGTTGATTCTTTTGCCCGTACTTGGGACGACAGCCTTGTTGTCAAAAACTATTCCGGCTCTTCAAGCGATATCACCTTTGAGCGGATTCAGATTTGGACTGACCTTGCCCAATCAATGGAAATCGGTTATGAAACCAACAAGGGCGTGACCCTATTTCCAGAAATTTCCAATGTCCTGTTTAAAGACATCACCGTGCTTTACAACAACCACAAGCCCGTCATCAGCATCCACAACAGCGATGACGCTTTTATCCACAATATTACTTACCAGGACATCATTGTCGAAAATGCTTTTATGCGCGGTGACAATGGGGCAAATAATGAATTAATCGAATTTCATATGCTAAAAAGCGGCTGGTCCGCTGTCCCCGATGAGTGGGGCTCAATCCGGGACATCACCATTGATGGCCTTAATGTTTATAATACGCTTGACGGCAGAGTGCCGGAATCACGTTTCCTTGGGCATAATGAAAATCATACCCTCGAAAATATCACGCTCCGGAATATCACAATCTTAGGGGAAAAAATAACAAGCGTTGAGGCACTTCGCTTAAATGTAAATGAATTTGTCCACAACATTATTTTTGAGTAAGATTATAGATTGCGGTTCAAGGCCGCAATGACGCAAGAGATTGCGGTTAAAGACCGTAATGACGCAAGAGATTGCGGTTCAAGACCGCAATGACCTAAGCAATGAAAGGAGAACACCTATGAACAAAATTTTAGCGATTATTTTCAGCGCGGCCATCATCATTTCACTAGTTGCCGCCGGAGTATTATTTTTCACCGGGACAGATAAAAACCCGAACCTTACCATCGTCAAGGCCACGGACCAAACCGAGATAACCCGCCCGCCCGGTTTCCCCGATCCGATGGAGTTTTGGATAAAATTGCCCGATGGGGAAAATTTAGCCCTTGGTAAGAGCGTCAGCTCCGGGGCTGTCACCGAAATCTATGATGCCGGGAATGTAGTTGACGATGATACTAATACATATTGGGAAAGCAGCGGTTTTCCCGGTGAAATAGTAATTGATTTGGAAGAAATCCGCCCTGCCTCGACTGTTGTCGTCCGCCTTAACCCCAATCCGATTTGGGAAGCCCGCACCCAAGGTTTTGCTGTCCATGTAAGCGTTGACGGCACGAATTTTTCCGCCGCGGCCGAAGATGCGCGTTATGATTTTGACCCGGCGACCGGAAACTTGGCGCGGGCAGATTTTGATTCCGCCGAAGCCCGCTATGTGAAGCTTATCTTCTCAATGAACTCAGCCAGCCGCTCCCAAGGGGCGCAAGCTGCCGAAATTATGGTGTTTGAGTAGGGGGACTAGGCACTATTTTCAAATAAGCATCAAGCTCATCAAGGATGCCTTCATCTCCAGTCAGATGAAATGGCTCATATCCCAGCTTAAGGAAGCCGAGGATATCTTTTTGCTTGTCTAAAGCAATAAACTTTTCCGGACTTAAGCCATGCCTTTCCATAAAAAGGCGGGCGATATGAACTTGCAAAAAAGCAACTGGGTTAATTAAGTTATCTTTCATTTAATGCTCCTGTATTTCAGTTTCTTCCATTTCCTCTAAAAACATATCATAAACAAATTCTAAAACTTCAAGATATAAGCCTGTACCAGCATTATTCAAGGCATGATAAGTTTTCGAACCAATAAATTGCCGCATTGCTTCTTCCAAAGAAATACTTTTCCTTTGGGCATAAGCTTCACTTATCCGCGCAGTTTTTGAATCTAAAGAAAACCTAAACCCTTTCATAATCTTTCCGCTTTCCCCCTCTTAGTAAGTAGCTTCAAAGCATTATTATTTGCGATAAAAATTTGTCCGGGCAAATTTTCCGCTTCAATATTCTTAAGCAAAATGCTTAATGCCTCTTCGCTATTAATCGTGCCATATAATCCGTCTAGATACGCATTGATGACTACCATCGTATCATCATCTGCTGTTGGCCCAATCACCACATCAAAATTATGCGACCGTGAACGTATCTTACGATTGGCAAGGACAAATTGAACCCACTCCAAATCTGCGCCATTAAATACTTTTATCTTAAAATCCGATAATTTAAGCATATCCATTTTATAGGTATAAAGATATGCTTCGGTATTCCTGCCAAACCGCTCCTTTTCAATCCGCCGATTGCGCAGGGCAATATTGATGGCATGGTTTTTATCCTCTGACAAATAAAAACCGCGTCCAAAATCTTTGTATGGCTTGCCCTTACTTACGTCAATTGCTTCAATAATTGAAGTTGAGCCATGATATACGATTTTTAGTGCTTTGTTATCCATTGCTTAATTATACTCTTAACGCACAAAAAATACAACAAGCAAACTCTTGATTACTGGGATTGCGGGTCAGGCCCGCAATGACGAAACGTCAACCCTCTTCCACCTCCCAGCCCTCATGCGTAACCGTCACTACCTTGCGCTTCCCGTTAAGTACCAGCGGGAAGCGTAGTTTTTTGATTTGCGCAGGCAAGCTTGGCTTAAGGAAAATCTGCCCGGCACTGTCAACAACAAGCCCGGCAAAACCAAGCACCGCAATCATCCATGCCCCCCCATTTGCCGCCGGATGCGTCCCGCCAATATAAATCTCGCCCGCCCAATGCTTGCCGCCGCCGTTTAAATCAATTGAAGCCGTCTTTAGAAAAAGCTGATAAGCCAAATCGGGCCGCCGGATCCGGCAAGCCGTCAAAGCATACATACAGGCGGAAAGGCTTGAGCCATGCTCCGTCCGCGGTTCATAATAAAGCCAATTTTTCCTAACTGTCTCATCAGAAAAAAGTTCCGGGAAAAGCGCCATCATCGAAATGACATCGGCTTGCTTGATAATCTGCGTCTGGGAAGCAACCCCTTGATTTGTCCCCCAATACTCCCTTTCATCAAGCAACCTGCTCCTTACATCGGAAAGCGTGCAATCTTCCAGCGCAAAATAACCATCAAATTGCTCAATGACTTCATTTTCTTTAAAATCCGGTTTTACGTCCGGATAAATTTCTTCTAATAATGCCAGATCTTCATGATAATCCAATTTATCAAGCAAAGTCTTAAAAAAGCCCGGCTGGAACATCGCAAAAATGCCTTTTAGGTCGCACACACAGCTAAAGCAAAAGGCCGCCATCTGCACCGTAAACGCATTATTATTAACCCGCTCATGATATTCGTCCGGGCCGATAATATCAAGAAATTCAATTTTGCCATTATCCAGCCGCCGATGGGCGCGGGAAAGATAAAACCTCGCACACTCAAGGATCACTTCCGCCCCGCCGTCACGGATAAAATATATATCCCCGGTGATGATAAAATATTGCCACAAGGCATAAACAATATCACCGCTGATATGGATTTGCTTGTCCCGGAAATACGTCCGGACCGGGCGATGGGTAAAAACATCAATGACATTATAATCAGTACAGCCCTCGTTGCCCCCCTCTTGGCTTTCCCACGGATAAAACGCGCCGCGGTAGCCATATTCAGCGGCCTTTTTCCTCGCGCCGGGCAAGGTTTTAATCCGGTAATTTAATAAAGTTTTTGCCAATTCGGGTTCAGTATAAGCAAAAAAAGGCAACAGAAAAATCTCTGAATCCCAAAAAATAGCACCTTTATAGGTTTGCCCCGACAATCCACGCGCCGGAATTGACAAGTCCTTGGCATGGCGCGGGCTAATGCTATGAAGATGATAAAGGCTGGCATTCATTGCCCGGCTGGCTTCGTCATCGCCAACCAGCTCAACCGCTGAATTTTTCCAAATTTTATCCCAAGCCGCCTGATGTGATTTTAGCAAACGGTTATAACCTAACATTTTTGCTTTTTCACAAATTGATTCCCCTCTTTGGATTGAAAAAACATCATCAAGCGCGGTGCATACCGCAGCATAAACCTCAAGGACATAAGTTTGGCCCGCTTTTGCCGGAAACCTAGTTAAGCGGTAAACCCCGTTGTCCAAAACCTTGATTTCTTCCTCACAATCAAAATCATAGGTGACGGCCTGGCTTACCGTAACCGGAATCAGCAGTTCACCGGTATGGCAAATAGCTGAAAGGTAAGGCCTTCTTTTAAATTTGAATTCAAATAAATGAGGGCCGTTGATATCCCAGATATCCGTATCGATTCCGGACATTATTTCGG
The DNA here is from genome assembly GCA_009777715.1 of Lachnospiraceae bacterium. Lineage (GTDB taxonomy): Bacteria > Bacillota > Clostridia > Lachnospirales > Lachnospiraceae > UBA935. The sequence goes on from WRLH01000003.1 coordinate 20,493, forward strand.
CGTCAAGATCGGCTTCAAACGAAAACTCAATCCGCGAACAAAGCAGGTTCGGTTCAGCCATTGAAGCAAAGCGGGTGCTTTTAATCCTGACTTTGTCAAATAAGGTATCACGGTGGTGAATGCCATGCCGGAAATCGATCATCTGATAATGCTCTTTTTCCTTGGCTTTTCCCAAAACCATTTCGATAGAAGCGGCCGTAAGCTTTACAAAAAGACCGTTTGGCGCATTAACAGGCTCGCGCCATTTGTCACCGTTTTGGTCATAAACCCCGGCCAGGTTAACAGCAGCAAATTCCGCCTTTCCCCACTCGTCCATCGTGCCGCGAAAGCCAAAGTAGCCGTTGCCAATCAGGAAGCGGTTGCCGTTGGTTACCGTTTCCGCCCCGTCATATCCATCAAGTCTAAAACTCCAAGTATCCACAAATTCTCCTATATAATTATAATCCGGACAGGATTACCAATTAGTAACCACTAATCCCTCTGCCCCAAGTATTACTTCCTCGCCATAGACCACAAATAAAAGGGCTTTCCCCTTACGTAAACTGAACCGGGTTTTTTCTTTTTCCATTTCGATTTCCACAATCCGCCCTTGGTAAGTAATCGAAAAACTAAGGCGTTTCCAACGCTCCGGCAAACGCGGGGCAAATTGCAAAAGGTCAGCGTCACTACGTAGCCCGGCAAAGCCGTAAACAATATTTATCCAAGCTAAGGCAATTGAAGTCGTGTGTAAGCCCTCGCCGGTATTGCGGTTATAATTGTCAAGATCAAGACGGGTCGCATAACCAAAAAAATCGGTTGCTTCTTCCATTTTTCCAAGCTCGGCGGCAAGAATTGAATGGATTGCCGGGCTAAGTGATGATTCATGGACCGTCAGCGGCTCATAAAACTCATAATTAAGGCGTTTCACCTCGGCCGAAAAAGAAGAATTATATAAGTAAAGGAACATCAGCACATCGGGCTGCTTAATCATATTATTGCGGTAAATCCGGTCATATGACCAATGGTTATATAAGGGAAATTCATCAACCGGAATCAAATCAATCTCCATATGGGGGAGTTCAAAAAAACCGTCATGCTGTTCAAACAGGCCCTCGGCGGTGACTGGCATATACATATTGGCGGCCACGTCCTGCCATTTAGCTGTTTCCGCTTCATAAAAATCCGTTTTCGCTGCCATTTTTTTGTACTGCTCCGGCCTTTCCGCAATCATATCGTTAATGACTGAAAGAGCATATTCAAGCGAACGCTTGCTCATATAATTTGTATAAGCGTTATTATTCACCATCAGCTGGAACTCATCAAGCCCCATGACCCCATAAAAACCGTAATCTCCGGTAATAGGGCTTGCGTCAACGCGGGTAATCAGGAAGCGGGCAATTTCAAGCAACATTTCCGCCCCATAATCATAAAGGAACTCTTTATCCCCGGTTATTTTTACATAATGCCAAATACCATAGGCCACCGCCGTGCTGGGGTGGAATTGCAAGCTGGCGTGTTGCCAGAGGTTACAGGCTTCCTCGCCGTTTAGAGTTGCAATCGGATAACAAGCTCCCCGGCAATCAAGCATTTCAGCCCGCTCACGCGCCTGGGGCAATGTATTATAACGGAAAATCAAAAGGCTTTTTGCCACTTGCGGATTTGAAAAAAGATAAAAAGGCAAACAGCACGCCTCGGTATCCCAAAAGGCGTGTCCATTGTATGCTTCGCCTGTTAAGCCTTTTGCCCCGATATTGTGATGGACGCTTCCGCCATGATAGGTTTGCGCCATCTGGAAGTTGCAAAAACGGATGCCCTGCTGCTCTTCTAAAACAGCAGCCGCTATTTCTTCACATGACGGCTCAATCACGATATCCGAAACCTTAAAAAACTCTTCCCAATAAATCTGCTGGGCTTTAAGCGCTTCATCAAAAGATATTTTTTTGGCGGCAAGAAAAGCTTTAGAGCCGTTCTTCCACAGCTCTTCCCCCTCTGTCCGGTCAAAAAGAACCGTCACCCTTTTATCAACGTTTAGGGCTTCACCTTTAACAAGGTCAAGGCTTGCGGAAAAAGTGACACTTCTGTCAGTTTTATCCGTTTTATCCACTAAAGCCCCGGAAAGCTCCATTGCGGCAAAGACTTCCATGCCTGACCTTTTCGTCCTGGCCTTAATAAAAGCCGCAGGCCCTCTTTTGGCAATCTGCGCGTTTTCAAAGAAACATTCATTCCTGCCCTCATGCAAAAGATCAAAGGAAAGGCCAGAGGATAATAAAACCGGGCCAGAAAAATCAAGGGCTTCAAAGCAAATCCGGCTATAAGCCCGCTCGCCATGATTCATGTCAAGGAAGCGGATAAATTTTAGCTTTAAATTCTTGCCCGAATTCGTATGCCAGACAAATTCACGGCTAAGCGTCCCTGAGCGCATATCAAGCTCACGGACAAAGGCGGAAAAATTGCTTTTCCCAAGGTCTAAGACTTCACCGTCTACCGTGATCGAAGTTTTAAGCCAGTCAACCGCCGGAATCATAAAATGGGTTTTGTCAACAATTCCCTTGTATGAGCGGGGCAAATCCTCAATCTCATAAACGCCGTTAACGTACATTCCGCGCAGGCTCAAAAAGCTGCCGCCCTCATCAAAATTCCCCCGGACGCCAAGGTTTTCATTCGACAGGGCAAAAACTGACTCGCTGACCCTTAAATATTCCGGGTTAAAGCCCGCCTCAATAATTTTCCATGGGTCAGTCTTAAAATATTTATCTGCTATTTTCACCATATTGAGTCTCCTTTACTCGCCGCCGGGCCCTGAAGAATGTCGCTTGCGGCATTCTTCCTAAATGAATTTTTAATAATTCTTTGGCACAGTTTTTCGCTGTTACATATATCATACCAAAAAATGCGTCGCCGCCGGGCGACGCTATGCTACCCTTTAATGCCCCCAGCCGTCACAATATTTTCCGTCAATTTTTTCTGGAAAATAAAGAATAAAATAATCGGCGGAATAATCGAAAAGACCACCGCCCTCATCAAATCATCATAATTTATCGTCTGCTGGGTACTAAAAATAAACAGCCGCACCATGACCGTCTGCCAGCGGCCTTGCCCCAGGACAAGATAAGGAAGCAGAAAATCACTCCACGCCCCATTAAAAGTAAAAATCGTCACGACAATGCAAATCGGCTTGGAAAGCGGCAAGACGATCCGGAAAAATGTCTGGAGCTGCGAACAGCCGTCAATCCGCCCAGCTTCAATTATTGAAGAGGGAAGCGACATAAAAAACTGCCGGAAAAGGATTACATTAAAGGCATTTGCCCCGGCCGCAAGCCAAAGCGGGGTGAAAAAACCGCCCAGATTAAGATTCATGATATTCATGTAAAGCGGGACAAGGCTGATTGTCGCCGGGATAAGCAGCGAGAAAAAAACCAATTTTTCAATCAGCTGGTAACCTTTTGGCTTGAGAATCGAGATTCCATAAGCTAAAAGCCCATTAAAAATCAAGGAGCAAATAATGCTTCCGGTAATTACATAAAATGAATTTAGGTAATTGTTAATAATGCTAAGCTGTGTCCATGTCCGCGAATAGCGGGAAAAGTCAAAAAATTCCGGCAAAATCGAAGTGCTTGACATATATTCGCGCAAATCCTTAAAGCCAGCCATCGAGACCCAAAAAATGGGGAACAGCGAGATGATGACAATAATAATACAGATTGTGTAAGCAAGGAACAAGATAACTTTTGCACTGGGTGATTTGGCATCGAAGTCACGAATTATCCCTGTCCGCGGAGGTGCTAGTTTTAATTTCATTGATAACCTGCCTTTCAAAACTTTGCTTCAGCCATCCCAATCAGTTTTGTATTTGTTAACAAGTGAGTATATCGCAGTAAAAATAAGCAGAATGATGGCAATAATCACCGCTACGGCCGAAGCCCTGCCAAAGTCCATATTTCCGCCAAAGGCATAACGCCACATCAAAAGCATGACCGATAACGAAGCATTATCCGGCCCGCCGCTGGTTAAAACTAAAGGCTCGTACATAATCTGGAAAATGGCGATAATCTGCAAAATAAGAAGCGTGCTGCCAAGGTTAAAGATGGCCGGGATTGTTATGTAGCGGATTCTTTTAAGGACTCCTGCCCCATCAATGGTGGCTGCTTCGTAAAGCTCCGGATTTATCCCCGCCAAGCCAGCCATATAAATCAGCGCGGTTGCTCCTGCCCCTTTCCAAGTCGCGGTCACGACAATCAAGGGGATAACTAAATGGGCTTCGCTTAAGAACGCCATTCTTTCAAAACCAAGATAGCCCAGCAGGATATTGATGACCCCGGTTCTTTCGGCCGAGAAAAAAGCCGACCATAACAGCACGGCAGCCAAGCCCGGCAGGACGTTGGGGATATAGGCGGCCGTCCGGAAAAAACCCCGCCCCCTCACGGTTTCGCCAATCACAATCGCCATAAAAATAGGCACTAAAAACCCAATCATCAAAGACCAAAAGGTATAGGTAAAAGTATTGGCAATCGCTTGATGAAAATCGGGATTCCGGAAAACACTTAAGTAATTGTTAAAGCCAATAAATTCAACCAGCTCAACATTCCTTGTCCGGTACAGGCTCATCCTAATGCTCTGGATAAGCGGGACCCACAGGAAAAAAGCAAACAGCACTATCCCAGGCAACATGATCAGCCAGCTCGTTGATTGAATTTTTATTCTTTCGTTTAAACGGACTTTATTCATTTTACACCACACCTTCGGATTTTTTACCTGTTATTTATTTCATCATCCAAATACTCTTGGAAACGCTCCTGGGCTTGCAAGAGCGAATTAAAGACATCTGCACCCTCTCTGGTAATCATTCTTTGGATAACATTGGTCAGTTCGCGGTATAATTGCTGGGCAAAAACAGGCTCTTCACCTCTTAAGGCAATCGTTCCGTCCGTAAAGGAATCATAAAAATCATTATAAAGGCGCATATCAACGTTGGAATAATCTAAAGCAATTTGACGCTGGGCCGAAATAAATTCCTCGTCATTCCATGCCGGGATCGGCGGAAGGACCGGAGTTCCGCGTTCGCGTTTTGATTCCGCGCCAGCCCTCATGCTTGCCAAAATATCATCGCTGATAAAAGGGAGCATTCCGATAATTTTTAGGAAGCCCAAAGTCGCAATCGCTTCATCATGGGTCGTGGTCGGGGAAAACATATAACAAGTTCCGCCCGTCAAGGCATATGCTCCGCCAGGGCCGGCCGGGAAAGGAACTAGGGCAAATTTGTCCACGGGCAAGCCTTTTCCGGCTGTCGGCTGGTCAACCGAATCATCGGCGGCAAAGTTCATCGCGGCCTCGCCTGTACCCAAAGCCGAGTGGGCCCCTGCCCAGTCGGTGGTTGTCGCATCAGCATTAAGAATATCATATTCCCAGCGCAGGTCACGGATATACTCCATCGCCGCCACAGCTGCATCAGAGGTAAAATTGGCAATCCAGCGGCCGTCAGCGTCTTGGGCTTCCAAGGCATAATCACCAACCGCGCCAAAATTCCAAGCAATATTTGAGTAAAGCCAGCCGCCAAAGGTTTCACTTGCCGGGAAAACCAGCCCGGCCTTTCCGGTTTTTTCCCGGATAATCTGGCCGTATTCGGCTAATTCCTGCAAGGTCCTAGGGTACATCGGCAGGCCCTCATCATCGATTAATCCGGCTTCTTCGAAAAGATTTATGTTGATGTGCATCCCCAGGACATATCCGTCACGGGGCAAGCCAAAAATCCTGCCGTTTTCATCGCCTAATAATTCAATAAAACTTGGGCTGAATTTTTCCAAAATGCCAAATTCTGCCAAAGCATCAGTTACATCAGCAGCCAGTTCTTGCCCGATAAGCAGCTGCGGGTCGGTAAACGGCGGCTGGAACAAAGTCGGTGCTGTCCCGCCCCTTGCCATCGGCAGGTAGTTGCTTAAAGTATAAGAAAAATAAGATGGGACAACCGTAACATTAGGGTATTGGGCATTCATGACATTTTTGTAGCCCTCAAACAAGGCCAGCTCGGCCTCCGGGGCTGTGTCGGGCGGCCAATTGCCCAAGGTAATCGTTGCCGTAAGGTCCGCATCAACGACCTCAACTGACATTGCACTAATCTCCGCCGGAGGCGCAACATCAACCGCCGGGGCGTTACTGGTTTCCTCGCCCGAACCTCCTCGTTCGGCATTATCATCTGCTGAGCCACAGGCAGTAAGCATTAAGCAAAATGCCATGACGAGGGCAACAATCCTTAAATATTTTTTCATTTAATCACCATACCTTTCTAAAACAAACTGAACCATCGATCCAAAATCCGCTTTGTTCCTGCTCCGCTAAAGGGTTATGCAACTTGAATTTCTTTAATAAAGTAAATCCGCCTATATTTACATCGTCATTGCGGCCTCCGAGCCGCAATCTCCATCGCAGATTTACATCGTCATTGCGGCCTCCGAGCCGCAATCCATTGCGCAGATTTACATCGTCATTGCGGCCTCCGAGCCGCAATCTCCATCGCAGATTTACATAGGTTTAGCGGTAAACCTATTTTCATTTTACCTGCCTTTTTTTGATTTGTCAAGCATTAAAAAAGGGAGTTTTTATAGAATTTTTTAGTTGTTTTTTAATTGTTTTTTTAGTTGTTTTTAGTTGTTTCCGCGTTACGAGAGTTGTCGATTCAATGTCCGGCACGCTCTCGCTCCGAGAGAAGTGTTGCGTTACATAAATTCGCAAAAGACGCGAATTAAGTAACGACACTTCTCAAGGGCCGGGCATTTGAATCGCACTCTCGATTTCGCGGATTTACTGTATTTTGACAAAAGAATATTTTATGATATAATGTCGATACTGACGTATCGACTTATAAAAATGCTTTGCATTTTCCCTTGAATGGATTTACTTGGCTCGTGCGTGTTGATATAATGATTAAGCAAACTATCTTTAAGCGAACCAACAACAAAGTAAACCCCTAGAAAGCGAGCAAACACATGAGAGCAGACGTACCTGAATTACTATTTCCCAGCCGCGCCGATTTCCGCGCATGGCTTCAAGAAAACGCCGAAACAAGCGAGGGCGTGTGGCTTATCTTCGGAAAAGCAGAAGCCGTTGCGACTTTATCATCTGCCGAGGCAAAAACCTCGGCTTTGTCACCTGTCGAGAAAAAAATATCAACTTTATCACCAGCCGAGGCAAAAGCCTCGACTTCGTCACCGGTCGAGAAAAAAATATCAACTTTATCACCAGCCGAGGCTTTGGAAGAAGCTCTTTGTTTCGGTTGGATTGACGGCCAAATGCGGAGCATTGATGAAACGAAGTACCACAAATATTTTGCAAAACGCCGCGCAAAAAGTGTTTGGTCTGAAAAGAACAAACAACTCGCCCAAGTGCTGCGGCAAAAAGGCATTATGACTGAACTTGGCGAGAAAGCCGTGGAAGCTGCGAAAAAGAACGGCACATGGGACGCTCCAAAAAGTAATCCGATAACTGATGAGCAAATTGAAGCGTTCGCGGAAAAACTGGCCTCACACCTTTTAGCATATGAGAATTTCACTAAGATGCCGCCGTCTGTAAAACGCACATACACAGGGCGATACCTTTCATTTAAAACCGAAGAAGCACGGGAACGGGATTTTATTAAAATAATAGAGCGGCTTAACAATAACTTAAAACCGATGTGATTTGCTAAGACAGTAAATCCGCGAAATCGAGAGTGCGATTCAAATGCCCGACCCTTGAGAAATGTCGTTACTTAATTCGCGTCTTTTGCGGATTTATGTAACGTAACATTTCTCTCGGAGCGAAAGCGTGTCGGGCATTGAATCGACAGCTCTCGTAACGCGGCATATATATATCTTTTCAACCCAAAAACAAAAACAGCAGCCCATATATAACCGCCATCGCAATCAGCAAAACCGGAAGAAAGGTTAAGATTGCCGCAATCACCATGGCAAGAAAATCCCCCTTTTCAAGCTCCATTTCTTCATAATGCTTGTCTAATTCGGCGGGGGATTTTTTCTTTGGCAATAATTTTCTTAATCGTTCGGGGAAATACATTCTAAACCCTTTCAGGATATATTTTGCTCTTTATTTCACCAGCGGATAATGGCAAGCAACATAGTGACGCTCCCTTAACTCACGCCATTCCGGCACATTGGTTTTGCATAATTCATCAGCATAACGGCAACGGGTATGGAACTTGCAGCCAGAGGGCGGGTTCACCGGGCTGGGGATATCACCCTCGATGACTTGAAGCTCCTTTTTTGAAGCCTCATCGGTGGTTGGGATTGCCTCAAGCAAAACGTTTGTATAAGGGTGAAGAGGTTCGGCAAAAATCCGGTCTGAATCGGCAAGCTCAATGATATTGCCCAGATACATAACGGCAACCCGGTCACTAATGAACTTCACCGCGCTAAGGTCATGGGAAATAAAAAGATAGGTCAGCTTTTGGCTATCCTTTAAATCCATTAAAAGATTGATAATCTGTGACTGGATCGAAACATCAAGGGCCGAAACCGCCTCATCACAGACAACAAACTTTGGTTTTAAGGCAAGAGCCCTGGCAATGCCAATCCTTTGCCGCTGGCCGCCGGAAAATTGATGGGGATAACGGTGCAGGAAATAATTCTGCAAGCCGCATTTTTCCATGACATTAAGCGTATACTCTTCCAGCTGGCGGGTACTCCTGGCAAACATTTTATGTGTTACCAAGGCTTCACTAATCAGCTGCCCGACCGAAAAACGCGGGTTAAGCGAAGAATAAGGGTCTTGGAAAACAACTTGGAGTTCCCGGCGCAGCCTACGCATTTCTTCTTTGGTCAAGCGGCTCAAATCAACGGAAATATCACGGGCTTTTTCAAGCAGATCATAACCATCCTTTAAGGTTTGGGAAGCACGAAGGTTTCCGAGTGAAGCGTTAGAAGCCGCGAGTCTTCCATCAAGTATTTTAAGCTCTTCATTTAGGGACGCAATTTTGCGTTCAATCCGGCTAAAGCGTTTTTTTTCAACCACCGTAAGGTCGGTGCTTTCATGATAAGCAATGCGTTTCAAATCAAGAAGATTAATTTCTTTCTTGAGGCGGTAAACTGCTTTAACGGCGTTTAGGCTTTCCGTCATTGTTTTTGCGACCTCGGGAAGATTCGCGTGGAGCAAAAGCGCCCCGCAAAGTTTTACTGTCCCAAGATAGTTGGCGATGATTTCCGCCGGGCTTCCTTTTACGGAAGTGATTTTGCCCGCGTCTTTAAACGAATAAGCCGGGGCATAGTCATTTAAGGTAACGCCGCGGTAATGGAGCGAACCAGCGGTTTGTTCATATAATTGCAGGATAACACGGCCAAGCGTTGATTTGCCGCAGCCGCTTTCGCCAACAAGGCCAAAGGTTTCACCCTCAAAAATATCAATTGTTACTCCGTCAACCGCTTTTACAACCGGGCGTTCCTTATCAAAAATGCTGTTCTTTTTAAGCGGAAAGTGCATTTTGACATTATTTAGGCTTAAGAGGACATTTTGAGTTGGCATAATTACACCTTATCCTTTCCGATACGAATTTGGCGTTCGTCTTTTTGGGGATAAAAACAACGGACGCTTTGCTCTTCGCTTATTTTGGCCATTTCCGGCATTTCGTTATCGCATTTTTCGGTCCGGTACTGGCAGCGCGGGGCGAAACGGCAGCCCTTCGGCAAGTCAAGCGGGTGGGGGACTGCGCCGGGAATCGCGTCAAGCCGTTCCTTTTTTTCTCCGGTCAGATGTGGAATCGAAGTCAAAAGGGCCTCGGTATAGGGGTGGGAATATCCGGTTGGCTTAAAGATATAATCAACCGGGGCGATTTCCACGACCTGGCCGCAATACATAACCGCAACCTCGTCAGCCATCTGGTTAATGACGCCTAGGTCATGGGTAATAAACATAATCGAAGTTTTTAGCTCTTTTTTCAAATCATTCATCAGGCGCAGGATTTGGGCCTGAATCGTCACGTCAAGGGCAGTCGTTGGCTCATCAGCAATCAAAAGCTTGGGATTACAGGCAAGTGCCATCGCAATCATCACGCGCTGGCGCATTCCGCCGGAAAGCTGATGGGGATATTGCATGACAATTTGCCCGGCATTGGGTATCTTCACCGCTTCGAGCATTTTTACCGCGCTTTTTATTGCTTCTTTTTTGGTCATGCCTTGGTGGAGCGTAAAAACCTCGCCGATTTGGCGGCCAATCGTAAAGACCGGATTAAGTGAGGTCATTGGCTCTTGGAAAATCATGGAAATTTTGTTGCCGCGGATTTCATACATTTCTTTTGCGCCAAGGTCGCTGATTTTTTGGTCTTCAAAATATATTTCGCCGTCATAAATCCTCTGGTTTTTTTCAAACAGCTTTAAGACTGCCATCGCTGTCTGGCTTTTTCCGCTGCCGGACTCGCCAACGATGCCAAGGGTTTTGCCCTCTTCTATTCCAAGTGAAACGCCGTCAACTGCGCGGATAAGGCCGCGTTTGGTTTCAAAGTAGGAATGGAGATTGATGATTTCAAGCATTCTCATGAATATTACCTCTATTACTATTTAACTTACATACATGAGAATGCTTTGCATTCCTCATGTTCTTTACCTCTACTACTATTTAACTTACAATTTTTATTTTACTCCGCAGCAAGGCAACTCCAAGATGTTTTTGCCTTGCTTGCTCTTCAAAACCAGTGTACTCTTGCCTTGCTGCTCCTTATCTAAATCCGCGAAGACGAGAGTGCGATTCAAAAGTACGACCCTTGAGATAACGTCAAAACGTTCCTCTCGGAGCGAGAGCGGGTCGGACGGTGAATCGACAGCTCTCGGATAGCGCGGATATTATCAAAACCTTGCTCCTTAAAACCAGTATACTCTTGCCTTGCTTGCTCCCCTCTACCTCTCGTTTGACTTGGGATCCATTGCTTCCCTTAATGCGTCACCAACCAGATTGATTGATAACGCCGCCGCAACTACAAACAAGGCCGGGATAATCCACCGCCACCAGAAGAACTGGATAACCGTTGAATCCTGGGCGCTTTCCAGCATATTGCCCCATGACGGTGTTGGTTCTTGGACACCAAAGCCTAGGAATGAAAGGCCCGCTTCAACCAGCAATGCTGACGCATATCCTAAAGTGACATTAACAATAATCAAATTAAAAACATTGGGCAAAATATGCTTATACATAATCCCCCATTGCTTGATTCCAAGCGCCCTTGCCGCCGTGACAAAGTCTTTTTCCCGCTCAAGCAAAAGCTGGGCCCTGATAAGCCTTGCTAACGACATCCACGATAGCAAGCCAATGATGACCATCATCAAATACATTTTGTTGGCTGGCCGCATATCATGGCCAATTGCATAGGATAATGTTATCGCAATCGGAAGGAACGGAAGTGATTCAAAAACATCAGTTACGCGCATGAGAAGATGGTCGATCCAGCCGCCAAAATAACCGCTTAACAAGCCGACTAGAATGGCAATCGTAATCGAAATGACAACAACAATCGCCCCGACCCTTAACGAAATCAAGCCGCCATTGATGACGCGGGTAAAAATATCACGCCCGAATTGGTCACTGCCCCAAAGGTAACCTTTGTTGCCCCAGGCATTTACGATTTTGCCCTCTTCATTAATGCCGTAAAACTGGAAGAAATCACTTTCTATTCTGACAATTTCTGATGTATCACGCGGCAAATTGAGCTGGCCAAGTTCACTTGCACCCCACATGAAAATATCACCGTCATCATCAAGGGCGACAAAATTCTTGTAGCCGGAAGCAATGTGGACAACCCGCTCAACGTCAAGCCCTTCCGGAAGCTGGTTAAGGCCGTTTTCCGAGCTGCCCCATGAATGGAGCTTGCCCTCATCATCAAGGGCCAAGACATTCCTAATCGTAGAAACTGCATTTACGACCCGGACCGAACCATCAGTTAACTCAACCGGGACACGCTCATAAAATTCCGTTCCGCGCATACCGATGACATGGATCGTGCCATCATCAAGAATCAACGCCATATTATCTTCACTTGCCACGAAATCAACAATCCGGTAATCAAGCTCAAGCGGGACAAGGAAATTATTCCGCGCTTGCATACTGCCCCAGACATAAAGACAATTATTGTCGCCAAGGACGGCCGTCCACTGCGTCCCGGCTTTTATTTTTACAATTTTGACATTAAGGTAGTCAAAGATCACTTTGATCTGGTCCGGCACAACAGTCTGGTCATTGCTATAATGCCCCCAGCCATAAAAATTCCCTTTGTCGTCAAGGCAGATGACGAATCTTGACCCGACCTCAACGTCAACAATATTGGCTTCCTTAACTTCCTTAGGGATATCGAGAATCAAGTCCGAAACGCCAGGCATCAAGCGGTTGCATTCAGTCCCCCAAATCGTCAAATCGCCATCGGTGGTGAGGGCAACACTAAAAGAAACGCCGGAAGCAATTTTTACTATTTCTTTTTGATTAAGTTCAGCCGGATATTTCAAAAAGTTGCGGCTGGGCCTTAGATTTGAATTAGTCAGCTCAGTATAATTTTCGGTAAAGGGAATGACACGCGAGCCAATAAAAGAAAATAAAAGGACTGAAACAAAACCAACAAAGCCAATTATCGCCAGCTTATTGTGGATAAGATTAAGGAAGATGATTTTGCCGGGCGTCCTTAGCATTTCTTCATCAAGAGCTTTTTCTTCGAACCGCGCCGGGACAAAAAGGCGTTTCAACATCAAAAGGAAAGACAGACCAATTTTTTTCATCATTATAATAACCATGCCCTTACGTAATTAATTTCTACTTTAGTTTTATCCGTGGGTCAACTAACCCATATATAATATCAGCAATTAAAACTGCTGTTACATTCACAATCGCAAAGAAAAGATTCATCGAAATAATCATCATCGTATCACGGTTCCTGACCGCCTGGACCAGCAAATAACCAATGCCGTTATATTGGAAAACTGACTCGGTAAGGGCTGCTCCGGCAAAGAGGGCAAAAATAGTAAAAACAATGACCGTTGAAATCGGAATTAAGGCATTACGGAAAGCGTGGGAATAAATAACGACTTTCTCACTTAAGCCCTTGGAGCGGGCAGTCCTGATATAATCCTGCGACAAAGCGTCAATCATTGCGTTACGGACATAACGCATTGCCGTTGCAAGGCTGACAATCGTCAGCGTTGTCACAGGCAGGATTAGATGACGGACCCAAGCGATGACTAAGGGTAAGCCTTCGCCGATTAATGCCCGGTTCGGCATTCCGCCGAGGGGAAGCCAGCCTACGGTTATCCCAAAGATGAAAAGAAGGGTCAGGCCGATAAAAAAAGAAGGAATCGAATAAGTCACAAGGGAAAATACCTGCATTGAATTATCAAAAAACGAATGGCGTTTGACAGCCATCTTGATTCCGAGCGGCAGGGCAATCAAAAGGTAAAACATATTGACGAGGCCATTAAGTAAAATGCTATTGCGCAGGGGCTGGGCGACTGCTTCGGCAACCGGACGGTTATACATCGTTGAATGACCAAGGTCACGATGGGCAACCAAATTGTATATCCAGCGGAAATATTGTTCATAAACGGGGCGGTCGTAACCAAGCCGCCGTGCCATTGTGTCATATGCGTTTTGATATACCTCTGGCCTAAGATTCGGCGAAAGCATCATCCTAATCGGGTCTCCCGGCATTAGTTGCCTAATCCAAAACAAAATGATCGTAATTAAAATAACAACCGGAATCAGGATGATTAACCGTTTAAGTATGTATTTTAGCATCGTACCCTCCATTTAATTGGGAATGCCGCTAGGCACCCCTCCTACAGAGTTGGAAAAAAGGGGGCGGGATCGCCGCCCCCCGATTCCAGTTTAACTATTTATTGCCATTTTTCTATTTCACAGATGACATGATACCAATCCCAGAAAGGAGTAGTATTAACAGCTTTCACTGCGGAGTTAAAGAGATTAAAGTATTCGTTTGAGTAAAGCGGGACCATCGGGAGAATCTCGTTCCAACGGACAACATAATCAAACCAATGGTTAGCATATGTTTCGTTTTCGCCAGGTTCAGTCAGGCGCATTGCCATAATCGCCCGGTCAAGCTCAGCATCATTTACACCGGCACTATTCATCCATGTGCCAAGGAAATCACTGTGCATACTGGTGTAAGGATCAAACGGCACGGAAAAGTTCATTGCCATTGAGAAAACGGAGTAAGTACGTTCTGAATCATCCCAGCTAAAACCTTCATAATACTCATCAAGCAAAAGAGAGAAATCAGGGAAGTCAATATTGTATCTCATTCCTGCAAGCGGAGCATTCCGCATCAGGTCGATTTCCAAAATCTCACCAACCGCTGCACTAGCTGCCGCATGGAAGATGATTAAGGGTTCGCCGTCAGCATTGTGGCGCAGGTAAGAACCGTCTGCGCTGGCTTTTGCGGTATCAAAAGGAGTTGAGCCGTCTGCTTCAAAGACCCAGGCTGTCTCATCCAGATAATCATTGGCCCGGTCAATATTCATGGCAATCGGAGTCAAGGCTTCGCGAAGCTCACGTTCCTTAAGGGCATACATCCATTGGGACGCGCCGTATTCGGAATCTACCAAACCGCCGTATCCGCCAAGGAATTGGTCAAGCAGCTGGGTACGGTCAACAAGGCAAGCAATCGCCCAGCGGACGTTTACATCGGCTGTTGGGCCCCAGTCCATGATGAACGGCATATTACCAAAACCATTCCTAAGGTAACTGGAAGAAGAGATATTCGCATCAGCGCGGCCACGGTCAATTTTGGGCCCGTCAATCATGGTCGGAAGCAGGTCAATGTCACCGGCAAGCAACATATCAAGTTCAGTTGCTTCCGGAACTGTTGTTTGGACAACCCATTCAAGCGTTGGGACGTTGCCGTTTAAGTCGCCTTTAAAATGAGGGTTTCTTCTCAAAGTAACATTGTTGTTTTCAAAACTGACAAAGGTATAAGGACCGCTGACAACGGTCGGGGCAAAACGTTCGCCGCCTGAAGTGCTGGCGATCCGCTCTGCGTCAGCCGAGATATCACGGTCAAAACGTGAACCGTTTGCATCAGTGATAATCCCAACGCCGGGAGCATATGTGGCAAGCGAAAGCGGGAGAATCGAAACAAAAGCTACCTCATAAAAGAAAGGAAGGTTTTCAGCATCAATCGTGACGGAGAAAGTGAACTCATCAACCAAAGCAACGCCGGAAAAATACTCGTTTTCGCCGCGATTATAGTCACTATAACCAAGCAGGTCAATGTAATAGGGATTGGCAGCCCCGGCTTCTAGCCAAGCTGGTGATCCGCGCCATAATAACTCGCCAACATAGTCGGAAGCGGTAATCGGAGAACCGTCAGACCATTTGAGGTCATTATGTAATTCAAAGGTATAGGTCTTGTTGCCTGCGTCATCAACATCGGTGCTGTAATCTTTTACAACGATCGTGTTAAGCGCAAACTCACCATCGGCCTGGAAGCCAAAAGTCCCATAAAACCTGTGGAGCAGGGTCTTAATCGATAAGTCATAGGCATTGTTGCCAAAGTCTTCGATAAAGTCGCCGTTAGGGCTTGCGGCATAGGCAACAATCAAAGTATCGCCCGGGGTATTGGTGCTGATGGTGTCTGGCCTTGCAATGGCTTCTTCACCAGCAGGCTGGCTATTGCAACCAACCAAAAGACTGCCTATCAGCGTAACGGTAAGCAGCAGTGCTAAAATCTTTTTCATTTAATTTTCCTCCTATAAATAATGAATAAATTAAATATATACCTTTATCAGAGGATTGTCAATGTTTTTTATTGGTAACTGGGGCTGGGTGTGAAGATGGACCGAAAAAAAGTTCCTTCACCGCAAGCATATTTGGTAAAATTTGGAAAGCCAGCTTTTTCATTTCATCATCAGGCTTAACAATGTCAGGCACCATAATAACTTTCATTCCAGCCAAAGAAGCAGCCCGGACGCCATTAAAGGAATCCTCAACTGCGTAGGTTTCATGTGCTGTTAATTTTTCCCCCAGCAAAGCTTCCATTAAGGCAAGGGCTTTTAAGAAAATATCCGGCGCGGGCTTGCTTTTCTCCGCCATGTCGCCGCCAACAACCACTTTAAAATATTTAAGCAGCCCGGCTGCTTTTAGCTGGCTTCTGACGATGTCAGTACGGGTCGAGGAAGCAAGCCCGATGTGATAGTTGTTTTCAGAAAGGGCATGAAGCAGTTCTTTCGCGCCAAGCTTTTGCGGAATCCCTGCTGTCCTTGCTTTTTCATAAAAAATATCGATCGCAAGCCCGCTTAGCTTGTCATAGTCAAAACATGGGCCATAAAAAGCCAAGAAAATCTCTTTGGTTTTTTCCGCGTGAACACCAATGACGCTTTTATAAACCTCATCAATGGCTTTTAAACCATAATCGGCGGCAACCTTTTGCCAGCATCCAAGGAACATATTTTCGGTATCAAAAATAATTCCGTCCATGTCGAAAATGATTGTGGTGTTTTTAGTTGTGTTTTTCATAATGTACTCCAAAAATCATTTTTTTCCTATGTATTTTAAGGCTAAATCTTTCTTGCCTATTTGCCTATTCTTCAGTTTGTAAAGCTTCGTCTGGTATTGGGTGTTCCCCAAACTCCGCAAAATCTTCATACATAAACCGCATCTTGCCAATTTCTTTTTCAACGTGCATATGCCCGCAATACCAATTGGAAAATTCTAGCTTATCTTCGATTTTGTCAAGCCATTTTTCGGTGCTGATATCAACTTTCGTGTAGGCGAAAGGAAATATCTGCGCGACATACTTGTAAGGGCAAGTATGGGAAAAGACAACGTCAATCTGCCATTTTGCGGCTTTAAGCCGCTTTTCGACAAGCTTTTTCGTCTCTTTCGAGGGCTGCTCATCTTCCCACCATTCCATGTCCTTTTCGAGGCGGTATTCTTTGTCCACACTATATGCGCCGCCAATCGCCAAGCAGCGTTTGCCGCTAAGCTCATAAATCTCACCATCTTTGGCAAAGACTAAATTGGGGAACTCTGGCTCAAAATATACCTTGCCGCCATTCCATTCCCTTTCTTCGTAAATCTCAAGGCTCTCCGGCCTCTGTTCATGATTCCCATGCAGGCAAAATAAAGTAATGGGCAGGTGGTTTAAAGCTTTTTTCAAGTCTTCATCGCAAAGACGGCCAGCATATTTATAATAATTCTCCCCGACATAGTTAATCCCAGTATCGCCAAGAATAACTAAAATATCCTGCTCGCTCGTCTTTTGGTGCAAGCAAAAATCCACTACGCGCTTAAATTCCCTGTGGGTATCACCTGTGATATAAATCAAATTTGCCCCCTTTCTAAGTAAGAACCTCATTTTATTTTTTTTATTTTATATACACAGTTGGTATATTTATATCACTAACAGTATATTATATTATTTTGGTTTTTTCAAGCCCCAATTTTTTATTTATCCAACAGGTTGACCAACGGTTAACCTGTTTGTTGACCTGTTTGTTGACCAGTTTACCTTTCTAAGCGGCCGCCCAGACGGCAAAGAATTTCATTCGTAATCGTATTTGTCTCCATTGCAATATCGGCGGCGGTTACCCCATCGCCAATGATGACGGCGATATCCCCGCTTTTTACGTCTTTTAGATCGGTTACGTCAACCGTTAAGCTGTCCATGCAAATACGCCCAATAATCGGAGCTTTTTCCCCATTAATTATGACATGGGCAAAGCCGTTTTTGTTTGAAAGAAAGCGCGGGATTCCATCGGCATAACCAATCGTAATCAGCGCGATTTTCATCTTGCGCGTGGCGGTGAAAGAAAGGCCATAACCAATCGCTTCCCCGGCATTAAGAAACGCTGTCATGCTGACCCTGGCTTTGACTGAAAGGACTGGCTTAAGCAAAGACCCCCATTTTTCCGTGTCATCTTTCGTGCTTAGCATTCCATATAAAGCAATGCCGGGCCGGGCATAATCATAAGCACAATAAAAATCGCGCATAATGCCATAACTGCTCTGGATATGAGTCTTGGGAAGCTTTATCCCTTTTTCCTTTAACTTAGCAAGAACCTGATTAAAAGATTCGGCCTGCTGCCCGGAAAATGTGATGTCTTTTTCTTTTTCGCTGTCAGCCACACAAAGATGGGTATAAATCCCGGTCACTTGAAGCTTCGGCAAGACAAAAATTCGATGAATCGATGAGAAATCATCGGCACATAATCCTGTCCGGTGCATTCCGGTATCAATTTTGATATGCACTGGTACTTTTTTACTAATCGAGCCATTAAGCAAAACGGCATATTCCCAATCAAAAACTGATTGGGTCAAACGATACCGCCTGATTAGGGCAAATAACTCCGGCGCGGTGTAGCCAAGAACCAAAATCTCCCCTTTGACATGATGTTTCCGAAGCTCAATCGCCTCCCAAACTGTCATCACGCAAAAAGCCCTGATTCCGCAAGCATTAAGCTCCTTGCTTATCCTAACCGCGCCATGCCCATACGCATTAGCTTTGACCGCTGGCATTAGCTGGCAGCCCGCCGGAAGATGGCTTTGCAAAATACCTACATTGTAGCGCAGGTTTTCCATATTAAGGAAAATGCCAGCCCTTAGCGGCTTCCCGCTTATTTGCCCAGTTTGCCTTTCTAGCGTAAAAAGCTTTCCCCCCCACTTTTTCCATGCCAGCGAAATAACCAAGGCAGATAAAAAACTTAACAGGCACACTAAAAAATAATGGATTAAGCTATTTTTAACCAGCACATCATTAAGCCCGGCCAAGCTGGCAAAACCGCGGACGGCAATAATAACAAGCGGATGCAAGATATAAATCCACATCGCCGTATCACGTAAAACCCTTAACGAAAGCTTTTTAGAAGCCCGGTCATGCCGACGCGACAGCAGGAATTGGAACAGAAAATACATTAATGGAACTAAACTAAGATAAAAACTGTCATGACGATTAATGCCAAAGTAGTTTAGCGTTAAACCTTCCGCCAGCAAAAACATCAACAATAAAAGCATTAATGCTTTTGGCATTAAAAAGCCGCTTAAGCTTGCCCGCTTTAAAAGCTTTGGTTTCTGCCCGGCAACAAACGCCCCGATTAAAAGGAAAAGCGGGGCATAAAATATGCCGTTCCTCGTATATGAAGAAACCGCAAATATCACGTCATAGGCTGATTTCACAAAACCGATTTGCGAAGCCAGCCCATAATAACTGTCACCAAACAAACCAATAAGATAAAGAAGCGCGGCAATTACCATTATTTTCTTAAGTGAAAACCAGCGTCTTAAACCATGGATAATTAAAACGCCAATTATCACCGCCGGAAGATACCACAAATGATAAAACGTGCCGTCAAAAATAAGATTTCTTAGGAAAATAATGAAAGCATTGCCATCTTGATAATGCCCGGCCCTTATGCTGATTGGCAAATAAAGCAGGGTCGCCGCAAGATAAAGCAGGGACGTTTTTTTGATAAAGGCCGCCGGAAACTCTGGCTTGGCCAAAACAAAATACCCGGTCACGATTAAGAAAAACGGCACGGCAATCCGGGCAAAAACATGGGTAAACAGGAAATTAAGCTCCTGGCTTACCGATGAAAGCGGATAGGTATGGATTGCCACAATCAAAAAAGCGGCTACGATACGGAAGCGGTCAAGGCCGCGGTACTCTTGGTTCATTTACACCCCACTAAGAGAAAGCTCAATTGCCGTCCCGACCACCTTAGAAAATTCCATGCCAATCGCATTAAGCATTTTGGGATAACGGCTATTTTCGGTAAAACCGGGAATCGTATTTACTTCATTAAAAACAATCTCGCCCGCCGGGGTAAGAAAAACGTCAACCCGGGCAAAACCCGTACAGCCCAAAACTTTGTAAATCAGCTTGGCCATTTCTTTTATTTCTTTGGCTTTATCAGCATTAATCCTTGCCGGGACGTGGATTTTTGAAGTTGCCAAGGTGTATTTTTCTTTAAAATCAAAGAAGCTTTCGGTAATTTCTATTTCGTCAGGCTCACCGACAATCAGCTCATCATTGCCTAAGACCGCACAGCCGATTTCAACGCCGGATATGCTTTCTTCAATGATGACCTCATCGTCAAACATGAATGCCATTTTAACCGCGGTCAAAAGCTCGCTGCCCGAAATTACTTTCGATATGCCCAGTGACGATCCGGCTTTAACTGGCTTCACAAACAAAGGGTAACCGATTCCGGCGGCTTGTTTTAGTATTGACTCGGAATCTTTATCATCTTTTAGGACAAAAGCCATCGGGACACGCACTCCGGCAAGGCTCACTATTTTGTGGGCCCGGTCCTTGTCCATTGATAGCGCGGAAGCCATTGTTTTGCACCCGGCGATTGGAATTCCGGCCAGCTCCAATAATCCCTGCACCGTTCCGTCTTCGCCGTTTCTTCCATGCAGAACCGGAAACGCTGCGTCAAGGCGGATAATCCGGGTTTCGATTCCGCCAAACTCAATTAAACCCTGGGTTTCCCGGCATGGCGAGATAATCGCTCTGGTGCAGTCGGATAAAGGCCACGTCCCATCCTTGATTTTTTCGATGCTGCCATGAAATCTAAGCCATGCTCCCTCTTTTGTGATTCCAATTAAAATCGGTTCGTATTTATTAAGGTCGAAACCTCTGATTACCGCATAAGCGGATTGTAATGAAACTTCATATTCGCTTGAACAGCCGCCAAATATGACCGCGATGGTTCGCTTTTCCATGCCATGCTCCTTTTTTGCCATAGATGTAAATCCGCTAAGACGAGAGTGCGATTCAAAAGTACGACCCTTGAGAAATGTCGTTACTTAATTCGCGTCTTTTGCGAATTTATGTAACGCAACATTTCTCTCGGAGCGAGAGCGGGTCGGACGGTGAATCGACAGCTCTCGGATAGCGGATATAAACTCTTTCCGTAAAGCAAACACAGCACCGCAAAGATGCGGCACTGTGCTTGTTCATTACTTCGCGTAATCAATCACGCGCGATTCTCTGATAACATTAACTTTGATCTGGCCAGGGTACTCAAGCTCTGCTTCGATCTGCTTTGAGATATCCCTTGCTAATAAGATCATGTCGGCGTCCGTTATTTGTTCCGGAACAACCATTACTCGAATCTCCCTGCCTGCCTGAATTGCAAAAGATTTGTCTACACCTTTGAAATTGTTTGTTATTTCTTCTAATTGTTTTAAACGGTTAGTATAAGTATCCAGTGTTTCACGTCTTGCTCCGGGACGCGCAGCCGAAATCGTATCAGCGGCTTGGACAATACAAGCTATCAACGTCTGCGGCTCTGTTTCCCCGTGATGAGATTCTACGGAATTAATCACGATGGCTGATTCTTTGTACTTGCGGCAAAGATCCGAGCCTAACTGAATATGTGACCCTTCCATTTCGTGGTCAACCGCTTTGCCAATGTCATGAAGCAGTCCGGCCCGTTTGGCCATTCTGACATCAAGACCCATTTCGGAAGCAAGCAAACCTGATAGCTGTGCTACTTCAACGGAGTGCTTAAGCGCATTCTGTCCATAACTTGTCCTGAATTTCATCTTTCCGAGCAACCTGACTAATTCGGGGTGGATACCGTGAACGCCTACCTCAAGGGTCGTCTGTTCACCTTCCTCTTTAATCATTACTTCTACTTCTCTTTGCGCCTTTTCGACCATCTCTTCGATTCTGGCGGGGTGAATCCGCCCATCGATGATGAGTTTCTCCAAGGCAATCCGCGCAATTTCGCGGCGGATTGGGTCAAAGCCTGATAAAATGACGGCTTCCGGGGTATCGTCAATAATAAGATCGATCCCTGTCATTGTCTCTAAGGTCCTGATGTTGCGGCCTTCGCGGCCAATGATCCGCCCTTTCATTTCGTCATTAGGAAGCGGGACAACGGATATAGTCGTCTCGGACACATGGTCCGCCGCACATCTTTGGATGGCGGTAACAACATACTCCTTCGCTTTCTTGTCGGCTTCTTCTTTGGCTCTGCTTTCTAGGTCTTTGACCAGCATCGCCTTTTCATGTCTAACTTCATCTTCAACAATTTTCAACAAATGTTCTTTTGCTTGTTCGGAGGTCAGGCCAGAGATTCGTTCTAGTTCCTTTAGGCGTTGTTCATTCAGCGTGGCAATCTCTTTACGTTGCTTTGCCATAATTTCTTCACGGGAATTGAGACTTTGCTCTTTTCGCTCAATCTGCTCTGTCTTTTTATCGATGGTCTCTTCTTTTTGCTGAATCCGGCGTTCAAACCGTTGCACCTCAGCGCGTCGTTCCCTGATTTCTTTATCCAATTCATTTTTCGTCCGAATGGATTCTTCTTTTACTTCAAGTAACGATTCACGTTTTTTGGTTTCAGCTGTTTTTAGGGCTTCATCAATAATTTCCCGTGCCTTTTGCTCCGCATTGCCGATTTTGGATTCGGTTACCTTTTTCCGGTAATTAATCGCAATCGCGGCGGAAAGCGGGCTGGCAACAACCAGAGTTGCTATTACTGCGATGATTACTTCTACCATCGAGGAGCACCTCCTTATTTAGTTTCATTGTAAACCAAATTTATTAATATCTATAAAATAGCATAAATATAAGCTTGTCTGTCTACAACACTTCAATTTTATACTCAAAATAATCTTATGTCAAGTTGATTTTTGAAATGGTTTCATGCTATAATGTCGATACTGACGTATCGACTTCTAAAAATGCTCCGCATTTTCCCTTGAAAGGGTTAAATTGGCTCGTGCGTGTGGATTTATGGTATAATGTCGATACTGACGTATCGACTTCTAAAAATGCTCCGCATTTTCCCTTAAAAGGATTTACTTGGCTCGTGCGTGTGGATTATGATATAATAAAAAATCATGGTTACAAGAAAGGTACTTTATGAAAACAATATTCATTGTTGATGACAGCAATACCAACCTCATGGCGGCCAAAACTGTTCTTGACGGCACTTACAAAGCCCTCGCCCTAACCAGTGCCGAAAGAATGTTCAAGCTGGCCGAAAAAATTATTCCCGACTTAATTCTGCTTGACGTTGAAATGCCGGAAATGAGCGGTTTTGAAGCCCTTAAAATCTTAAAAGAGCATGAAAACCAAAAACTGCGCGAGGTCCCGGTCATTTTCCTGACTTCAATGAATGATACTGAAAGCGAAACCCAAGGATTTTCTTTAGGGGCAATCGATTTCATTAATAAACCCTTTTCTCCCCCGGTCCTGCTTAAGCGGATTGAAAGCCACATCGAAACTGACAAGCTGATCAAAAAAGCCCAGCAATCTTTGCGTAAAGTCCACAATGCGACCGTCCACGTCATTGCGAATGTCGTTGAACGCCGCGACCAAATCACCGGAGGCCATATTGAAAGAGTCCAGGGATATCTAGAAATCCTAATTAAAGAATTGGTAAAATCTGGAATTTATGCCGAAGAAATCTCGAAGTGGGACATGGATCTTTTGATTCCGTCAGCCCAGCTCCATGACGTAGGCAAAATCGTTGTCAGTGACGCGATCCTTAATAAACCCGCCAAGCTTACCGATGAGGAATTTGCCCAGATAAAACAGCATTGCGTTGAGGGCGAGGCAATTGTTGATGAAATCATTAACAATTCTGAAATGGACGGCTTTCTTTCCCACGCCAAGATGTTTGCCGGATATCACCACGAAAAGTGGAACGGGACCGGTTATCCCCATGGCTTAAAAGGCGAGGATATTCCGCTCCAAGGGCGGATTATGGCCATTGCTGATGTTTATGATGCCTTAGTTTCCGAGCGTCCGTACAAAAAGCCTTTTACCCATGATGAAGCGGTTGAGATTATCAAAAAAGACAGCGGCACACATTTTGACCCCAATATAGTTGAGGCATTTTTGAATGTTGCTGATGATTTTTGGGTGATGGCGCTTAATTATCAGTAAAAAATCGAATCATAGATTCGATTCGAATCATAGACTCGATTCATAGATTCGGATTTTTATTTAAATACTAAAGCTTTTGGAGTAATATGAAACATTTATTTGTGATAAATCCCCGCTCGTTTGTTGCAACCGGCGGCTGCCAAAATATCATTGCAGAAATCGCCAGCTGCTTTTCTTCCGAAGAATCCAGTGATTACAAAGTGCATATCTCCCGGTATGCCCGCGATGCAATCGCTATTGTCCATCATTTTATTGCTGCTTATCCGGCCGATGAAACCGTCCGGATCTATGCGGTTGGCGGTGACGGCATCCTTTTTGAGTGCTTAAATGGAATGGTTGATTTCCCTAACGCCGAATTAACAAGCATCCCTTATGGGAATGCCAATGATTTTGCGCGTGTCTTCGGTGAGGGAAACCATGATAAATTCCGCGACATCAAAAGCCTTTTAAACGCTCCGTCCCGGCCGATTGACATTATCCATTGCGGCTCGAACTATGCGCTAAATGGAATGAGCGTTGGCATTATTGGCCAGACAATCATTTATGCAAACAATATTTTCCCCCATATCCCGCCGAAATTACTCCGCCGCTTTATCGGCCAAGCTTATACATTAAGCGGAGTATTTGCCGCGATGAAAACCAAAGTAGTCAAGCAGGTTTATGAGCTTTTAATTGATGGCGAAGATTTTTCCGGCCAGATTTGCAATATCCATATCCAAAATTCAGCCGTTAACGGCGGGTCTTTAACCCCAAGCCCTTATGC
This sequence comes from Lachnospiraceae bacterium, assembly GCA_009777715.1. Lineage (GTDB taxonomy): Bacteria > Bacillota > Clostridia > Lachnospirales > Lachnospiraceae > UBA935. The sequence continues at coordinate 45,104 of WRLH01000003.1, forward strand.
CAAACCAAACGATGGCATCTTAAATGTGCTTTTAGCCAAAATCCCTAATGCCTTTGAGGTCTCAAGGACAATTGGCGACTATAATAAGGGCCATTTTGAAAAGCATGATTATTACGAACACCACCTTGCAAGGGTCATAGAAATAAAAAGCGAGGAAATATTAAGTGTCGAAATCGATGGCGAGGGTTTTTATGCCAGCGAGCTAAAAATCGAAATTATCCCTAATGGAATCAAAGTAGTCGTTCCGGCGGAACTTGATTTTGCGGATTATTCCCATCGGTCTTGGAATGAGGTGGCCAGCCAGCCCACCTTTGGCTTATTTAAATATGAAGAAGATGATGAAAATGAAGAAAATGAAAGGCATTAATACTAGCATGAAGAGAAAACGCCGAATTGAAACGAAAAAGGCACGCCGCTTAAGAAGAATATGGACAACAGCGTCTGTTGTCATTTTCTCTTTATATATTTTTATGGTCATCCTTGACGCATTCTGGGGCACAGGAAGCATGGACAGTGTCCGGTTAAGCGTAATGGGCGGAGTCCCCTTGATAATCTTCGTGGTCTTTGCCCTTAACATCACCAGCGGAATAGGGTATAAGCCGCTTTATATCGGGCTTTTTAGCCAAACTGCTTTTCTTTTCATCGGGATCATGACCCAAAGGCTTAACAGCTATTTCTTCATCTTATTATTGATAAGCGGGATCTTTGCCCTGACCAAGCTGCTTCGGCAAATGGTGATTTTTATTATTGTCGGGGCGATTGTCAATATCCTTTACATGATTTATTTTGTCCCCATTCTGTCCGAAATCGACAGTTATATATTCTTCCTGCAATTTTTAATGACCTTATTTGGATCTTTGATTTTTATTATCCAGACCTATTATGTGACCAAAAAAGAAGGGCATTCCGGCCGGGCGTTGCAAGCTTTTTCATCTTTTTTGCGCAGCACGCCCAACTATACCGTCATTACTGACTTAACTAGCCGCGTCCGCTATATTTCCGAACCATTAGCAAAATTCGCGCAATTTTCGACCCAGGAGCTTGCGGTTGGAAAGCCGCTGCTTGACTTATTTTCTGATAAAGAATTAAAGCTGATGTTTGCGTCAATTTTTGATTCGGACGGCTTTACCGAAAAAATTGTGACCTTAAATGTTGGTGAGGGGCAAAAGCATTATAAGGTCATTACTGACAATTTGGACGGCGATGTTGACGGCTTATTTATTGACATCTCCGACATAACGCCGCTCATCAATTCGCAAATGGAAGCCGAAATAGCCAATAAAGCCAAGTCGCAGTTCCTTGCGGCAATGTCCCACGAAATCCGGACGCCAATGAATGCCATCATCGGCATTTCACGGATTCAGCTTAATAAGCCGGATATCCCGCCCGAATATGCCGAAGCCTTTGAAAAGCTATACGAATCGGGCAATAGCCTCCTTGGCATTATTAATGATATCCTTGATATCTCAAAAATCGAAGCCGGAAAAATGGTCATTACTGATGCCGAATATGACCTGCCCAGCCTGATTCATGATACTGTCCAGCTTAATATGATAAGAATTGGCTCAAAACCGATTAACTTCATCTTAAAAGCTGATGAAAATCTGCCGTCACGGCTTATCGGCGATGAGCTTCGGATCAAGCAAATCCTTAGCAATATTATTTCAAACGCCATCAAATATACTGACGAGGGCCATGTTTCCTTGGCGGTCAGCCATCTTAATTTGCCCAAAACCAACCAGGTTGTGCTGCGCTTTGTTATTGAAGATACCGGGCAAGGCATGAAGCCGGAAGATTTTGCCCGCCTATTTACAGAATATTCGCGCTTTAATATCGAATCAAACCAGTATGTTGAGGGAACAGGCCTTGGGCTTAGCATTGCCAACAATCTTGCCAAGCTGATGGACGGCACAATCGAAGCCAAAAGTGAATATCAAAAAGGCAGTGCCTTTACCGTTACGATTAGGCAGAAAGCGGTCGAATGCGACGTTTTCGGCCCGGAGCTGGCTCTTCGCCTTAACAGCTTCAAATTCAAGGGCAGCAATACATCGAACCTAAAGCTGGTTTACTCGCCAATGCCTTATGGCAAAGTGCTTGTTGTTGATGATGTCTATTCAAATCTTTATGTTGCCGAGGGGCTTTTAGCCCTTTACCAGCTGAATATCGAAACAGCCATCAGCGGTTTTGATACCCTGGATTTGGTTAATGCCGGAAATACCTATGATATTATCTTTATGGACCATATGATGCCCAAAATGGACGGCATCGAAACGACCCAGAAGCTTCGCGAACTAGGTTATGACGCGCCAATTGTGGCTTTAACCGCCAATGCGATTGTTGGCAACGACAAGATGTTTAAGGAAAATGGTTTTGACGACTTTATCCCGAAACCAATTGATATAAAGCAGCTAAACAAAATCCTCAATAAATGGATTCGGGACAAATACCCCGAAGAAGCCGCAAATCATGAACCGAAAACCGGAGAGCCTAAAATAGCTGGCGCGGGTGCTAACGCAGGGGCTGGCGCAGGGGCTAGCGCAGGGGCTGGCGCAGGGGCTAGCGCAGGGGCTGGCGCAGGTGCTAACGCGATGGTTAATAGCCAGAAGTTGTTAGAGATTTTCCGCCAGGATGCCCTAGCCGCAATCCCAGTTCTTCATGAGTCAAAAGATAATGACCTAAAACTCTTTACGATTACTGTCCATGCCATGAAGGCAGCCTTGGCGAACATCGGCGAGGATAATCTTTCAAAGCTGGCGGCCGAACTTGAAAATGCCGGGCGTGACGGTGATAAGGACTATATTCTTGCCCATTTTGCTAATTTCATCGAGAGCCTTACAGAAATAGCGGAAAATCTAAAAACTGATGATATAAGCCAAGATGACAGCAATATAATTGAAGATATTGTTTTGCTTAAGGATCAGCTTTCAGTAATCACAGCTGCTTGTGAAAACTATGATGATGCTTCCATATATGAGGCCCTTAATACCCTTAATGAAAAGCAATGGAAAAGTAAAACCAAAGAAACCTTGTCCGAGATATATAATACCATTTTCTTCAGCAGCGACTTTGATAAAGCGGCGGAGCTAGCCGATGAAACGCTTAATCGTCTCGCTTGAATAGCCTTTGCGGAAAAGAAAAGCAAAAATGCGCCGTTTTTCTTTTAGGTCAGCGGTATCTGTGTTGATTTTCTTTTTCTCCAGCCACCTTAGGATCTGCTCATTTTCGATTTCATTCAATATCCGCAAGATCTGCAAGATTTGCTCCGGCTATTTCTGAATAAATAACACCTGTTATTTCTGATGGGATGCCCCTTTTAAATAAATCCTGGCGGATTCGGTTCTGGCTTTTGTCCCGGAAATGATAATCAATATAGTTCCTTGCATATTGCTCATCGTCAATGTATTTTTGTGCTTTAAGGTATTCGATTGTTTCATCAATAATAGCAGGGGGATATTCGCCCTTAGAAAGCTTGTCACGCAGTTGCTTTTCGGTATAGGAGCGGTCTTTTAATAAGTAAAAACTCCGCATTTTTGCTCTTCTGGGCAAAAGATTGGCGGTAATCTCATTAAATGACGCAAGCGAAAGCTCATTGCCAACCGCGATATCAAAGAGACTTAATTCGCCTTTGTAAAGCACAAAGGCGAATTCTTCATCTACATAAATCCGGTAACGTGATTTGGCATTAGGAATCGTGATGATGTCGGTAATTGTCATAATATTTATTTCCACTTATTTTGCTTTTGGCGGCTCTTTTACTTTCGGCTCTTTAGCCTGCTCTTTTGCCTTTTCTTCTTTTGCGATTCCGCCGGATAAGCCGTAGTGCGATCTCACTTTTGACTCAATTTCGCTTAAAATATCCTGGTTATCCTTAAGGAATTGCTTGGCATTCTCGCGGCCTTGCCCAATTTTGTTCGTTTCGTAGGAGTACCATGCTCCGCCCTTTTGGACGACATTACAGCTAGCGGCAAGGTCTAAGACGTCACCAACTTTTGAAATTCCCTCACCAAAAACAATGTCAAACTCGGCTTCTTTAAACGGCGGGGCGATTTTGTTTTTGACTACCTTTACTTTGGTACGGTTGCCGACAACGTCACCGCTATGCTTAAGGGCTTCAACCCGGCGGACATCAAGACGGACCGATGAATAAAACTTAAGCGCCCGCCCGCCTGTTGTAGTCTCCGGGCTTCCGAACATGACCCCGATTTTCTCCCGGAGCTGGTTAATAAAGATAACGGTGCAATTCGACTTCGAGATGACTGCGGTCAGCTTGCGCAGGGCCTGGGACATCAAGCGGGCCTGTGAACCCATTTGGAAGTCGCCCATGTCGCCGTCTATCTCTGCCCTGGGAACTAACGCGGCGACCGAGTCAACCACAACGAGGTCAATTGCTCCTGAGCGGACCATTGTCTCAGCGATTTCCAAGCCCTGTTCGCCAGTATCAGGCTGTGATATGTATAGATTCTCAATATCAACGCCGATATTCTGCGCATAAACAGGGTCAAGGGCGTGTTCAGCGTCAATAAAGCCAGCTATCCCGCCCTTTTTCTGGACTTCGGCAATCATATGCAAGGTAACTGTTGTTTTTCCGCTTGACTCTGGGCCATATATCTCGATAATCCGGCCGCGGGGAATCCCGCCAAGCCCTAAGGCAAGGTCAAGGCTAAGTGACCCGGTTGGGAATGTCTCAACGTTCATCTGGGCGGTTGGGTCTCCCAGCTTCATCACTGCCCCTTTTCCGAACTGCTTTTCTATTTGGCCAATTGCCGCCTCAAGGGCTTTTAGTTTTTCATTTTTATCCATTTTCATTCCTTTCACAAATAGGGTGTGAACACTTGTTCTATTACAATATAAAACAAACGTTCGACTTTGTCAACATTTATTTTTTATAATCGTAAATAATCTTTTATATCCTAATTTGTCCTAATTCAATGGGGTATATCCAGAATCTCAAAGGCGTTATCAGCTCCGCCTATTTTAATTTAGCATAGATGGGGATAAAATGCAAGGGGGATTATGATTCTTGTAAAACCGAACTAATATCTCTGCCGCTGTATAAAATACGGATTACTTGGACATATTTTCCCGCAATAAGGTAAAAGCCGCTGTAATTCCCGATATTTATCCTGCGGGGACCTTTGCTTTTCCAAGGCTCTTCGTGATAAAGCGAAAATTTCTCTGGCATATAACTAAGGGATTTTAATCCGGCTATTATCCGCTCTTTGATATTTTTGGCAATCCCCGGCTCTAACAGGGTGAAGGCAATATATTCATAAATACCGCGTAAATCCACTTTTGCCTCTTCTGTAAGTTGTACTTTATAAGTCATACGCCGTAATCCCTTTGCATTTCAGAAACTACGTCATCAATATCATGGAGGCATCCGGCGGCAACATCGGCATAGCCTTTTTCCAACTCTGCGTTTAAGGCTTCGGCATTCATCGCGCCGATTGCAACAGGCTCCCGGGTTGGTATTTTCATTTCAAACGGAATGCCCCTTTGCATAATGATTTGGCGTAAGAATAAGCCGATTGCATTGGACATGGGAATGCCCAACTGATTTAAAACATACTCTGCCTGTTCTTTTATGTCTGGCTCAACACGAGCAAAAACGTTGGCTGTTCTTTGCATATAATGACTCCTAAGAAAAATATTTACTCTTATTATATGCGATTGTATTGCGATATGCAAGTATAAATTTTCAAGCCCTAAGCAACAAGTCATAGCTTTAGTAAAAACCAGCCAGCAAAAAAGGGACTGCCCAGCGGCGGCCCCCCGAAAGAATTACAGACACGCATTTGTGCCGTCATTCTTTGGTTTCTGATAATGTAACAGCGTTTAAAGACAATATTTTAGATTTTATTCACAGCACAAGCCAAACGAGAAATCTTGCGTGAAGAGGTGTTCTTGTGGTAAACACCCTTACTCGTGGCTTTGCCAATTGCTTTGGTCGCAAAAATTAATGCTTTAGCTGCAGCTTCTTTATCGTTAGCTTCAATAGCGGCGTACACTTTCTTGATAGAAGTTTTTACTCCGGATTTGATGGCTTTATTGCGAGCAGCTTTAGTCTGGTTAACTAAAATTCTCTTTTTCGCAGATTTGATATTGGCCAAGTCCTTTACCTCCTGTAATAATCCATAAACAACACACGTAGTACAGTTTAATTGAAAATCAATCTTGTGTCAATACTTATTTCTGTTTTTACATAAAAAATCTGCATAAATTTTTTTCAATTCATTTAGCACTCTGTTAAAGCGTGGTTTTACAAAGCAAATCGAGCTTGGCTAATTTAAATCCGCTTATCGAAAGCTGTTGCTTTAGCGTCCGTCACGCTCACTAATTTCAGCTTTCACATCTGATAAGCTAAGCTCGCTCAAGCGGGAGTCTTGGTAGATTGCCGAAGATAAAGATGTTATTGTGCCGCTTGCTTCATTATAATAAAATCGTCCTTGCGGCCCGCCCAAAATCATGTAAGTTGAATCTTCGTTAAGCTTAGCAAAAATCATCCAGACTTCCCCGGCTTTTAATAATGGGTCATCAAAAATGGCCATTTCTCCGGCTTTACCCGTCATAAGGATTTCAATATCCTTTTTTTCATCAGAGATAATGCCATCTAGCACCCTCGCCGAGAACACAGTAAGCGGTATGCGGTGGGAATCTTCCTTGCTTTGCTCGAAACCATGAGGCACAATGACCCGATGGCTTGCTTCGCCAATTATCTCAACAATGCCAATAAAATCACTTTCTCTTGCCAGCTCCGAAATGTTTTGATAGCCTTTCGCCCAGCTTGCGCTTACTAGCACCCCACTATCAAGACCATCATTTACGGTAATTGCCGGGTCGATATGGTTAAAATCTTCATCATTTATAAGGCTGCCAGCATTTATACCTAACTCGCCCTCATAATTACTGCACGCAGAAAGCCATATCATAGCCCAAGCAGTAGCAATCATCATCTTGATAAAATATATTTTCTTTGCAATGACATTTTTATTCATCTGCTTAAATTTTTAACAGAATCCAATAATATTGTCAAGGGGAAATCGCTTAATAGCTTGCGTCAACTAAAGCACCTTTGATATCCTCATCAATCAAATTCATCTCCTCAAGCATGAGCTTAACATCTTCATTAATCTTGTCTTGGAGATTGGATTTAGGGGCTTCATTTGCTTCCCTTATTGAATCAGCTCTTTCTTTTTGCTCTTTTGCCTGCTTTTCCGCTAGTTTTTCCCTAAACTCCCTGCTTTCCTTATCAATGTCTTCTTTTATATCTTGAAGCAACATTTCTTTTACTTCTTTGCTGGAAGCTTCCAAAATTTCCGCCGCCTCTTCGGCAGCATCTTTCATCGGCTGGTGTTTTTTTCGCTCTTCCATAATGTTTTTGATATTATCATTTTCGATATTAATCCCCTCTACAAGATATGCGTTTGAACTTTTGTAAATATACTTTTCATCTTCAATATCCATCCATTGCTGCTGGTATGCAGATAACCCATTTGATACGAGCTTTCCAACGTATTTTTCTTCTTCTTCTGTCTTGTTTTGCTTAATCATCAGCCTTAAATCTTTTTGCTCTTTGTCATTATAACCGATACCAACAAGCTCCTGTAAATCTTTTTGCTTTTCATTAATTCGCTTTATTTCCTCATTATTCCGTCTGATATCACCTTCAAGGCTGGCAATCCTCATTTTGTGCTTTGTGATATTATCGTCTATTTTCCTCTCGCCAGCAAAAGCCCGCTTAACAATGCCCATTGCTTTTTCCTGTGCCTTATTTTGCTTTTGTGCAATCCGGCCAGGTGGCGAGTTTGGATTGCCGGGGGACAAGGAATCTTTTGCTCCTCTTGCTCTTTCGTTGCCCCGATTAATGCTATTTATGACTTTGTTGTAATGATTTTGCACTTTCATAGATTTGAACTCCTCGCATGACGGCAGCTTTATTCGCCTTTTATTGTTATTATTTCGGATAGTAGCGATAAATACTTTATAGGGCATAAGCATGATTTATAGCGGGAAAAAATCGCATTTGTGTTGCATTTGCGACCAAAATGGGGTATACTATGATTGAGGTGATAAAATGGCTAAAACAGCAAACTTAAATATACGAATTGATCCAGAAGTGAAATCAACCGTTGACGGCATTTTTTCGCATTTTGGAATAACCGTAGCCGATGCGGTAAATATCTTTTTGCATAAAGTCATGATTGTGAACGGTATGCCTTTTGATATGACTCTGCCGAAGTACAACGAGGAAACATTAGCTGCCTTGCAGGAAGCGCGTGATATTGCAAGCGGCAAAATAAAAACAAAATCCTATTCTTCCGTTAAGGAGATGATTGCAGAATTAGACTCCGGTGATTTGGAGGAATAAGCGTGACGGATAAAGACTTGCTGGAATTAAAAAAGACCACACAGTTTCGCAAAGACTTAAAACGCATGATCAAGCGGCGATTGGATATTGGTTTATTAGATGAGATTATTCAAACGCTCCGCGAGCAAAAGCCACTTGAGCCGAATTGCCGCGACCATGCTCTAACCGGGGATTATGCAGGGTTTCGTGAATGTCATATAGGGCCGGATTGGCTTCTCATTTATTTAATTGACGGTGAGAATCTCATCTTAACAGCTTCAAGGACTGGCACTCATTCAGATTTGTTTTAGGGAGCTCACATGAACTTTTACAAGAAAACCATCGCGTTAGCGGCGGTGTGGCTTATTACGCTTTTAGCTATGCCGCAGACAGCAATACACGCAAGTGCAAATAGCGCAAGCACAAATAGCGCAAGCACAAATAGCGTAAGCACAAACAGCGCAATAAGCAATGAAGCACAAGAACATATTTTGAGCGAACTTAGAAAGTCAAACATCCCCAATGCCGCCATTGCCTACATTAAAGACGATGAGGTTTCGTTCAGCTTCAAAGACAGCACACCCGATACGCTTTTCCAAATAGGCTCTGTCGCAAAATCCTTTACAGGTTTTGGTGTAATGTTGCTTGAAGATATGGGCTTAATTTCTGTAAGTGACTCTGTCAATAAACATTTGCCTTGGTTTGAGGTCTATTTTGACGGTGTGGCTGTGCCGCACGATGAGATAACTATTGGCAATCTTTTACACCATACAAGCGGTTTTGCCAATGACGAAAGACATTTTCCGCCGCTGTTAACAGGCGGATTGACTGATGATGAGTTTATATCGAAATTTACAGGGATTAACCTTTCATTTGAGCCTTCTTTAGAATTTGTGTATAGTAACGTAAATTATGTTATTTTGGCACTTCTTATTCAAGCTGTGTCGGGGTCTAGTTTTGACGAATTTTTGACGCAAAATGTGCTTCTTCCTCTTGGACTTCATAACACATTCACAGACCCGGCCAGAGCGTGGGAAACAGGGCTGGTAATCGGCGGCAATAGATTAGGTTTTTTGCGGACTGTGCCTGATAATTTCAATCCTACTGCCCTTATAATACCAACAGGATTTATATATTCGAGTTTGACAGACATGGTAAGCTGGGCGCAAATTCACCTTGGGATGATAGAAGTGTCTCAACAATTTGAAAGAGTCATCCAAAGATCCCATGAGCTTAGCCCGGTTTCCGGAAACCCTTATGCTCAATTAGATTTTCATTATGCCGCAGGCTGGGTTGTCCATTCAGGATATGGCTTTATAGAACATAATGGCGCAACACCCGGATATTCTGCTGCCCTACGCATTTACCCCGAAAGCGATGTTGCCGTGGTCTTTCTTTCCAACATGAACTATAGTCCGATTGATAATGTTTCGGGCTTTATTCTTGATGCCATAGATGGGTCTTTTAATGAGTTGCCAACTGATTTTTTTGTGCTTTTAGATATAATTTTCACAAGCATAACCGCCATCGGCATAGTCTTTATTCTTTTGCTTGTTCGGCTTTTCATAAAACTGATAAAAAGAAAACAGGGCGGTGAGAAAATATTAGGTAAAATTAACCCCAAGATTGCTGCTAAACTTATTAGCCTAATTGTTTCAATTATAATCTTGGCAGGTTCTTATCTTGTCCCGCCTGCGATTTTTAATAATTCACGTATGCGCCTTGTTATATTTGAACCAGCAAGCAGCTATACGGCAAATATTGCTTTATGGATCATCGTAATATACTGTTTATGCTCATTTTTGAATAAATTGCTTGCAAGCAAGCCATCGTCCTCTTGATTGATGTTCATTGATGTTCTCGCAATTGCATAATTTTTGTTGAAATGATTCCCGCTGCGAACTTTCCTCTGGCAACCCTTTGCAATAAATGAGCAGAACGATAAGCCGGGTTCTGTCGTGAATGGCCATCTATCTAGGTCAAGCGTTGCCGCTTAACTCAAGCGACCTACCTGAAAGCAGGCCGGGCAAGCCTATTGCTTTCTGCTTGGTCTTGCTTCGGATGGGGTTTACATATGCCCCGGACGTTACCGCCCGGGCGGTAGTCTCTTACACTGCCCTTCCACCCTTACCACCCAGATTACAAGAACCTGGGGGCGGTGCATTTCTGTTGCACTTTCCTTGGAGTCGCCTCCACCGGACGTTATCCGGCATCCTGCCCTATGAAGCCCGGACTTTCCTCACCTTAAAAGGTGCGGCCATTTATTCTGCTCATTTATTGCTAAGGGTTGCCATCTGGCTGCCATTTTTTATGCGTGGAAAATGCTGCCCCCAATAAACTCACGGCAGATCGAGTTATTTGGCACGTTTTCACTATTTACCCCGATAATATATTCGAGGAATTTTAACAAGCGTTTTGCTTCGTAATACTCTTCTTTTTCTTTTGAAATCTGGAACAGAAGCGGCTCGGCATACTGTTTGAGAACCGCCAGCTCATAAATCAAAGCCGAGTTAAACATCTCATCGGCATCTTCCTGATAAGGGAAAATATACTCTTCTTCACCGCGGCGGACACTTGTCCACATTCCAATTGTCCGGGCGGCATCTGCCCCCCTTGTCCGGCTGTCGCGGACCAAACGGCGGAGCAAACGGCTGTCAGTCGTTGGGATGCGGTTATGCGAATCAACGTTTAACCCGGTCAAGCAGCTGATATAAATCTTAAACTTGCTTTCATCGGGCAAAGAATGTGAAGTTTTTGGATTGAGGCCATGAATCCCTTCAACGACAAGAATATCATCAGGCCCAAGCCGTTTGCGATCCCCTTTATACTCACGTTTCCCGGTCAGGAAATTAAATGATGGCATATCAACGACATGGCCAGCCAGCAAATCAGCCATATCTTGGTTAAACTGCTTAACGTCAATTGCATCCAAGGTTTCAAAATTAAGATTTCCGTCCTCGTCACGCGGCGTTTTATCGCGGTCAAGATAATAATCATCAAGCCCGATGGGGTGAGGTATCAAACCATAAGTCCGAAGCTGAATCGATAAGCGGTGGGAAAAAGTCGTTTTGCCGGAAGAAGAAGGGCCGGCAATCATGACGAATTTGACCCCGCCGCGCTTAGCTATGGCCTGGGCGATTTCGCCGATACGATGTTCCTGTAGGGCTTCCTGCACTAAAATCATATCGTTAAGCTTCCCCTCGCAAGCCGCGTTGTTCAAATCGCCAACGGTGCTTATTTCCATTTTTTCGCCCCATTGCTCACTCATTAAGAGGGTTTTAAACAGCTTTTCCCGTGGGACAAAGTCCGGGATTGTTTCTGGTGTTTTCCGGTCAGGCAAAATAAGCATTAACCCTTTATCATAACGAATGACGTTAAAATATTTTAAATAACCGCAGCTGGGCAGCATATAACCATAATAATAATCGTAATACCCATCAAGGCAATAGATATTAACACTTGATGAACGGCGGTATTTAAACAGCTTTTCCTTTTCACTCATCTTGCGGCTTTTAAACAAAGCCATCGCGTCATCAATCGGGAAATGGATTTTTTCGATGGCAAGGTCGCGGCTGGCAAGGTCACGCATTGTTTCATTAATTCTTAAAATCTCATCATCGGTGAGCTTAAAATCTTCATGCAAATGGCAATAATAACCATTTCCGATTGTAAAGGCAAACTTGGCTTTTTCAGCTATTTCTTTGCCAAGGATATGGTCAATCGCGGTAAAAAGGAGCATTATGGCGGAGCGGACGTAGGTTTTATGGCCGATTTGGTCCTTTAGGGTAATAAAGGACAATTCGCAATCGCGATTAAGGACTCGATGAAGCTCCCTAATTTTGCCGTTTGCTAAGACAAGGGCAATTGGCGAATCATAGCTTGATTGGTGGAGGGCAGCAATTGCCCCATAGGTCATTCCGATCTGATAGACCTCTTCTTTTCCTTTAATTTTTACCGTTATTTCTGTCTTCATATGTTCTCCTTTCAAAACTAGTCATGTCATTGCGGGCTTGACCCGCAATCCCTGACCTTGTCTACCCTGTCATTGCATTTCTGCGCTTGCGAGCTTGACCCTAAGTCCCTAGATCACATAAAACGGGTTTGATTCTTTTGCGTTAAAAACTTCAATTTCCGGCATTTCACGCTTAAAATAATCCGCAAGATAAGGGACAAAGATTTTTTCAGTCGCATAATGCCCGGCGTCAATTAAGCTAATCCCATTATCTAAAGCAGCAAGTGCCATTTCGTGTTTAATATCACCTGTTATTAAAAGGTCAACATTCGCTTTTATGGCATGGGTTAGGATGCCTGAGCTTGACCCTGGCGAAATGGCCGCGGTGTTGATAACTTTTCCGCCATTGCCAAAAATCTTAACCGAATCAATATTAAATTTGGATTTAACATAGTCGGCACACTCATTTAAGGTCATGGAAAAGGGCAGTTTTCCATAACGGCCGAGCCCCTCACGCAGGCCATCCTTTTCATAAGTAATAATAAAAATCTCGCGGCTTGATAATTCCAAAATGTCCGCCGCATAATCAGCCATTCCCCTGACATCAAAGTTGGTGTGCATTGCCATATAATTAATGTCATTGCGAATAAGCTTTAGAATCCGGCGGCCGATTAAATCACTTTCAGTTATTTGGGTCAGGGGGTCATATATCAAAGGATGATGGGTCAAAATTAAATCAGCATTTTCTGCTACTGCTTGTGCGATAATATCATCAGTAATATCAGTAGCCAGCAAGACTTTGCTTATTTTCTTTAAAAGCCGCCCGACTTGAAAGCCGGTTTTATCATTAGCCAGGGTGAATTTTTGCGGGGCTAATGCTTCTAAATTTTCCATTAAATCTTTAAAGTTCATTCATTTCCTCCTATTGCATTATCATCAGTCGGCAGAGCAATTTTGCCACAGCCTGATCAAATCGGAAAGCTCTGCTTCCCTCTTTTTAATTTCAGCCAGTTTCTCTTGATTTTTCTTATTTAAATAACAGGTGTTATTTATCTTGCCGATAATCTCTAAGGTGATTTTATGCTCACGCTTAAGATACTTAAGCAAAACCGGATTCCGCTCATTAAGCGGTATTTGCCCATAGCAATCGGCGATGATAGTGGCCTTGGTTTCATTTAGCTTTTCTATCGGCAACCGCCCCGGCGTTGGGATAACCTTTATAATCGGATAAAACTTGTTCTCTTCAAAAATTAATTCCTCTTGTACGGTCTGAAAGCCATTTATCCGGAGAAAGCGGCGGAAAGCTGGGACTTCCGACTGCGGAGCAAGGATAAGTTCTTGTAAAGCAGCGGTTTTTTCCCCTGCGTTAACAAGGATTGCTTCCATCAGCCGCCCGCCCATTCCGGCGATAATAACCGTCTCGGCTTCACCCGCCTTTAGGGCCGAAAACCCATCGGAAAGCCGGGTTTCGATTTTGTCAATAAGCCCGCTTTCTTTAATATGCTCGCTTGCCCTGGCCAAAGGGCCGGTATGTATGTCCATCGCAATCGCCTTTGGCGCTATTCCTTGCCCAACAAGGTAAATCGCTATATGGGCATGGTCACAGCCAATATCACAAATACGGTGGCCAGCCGTCACCATTTCCGCTATTGCTTTAAGGCGTTTTGAGAGGACAATTTTACTCAATCTAAATAATCCTTTAATTTCCTGCTCCGGCTTGGGTGGCGGAGCTTCCTTAACGCTTTTGCTTCAATTTGCCTGATCCGCTCGCGGGTTACTTTAAATTCCTTGCCCACTTCCTCAAGTGTCCTTGCGCGGCCGTCGTCAAGCCCAAAACGAAGCCGGAGAACGCGCCGTTCCCTGTCCGTTAAGGTGCTAAGGACATCAACCAGCTGCTCCTTAAGCAAAATAAAGGCCGCCGCTTCAGCCGGGACGGGGACATTTTCATCTTGGATAAAATCGCCAAGATGTGAATCCTCTTCCTCGCCAATCGGAGTTTCCAGCGAAACTGGCTCTTGGGAAATTTTTAGGATTGAACGAACCCGGTCAACAGGCATTCCCATATGGGCCGCAATTTCTTCCGCCGAAGGCTCCCGGCCTAGCTCTTGTAGAAGCTGGCGGCTAATCCTAATCAGCTTGTTAATGGTTTCTACCATATGGACGGGAATGCGGATCGTCCGAGCCTGGTCAGCAATCGCCCGGGTAATTGCCTGCCTGATCCACCAAGTTGCATAAGTAGAAAACTTGTAACCCTTATGGTAGTCAAATTTGTCAACTGCTTTAATCAGCCCTAAGTTTCCTTCTTGGATTAGGTCAAGAAACATCATTCCCCGGCCGACATATCTTTTGGCAATGCTGACGACCAAGCGTAAATTTGCTTCTGCCAGCCTTTTTTTGGCCTCTTCACTTCCTGCCTCCATCAGCTTTGCCAGCTCAATTTCATCATCTGCGCTAAGGAGCGGGACTTTTCCGATTTCTTTAAGGTACATTCTGACCGGATCTTCAATACTGATGCCATCAGGAACAGTAAGGTCGATGTTTTCTACATCTACCTCATCTTCTTCCGTGAGAATAATCTCTTCCTCTTCGGCATCATCTTCTTCAATAATCCGCAAAATATCAACATTGTTTTGCTCAAGAGCATCTAATATCCTCTCGAACTGCTCTTCTTCCAACGTCAAATCTGCAAAGCAATCATTTATTTCATGATGCTCAACGACATTTTTTTTCATTCTTGCGGTATCAAGAAGCAGCTTCAGCTTCTCATCAAACCTTACCTGTGTGACTTCATCCATCGTAATATCCTTCCTCACGCCGAAAAAATGTGGAGTACTAGTTTGCCCAATTATGGCAATTTAATGTTCGTTTTCAGTAATTCATCTAACGCCCTTCGTCCTTCAAGTGCTTGGCTGATGGCATTTACATCATTTCCTAAGCTTTTTGTTATCTTGTCATGGCTATTTTTTTTGACTGTCCTGACTATATCGTTAATTGCTTTTTCACGTTCAGCTTTTGATTCGAGCGTGCCAAGGCGGGTATTAAATATCGAGGCAACCTCACGCTGCTCCTCTTCATCAATAAAAAGGCTGATAATCGCAGCAGGATTCACTTCATTTTTTTCAAAATCAGCAAATAATTTGGCGGCCGCTTTTTGGTATAACCCGGCCGAAAAATCAGCAGCGGTCAAGTACTTATTAATCTGTGCGTATAAAGCAGGTTCTTCCGAAAGCCAGGTAAGCAGTAAGCGTTCAGCTTTCATTGCGTGGGACTCTGGGGCAAATTTGTCTGCTGTCCCCGATTTTGGGCGGGTAATCGGGACAGCAAGGCCAGTCTGGGCCGCGTAGCTTAATACTAATTTGCGCAAATTTTCAAATCCAATGTGATATTTTTCACAAACAGCCTCAAGATAATTGTCGCGTTCAACATCTTCGGAAAAAGTGCATAGTTTTTTGGCTATTTCGCGGTGGAAGCGGGTTTTCTGCTCCGGGTCATTAAGGTTAAAGCCATTTTCCATTACTGATAATTCATAAAAAAAGCTGTTTTGGGCTTCGCTAATGCGCTTTTCAAACTCCAATGCCCCAAGATTGTTAACAAAATCATCAGGATCTTTGTAGGGGCTTAGGTCTAGGACTCTTCCGGTCAGGCCGCATTCTTTAAGAATCGTAATCGCCCGGAGAATGGCTTTTCTTCCGGCCTCGTCACTATCATAAGCTAAAATCACTTCTTCGGCATAACGCCTAAGCAGATTGGCTTGTCCGGCGGTAAAGGCTGTGCCAAGCGAGGCTACGGCCTGGGTAAAACCAGCCTGGTGGAGGGCAATGACATCAAGATAACCCTCACATAAGATGACATGGTTTTTTCGCGAAGTCCGGGCAAAATTGAGGCCGTACAAGTTCCGACTTTTGTCAAAAACCAGCGTTTCCGGCGAGTTAAGGTATTTCGGAATGCTTTTTGTTTCTTCACTCTCACCCATCACCCGGCCGCCAAAACCGATGACGCGGTGGTTTAGGTCTTGGATCGGGAACATGACGCGGTTCCAGAATTTGTCGCTCGTCCCATATTTTTCATGGAATGAAGCCAGCCCTGCTTCAATGATTAAGGCTTCATCATAACCTTTATTCTTGAGGTAGCGAACCAAATCGTCACTATTCTTGTTCGCATAACCTAAGCCGAATGTTTGGATTGTTTCTGTCGTTAAGCTGCGCTTTTGCAAATATTCATGGGCATTTCTTCCGCGTTCGCTCCTAAGCTGATAATAAAAATATTTGGCTGCTTCTTTATTTATCTCTAATAGTTTTGCGCGTTTATTTTCTTTCTTCCTTACTTCTTCGGAATATTCTACTTCGGGCAGGGTGACTCCGGCTTTTTCCGCCAAAAGCTTTACTGCCTCCGGGAAGGAAAAGTTTTCATATTCCATGATAAAAGTAAATACATTGCCCCCAGCCCCGCAGCCAAAGCAGTAGTACATTTGGCGATTTCCGGAAACGGAGAAAGAGGGCGATTTTTCGTTATGGAAAGGGCAAAGCCCAAAGTGGCTTGAGCCTTTTTTGGCAATGCGGACATAGCCGGAAATTACGTCAACGATGTCATTTTTTGTCCGCACTTCTTCGATTAGGTGGTCGGGATAATACATATCTTAATCCTATAACCCCACGCCTTGGAGATATTAATTCCCAAGCTGGGCTCGCTTCCGCTCCGAGAGAAGCGTTGCGCTACATAAGCTCAGAAAGTACCTGAGCTAAGTAGCGACGCTTCTCAAGGGCCGCTTTGGGAATTATATCTCCCAGCGCTCAACAATCTACTTATTTTATGAAAACACGGATTACTCGCACTTCGTGCTCCCGTAATCCTAAAACACTCGAAATCCGCCCTAATCGGGCTACTTTCTCGCGTTTTGCGGGTCTCAAGGCCATGCTTTTTCATGCAAGCATGAAAAGCATGGCCTTTTTACCCTAGTTTTCATACGATCCACGACTTAGGCACGAACAGCTCTTCATACTGCGCAATCGCAAAGCGGTCCGTCATGGCACTAAGATAATCGCAGACAATCTGCTCCGGGCGATCCCCAATATCCAAAAGCTTGCGGATATCAATAGGAATCTTATTAATATTCCCAAGGTAATAGTTATAAAGCATTTCCATCATTGCTTCCGCTTTTTTTTCTTCACTTTTTGCTTCCGTATTTTGATAAACACGCTCAAACATAAAATCGCGTAATTTTTTCATGGTAATATTTGCCATTTCGGGAAGCCTGATATCATTTTGCCCATAGCTTTCGGAAACCAAATTGTGGATAAAGAAATCCAGCCGCTCACCGCTCGTTTTCCCGGCAATGTCGCTTATCTCGCGGGGAACATCGCTTTCTGCCAAAATTCCGGCGCGAACAGCATCGTGCATATCATGGTACATATAGGCGATTTTATCCGAAAAACGGACAATTTGGGCTTCGAGAGTCTTCGGATTCCCGCTGGTCTGGTGATTTTTGATCCCATCACGGACTTCAAAGGTAAGGTTAAGCCCAAGCCCAGCCTTTTCAAGCACTTCCACCGTCCGGACGCTTTGCTCGCTATGGGAAAAACCCAAGGGGCAAATCCGGGCAAGGGCCCGTTCTCCGGCATGGCCAAAAGGGGTATGGCCTAAGTCATGGCCAAGGGCAATCGCTTCCGTCAGCTCCTCATTAAGGCGTAACGCCTTGGCGATCGTCCGGGCATTTTGGGCGACTTCAAGGGTATGGGTCAAGCGGGTACGGTAATGGTCACCCTCTGGAGTAAGGAAAACTTGCGTCTTTTCTTTCAAACGGCGGAAAGATTTGCTATGCAAAATGCGGTCACGGTCGCGCTGGTAATCTAGGCGGATATCGCACCGTGCATCTTCCCGTTCCCGTCCCTTTGTTTCCGCGCTGAAAGCCGCATATTGGCTAAGCGTTTCCCGCTCGCGCCGCTCTAAATCTTCGCGTATGTTCATATATGCCCTTCACCTTAATATTTCAAAAATAAATTCCGCATTACGTTCCATTGCTTCATAAGCCGCTTTAAAAGGCGACATCTGGTAAACGTGCCACATTCCCTTTTGGATATCGATTTTTGCGTGTACTTCGGCCTTTAAAAGTTTTTTGTACAAAGCGGTTGCGTCACTTAAGAAAATTTCATTGTCGCCGACTTGAATATAGGTCGGGGGAAAATTAGTAAAATCGCCATATAGCGGTGATATATAAGGGTCGTCAAGTTTTTCATTGTTTTGGGCATAAGCGGAAATGGCATTTTTTATGTATTCCTGATTGAGGATTGGGTCAATTTCTGCCCTCGTCTCATAACTTTTCCCTGACATCGTCAAATCCGTCCACGGCGACATCAGCACCAAGCCGCGCGGAAGAAACCGTTTCGATTCCTTAAGGCGGAGCGTAAGCGAAAGAGCAAGGTTGCCCCCGGCTGAATCCCCGGCGATAACCACTTCATTTGCGCCATAACCCAAAAGCATGAGATAATCCCAGGCCTTTAGCGCATCCTCATGGGCCGCCGGATATGGATGTTCGGGAGCAAGGCGGTAATCAAAGCATAAGACATCCATTGAAGTCGATGCGGCCAGCTTGGTGGTCAGGGTACGGGCATAAATCGGGCTTCCGGTCGCATAACCGCCGCCGTGGCAATATAAAATGACGGGTTTATTCATGTGGGGGCGGTTGGCAGTTACCCATTCGGCTGCCATTTCTTCAATCATAACAGGTGTTATTTTGACTTCGCGATTAAGCCCAAAGACTTCACCTAACCTGTCTTGGGAGCTGCGGTAACGCTCAATATCATTATTTTCAATCCGGCTATGGACTCTTTTTATGAAGGCCATCAAATTCTGATTGCGGATTTCCCATTTATTTTTTTTCTCTAAAATAGGCATAACATATAGTAAGCAATATTTTTTTCCAAGTCAATGGTAATTGTAAAGCAATCATGTTATAATATGTAAATGAAATTAAAACAGACAAAAAAAGGCCGTAAAACAACCTATTCAAAGAAGATTTGGTACAAGCTAGATTTATCGGCAATTGTTTATCCGACCTTGCAGCGCAAGGATTTTTCATCAGTTTACCGCCAATCGCTAATCCTAAAAGAGCCGATTAGGCCAGAGCTTATGCAGCAGGCCGTTGATATTGCCCTTTCCCGCTTCCCCACTTATAAAACAGCGATTAGGCGCGGTTTTTTTTGGCGATACCTTGAGCCAAACCACCGCCCCGGCCCATTTGTCAAGGAAGACATCAGCAATCCATGTATGCCCATGCCTTTTAAAGCAAATAACCGTTACCTGTTGCGTTTTTATTACCACAACTGCCGGATTTCGATGGAAGCCCATCATTGCTTAGGTGATGGGGCTGGGGGAATGTGCGTGCTTGCAACGATTGTTGCTGTTTACCTACGGCTTTTAGGCCATGAAATCCCAAGCGGCGGCTATGTCCGTGACATCAATGAATTGCCTGACAAAGGCGAGCTTGAGGACGCTTATATGAAATATGCCAACGCCCAGGTCCGCCCGCCCCGCCCGATGGAAAAAACTTACCGGATCTGGGGCACGAAAGAGCCGTTTTATACCTTAAACATCATTGACGGAATCATGCCCATCAAAGAAGTAAAAGAAGTTGCGGCAAAATTTAATGCCACCGTCACCGAATACCTAAATGCCGTTTTATTATATGCCCTCTTGCAAAAGCAAAATAGCGAGTCGCCGCGCCGCCCGAAGCCAGTCCGGATCGCCATGCCTGTCAACCTGCGCCGCTTTTTTCCCTATGAAACACTTAGGAATTTTATTTCGATGGTTTATCCCAGCATTGACCCTCGGCTTGGCGACTTTACCTTTGAAGAAATCGTTAGCCACGTCCACCATTATATGCGTTATTATATTAACGAAAAATTCCTCCGCGGTGATATCACAACTAACGCGGCCACCCAGCGCCATCCGCTGATCCGGGTTGTCCCGCTGTTTATCAAGGATTTTGTCGTCCGCTCTTTTTATACTAGGGTGCAGGACCATTATTCTTCCGCCGGGTTATCGAACATGGGGACAATCAAATTTCCCGCCGAGATGGAAAAACATATTGAGCGGATTGATATTTATATGGGACAGCCCTTTTCTTCCCGGACCAATTGCGCAATTATCAGTTATGGGGACACGCTGACGGTGAATTTCACCAGCAGCATTAAGGAAGCCGATGTTGAGCGGTATTTTTTCCAAAAATTGGTAAAAGACGGCATTAG
Source organism: Lachnospiraceae bacterium (assembly GCA_009777715.1). Classification (GTDB taxonomy): domain Bacteria; phylum Bacillota; class Clostridia; order Lachnospirales; family Lachnospiraceae; genus UBA935. The sequence goes on from WRLH01000003.1 coordinate 65,646, forward strand.
TGTTTTAATAGAAAGCAATCGAAAGGAGTCTTTATGTCCTACTGTGTGAATTGCGGGGTAAAACTTGACCAGGCCTTAGTTAAATGCCCCTTATGTGATGTCATTGTCGTGAATCCGGCTTTGGTTGACCCTAAGATAATCCTAAAAGCAACTTCTGCTGACAACAATACTTTCCCCAAGGAGTCCGGCACGGTTGAAGAGGTAAAAAGACGTGACCTCGGCCTGCTAATTTCCATTATCCTTGGCGGGGCTTCGATTTCCGCCCTGTTGCTTAATCTCTTCGTTTTCCGTGGTTACTGGTGGTCGCTGTTAATCATTGGCATATGCCTGATTTTATTTTTTCTTGCCCTGCCCGCCTTTATCCTGACCAAAACGCCAATCTATATCCGCCTTTTGTTTAACGCGGCAACAGCAGGCTTATATTTATATTTTATTTCTTTGATTACCCCTGCCAGCGAATGGTTTACCGGGCTTGCCCTGCCGCTTGTCTTCCTGTTTACGGTTGTGATTATGATTCTGGTTTGGCTAATCCGCTTTTTTAAAACCCATCTGCTCACGACCGCCCTCTTTGTCATCACCGCCATTTCCGTGCTTTGCGTTGGCATCGAAATGCTGATTAACCGCTATACAGGCAATGATTTTGCCCTGCTTTGGTCAGCAATCGTAATGACGGTCTGCGCCGTAATTGATGCCGGGCTGATTACCGTGCTTTCTCGCCGCCGTTTGCGCGATGATATAAGAAAACGATTGCATTTCTAAAAAATTTGTCATATACTGGTTCAGATAAATTAAAGAATTTTGGAGGAAAAAAATGCCACGCAGAACCGACATAAAAAAAATCCTAATTATCGGCTCGGGACCAATTGTCATCGGGCAAGCCTGTGAGTTTGACTATTCCGGCACCCAAGCCTGTAAAGCGCTTCGCAATTTGGGATATGAAATCGTCTTAGTCAATTCTAACCCTGCCACAATCATGACCGACCCTGAAACTGCTGACTCTACCTATATTGAACCTCTTAATGTCAACCGCCTTGAACAAATAATCGAAAAAGAACGCCCCGATGCCCTGCTGCCCAATCTTGGCGGACAGTCCGGGCTAAATCTTTGCTCTGAACTTGATAAAGCCGGAATCTTGGCAAAATATAATGTCAAAGTCATTGGCATCCAAGTTGATGCCATTGAACGCGGCGAGGACCGGATTATTTTTAAAGAAGCCATGGACAAGCTTGGCATTGAGATGGCACGTTCGGAAGTTGCTTACAGCGTTGATGAAGCTCTTAAAATCGCCGAAAACCTTGGTTATCCAGTTGTCATCAGGCCCGCATATACAATGGGCGGGGCAGGGGGCGGTTTGGTCTACAACAAAGAAGAACTAGAAACCGTCTGCTCCCGCGGCATCCGCGCCAGCCGGATTAATCAAGTGCTGATTGAAGAATCAATCCTTGGCTGGGAAGAGCTTGAACTGGAAATTGTCCGTGACGCTTCCAACCAGATGATTACCGTTTGCTATATCGAAAATATTGACCCGCTTGGCGTCCATACCGGAGACTCATTTTGTACTGCCCCGATGATGACAACACCTTTAGCCGTCCAAGAAAGGCTTCGTGAGCAAGCTTATAAAATCGTCGAATCTGTTAATGTCATTGGCGGCTGCAATGTCCAGTTTGCTTACGACCCCAAAAGCGACCGGATTATCGTTATCGAAATAAACCCCCGCACCTCACGCTCTTCCGCCCTTGCCTCAAAAGCAACCGGATTTCCGATTGCTTTAGTCAGCGCAATGCTCGCCTGTGGCCTTAACCTAAATGAGATTCCTTGCGGAAAGCATGGCTCGCTTGACAAATATGTGCCTGACGGTGATTATTGCGTCATCAAATTTGCCCGCTGGGCGTTTGAAAAATTTAAGGGTGCTGAAGACAAGCTTGGGACGCAAATGCGGGCAGTCGGCGAGGTAATGAGCATCGGCAAAAATTACAAAGAAGCCCTCCACAAAGCTATCCGCAGCTTAGAAACCGGACGGTACGGCCTTGGCAATATTAATGATTTTGCCGCTTTGAGCAAAGATGAACTGCTAAAAATGCTTGCCGTTGCGTCAAGCGAACGCCATTTTATCATGTATGAAGCCCTTGTTAAGGGTGCAACGGTCGAAGAAATACATGACCGCACATATGTAAAGCCATTTTTCATTGAGCAAATGCAGGAACTGGTTTGTGAAGAAAAAAAATTAAAAGCCTTAGCCGGAAACCTTCCTGATGACGAAATGCTCCGCACCGCCAAAAAAGACGGCTTTTCTGACAAATATCTTAGCCTTTTGCTTAAGCTTCCCGAAAGCAAAATCAGGGAACGCCGCCTTTCAATCGGGATCACCGAGACTTGGGACATAATCCATGTCAGCGGGACAAAAGACCGCGTTTATTATTATTCTACTTATAATGGCAGCACATCGCCTGATTCACTTACCCTATCCCCTTTAAGCAAAGGCAAAATTATGATTCTTGGCGGCGGCCCAAACCGGATCGGGCAGGGAATTGAATTTGATTATTGCTGTGTCCATGCTTCACTTGCGCTTAAGAAGCTTGGCTTTGAAACGATCATAGTCAATTGCAACCCCGAAACTGTCTCAACCGACTATGATACTTCGGACAAACTTTATTTTGAGCCTTTGTGCCTTGAAGATGTCCTAAGTATTTATGATAAAGAAAAACCGCTTGGCATTATCGCCCAATTCGGCGGACAGACCCCGCTTAACTTGGCTTCCGAATTAGAGAAAAACGGGGTCAAAATCTTAGGGACGCAGCCAGCGGTCATTGATATGGCAGAAGACCGCGATCTTTTTAAAGCAATGATGGAAAAACTCGAAATCCCCATGCCGGAATCCGGCATGGCAACTACTGTTTCCGAAGCAATTAATATCGCCAACGAAATTGGTTATCCGGTCATGGTCCGCCCCTCTTATGTCCTTGGCGGCCGGGGAATGGAAGTCGTTTATGATGATGAAAGCATGGCGGGTTATTTTAATCGAGAACGTCTTGACGTTCTCGGTGCGGGCGATTCGTCAGCTTTGCTGACAGATACATCTGAATCGCCCTGCACATCTGCCAGCGGCTTATCTCTGGGTGAGAGTGTTCTAGCTCACACAGAGATAAAAGCGGCAGTCGGCGTTACCCCTGACCGCCCAATCCTGATTGACCGTTTTCTGAATCATGCCCTCGAATGTGAAGCTGACGCAATCAGTGACGGCAGTTTGGCTTTTGTCCCGGCGGTAATGGAGCATATCGAGCTGGCAGGAATCCACTCCGGCGACTCGGCCTGCATTATTCCGTCCCGTCATATTTCCGCAGAAAATGTCGCGAAAATCCGCAGCTATACCCGCAAAATAGCCGAAGAAATGCACGTTAAGGGCTTAATGAATATCCAATACGCAATCGAAAATGACACCGTTTATGTCTTAGAAGCCAATCCCCGCGCTTCCCGGACTGTCCCGCTGGTTTCAAAAGTCTGCAATATCCGGATGGTCCCGCTTGCGGCCGAGATAATCACCGCTGATATCACCGGACGGCCGTCCCCTGTGCCAGAGCTAAAAAATGCCGACATTCCGTATTATGGGGTCAAAGAATCCGTTTTCCCCTTTAATATGTTCCATGAGGTTGATCCAATCCTTGGCCCGGAAATGCGTTCCACCGGGGAAGTGCTTGGTATCTCGGCTTCTGATGGCGAAGCCTTTTGCCGCGCCCAGGAAGCCGCCGGGCAAGTCCTTCCGCTAAAAGGCACGGTCCTTATCACCGTCAACAGCCGGGACCGGGAAGCTGCTACCAGTATTGCAAAAAGTTTCGCTGCCGCGGGCTTTTTAATTCTCGCGACCGGAAGCACCCACGCGGCCATAAAAAAGGCTGGCATTCCCTCGACCCAAGTAAAAAAGCTGTACGAAGGCCGCCCCAATATCCTCGATATGATTACGAATGGCGAAATTGATGTTGTTGTTAATACCCCCGCCGGAAAAGACGGAGTCCATGATGACAGCTATCTTAGAAAAGCCGCCATCAAAGCCAAAATTCCCTATATGACCACTATCGCCGCCGCTGCTTACGCGATCCAAGGGATTTTGTATATGAAAGAAAATGGAGTCGGCGAAACTAATTCTTTACAGAGTTTGCATGAGATGATAAAATAGCAAAAATATTTATTGACTTTTATGCAATGAAATGGTATTATCTTTTTCGTGGCGAACTTTGTTCGCCAATGAGCGGAGATGTCGGAACTGGCAGACGAGCAAGACTAAGGATCTTGTGGGCATTAGCTCGTGAGGGTTCAAGTCCCTTTCTCCGCATGGTTGCCAAACCACAATGAATGAGGCTTTCTGAGAAATCAGGGGGCCTTGTTTTTTGATTTTGGAGTTCAAATTTTTGTTGACAACCACTGCAAAAATTAATATAATGAAAATAAGAGAAGTCCCACCGTTAAGACAAGACGGCGGGCTCAAGTAATTAGAGACTTAAAAAAGTGACCTTTTCTTCAGCGAGGCGGTCACTTTTTTGTATGGTTAATGTACGCTATCAGAATCGTAACGATGATTCCGATGATCAGTAAAACAATCGAGAGCATCTCATAGTCAGACAAATAGTGAGCCCTCCTTTCACGGTCGATTTCCTAATAAATACAAGGATTTCTATGTTAACAGAGGGTCCAGACCCTCTGGCGAGAGCCCGCCGCGTACCATCTTTCGATGGGACTTCCTGTATAATATTATCATGAATGTATGTTCGTGTCAATGAAAAATTACGGCAACAATTTTTTCCCATTCCGCGAAACTGGGCATATGCTTTTGTTAATCAAAATGACGGTGCTTTCTTTTTTATTAATGCTTGAAATTTTATCCTTATTGATAATGTATGATTTATGGCAGCGGATAAACCTGTGATCAAGTTTCTCTTCCATTGTTTTAAGTTCACCGTTAAACTCTAAAATACGCTTTTTAGTGGTAAGCCGCAGTTTGTGGCGTATATGCGTAGACTCAATAAAAATGATTTCGTCCATGTCGAGAAAAATAATTTTATCCTCAACAGTAATTTTTATGGTTTCGGGCTTGGAATTGCCATAAAGCCGATTTATGACGGTACTAATGCAGTCCCCTATCTTTTTTTTAATATCGCTTTGATTATCTTTGATGATAAAATCCAATGCTTCCACCTTATACTGGAACGTCAAAAGCGTCATTTCAGAGTGGGTTGTGACAAAGACAATAAAAGCTTTCTTGCCTAAATTTCTTAATCGGCTTGCTAATTCAATGCCATTGATTTTGGCTTTTAAGTCGATATCCAAAAAGAACAAGGCGGGATTTTGCGCGTCCGCAAAGTGGCTTATCACATAATCAGGGTAAGGCGTGGTTAAAACAATTCCCGCGTCTAAGTTGCGGAATATGCAATAATCCGCAATAAAGTTACTAATAAACTCGCGATGCTTTTCATTGTCTTCGCATACATAAATATCCAGCATTATCAATTCTCCTTGACTGTAAGTTTTTGGATGAAATATTCAGCCGTAACTTCGGTTTCAAGAAACAAACCATTTATTTTTTCCGTCAGGCTTCGGACTGTATAAAGCCCAACGCCGCGATTTCCTTCTTTTGTCGAAAATCCCAGCTCAAAAAATTTGCTGACCGGAAAATCCTGCTGCTTCCAAGTGTTCTTTATGATAAAAACCTTGGAATTAGGGTTATTAATAATGGCGATACGCAGTTTCTTTTCGTCCGTAATGGCCGCTGCTTCGATGGCATTATCCAAAAGTATTCCGAGGATTTGACAAACAATCGCCGTTGACACGCCCAGTTTTTCTACCGCTTCCCTGACTTCGATAGCTGTATCAATTAAAAGGTTTAAAGCAAGCGAACCTTTGTAAATTAAAATGCTTTTTATTTCACTTATCTTAATATTTTGCAAACTGCTCATCAGATGGTCTTGATAAAGCAAATCCTTATTCATCTCCGAAAGTTCGCCGTAATAATATTTTTCAAGGCTTTCCATGTCCCCGGAATCAATGTGCAGTTTTAATGAAGTCAGGATATTGACATAATCATGCTTGATGGTCCTAAGTGCCTGATAGGATTCCTCTAAGTCATTAATATATTTTTTTGACGATTCAATCAATAGCTTTTCTGTCCGCTGCGTGGTTTCTTTTGCTATATACCGCAATATAATAACAAACATCATTATGCTTGAAGCAAAAAACAGTAAATAAGCTATATCGCCAAAATTAACTGTCTGCTGGCCTAAAGTAAATAAAACACCCCCAAGGATAAATTTAAGGTAAATAAAAAGCAATGAGATACCTGCGCTTATCACCATGAAATACATTGCCCGGTGGTTTAAGATATTCATGTCGATGCGCTTTTTGAGGATTTTTTTCAAAACTAGGGCCGCTACAAGAACCGTGACCCAGCAAATTGCTAATATGCCGATATCCAAATGCTCGGAGTATTCATGAAAGGCCGCCGGGGTACGCCCAATAAGCACGCAGGTTAGCGCATACATGGCTTCAATGCCGAAATAAAGTGCCGTCAAATAAACAGTAAGCATAAGGATTTTGAGGAAATTCCTGTATACGATAATCCACAGGATAATCATTAAAAAAATCGCTAACAAAGGAACTGCCCAGCCGCTTATCCCCCCAAATTCCCTGGCCAGAATGACAATAATAACAATCATAAGGCCAAGCCAGGCATAAGTGATTTGCTTTTTTTTGCTCATATCGAAAATATGCATATTTTCAACGCAAAAAATTATGAAAATGCTAAAGCAAGTTGCTCCCAAAAGCATAAGAAACGTCATGTAAACCCTCCATTCGTCAAAGAGGAACTTCTTTAAAGATATCAAAATAAAGGCAAAATGTCAAGGTTTTGGAAGAATGGCTCATTATTTTGGATAAACGACATGGATGGATGCCGTTTAGGACTTATAATTGTGATTTAGTTCAGAATCCAACCGAGATTCTTTTTGGTGTGATAGACTTATTTATCATTAACCAATTACTTATTTACTTAGGAGGACATATGTCAAGCAAAAACAAAAAAATCATTGGCTGGGTTATCATCATTTTCTCTTCGGTAATCGCATTAGTGATTTCCGCACGAACGGCAATATTCGGCGGGCAGCCGCTGGGTGAAACCAATTTCTACTGGATGATTATCCAATGTATCATCGTTCTTGGCGGCTACGCAATCGCAACAAGTGTTGGGAAAAAGTAGGGCAAAAACTCCAACCGCCCAAAAGATTAAGTCACATTCAAGGGCATATTGCTTTTTATAATCCGGCTCCAGATACACTTAAGGATATGGAGTCGGGTAGGCAATAGCTTATTAGCCTTAATCCAACTCCTCCTTAAGCCTTGAACCCTCTTTAAACAATCCCTCAAGCTTATTAAGCTCCCCAGAATTAAGGGCATCACGGTAATTTTTGATTTCGGCAATGAAGCTATCAAGTTCATCAACCAGGAAATCAGCATTTTCCATGCAAAGCTGCGCCCACATTTCGGCGTTAAGCCGGGCAACGCGGGTCAAATCCTTATAACTTCCGGCGGAAAAGCCTTTGTGGTTTCTTGCGGTCGGGCTTTTTATGTAGGCGTTGGAAACGATATGAGCCATCTGGGAACTAAAAGCAATCATTTCATCATGCGTTTTTGCTTTTGTAACCGTTAAATGTCCGAAGCCAATTGGTTTTAAGATTTCCTCAATCCGCCCATACAAAGCTGCATCATCATAAACTGGCGGAACAAGGATCATTGAAGCGTCATAAAAAAGATTTGCCCGGCTATTTTTGAATCCGGCGCTATGGCTTCCTGCCATCGGATGGCCGCCAACAAAGGTAAAGCCGAATTTTTGCGCCAAAGGGAAGCATTTATCGCAGATAAAACGTTTCACCCCACAGCAGTCAAAAACAAAGGTGTCCGCCTTAATCTCATGGGCGATTGATTCAAGATAAGCTACGGCAACAACTGGGTTAACGGCAAGGAATATTGCGTCACAAAGCTTGATCGTTTTTTCTGAAAGGACGCCGTTAATCGCGTCAGAAAGTTTCGCAAAATCTTGAGTTGCCCCATCTTTGTCAAAACCATAAACATAATGCCCCTTTTCACGGTAGGCTTTCGCCAATGAGCCGCCAATTAAGCCAAGGCCAGCTATCCCGATTGTCATTTTATGCCCTGCTTCCATTACAGTACCTCGCGAATCCGCCCCACTTTCTGGGAAACTAAAGTAAACTCTTCCGGCGTAAGCGACTGCGCCCCGTCACACATTGCGTTGACTGGGTCGTTATGCACTTCGATCATCAGGCCATGGGCCCCGGCAGCTGTTGCCGCCAGCGCAAGCGGTGAAACCAGACGCGCAAAACCAGAGGCATGGCTTGGGTCAACCACAACCGGAAGATGAGTCAGCCCGTAAAGAATCGGAACAGCCGAAATATCAAGCGTATTGCGGGAATATGTTTCAAAGGTACGGATGCCGCGTTCGCAAAGAATAATATTCCGGTTGCCCCCGGCAATAATATATTCCGCACTCATTAATAGTTCCTGAATCGTATTTGCCAAGCCGCGTTTCAGTAAAATTGGCTTTTTGCATAAGCCAAGTTCTTTTAGCAATTCAAAGTTTTGCATATTACGCGCCCCAACTTGAATTATGTCAACTTGCTCAAATAAGTCAAGATGGTTTGCATTCATTATTTCGGTGACAATTGGCATTCCGGTCTGCTTTTTTGCTTCTAATAATAACTCAATCCCATCAGCCCTAAGCCCCTGGAAATCATAGGGTGAGGTCCGCGGCTTAAAAGCTCCGCCCCGCAATATCGAAGCTCCGGCGGCTTTGACGCTTTTGGCGATATTAATTATCTGCTCTTCTGACTCTACGGAGCAAGGCCCTGCCATAATTTGGAAATTCGGCCCGCCAATTTTTAGCCCGCAAACTTCAATTATGCTGTCATCAGGGTGGAACTGGCGGTTGGCATTTTTGAACGGCTCACTAATCCGCTTAACCGATTCAACCATTTCAAGCCCCTCTAAAAGCTCTGTATCAACTTTGCTTGTATCGCCAATCAAACCAAGGATTGTATGGAACTCGCCCCGCGAAAGATGGACATTAAGCCCTCGGCCCTCAAGCCATTCCGTCAGATTTTCTATTTGCTCATTTGTAGCGTTTTGTTTAAGTACCGCGATCATTTGCTCTCCTTATGTATTACTATTATCATTGTAGCAGGAAAAACACTTAGTTACCAGTTTTTCATCAGGCCTTGGGCTAAGCAGGCTGATTACCGGCACCAGTATTAACCCTGCCAGCATCGTAAACGCCCCGGCATTGATTGGCGACTGTAAAAGCTGCGGAAAGATATTCTTTGGCAAAACATTGATACTCGCGAGAAAAACCGCAGTATTAAATAATGTCCCAAACGCCATGCTAAACCAAGCCGCAAATTTGGTTGCGCGCTTCCAGTAAAGGCCGTATAGATAAGGCGCAATGAACGAACCAGCCAAAGCCCCCCAAGAAACGCCCATTAATTGCGCGATGAAAACAAAGTTCTTATTGTACTGCACAATCGCAATCGCCGCTGAAATAATGACGAAAACAACGATTAAAATCCTGATGATCCGTATTTTTCTTTTTTCGTCCATTTCTTTTATGATTGTGCCTTTGAGGAAGTCGAGCGTAAGTGTTGAAGCAGAGGTCATAACAAGTGCTGCCAGCGTTGACATTGAAGCAGACAAAATAAGGACAATGAAAATTCCAATCAAGATGTCGGGAAACCATGTCAGCATTCCGGGGACAATTGAATCATAAATGACACTTCCGTCAGTTCGGTATTCAGCAGTATCAGCAAATAAACGCCCGAAGCCGCCAATGAAAAAACCGCCGCCGCAAATAAAAAAGGCAAACAGCGTGGAAATAATCGTTCCTGCCGGGATGGCTTTTTCTGATTTTATCGAATAAAACCGTTGTACCATCTGCGGCAATCCCCACGGGCCCAAAGAAACAAGCAATAAAACGCCCAAAAGGTTAAGCGGGTCCGGGCCAAGGAATGAAGCAAAAATGCCGGGTGTATCAGATACCGCCGGGTCAGAAACTCTTGCCAGCTCACTAAGCGAAGCAATTAATCCGCCATTAACCCGCAAAACTGCGCCGATAACCGCAATCACACCAACGAACATAATCGTGCCTTGGACTAAATCATTAACCGCCGTCGCCATATAACCTCCGGCGATAACATATATTCCGGTCAGGACTGCCATAATGACGATGACTACCCAAAAATCGACATCGAATGCCATGGCAAAAATACGCGAAAGGCCGTTATATAATGATGCTGTATAAGGGACAAGAAAAACAAAAGTAATTGCCGAAGCGACTAACTTTAGGGGCTTTGAACCGTAGCGGCTGCCGAAAAACTGCGGCATTGTTGCACTATTAAGGTGCTGGGTCATAACCCTTGTCCGGCGGGCAAGGACCACCCAAGGCAGGAGTGAGCCGACAACAGCCGTGCCAAGCCCGATCCATGTTGCGGAAACGCCGAAACGCCAGCCGAACTGCCCGGCATACCCAACGAACATTACCGCTGACAAATATGAAGCACCGTAAGCAAATGCTGACATCCAAGGCCCGACGCTTCTTCCGCCAAGCACAAAGCTATTGACGTCAACCGCGTGTTTACGGCAATAAAACCCAATATAAATCGTTACCACAAAAAAAATCGCCAGTATTAATACTTTTACTAACATCGTCTGCACCTGTATTTTCCTAAGTATCATGTGGAAATTAATATTTCCACTTGTAAAAAACTTTAGTTTTAAAAACTTTAGTTTCAAAAACTTTAGTTTCAAAAACTTTAGTTTCAAAAACTTTAGTTTTTTGCACTCCCCATTCTACACCAAAAAAGATTTCCCTGCAATTAATTTCTTTCGCTTTAAAATCATGCTTTAAAACCACGCTAAAAAAACACGCTCAAACCACGCTTCAAATCACGCCCCGAATCACGCTTCAAAATAATCAAGCAAAACTTTCTTTACTGCCCCCGGGTTTCCTGTCCCCTTTAATTCTTTCATTGTCTGCCCGATTAAGAAACCTAAGGCCTTATCTTTTCCGCTCCGGTAGTCGGACACAGCACCGGGATTTTCTTCCAAGACATATGCGGCGGCTTTTTTAATCAGATTATCATCGTTTTGCATTCTAAGCCCTTTGGTTTCGATATACTCAAGCGGGCAAACATCAAAATTAAAAACCGCCTCGACTGTTTCTTTGTAAGCACTTCTGTTAATTTCACCTTTAATGACAAGATTAACCAGCTGGGCCAGTTTCTTTGCATCTATTCTTAGCTCCTTTGGCGCTAAACCTGCTGTATTTAGGAGACGCTTTATTTCACCGCAGATTAAATGGGCTGATTCTTGTGGATCTGCGCCATTTTTTATTACATCGTCAAATAAATCGGCAAGGCTTTTGTCCTCGGTTAAGGCAAAGGTATCTTTTGGAGTTATTCCGTGGTCATTTTGATAGCGGCTCCGTTTCTCATGTGCTAGTTCAGGCAAGCTTTTCTTAATTTCGGATAGCCAAGCTTCACTTATGTTAAGCGGCAGCAAATCAGGTTCGGGGAAATAGCGGTAGTCCTGCGCGTTTTCTTTGGAACGCATTGCATAGGATAAACCATTGTCATCATCCCAGCGGCGCGTTTCCTGTACAATAAAGCCGCCCCTGCTTAGGATCTGGGTCTGCCGCAGGGCTTCATCACCAATAGCGCGGGCAACAGCCTTAAATGAGTTAAGGTTCTTCATTTCTGTCCGGACGCCAAGCTCTGCACCTTCCTTTTTAACTGAAAGATTGATGTCACAGCGGAGTGAACCCTCCTGCATTTTGCCGTCACAAATATTGAGGTAAACCAAAATCTCTCTCATTTTTTCCAGAAAATCAAGCACTTCTACTTCATTTTCAAAATCGGGCTCAGTAACGATTTCAAGGAGCGGAGTCCCGCAGCGGTTAAAATCCATCAACGTGCCATCACGTTTATCATGGATTAGCTTCCCGGCATCTTCTTCCATGTGGATTTCGCTAATCCTAATTATCTTTTGCCCTGCTTCTGTTTCGATTTCTAAATAACCGTTCCGGCAAATCGGCGAATATAGCTGTGATACCTGATAAGCTTTGGGAAGATCCGGATAAAAATAATTTTTGCGGTCGAATTTGCAGTTTTTAGTAATCTCACAATTAAGAACCAAACCAAGGCGAATAGCGTATTCAACCACGCTTTGGTTAAGCTTTGGCAATGTCCCTGGCATTCCCGAACAAATCGGGCAAACAAGCGTATTGGGAGCGTCCCCAAACGAAGTCGCACAGCTACAGAAAATTTTTGACCCGGTCAGAAGCTCGGCATGGACTTCAAGCCCTATCACCGTCTCCCATGCTGTCTTACTCAAAAATCTACCTCCGGTTTCTTAAGATGATGGCCAGTTCGAGCTTGATAAACCCGGCTTGCCATTATTAAATCTGCTTCTTTAAAGGCATTGCCGCAAAGCTGGAAACCAAGCGGAAGGCCCTCACTATCAAATCCGCACGGCAAAGACACGGCCGGAAGCCCGGCAAGGTTAGCCCCGACTGTGTAAAGATCGGCAATGTACATTTTGAGCGGATCAGTAATATTTTCACCATGCCGATAGGCACTTGTCGGCGCGACCGGGGAAATGATAAAATTATACTGTTCGAATAATTGATCATATGCTTTTTTTAGCAAGGCTCTTGCTTTAAGGGCTTTTTGATAATAGGCCTCGTAATATCCTGATGACAGGACAAATGATCCCAGCATAATCCGTCTTTTTGTCTCGATTCCAAAGCCTTCGCTTCTTGACAGGCGGTAAATTTCATCAAGCGTGTTTGCGTTTTTGCTCAAATGCCCGTATTTTAGCCCATCATATCTTGACAGGTTTGACGAAGCTTCCGCACACGCAATAATATAATAGGTCGGAATGACATAATCAAGCAGCGGCATTTCAAATTCGCAAATGGTTGCGCCAGCATTTTCAAATTCTTTGGCTGCTCTTAGTACTGATTCTGCTACTTCTTTATCAATGCCGTCTGCAAAATAGTTGATTGGCAGCCCAATTTTTACTCCGTCAAGCCGATTAGGCTGTGATTCTTTAAAATCAAAGGGTTTATCTAGTACCCAGGTACTGTCTTTCTCGCAAGGGCCGGAAATAATCTTAAGCAGCGCGGCACAATCATCAATATTAACCCCCATCGGCCCAATCTGGTCTAATGATGAAGCATATGCAATCAGGCCATAACGCGATACTGCCCCATATGTTGGTTTTATCCCGGTAATTCCGCAAAAAGAGCAAGGCTGGCGAATGCTCCCCCCGGTATCAGAGCCAAGGGCAAGCGGGACAAGCCTAGCCGCAACAGCCGCCGCGCTTCCGCCGGAAGAACCTCCGGCAACGCGGGACAAATCCCAAGGATTGTGGACCGGGCCGCCAATTCCGGTTTCACTTGAGCCGCCCATGGCAAACTCGTCCATGTTTAACTTGCCGATCACTATCATTCCCGCCTGTTTTAGCTTGGTAACGACCGAAGCGTCATAAACCGGAACATAACCATCAAGCATTTTTGAAGCACAGGCGGTCTTAATTCCCTGCGTTGATATATTATCTTTGATCGCAATCGGGACGCCAGCAAGGCTTGATAATGTTTCATTTAAATTTAGTTTTTCTTGCACTATTTTTGCTTGCGCCAAAGCACTTTCTTTGGCTAAAGCAAGAAAGCTGTTAAGATGGGGGTCTGTTTTTTCAATCGCGCCAAAATAATGGTCTAAAACCTCTGCCACGCTAATTTTTTTCGCTTTAAGCAAAGCCGCCAGCTCTAAGGCACTAGGTGCTACGCTATGTGTTATGCTAGGTGCTACGCTATGTGTTACACTATTTTCTACGATATCTGTTACACTATTTGTAATCATGAAATTCTCTTTCCTAATTTCTTAATTGCCGTTACTTAAACGTTTAAGCAAACTTCACCCAAACACCCGCCCCCTATTCATAAGTCGGCGGGGCAACAATTATTTCCCCATTATGATGGGGGGCATTTTTTAGGATTAATTCTCTTGAGGTCGATTCCTTGACAGTATCGGGCCTAAAAGCATTCACATGGGGAAAGGGATGACTCATTTCGCTTACATCGATGGTGTCCAATCCACCCAAAATGTCCATATATTCAAGAATTTTGCCAAAATCATCACTTAATTGTGATTTTTCACTGGCCGTAAGGGTTAAGCAGGATAAATCTTCTAAATAAGATAATAATTTGTCGTCTATTTTCATAAGAACCTCATTTCGCGCTAGCAACTAGGCGGCCGGACCGGGATATTGCTCGTAAGCAAGTATTCCTTAAGCTCTTTGACCGCAAAATTTCTCTCAAGCCGTGGTGAATAAAGCATACTGCTGATAATGGCTGCCTGTGTTTCGGTTTCAGTAAATAAATCGCTAAGGTGTTCCGGTTTTCCTGCTCCGCCCGAAGCAATCAAGGGAATGCTTACTTTTCCTTGTGCCATTTTCATCAGGTTAAGGTCATAACCTAAAAGCGTCCCGTCATTATCAATGCTGTTAAGGCAAATTTCACCAGCCCCAAGCTCCTCGGCGCGTTTTATCCACTCCATTGCATCGAGCCCGGTTGCTTTCCTTGCGCCGTCAATATACACTTCATATCCGCTGGGCAGATTTTTTTCTCTTTTTACTTGGGTTGACAAAACAATGCACTGCGAGCCAAAGGCTTTTGCCCCGGCGGTGATGATACTTGGGTCCCTGACCGCCATTGAGTCAATGCTGATTTTTTCAGCCCCAGCTTTGAGTGTTTCGTACATATCACTTAGGTTTTTGATTCCGCCGCCAACAGTAAAAGGGATAAAGACAAGTTGTGCGACTTTTTTCACCGTTTCGATATCGATGGGTCGTTTTTCGCTGCTGGCGGTTATATCATAAAAAATAAGTTCGTCTATTTCGGCTTCATATAATATATGGGCTAGCTCTTCCGCCGGGGCAACATCAATATTGTCCTGAAAGCGGACCGCTTTGGTCACCCGCCCATCGATTATGTCAAAACAAGCAATTAGGCGTTTTGTAAGCATTCGCTTCCCTCCGGTGTTAGAAATCTGTTAAGCAATTTAAGGCCTGCCGTGCCGCTTTTTTCGGCATGAAACTGGGTCGCCCAGATGTTTTCCCGGTGAATTGCCGCCATAAAGCGGCCGTTATAATCTGCCGTCCCCCAAATTATTTCTTTGTCTTCCGGCATGACATAATAGGAATTAACAAAATAGAAATATCCGCTTTTATTAGCGAAAGAAACTTTGTTCCAGCCCATTTGCGGAACTCTTACTTTTTCGCGGTCAAATTTTACGACCTGCCCTTTTAACCAGCTAAGACAAGCAGTATTTTCTTCCGCGCTAAAGTCAAAGAGAACCTGCATTCCCACACAGATTCCGAAAAACATAACACCCTCACCTAGCACTTTTTCGGTCAGGGGTTTGATTAAATCAAGCTCTGCCAAGGATTCCATTGTCGCTTTTGCGCTGCCGACCCCTGGTAAAATTATATGGGTTGAATTAGCTAAATCGCTCTTATTCTTCGCAAATTCTGCCTTGAAACCTAAGTGATTTAGCGCGTGCATGACGCTAGGGGCGTTCCCTGCTTTATAGTCAATTATTTTTATCAAATTAAGCCTCACTTGTCTAACTTGTCTGCTTGCCCTCGTTTGCCAAAAAATTCTGGAACATCAATATATACCATATCTGGGGGATAAAATTATCATTTTTCGCGTAATCATTCCAAATCTGATGGACAACCCCGGCATCCAAAAAGCCTTGTTTTTTAAGCGTGTCTTGGTTAATCAAATCTTCCGCCCAATTACGCAAGTTGGGGTCTTTTAACCATCTTTCGATGGGAATGCCAAAACCTTGCTTGGGGCGGTCCATCATTTCACTTGGGACATAGCGGTATAAGACATCACGCAGCACCAATTTCCCCAGCTTGGCGTTTCGTTTGTATTCAATCGGCAAGCTCCACGAAAATTCAACAATATCCTTATCAAGCAGCGGAACTCTTGTTTCAAGGGAAACTGCCATTGCCGCGCGGTCAACTTTTGCCAAGATGTCATCGGGCAAATACATACGCTGATCCATCAGCATAAGCTGGTGGTTTGGTTCTCTTAAAAAGCGGTAGTCAATATCATTGTGCTTGTAAGAAACTGCTGCGTCATTTAAGCTAATCTTGTGAAGAATTGGGCTATAGTCCAAAACATTACTATATAAGTCCGTGGCTGTTTCACTTTTTAACAAGTTCGCCCGAATCCGGTAATGCTGGCTGGCCGAGACAAAATCACTTAAGATAATCCGGTGGGCGGCTTTTCTGACAAAACGCGGAATCCGATGGATTTTTTTGTAAACCGCTTCCATTTTGCGGTAAGAATTGTAACCGCGGAAAAGCTCATCACCGCCATCACCGCTAAGCGATACCGTTACTGCTTCCCTTGTTATTTTGCTGACAAGATGGGTTGGGATCTGGGAAGAATCGGCATAAGGCTCACCATACATATTGCCTAGCAAGGGGATAATTGCTTTTGCTTCGTTTTCGCTGATATATTTTTCGGTATGGTCACAGCCTAAATGCTTTGCGATTTCCTTGGCATAAATAGCTTCATCATAAGCATCAATTCCAATCGTAAAGCTTTTGACTGGCTTATCATGTAATGACTGCATAATTGCAACAACCGTGCTAGAATCTATTCCGGCGGAAAGAAACGCCCCGACCGGGACATCAGCAATCATTTGCTCGCTGATTGTTTCTTTAAGCAGCCTTTCTAGCTCATCAGCTGCTTCGGCCCGGCTTCCTTTAAAAGGATTATTTTGGCCGTTTAAGGCAACCTCTGTCAAAGACCAATAAGAGGTTAAGCGGTAAACCTGATGCGGCGCATTGATTTCAAGAATCATTCCGCCATCAAGCTTATTGATGTCCTGATAAATGGAGTAGGGTGATGGAATATAACCGTGGATAAAATAAAGGCTCAAAATTTCGGGATTAACCGGGTTGGAAAAACCTGACAGCAAAGCTATTGCCCGGATATCGGAAGCAAAAACAAACGCGCCGTTGACCCAGCCGTAATATAATGGCTTTTCGCCAAAACGGTCACGGGCAAGGGACAGCTTTTTTTCCTTGCGGTCATAAACAGCCAAAGCAAACATTCCTTTGGACATCTTAAGTGTTTCTGAAAGGCCATAAGCTTCGATCGCTTCAAGAAGCACTTCGGTGTCAGAAGTGCCGATAAATTTGCTGACTTTGTTCTCGCTAAGCAAACGCTTTGCTATTTTTTGGTAATTGTATATTTCGCCATTAAAGGTGATGACGTAACGGCCGCTTAAGGACATCATTGGCTGGGCCCCGCTTTCCGTTAAGTCAACTACCGAAAGCCGCCGATGGCCCAGCGTGACAGTTTTGTCTTCTGTCTGCCAAGTTCCCCCGCCATCGGGGCCGCGTTTATACATTATTTCGCACATTTTTAAGATATTTTTTTCTGTATCACCTGCGAAATTACAAAATCCTGCTATACCACACATATTTTCCTACTTTTCTTATGTCCCAATAGTTTTTTTCGCGTTACGAGAGCTGTCAATTCAACGCCCGACCCGCTTTCGCTCCGAGAGAAACGCTGCGTTACATAAATTCGCAAAATACGCGAATTAAGTAACGGCGTTTCTCAAGGGCCGGTCTTTTGAATCGCACTCTCTTAACGCAGTTCTACTTATACAACACTATATAGAAGTTCCGCATAAGATGGCAATGGCCAATATTTTTTCGCAACTAAAGTTTCCAGCTCATCGACGCATAAGCGAAGCTCAACCATTGCCCCATATACCTCTTCGCGGTAAAATTTTGCGCTGGCTAAAATATCGCGTTCAATATCTGTCTCAAGCAAGGCTTTTTCCAAGCTGTTTAGCTTCTTAAGCATACATGATGATAGTTTGCTGATCCGGCTAAGTAAATATTCTTCCAATGTTGATTCATATTCCGTAGCCTTTAAACTTAATAATTTCGCCAGTTCATTCTGGTAAGTAATGCAAGCGGGGATAATCTCACTTTTCACCAAATCAACCATTGTATGCGATTCGATATGCAAGGTCTTGCAATAGTTTTCCATCAGGATTTCATAGCGGGAATGAATCTCACTTTCCGTGAAAACATTATGCTGGGTAAATAAAGCAATGTTTTTGGGCTGGGTGAATTTGGGCAGGGCCTCAACTGTTGTCTTAAGGTTTGACAAGCCCCTTTTGGCGGCTTCAACGACCCACTCATCAGCATAATTATTGCCATTAAAGATAATCCGCTTGTGGTCAGTAATTGTTTTTTTCACCAATAAGTTCAAGGCTTGGGTGAAATCACGCGCTTTTTCAAGTTCATCAGCAAATTGTTTTAAGATTTCGGCAACCGCTGTATTTAGGACAATATTTGGCCCGGCCACGGAAAATGCTGAACCAAGCATCCGGAACTCGAATTTGTTCCCGGTAAAGGCAAAGGGTGAAGTCCGGTTACGGTCAGTTGTATCTTTTGTAAAATGGGGCAGTGAGGTAACACCGATTTCCATTTCGTGTTTTTCCCGGTTGTCATAAGCCGAGCCTGATTCGATGGCGGCCAGGATTTCATTAAGCTCTTCGCCCAAGAAAATTGAAACTATTGCCGGAGGAGCTTCATTTGCCCCAAGCCGATGGTCGTTGCCCGCGCTTGCAACTGAAAGGCGGAGCAAATCTTGATATTCATCAACCGCTTTGATTACCGCGACAAGGAAAAGCAAAAACTGGGCGTTTTCAAACGGAGTCTCGCCCGGTTCAAGCAGGTTGCCAAAATTGTCGGCTGACAATGACCAGTTATTATGCTTTCCGCTTCCATTAACCCCGGCAAAGGGTTTCTCATGCAGTAAGCAAGCAAGGTCATGCTTGTCAGCAATGCTTTTCATCAGTTCCATGGTCAGCTGGTTGTGGTCAGTCGCGATGTTGGTGGTGGAAAAAATCGGTGCCATCTCGTGCTGGGCCGGGGCAACTTCATTATGTTTTGTTTTCGCATAAACGCCAAGCTTCCAAAGCTCTTCATCAAGATCTTTCATGAAAGCGGCGACCCTTGGTTTGATTGCGCCAAAATAATGGTCGTCCATTTCCTGGCCTTTGGGCGGGCGGGCCCCAAACAAAGTGCGCCCGGTATAAACCAGGTCGGGGCGTTTCTGAAACATCGCTTTATCGACCAGAAAATATTCCTGCTCCGGGCCAACATTGGCGACCACCCTTTTTGCTTCCTTATTGCCAAAAAGGCGTAAAATCCTAAGTGCTTGCCGATCAATTGCTTCCATCGACCTTAACAGGGGCGTTTTTTTATCAAGCGCTTCACCGCTGTATGAGCAAAAAGCGGTCGGAATACATAAAGTCCCGTCCTTGATAAAAGCATAAGATGTCGTGTCCCAGACTGTATAACCACGCGCCTCAAAGGTTGCGCGTAAACCGCCGGACGGAAAGCTTGAGGCATCCGGCTCACCGCGGACCAAAGCTTTTCCGGAAAATTCCATAATCACCTTGCCCCCATCGGCAACGGAAATAAAGCTGTCGTGCTTTTCGGCAGTCATTCCGGTCATCGGCTGGAACCAGTGGGTAAAATGGGTCACGCCTTTCTCAACCGCCCACTCTTTCATCGCATTGGCAACTGAATTAGCGACATCAAGCTCTAAATGCGTCCCTAATGAAATTGATTTCTTAAGCGACTTATAGATGTCCTTTGGCAATTTCTCACGCATTATTTTATCGTTAAATACCATGCTGCCAAATAATTCTGTGACGTTTTTCATATAAATACCATGCCTTTCTAAAATTTGAAGATTTATCTTTCACATTAAGGTAAAATAAGGTGCTGTGACATAAGCCACAGCACCTTTGCTGTTCATAATAATAATTTAAGGGATTTTGGGCCCTTTGTCAAGTAAAAAATTTAAAATTTTTCAATTAAAATTTTTTTTATCATCTACTTTCTAGCGGCCCATCCGATATAATAATATCTCCGCCCACATCAGTGCTAAAATGTACATATCCATTAGCATCTATTTTGTAATTGGTCCTTTCAATTCTGATGTACCTGTTCGTTTTGGCTGAATACGAGTAGAAATAGAGATTACTTGTATTCATTCTGCTTACGTCAACTTTTGCCGCAATACGCACATCATGGCCAAAATTGCCTTGGTGATCAAGTGATACCATTTTTATATCGTTCTGAAAAAATTTCTGAAAAGTATTTACTTTTTTCGTTACTTCATCGCCTGATGTCTGGCCGGAAATGGCCAGGGACGGCCCCGCCGAAATGCTGGCCTTTAGAGGGTCATAAATATTAATCCTTACTTCTACTTCATTTCCTTTTAAGCTATCGCTAATGATTCCCAGGCCTGTCAACCGATTTTCATCGCTTCCATACTCAAGGAAATGAAGGACATAAGCCGCCATATCATCACCAAAAGCCGCCATTAAATCTGGATTTGCATTTTTATATACTGAGACATCAAATAAATCGCTTCCGGCGCGTCCTTCCAATAAACCAAATTCCAAGAAATGGTTAAGCAAAGAAAGCTCATCATCTCCAAATTCTTCCGCGACATCCGGATAACGTTCAGCATAGTAGACGGCATCGAAAACTTCGCTTAAAATGCCGGCGTTAATAGGGGAATTGCCATTGTTAGGATTATCTATATTTTCATTATTATAAAACAAACTTCTTAATACTTCTAAAGCGTCTTCGGTAAGATAGGCTGGCCCGGTGCTATTAAAAACATACTTTTTATTGCTAGTTTGGCTGGACCAGGATTGAACAATTGCACTCTTCACGGTACTGCCATCAATCGCTTTAACAGCTGCGGTAGCTGTAGTAGTAGCAGGGATGTCACTAGTGTTGGCACGAGTGGTGGGGTTGGTACTGGGAAGTGAAGGTGGCGGTGGCGGCCCGGAAGGCCCATTACCTGGCGATGAACTTGGCTCGGAGCTGGGTGATGAGCTTGGCTCGGAGCTGGGTGATGAGCTGGGCTCGGAGCTGGGCGATGAACTCGGCTCGGAGCTGGGTGATGAGCTTGGCTCGGAGCTGGGTGATGAGCTTGGCTCGGAGCTGGGCGATGAACTCGGCTCGGAGCTGGGTGATGAACTCGGCTCGGAGCTGGGTGATGAACTTGGCTCGGAACTGGGTGATGAACTTGGCTCGGAGCTGGGTGATGAACTTGGCGATGAACTTGCCTCCACGTCACCATCACCTGCCTTAACATCAAAAACATATGTCGGCATTAAAATGACTGTCATTATAATGATAACTATCCATCCGGCAATTTTTGATATATTTATTTTCATGTTACACCTTATGCACTCCACAAAGCTAAGCTTGTGAAGCTGCAAAAACCTTTCTTTTTTGGTAGGAAATGGAAATTAAATTTCCGCACTATCTTCCCTAATTTTTATATATTCAATATTATAGCACAATTTGAAATATTTTTGAACTCTTTTTTTAAAATTTTTTGTTTTTTATTTTTTCAAAATCACATTAACCCAGTTAATCTCCGCCTAAAGATATGCCAAAATTAGTATTGGCATCTTCCTTAATAGTTTTCGCCGCCAAACCATCACCTTGCATTAATGCGCCTTGATAAGCCCTTACTAAAAGCGGTTCCCAAATACAACGCTCTTCCCCCAGTTTTAGTTTCCGGCGTGCCATGTTATAATGTATTTTGGGGTGAAACCGAAAGTTGCTATTGCTTTTCCCTATCCTTAATGCCTTTTCACAAATTTCAATTGATTCCTCGTTCCTGTCAAAATCACCCAGCATATTTGACAAGTCGAACAATAGCGGCGGCAAAAGCAATGCCCGATCTTCTTCAGTCGTAAAAGATTCCTCTATATTCTGTTCTAAATCTTGCAACATAGTTATTGCTCTGCTTTTTTCTTCCGTTTCATACAAACGCACGGCAATTTCACTTATTATTGCAATTTCATTAAAAGTCAATCGATATTCTTTTAAATTTGCTTCCTCAAAATTAGCTTTTGTCATGCTAAGTGCCTGCCAAAGCCCATCAATCGCTTCCTTATCACTTAGGTCCATATTCAGTTTGATTCGTGCAATTGAAAGAAATTGATTGATTAGCATATGTGGTTCTTTTCTTTTTGAATCAAATTTCTTTAATATTTCCTTTGCTTCATCATGACTATTTTCGCTAATCAGCCACCTAAGCTTTCGATATAACCTATAATCTTTATGTTCGTCAGTCTCAAGAAATAAAAGCCAAAAATCCTCTGAATGCTGGCCAAGAAGCTCCTGAATCAGGATAAATTGCGAGTAGCTTAAATCAAGCTCTGTTTTCTCTTTGTTTTGGTAAGTACGCAATGAAACACCAAGAGTAGCCGCGAACTCTTCTTGATTCATCTTTACTTTATTGCGTATTCCTTTAATAATTCTGCCCTTTATCTTCACGTAAGTTCACCCATTCTAGGATTATTAGCATTTAGTAACAGATTCTCTTAAATTTACCATATTTTTCTGAATAAAGCAATATGTTTTATTCAACTCCGCAATAATTAAGCAAGTAAGCAACAATTAACAGCTTGAAAATGAATTTTAGCAAATTCTTCTTTTTATTTCTAAGCAGATCTGGATTTTCATTTTTTTAGTTCCTCAAAAGCCCCTTGAAATGTGATCCCCGAACTAGTCAATAAAAATGTTTTTTTGCTTTGCCTGATTGGCATTTCCCGATGTGACACCATGAAAATAATTGAATGCTCTGCCTTTTCCTTTATCACATCAACTATATCCTTTTCTGCCAAGATATCCAAATCCGATGTTATTTCATCAAGCAAATATAAGGAAGCATTCCTTAGCAAAGTTCTCACTAAGCAAAGACGTTGTTTTTGACCTGACGACAAGATAACTCCCATATCATCTAATATGCTGTCATATTCTTCTGGCAAAGACATAATATAGTCATGCAAACCAACTTTTTTACATAGTTTAACAACATCAGAAAAAAAAGCATCCTCATTTCCAATCATTATATTTTTTAAGATAGTATCATTTATAAGATAGCTTTGCTTTGACGCATATGAAATTTCATTCCTAAGTGAAGATAACGATATTTTATTGATATCTAATCCATTAATATAGATATAATTATCAGCACAATCATACATTCTCAATAAAAGTTTTAAAAATGTACTTTTCCCACAACCATTTTCCCCAATAATTGCATATAAGCCTGGTGAATCTATATGTAATGAAAGATTAGAAAATACATTATCATCATTGTACCCGAATTGCAGGTTTTGAGTTTGAATAGTTTTGATAGTACCAATAGCAAGTCCGGAAGCCGTATCTTCAACTTGAGCATTATTAAGTGACTCTAATCTCTCAAGGCTTACTTTAATAGTGTTTGATGTCAGGTTCAATGAAAGAATCTTAGATGTTGCCTCAAAAAACCTCCCAACATAGGTATTAAAAGAAACCATGTTTCCGATTGATAAGATTCCATTCATAATCCTTATTGCAAATACATATATCAAAAAAGGATTAACTATATTATTAATAAATGACTTTAGCAATTGTAAAAAATCATTTACTTTGATGTGTTTTTTGAGCAATGCTCTATTTTCCATTAAAAACTGGCTAAAAGCATTGCCATATTTATTTTCAATCTGATATGCCTTAATATTTTCAAAATCCTTAAATGTGTAAGTAAGGAAATTAATATATTTGTCAGAAAATGCGAGCTGGCGTTTCGTAATTATTTTTATTGATGATTGAAACAACTTAATTAATAACAAGGACAAAACAGGTATGCATAATGCGATAAAAGCATTCACATATGAGATTTTAAAAATAAAATAAATTGACAAGGCTAGATTGATTCCAATTACAAAAACATTAGTAATTATGTCAATAAAAAATTGAATGACTGTAACTGTGTCGTTTTCAATTCTATTGATCAATTCCCCCAAAGTATATTTGTTAAACTCCGATTGCTTTAGACTTAGCGACTTAGTGTAGACATTTAGTTTAATCCGGTTGTTTATTTTGTTTACTAGCAGTTTAGTTGAAATTATCTGGAAAAATCCAAGCGTTGCTGTCACAAGGGAAACAGTAACATATATAATCAAATAGCTGTTAAACAATTTTACATCTTTATTGATAATGGCATCAATCAATAACCCATATATATATGGATTAATATTTCCAATTGCAACAGTTAGCACGATTAATCCTGCTAATAAAACTAATCGTATTTGTTCTAAGCGAAAATATGTCCTGTAAATCTCGATAAAGTATCGCATATAAATTTTCTCAAACCTCACATCGGTGCTTTGTAGGAAATAAGTGCCTTAAAATCGACCAGCTTCATTACGGCGATTAGGATCAGATAAGTAATGGCTGCCAATACTGAAAGCGTAATCCCAAGGGCTAATAATGACGGAAGATAAGCTATGCGCATTAGTAATAAGAAGAACAAATTAATCACGGCAAGGCAAAGCAAAAAGGCGGCAATGCTGCTAATTAAAATAATGATGCCGTATTGCAGATAAATAATTCTCCTGACCTTTTTCTCTTTTGCCCCCAAAGCACGGTAAAGGGATAATTCAGGACTCCGCTTTATTAAAGTGCTTGCCATCAGCGAGGCAAGGAAAATCAGCAGGGCAATTATTATAATTGATGAGGCCATGTAGATAATTGAAATATATTGCGCCATCCCGGTAGTCAGAATCTGCGTCAGGATATTGGCAGTCATTATTTCCGCTTGCCAGCTTCTTAGTATTTGCCCCAGCAATTCTATTTCATTTTCATTAAGGAAAAACAAATAATTATTCCGGAATGTCTCGTCAATGGCACTCCCCATGTCTTGATGGGAAGCCAAAATCGTATGCGAAGCGGGCGTAAACGGGGTGGGGGTCAAATAATCTGCCAAGGTAAGGTTCTTATCGCTTCCCTCTAGCAGATATGGGTCGCCGATATTAAGCCCTATCGCGCCAGTCACAATCCTGTCAGCCAAGAAAGTTCCCGGCAAAACCTTCAAAGTCGGTGAATAATTATTCTCGTCTTTTAAAATGCCAAGGAAATATCTTCTTTCGCTGTTGTGGTAGGTGGCAATTTTTGTGTATATTTGAAAATACGGAAGTCCATGCTCCTTTAGCAAATCTTCAAACCGCTCCTCGTCACGCGGCATTACATTTACGCAAACATTATATCCGACCCCTGCAATCCAAGCGTTTTCAACCATTTTTGCAATGCCGAAAGATAAATTATAAATAAACATAATAAAAACGGCAACTATGACAAACGCGGTTGAAATAATCGCGGAATTTCTCAAATTGCCCCTCAGCAGCTTCACCGAAAGCATAAGGCTGTTAGTTAAAGTTTTATCCGCAAACCGGAATAAGTTAATCGCTTTCTTGCTGATGAAATATATGAATGCAACTAATGCCATCAGCCCCAGCGTAAAAAGCAAAAGCGAGAAATCATTTGAAAAAGCCGCCATGATAATTGCAAAAACGATAATGCTAATAATCGGATATTGGAGTGATTTGTCTGCTTTATGATGGATTCGGCCATTGATAATATTCATTGCGTCAATGTCAAAAATCTTTTTCGCCAGTAAAAAACTTAACGGCAGATTAATCATTATCGAAATTGCAAGGACAACTAAAAATACTAAAACCATTTGCCAAAAGGTAACTAAAAGTGAAGCACCAAAGGCTTGTCTTGTCACATATTTGAACATCAAGAGGGCAAGAGGGGCGGCAATCAAATTGGCAGACAGCGAAAATGCCAATGCGTCAATGAAAGATATTTTGATTGCGCTTTTTCTTGTGAACCCATAAACCCTTAGGAGGGCAAAGTTCTTGATATTCTTCGAAAAATTGAGATAAGCAAAAGTAAAAAAACCCGCGGTAAAGACAATAAAGCAAAGAACGACAAGATATGCAATAACTTCTTTGATGACTTCTTTAACAAGCTGGTAGTTTTTTTGTATTTCGCTGTAATGCTGTCTGGTTATCTTTATATTGTTGTCACCAAAATATAAATCCAAGGCTTCACTAATATCAGCTTCTTCATCGTAAGCCAGACGGATATTTGCCTTTTCAATTGCGCCTAGAATTTGCTCTATATACAATTCATTAATGGTAACATAACCATAATACTGGGATTCGAGAGTGCCAAAATCCGGATTTTCAATGGAATTAACCGAAAAAGCCAAATCCCAGTCATCAAAAGATAATGTGGAATCTTTTTTTGCCCGCAAGCTTTCACTTAAAGTGCTGCTCATGATACAAGCATTTAAGGGGATTCCGCTTTGAAAGCGCAGAAGAACAGGCCGCCTTTCGCCATTAAGGGACAGGTTTACGGTTGCATATCTTTCCACTAGTTTAGCGTTTAACTTAAGCTCATCAAAATGCTTTTCAAAATGCTCATCCATTATTAAGCCGTTTTCTTCGTTATGCTCAAGATAATATGAAACAATTCCGCCATTGGCATTTATTGAAGCATTTTCAAAAATTAAATCGTTGCTTGAAGTCAGCAAAAGCATTAGCGCAATTATTGAAGCAAGCAAAACATAAACAACCCATACCATTAAGGATATGGATTTATTTGTGTTGCTTACCTTATAAAAAACGGCAAATTGCTTAAAAGCTCTATCCACTAAGCTCACCATCTTTCATCTGGATAATTCTGTCGCACAAATCCGCAACAGTTTTGTCGTGGGTTACAATCAAAACTGTTTTCTTCTGTAAAGCCGTTTTGCGGAACATTGCCATTATTTCAAGGCCAGTTTTTTGGTCGAGTGACCCGGTCGGCTCATCAGCAAGGATTATGTCCGGCCCAGTTATGAGTGCCCTTGCTATCGCTGCCCTTTGCTGCTCACCGCCTGACATTTCATTCGGATAGCGGTTAAGGAGTTCCTTTAAGCCAAGCTGTTCATATAGTGACTTGGAAATTAAGTTTTGGCTTGAACCAGAAAAAATAAGCGGAAGCATGATATTATCCTTGCAATTAAGCTCTTTTATCAAGCCATAATTTTGAAAAACTATGCTAATGTGGCGGGCGCGAAATGAATCCAATTTGTCAGACGGCATTTCATACATTTTCTTGCCGTTAAGCGAAACAGAACCGGAATCCGGCTTGTCAAGCCCGGCTATTATGCCAAGCAATGTGCTTTTACCGCAGCCGCTGGGGCCCATAATCGCAACCATCTCACCTTGATTTACAGAAAAACTAATCCCTTTTAGAATATGGGTGGTTGCTGATTTGGTTTTTATGGATTTTTTGATGGAATTTACTTTAAGCACGTTTTTGCTCCTGTTTTATATATCACTTGCTGAAATTTTATCCGCGCCGTAATATAAGTTCATCATTGCCATAATTAATATATAATTGCATATTGTCAGTAATAATTATATCATATTTTTCAACACAATAATCCCAGAACTTGCGAATATCCCTTAGGCATTTTTTATTATCCTGAACCAATCGTTTATATATTTCGCTTTCATGCTTTTTATATAAATCATTATCAGTTAAAGATTTACATAAATCTTGGATAGCGAAATTTAGGTATTGCAAATCTTGTATTTTTTCAATTTCTTCCTCTGATAAAACTGCTATGCGTTCTTCTATAAAATTATCTTTTGACATTTTTATCCTCCTGCTCATCAGATAGCATTTTTTCTATCTAGTAAAACGTTTATAGGGTCTTTATATGAAATTTCGTCAATATGACAGTTGCTGCCTATTTCTAAAATTGCATATGTGGGTAATAGTTTGCGTGATATTTCTCTTTCAATATGTGAAATTTTACATTGAAGTGCTGATGGCACGTTATACTCGCCAGTATGGTTTTTGTTTTGGAAAATACAACGATTACATTGATAACAATCGCAATTATTACAGTTTGGTGAGTTTGCTAGTTCTGTGAGAGAAATTTCGGGCAAGAACTCATATTCGCCGCTTGATTCATTGTATGTGCCGATCGGATTCATTTTATTATAGTAAAATGCCGGGCAAATATATAATTGACCATCAGGAGCCAAAGTTAAAGAGCGTTCTCCAGCATTACAGTTATTCATTTCACCAGAAAATATCCGGTCGGTAAGACGATTAACTTCTTTCACCTCATGTTTATTTATATATCTTACAATTTCATCTGCAATTTTATTCATTTGACGCTCATATTCAGTTACATCGAATTTAGTTTTATCTTCTATCCTAATATTCATATGGACACGATTTACTTTTTCTAATAATCCAATGACCATATTACTTAAATTAAAAATTTGATTACCATCAATATTGAATATTATTTTAGCAAGCCTTGTTTTTCCATCAATCAATAAATTAATGTTTTCACAGTCAACCACATAAATAATATCTTCAGATAAAAGGTCTCCAGTTTGATAATACTTAATATGAGTTACTAAGTGGCTGTTTAGCGCGTCATAAGTATATGGTTTATTTATATTATATAATTCCGAATTACATTCCTTAAGGTGATGAACTAAAACAGGTGAATAGAAATTATCTTTTGCAAATTCTAATCCTCTGTCTAAAAAAGATTTATTCAAAACTCTATCATTATCAAAACTGTAATAATCACAATAAGATACGCTAAAGTCTGAGGTCAAAATATATAAGTATTTATAAGGCTTCTTCTTGATTTCTGGCTTGCATTTTATGCCATGAAGATTATATAAACGCGCCCAATAATAGCGGTTAGCCTTTACACGTGCCTTGTGCATTTCACAAATTGTAGTTGCACGTTCAAATAATGTATCATTTTTAGAAATATCATAATTATATCCGGGGCAAAATGAACACGATGAGCTAACAGAACAATCAATACATTCCTGTTTGCTTTGATATTTTGTGTTAAGTGATAAAAATGGTCTTATTTTATCAGTATCGACCCCCTTATAAATATCACCAAACGATATTTCATTTTTGTTGTCTAACGAATATTTCATGAATCGAATACAAGGATAAAGCTTACCTTCATAGTCCACAGTAAAAGATCTGCCTGTTCCGCATGAATTATGTAGCATTTCATCATGAAGTGCCTTATAACCCACTTGTTCTGAAAATAACGTAGTATTCACTTTGTTCCATAACTGATTCTCCAAGACATAATCTGCTAATTGTTTCAATTGATTTTCAAAAATAACATCATCGCCTTCCTGCCAAATATCCTCAAAGACGACGTTAGCCGGAACGACTTTTAGCCCTAAATTCCATAAATGAATTATACTATCCTTTACCAATGGCAAATCGTCGTGACCAATTGTTACTTTTGTTGTTTCATCAGGATATTGTTTAAGCCATAGCATGGTTTGCCTAGCAACCTCATCATATGAGCCAGTGCCATCAGGAAAGATTCTTTGCATATTATGCTTTTCTTTAGTGCCATCAATGCTGATTCCTATTGAAATCATGTTTTTGTTTTTCCATAAAAATCTTTGCACCTCTGGTGAATCATACAAAAGGCCATTGGTTGATATTAGTATTCGATATTTTCCAAACCAATTGCTATTACGCCTATATGTTTCAATTCTAAAATAATCAACGATTTTCTCAATTAAGTCCACCTCTAAAAGGGGCTCTCCGCCGATAAAATCAAGGGTCAGATAATCTTTTAAATCCAAATCATCTTTGTTTTCAATAAAAAAGTCGATGGCGTCCTTAGCGACTTCAAAGCTCATCACCTTCCCCTCACCCTTTTTTATCATATAACAATATTTGCAACTTAGATTACACTCCTGTGTAACTACAAAAGTTATTTCTTGAGCATTACTGGTTTTCCAGTATTGGGGACTTTTACCCATTATGTACTCACTGCTCATCTTTTTCACCTTTCTGATTTGGGAAACACAATAAATACAACATGCACCTCGGGATGAATAAATGTAATTGATTACTTTACAAAACTAAACTTCATCACCTCTTGCCATTGAATTGTCTGCAAATTCCACTAGGATAACAAGCATTGCCACAATTACCGGAGCAAAAACCGCCACATGTTCCCGAACATGGACCAAGACATTCAAAAGCGCAACCTAATAAACAGCTATTACCACAAAAACATGCTGGCTCAATTCCGCCAATATCGCTGTCAAAACTAAATTGTTCATCAAAATTCATATAAACCTCCTTTCACGAGGTGCATGTGTACTTTAATAAAATAATTTCAAGCTTTCATGCTAAACAAACTCTTATATTGCTTCATATTAATACATATCCCGCAATTTGTCCACGCAAAAAGTTGCGTAAATAAAATTTATTTTTCCGCAACTTTTTGCGTATTTATACGCCATGTCAAATTTCAATTCCTAAAATAATTTATCCCCTCAAAAAGAGGCAAATTCTTATTGCCCTAGAATGCTTTTGCCGCAAACTCACCAAAACGCGCCAGCATTTAATTAAGCTCAGCCATTAACAGGCTGGCCCGGTTCTGGATAATATCGGCGGCTTCTTCGGCTGACTTCTGGCCGCTTAAGAAGCTTTCAAGCTCTTCCTCGATAATCTGGTAAATTCCCCATATGCCGCTTGCAGATGTGACTGCATTAATCAAATCATAAACTTTATTAATATCTGTTCTAGTAGGAATCCGTGTGCCATCAAAATAAAAACCTTCGCCAGCCCCTTCATTGATTTCGATAAACATTTCAAATATCTGCTCAAGAGCAGTTCTATGGATTGGAAAACCAAAGAATAATGCTTCATTACCCTCAAGGCTATAATAGCCATCAACGACCCGGAATTGAGCATCGGTAAGCAGATACTTAAGATATTCAAAAGCACCATCAACCATTTCTGATTTAGCAGATATTGCGACCACATCATTAAAGTGAAAACTTGAGCCGTTTCTTCCATCGCTGGTCGGATAACCTATGTAGCTAACCTCTTCGCCGAAATATTTTTCATATTCTGCCGTAGAGCGTTCGTTTAGTCTCTCGATCCGCTCAGACATAAGTAATGGATTTCCACTAAGATAGTTCTCCGCCATTGCCCGATAATAAGCCCCAGATGGATAATAAGCCTTTACCATCTCAAGAAAGTTGATAAACTCCGGCGAATTAAAATTACATTCCATTTTGGCATAATCAATAAAGTCTGAGCTTCGTCCCGAAATGGCGTTAAAGAAAAAATCTGAACCGCTTAATGGCCTATCCCGCCAAGCAACCGGAACTGTCCCATCAGGTTTGCTTTCCATCAGGGCATGAAACTCATCCCAAGTCCAGCCCGTTCGCTGGCCAACATCAGACATTCGTCCAATAACCGTATTAATACTGAAATAAGGAGGAATGCCATAAAGCTTATCGTTATGTTCAAGCGTTATTAATACATTATCGATGTAATCACTTAGCTCAATATCCGGGTCAGCATTAATCAGCTCATATAAATCAACAAAGAGGCCTTTATAGGAATAATTGTAATAAGAGTCATTTGGCGGCATGATGACGATATCCGGAATATTTCCGCTAGCAAGCCTTAAATTCATGCTTTCCGTGTTAAATCTTTCTACTTTGATTTCATAATTTTCATTATTAATATTGAAGCGGGCAATCGAACCGCCATAAATAAATTCGCTATATAGCAGGGCAAGGGTGATAATCTTTTTTCCAGCCACTTCGGGCGGCTCATAAGTCCGGGCCAGCCGGACCATTTTCACTTTGGAATCTTCGGGAACAAGGCAGTAAAAATCATCCCCGGCCGCCACAATCAGGCGGGCCAAACCCGAAAAAGAGAAATTAATGCCATGCTCAAGCCAATCAAGCAGCTTGAAACGTCGTCCCTTATCAAGATGATAGCCATATAATCCCTTGTCTCCGGTTTCGACCAGCCCGATAGCGAGCCCGGTGGTGTCAAACCTTGTTCCATGGAAATAGGGATTGTTTTGTTGCTCATTGGCATTTACATCTATCTTAATTTCGCTGCTGACATTTCCCTTTGCGTCAATTATCTGAAAAATTTTCTCTTCGTTTTGCTTATTTTTTTCCGACCGCTCAATCAATACCTGTCCGTCTGCTAAGACAGCAATCCCATTTACCCCGCTTATCTCGAACTTGAGTTCTGCGTCGTTGTCATAAGCCCGCAGGACACTCATGCTTAGGTTGTCAGAATATATATAAATGGTTTCATCATCACCAGAGCCTGTCACATGGAAACTCTTTATGCCCTGGGTCTCGCCGATTAATGCGGTCTTGGTAAGATTTCCGTTCGCGTCATAACGCCGCAAGTATGTACCGCTTTCCGGCCCGGAAAGGTTAAACATAATCCAGATTCCGCCGTTTTCATCAGAAGCAGCAGCGGCCGGGCTTTCATGCCAAAAGCTTATTTCCTGTGGATCAAAAACTATTTCACCTAGCTTTTCACCGCTAAAGCTTAATTTCACGAGCTTAAGCTCAAGCCGAAAATCATAATCCCCTGCTTCATTGTCCATGCTGATGTCATTGTAGCCAATGACATTTAGGCTTTCATCATCAAGATAAAAATCGAGAATTGATTCTAATTCAACATCTGATAACGTTTCTTTTATATAATAAAAAGCTTCAGTCACATCATGGCCATTATCATCATTTACTACTGGTTCAGCCTGATTTGCACAGCCCGAAAGCAATATAATTAGTAATATTGGCATAAATATCTTTAACTTCATCTAAAATAACTTATCCCCCCTTCAAAAAGAGGCAAATTCTTATTGCCGGGAATGTTTTTTGCCACAAACTCACCAAAACGTTCCGTATGTGCCATTTTCCCTAATATCCGGCCGCAAGGGCTTGTAATTCCCTCGACCGCCCATGCCGACCCATTGGGGTTAAAGTCAATCTCCATGGTCGGTTTTCCCGCCGGGGTTGCGTACTGGAAGCAAATCTGCCCATTTGCTTTTAAGGCCTTTAAGGTATCAGGCGAAGCAACAAACCGCCCCTCGCCATGTGAAACAGGCTGCACGTACAAATCACCGGGCTGGCATTTTGAAAGCCACGGCGAAATAACGGAGCTTACCCTTGCCGTAATGTAGCGCGACTGATGGCGGCCGATATGGTTAAATGTCAGGGTCGGGCAATCAGCATCCATTGGTTTTATCTGCCCATATGGGAGCAGGCCCAGCTTCACTAAGGCTTGGAAGCCGTTACATATCCCCAGAATCAAGCCGTCCCTTTTTTCAAGCAAATCATGGACAGCTTCAAAAAGGCGTTGGTTGCGGAAAAGTGAGACAATAAACTTGCCCGACCCGTCCGGTTCATCACCGCCGGAAAATCCGCCGGGGAAAATTAGGATTTGCGCCGAAGCAATCGCTTTTTCCAGTTCCATGATTGAATCCTTTAGCATATCCGGGGTCAGGTTACGGACAAGGGCAAAAGAAGCTTGTCCGCCCGCTTTTTCTACTGCTAAAGCTGTATCATATTCGCAGTTAGTCCCGGGGAAAACCGGAATGACAACCTTTGGCACTATGATTTTTGCTTTTGCAAGATTAATGCTTTGCCTTTTATCCGTAATGACCGGAGCGTCACCGTCTTGCTTTATTTTTGTCGGGAAGACTCCCTCAAGGGCATTTTCATAATGGGGGCGAAGCTCTGAAAGCAAAAGCGCGGTATTTTCGCCGAATTTTAAGGTCGGTTCATCGCTTGTGTAACCCAGCAACTGAAAATCCTCAAGCTCCGCACAGGCTTCAAAGATAATCGCTCCTGCCATTCGCCCAAAAGAGGCTTCCGGGCCGGAAAATCCAATCATGTTGCCAAATGCCATCTTCATAATCGCGCCATAAATTCCGCCATATTCACAGGCATAAGCCGAAAGCACTTTCCCTTTTTTAACGAGGGCAGTATATTTTGAAAAACTTTCCCGCATTGCTTGATAATCGTCCCCGGTGCTATGAATGAGATAAACCGGATTTCCCGGAGCTTTGAACTCTGGGCTGATTAGGCTTTCAGCATTTCCGATACCAACCGCAAAAGAAATCAGCGTGGGCGGGACATCTAAGTCGCCGAAGCTTCCGCTCATTGAATCCTTTCCGCCGATGGCTGCAACCCCTAGCCCAATTTGCGCCGCAAATGCCCCCAGCATCGCGGCAAAAGGCACACCCCACCGTGCTTTGTCACTTCCTAGATGGGGGAAATATTCTTGGAGTGTCAAGTGAATTTGGTTTAACGCTAAACCTGCCGCTATTAGCTTGGCGACCGAGACCACAACCGCATAAGCCGAACCGCCAAATGGGTCATTTTCAGTATAATGAGGGTCACAGCAATATGCCATCGCCGAAGCGGTTCTTGTATTTTTTGCTGGCAATAAAGCCGCCATTGCTTGCGTTTCCGTAAGGGCAAAGCGGCCGCCGTATGGCATAAAGACGCTTGCATTTCCGATTGAGCTGTCGAATCGCTCACACAGCCCTTTTTGCGAGCAAAAATTCAAGTCACTTAACAGCCCGATTAGTTGTTCCTTAAGCGAAAGATGAGGCTCTTTTTCATGGCGGGCATTTTCATCTTGCTTAGGCACATAAACGGAAGCATACCGTTTTTCACCATTCGTATCAAGGAAAGTGCGGCTTAAGTCAACTATTTTCTGGCCTTGCCAATTCATGACAAGCCGATTGTCATCAGTAATCTTAGCCACTAAGCTAGCTTCAATGTTTTCACTTTCGGCACAATGTTTTAACTTTTCAAAATCACCCGGCGCGATGACAACTGCCATCCGCTCTTGTGATTCAGAAAGGCAAAGCTCCGTCCCGTCAAGGCCCTCATATTTTACCGGAATTTTATCAAGATTTATTTCGACTCCGCGAGCAAGCTCTCCGATGGCAACGGACACTCCGCCAGCCCCAAAATCATTGCAGCGTTTAATCATTTTCGTAACTTCCTCGTTCCGGAACAGGCGTTGTAGTTTCCGCTCTTCGGGGGCGTTGCCTTTTTGGACCTCGGAAGCACATTCCGCCACGGTTTCCTTGCCGTGTGTTTTGGATGACCCGGTTGCTCCGCCGATTCCGTCACGCCCGGTCCGCCCGCCAAGCAGCACGACAAAATCTCCGGCCTCCGGGCTTAAGCGTCTTACGAAGCTAGCCGGGGCTGCGCCGACTACTGCCCCGGCTTCCAAGCG
Source organism: Lachnospiraceae bacterium (assembly GCA_009777715.1). GTDB lineage: Bacteria > Bacillota > Clostridia > Lachnospirales > Lachnospiraceae > UBA935. Next base: position 100,830 of record WRLH01000003.1, read on the forward strand.
TTTGGCAACATATCCCTCATGGTAAAGCTCGCGGACAAAACCGGTCGCAATCCCAATTTGATTGCCGTAAGCACTAAAGCCCAAAGCGGCAGTCTGGGTCAGCTTCCGCTGGGGCAGCTTGCCTTTCATCGTCTCAGCCAGCGGTTTCCTAGGGTCGCCTGACCCGGTTATCCGCATTGCCTGATAAACGTATGCCCGCCCGGACAAAGGGTCACGAATCGCACCGCCGATACAGGTTGACGCGCCGCCGTATGGTTCTATCTCCGTTGGGTGGTTATGGGTTTCGTTTTTGAAAAATAAAAGCCAGTCCTCACTTCTTTCTTTAAAATCGGCTTTGATTTTTATTGTACAAGCGTTTATTTCATCAGATTCATCAAGCATTTTAAGCTCGCCCCGCTTTTTAAGGTATTTCATCGGGGCGGTGGCAATCCGCATTAATGTAGCTGGTTTATTTTCATTGATTGAAAGAAATAGCTCGTAAGCTTTTTTAACCCGGCCGTCAAGAATTTCTGCTTCTTCGATTACGGTATTAAATGTTGTATGGCGGCAATGATCCGACCAATAGGTATCAATGACCCGCACTTCCGTAAAAGTGGGATTCCTTTTTTCGCTCTTAAAATAATCCCTTAGCATTAATAAATCCCCGGCCGACATCGAAAGCAAAAGGTTTTCGCGAAGCTGTTCCAGTTCTTCTTTGTCCATGTCGGCAAAACCGCCAATTTCCGGAATCGCGGCCTTAGAAGCTTTTAAAGAACGCTTAAGGGTCTTTGGTTTTTCATCAGTTATATAGCGGCTTTCAACCGGGTTAATCAGATACGAGCGGATTTTTCGGAAATCACTTTCACCGGCCCCGGAAATGGCGTATACTTTTGCCGCCCTGACGGCCGGGCGTTCCCCACCTAAAAGCATTTGGACGCATTGCTCGCAGGAATCAGCCCGGACATCAAACTGGCCCGGCAAAGGTTCGCAAACGAGGAGGCGTGTATCTAACGGAAATTCCGGCAGTTTTTCCTCATAATAAAAATCACAGGCCGGTTCACTTAAGATGGTTTCGATGACTGGAAGCCAGTTGGCTTTCGCAAGGCCTTCAATGTCATAGCGGTTAAACAGCCGGATTTTTATTGGGGGCAGGCCCAATATTTCTTTTAGTTCACTGCCTAGCATTTGGGACTCAATGTCAAAGCCGGGGCGTTTTTCTACATAACAGCGATATACTGGCAAATTTTTACCTCCATTATTTTTTCCTCATGCGCAAACTATAATCGACCGCTAGCGATCGTATGCTCGCACCCGGATAAATCAATAATATTAACTAACTCCGTATTCGATTCATTGTAACCCGAAAGCAGGCTGTCGGCTAGGGCATTTGCCGTGTCAACCGAGGTAAGGCACGGTATGCCAAGCAAGCAAGCTTTCCGGCGGATTTTGACATCATCAAACGCCGGGTTGCGGCCTTTTTCCGATGTTGAGATGATTAAGCCAATTTCCCCGCTTTCCAGCAAGGTCGCGGTATTATTTGACGGGCATTCCCATATTTTTTCCACTAATTTGACTTTAAATCCTTTGCTCTTAAGATATTTTGCTGTTCCTCTGGTTGCATAGAGGATAAATCCAAATTTTACCAATTTTTCCGCGATATCATCAATTTCACTTTTGTCACTTTCGCGGACGGTTATCAAAGCCCCTAAATCTTTCCTAATGCGATAAGCCGCGGCGGTAAGCCCTTTGTAAAGCGCTTCTTCAAGGTTTCGCCCGATTCCCAGCACTTCCCCGGTAGACTTCATCTCCGGCCCTAAGTGGGTATCAAGCCCGGCCAGCTTTTCAAAGGAAAAAACCGGGACTTTAACCGCAACATACGGCGGTATTTCAGCAATTCCAGCTTTTAAGCCAAGGGACATGAGCGTTTGCCCCATGCTTACCTTAGTTGCAATTTCACACATCGGAATGCCCGTTACCTTGCTCAAATAAGGGACTGTCCGCGATGCGCGGGGGTTGACCTCAATCACATAAATCTCTTTATCATAAATGACATATTGGATATTGACAAGCCCTTTTACTTTTAAAGCAAAACAAAGTTTTTCCGTCACCGCAAGCAGTTTTTTGGTCAAATCCTCATCAACATTAAGGGTTGGGTAAACGGCAATGCTGTCGCCGGAATGGATTCCGGTCCTTTCAATATGCTCCATAATGCCCGGAATCAAGATCTCCTTTCCGTCACAAATAGCATCAACTTCTATTTCCAAGCCCTCAATATATTTGTCAATTAAAACCGGATTTTCGTGTTTGGTACGCAAAATTATTTCCATGTATTCATTAATATCCGCTTCCTGCCAAGCGATAATCATATTTTGGCCGCCAAGCACGTAAGACGGGCGTAAAAGAACCGGGAAGCCAAGTTTTTTTGCGGCTTTTACCGCTTCTTCTTTCGTACTTATCGCATATCCTTTGGGACGGAGAATCTTTAGCTCCTCAAGCAAAGTATCAAAGCGTTCCCGGTCTTCACAAATATCAATGCTGTCCGCTTGTGTCCCGATTATTTTTACGCCGCGTTCGCTAAGTTTTTTGGTCAGCTTAATTGCTGTCCCGCCGCCGAACGCCACGACAACGCCAATCGGCTTTTCAATTTCAATAATGCTCATCACATCATCAAGGCATAACGGCTCAAAATACAGCCTGTCAGCAGTATCAAAGTCTGTTGACACCGTTTCAGGATTGTTATTGATGACAATGACCTCATACCCCATGCTTTTTAAGGTCCAGACGCTATGGACGCAAGCATAATCAAACTCAATCCCTTGGCCAATCCTGATTGGGCCGCTGCCAAGGACCACCACGCGCTGTTTTTGGCTTTTTTCGATAAAGGCAAGGGCTTCATTTTCCACGCCCATGCTCACGCCCATGCTCATGCCTGTGCTTACGCCCGTGCTGATTGAATAAAAATACGGCGTTTTAGCTTCAAATTCTCCGCCGCAAGTATCAACCATTTTATAAACCAGCTTCTGGTTATGCGAGGTTTTTTTAGCGGCGATATTTTTTAACCCATTTAAAAACCAGCGGTCTACCCTGGTGATATTGTGGAGTTCATCAACCGTAATTCCGCGTTTTATTGCTTCGTATAAGACGAATAAACGCTCATCGGTTACGGTTTTGAGCAGGGTATGGATTTCTTCATCTGTTTTTTGGCTAAGCCGGGGAAAATCAAGGCTTAACAGGCCCAGCTCCGCGCCGCGGACCGCTTTAACTAATGCTTCCTCAAAAGTATCAGCCATTGCCATTACTTCCCCGGTTGCTTTCATTTGCGTGCCTAAGTCATTGTCGGCATAGACAAACTTGTCAAACGGCCATTTTGGCAGCTTAACCGCAACATAATCAAGGGTTGGCTCAAAGGCTGCATAAGTATTCCCGGTAATTGCATTTTTTATCTCGTCAAGCGTATAACCAAGCGCGATTTTGGTTGCAACCTTGGCAATGGGATAACCTGTTGCCTTGCTGGCAAGGGCTGATGAACGTGATACCCGTGGATTTACCTCAATAACGGCGTATTCAAAGCTATGAGGGTGGATTGCCAACTGGCAGTTGCAGCCCCCCTCAACCCCAAGCGACTCAATGATATTAAGGGACGCTGATCTTAACATTTGATATTCCTTGTCAGCCAAGGTCACCGCCGGGGCAATGACAATGCTGTCCCCTGTATGCACGCCAACCGGGTCAAAATTTTCCATTGAGCAGACAATAATCGCGTTCCCGGCGCGGTCACGCATGACCTCAAACTCAATTTCTTTCCACCCGGCAATTGATTTCTCGACCAGTATCTGGGTAATCGGCGAAAGTGAAAGGCCGTTTGCAGCAATCAGGCGCAGGTTTTCCTCATCTTTGGCAATGCCGCCGCCGCTTCCCCCCAGCGTAAACGCCGGGCGGACAACAACCGGATATCCCATCTCTTCTGCGGCCTTAACTGCCGTTTCAACATCATTGGCGATCTTAGACGGAATGACAGGCTGTGAGATTTTTTGCATTGTTTCTTTAAAAAGTAATCTGTCCTCTGCCTTATTGATTGTTTCCGGTGACGAGCCAAGCAGTTTTACGTTCATTTTTTCAAGAAAACCTTCGCGAGCCAGCTTCATGCAAAGGGTGAGGCCCGTCTGGCCGCCTAGCCCGGAAAGAATGCTGTCAGGCCGTTCTTTTTCAATAATGCGCTTGATGGTCGTAAGGGTCATTGGCTCGATATAGATTTTGTCCGCGATATTGCTGTCAGTCATAATCGTGGCCGGATTCGAATTGACAAGGATAATTTCTATCCCATCTTCCTTTAAAATCCGGCAAGCCTGTGTCCCGGCATAGTCAAACTCTGCGGCCTGGCCAATGACAATCGGCCCAGAGCCGATGACCATGACTTTTTTTATCGATTTATCTCTTGGCATATGTATCCATCCTTTCTAAGAAACGGTCAAATAAAAACGCCGTATCAAGCGGCCCGCCCTTAGCCTCCGGGTGAAACTGGACCGAAAATGAGTTGCCGTAGTCCATTCCCTCACAAGTTCCGTCATTGATATTAATAAACGAGGGCGCGGAAGATAAAACAGAATAACTGTGGTTCTGGCTGGTAATATAAACCCGCCCGGTTAAAACATCTTTAACAGGCTGGTTTGCCCCGCGATGCCCGAATTTCAGCTTTGCTGTTTTATAGCCCTTAGCCAAAGCCATCAGCTGATGGCCAAGGCAAATGCCAAAAACCGGGATTTTGCTTTCGAAAAAATGCCTGATTGTTTCAATAATTTTTTCATTTTCCAAAGCCGCCGGGTCACCCGGCCCATTGCTTAGCATGATCCCGCTTGGCTTCATTGCAAAAACTGTCTTTGCGTCCGTGTCATGCGGAAATGACCATATTTCACAACCGCGTGAAACCAAAGCGTCCGCAATGCCTTTTTTTGCCCCAAAATCCATCAGCGCAACCCGGTGGCCTTTATTTCCAATTTTTTCCAATTGCTTCCGCGAGACCGAAGCAACGGCATTAGTAACCCGGTAAGCTTTGGCTTCGTTTAAGTCCTTTTCGGTCGGGAAAGCACAAGTGATTTTGCCGTTCATAGCCCCATTTTCACGGATAACCTTGGTGAGCTGCCTCGTGTCGATTCCGTATAGCCCAGCAACGCCCTGATTTTTTAAAAAAGTGTCAAGCGTACCCTCGCTGCGGAAATTGGAGGGGGTTTGACACGGGTGTTTGACGATATAGGCTGCCGCGCTAATCTTTTCATTTTCAAAATCGCAAGGAATGATACCGTAGTTGCCGATTAGCGGAAACGTCATCAGGATAATCTGGCCATAATAGCTTGGGTCGGTCAGCGTTTCTATGTAACCTGTCATTCCGGTCGCGAAAACGACTTCTCCGGTCACCTCGCTCACCGCGCCAAATGATTCCCCCGCAAATATCATTCCATTTTCTAGTATTAAATACGCTGGCATATATCACTCCTTTTCTTACTCACTTTGAAAACAAGCTGTGCAAAACGAAAGCTGGCAATCGCCGCAAGCCCTCTTTAGGCCGTCAAGGCTTATATAACCAAGGCTGTCCGCGCCAATTTCCTTGCAGACCTCAGTTAAGCTTAGTTTGCTGGCGATTAAATTTTCCTCTGCCCCAATATCCGTTCCGTAATGGCAAGTATAACGAAACGGCGGGGACGAAATCCGTAGATGAACTTCCTTTGCCCCGGCATTCCTTAAGCTTCTTACGATTTTTTCACAGGTTGTGCCTCTGACGATTGAATCATCAACCATGATGACCCGCTTTCCCCGGACATTAGCCGCTAGTGGATTTAGTTTCTGCCGGACGGCACTGTCTCTTTGTGACTGGGTCGGATAAATAAAACTGCGGCCGATATAACGGTTTTTGACAAACCCGGACACCAGTTTTATCCCGCTTTTGGCACTATAACCGCTGGCTGCCTCAAGCCCGCTGTCCGGAACGCCGATAATGATATCCGCCAAAGCCGGGCATTCATCAAAAAGCACCGCCCCCATATTAAATCTTGCGTCATAAACCGAAAGCCCGTCAAGCACCGAATCCGGCCTTGCAAAATAAACATATTCAAAAATGCAAAGACCCCGGTCCTTTTCCTTTTTGGTGAGGATAATCTGTTCGGAAATCAGCTTGCCTTGCTCGAAAACAATCATTTCACCCGGCTTTACGTCCCTTACAAAATCAAAACCGCACACCTCAAGGGCGCAGCTTTCTGACGCAACCGCATAACCTATCTCGTTCTTCCCAATGCAAAGGGGGCGGAAGCCGTCCGCGTCACGGACAGCAATCAATTTGTCCTTTCCGCTAGCTATTGCCAGCGAAAACGCGCCTTTGATATGCTGGACTGCTTTGATGATTCCAGAAGCCGTGCCATGCTTTGTGATGTGGTAAGCAAGCAAAGATGAGACAATTTCGCTGTCGCTTGTCGCATCGAACCTAAGGCCGTTTTGGCTAAGGCTTTCGCGGATCTCTTTGGCATTGGTGACATTGCCGTTATGGGAAAGGGCAATCCGCCCGGTCAGATAATCCGTCACAAACGGCCCGGCATTTTCTTTTGTGCTGCTGCCATAGGTTGAATAGCGGGTGTGGCCAACAGCGGTTTTCCCACCTGGCAAAGTATTTAATGTGTCGTATGAAAATACTTCGCCAACTAAGCCAAGGTCCTTTAAAAGGAATATTTTGTTTTGATAAGCTACGGCAATTCCTGCGCTTTCCTGCCCGCGGTGCTGGAGCGAAAGCAAACCGTTATATGTAATCCCAACGGCTTCATCAACTAGCAAGCTGACCCCGAATACCGCGCATTCCTCATTTAATTTTCTCATATATGCACTCCAAAGAATGCGCTTTTTGCATTCTTTTAATGTGTTAGCAATTCTTAGCGAGCTGTTTTGCAGCGAGCTTTTAGAATTGCTTACACATTTAGTAGTCTGGTTAGGACTTCCTGATAACTTTCCGGCACATTGCCCATATTCCGGCGGAAACGGTCTTTATCAAGCTTTTCATTCGTTTCTAAATCCCATAAACGGCATGAGTCGGGTGAAATTTCATCACATAAAATAAGTTTGCCGTCAAATCTTCCAAACTCAAGCTTAAAATCAACCAGCTTAATGCCGACCTTTCTAAATAATTCGCTTAATAAATCATTTATCCTAAGCGTTTTTTCTTCCATTTCCTTAAGCTCTTCCTTGGTTGCAATCCCAAGGGCCGTTATTTGGCTGATATTTATCATCGGGTCACCAAGCTCATCATCTTTTAAGCTAAATTCGGCGACAATATTATTTAGCTTGCTGCCCTCAGCCACGCCGTATTTTTTGGAAAAGCTCCCGGCGGCCACATTCCTTACGATTACCTCAACCATGACTATTTCGGCTTTTTTGGCCAGCACTTTTGTTTCGTCAATTACTTCAATTAAGTGAGTTTCGATTCCGTTTTGCGAAAGATAATCATAAAGCAAATTTGAAATGGCGGCATTTAACTTGCCTTTATCATTCAAATCCTCTTTCTTTTCGCCGTTAAAGGCGGTGGCGGTGTCCTTGTAGAAAATGACGACGCTTTTTTCGTCCGGCCCGGCATAAATTACTTTTGATTTTCCCTCGTACATGACTTCTTTACCATTTTTTTCCATTTTTCCCTCCGGTTAAAATATTTTTTTAAATTTTTCCATTGCTTTAATGGTGTCTTCTTTATTGCCAAAAGCGCTCAGGCGGAAAAAGCCCTCTCCGTTTGCCCCGAAACCAGAGCCGGGTGTTCCGACAATGCCCTCTTTTTCCAAAAGATAATCAAAAAATTCCCACGATGTCATCTGGCCTGGGCATTTAAGCCAGATATAGGGCGCGTTGGTTCCCCCGGTATACCAAATCCCAAGCTGGCTTAGGGTCTTAGTGATTGTCTCCGCGTTGTCACGGTAGCGGTTAATATTAGCTTTTATTTCCTTTAATCCGTCCGATGTAAAAACGGCTTCCGCCCCACGCTGGACGATATAAGGCACTCCGTTAAATTTTGTCGTCTGCCGCCTTAGCCACAAATCATTTAAAATGAATCCGCCCCGGTTAAGCTCGCGGGGGACAACAGTATATCCGCATCTTGTCCCGGTAAAACCAGCCGTTTTTGATAATGAGCAAAATTCAATCGCGCATTTTTTCGCGCCGTCAATTTGATAAATGCTGGTCGGAAGCTCTTCATCACGAACAAAGATTTCATATGCGCTGTCAAACAAGATGACCGCATCGTTTGCCAAAGCATAATCAACCCACGTTTTTAGCCCGCTTTTGTCATAAACCGCCCCGGTCGGATTATTGGGCGAGCATAGGTAAATTATGTCAGCCTTTATCCCATCATCAGGTAAGGGCAAGAAATTATTATCGATGTTACCGTCCAGATAAACGATTTTCCGTCCCGCCATCAGATTGGTATCAACATAAACCGGATAAACCGGGTCGGGAATCAAAACCGTATTATCGGCACTAAAAAGATCAAGGATATTGCCCAAGTCGCTTTTTGCCCCATCGCTTACAAATATTTCATCAACGGTTAGGGTAACTTCTTTTTCAAGGTAATAATCCAAAATCGCTTGGCGCAAAAATAAATAGCCTTGCTCCTCGCCATAACCTTTAAAAGTCGCCTGGTCTTTCATTTCCAGCACCGCCTTATTTAAAGCGGTGATGACCGATGGGGCAAGCGGAAGGGTTACATCACCAATGCCTAAGCGGATTACGTCCTGGCCTTTTGTTTTTTTTGCTATCGTTGAAAACAAATAGCTGTCTTTTAAGTTTTGGAAATTTTCATTTATTTTCATATTTATCCCCTACTCCTTTCAAAGCCTTTTCCCCTGTTTTCACAATCGCAGCCTTTAATAATCCGACAAAAATGGGGTGCGGCCTGTTGGGGCGGCTTTTAAATTCCGGGTGGAACTGGACGCCTAAGAAAAAATCATTTGTCTTTAGCTCAACCGCTTCAACTAATGAGCCGTCCTTTGATGTCCCTGAAATAACCAATCCAGCTTTGGTTAACCTGTCCTGATATTCATTGTTAAATTCAAACCGATGGCGGTGCCGCTCGGTGATGTCCCCGCCCCCATATAATCCGGACAGCAAGGTTTTTTCCTTAAGGAGCAAAGGGTATGCCCCAAGGCGCATTGTGCCGCCGCTTAATTCTTTGCCCGCCTGGCCGGGCATATAATCAATGACAAGGTGGGGTGAGTCTTTCGAAAATTCACCGGAATCTGCGTCTTTCATTCCTGCGACATTGCGGGCAAATTCGATTACCGCAACTTGCATTCCAAGGCAGATCCCAAGGAAAGGAATATTGTTTTCACGGGCATAGTTGCAAGCGGCAATTTTCCCGGCAATGCCCCGGTCGCCGAAGCCGCCGGGAATAATCATGCCGTCAATTTTCTGCAAGGTTTCGTCCAGATTCGCTTCCGTTATCAAAGAACTGTCAACCCAGCGGATCTTGACATGGGCCCCGGTTTCAAAACCAGCATGATTAAGGCTTTCAATCAGCGAAAGATAGGCATCATGGAGTTTGATATATTTTCCGACAATCGCGATTGTTAGTTCTTTTTTCCGCGCAATTATCTTTTGCCTTAAGCTTTCCCACTCGCTAAGATCGGGAGCGTTTGTTTTTAGGTAAAGCTCACGGCAGACCACCTCATCAAGCCCATTTTGGTTAAGCATTAGCGGTGCTTCATATAATGACGCTAGTGTCATATTTTCAATGACGCAATCTAGTTTTACATTACAGAACAAAGAAATTTTTTCTTTTATTCCGGGGCTTAACGGCTCATCAGCCCGCGCAATAATGATGTTCGGGGTAATTCCGCCAGCCTGGAGTTCCTTAACCGAATGCTGGGTGGGCTTGGATTTATGTTCACCCGAAGCTTTAAGATAAGGGATTAATGTCACATGGATAAAAAGGCAATTTTCACGTCCTTTTTCCAACGATATCTGCCTAATCGCCTCAATAAAAGGCTGGCTTTCAATATCACCAACCGTACCGCCTATTTCGGTAATCATGACATCAGCCGCGCTTATCTTCGCGCCGTCATAGATAAAATCCTTTATTTCTTGGGTGACATGGGGGATTACTTGGACTGTCCCGCCATGATATGCACCGCTCCGTTCGCGGGAAAGCACGTGCCAATATACTTTTCCCGAAGTCAAATTACTAAGCTTCGTTAAATTTTCATCAATAAACCGCTCATAATGCCCCAAATCAAGATCCGTCTCCGCCCCATCATCGGTGACAAATACCTCGCCATGCTGGAATGGGCTCATCGTCCCCGGGTCAATATTCATATAAGGGTCTAGCTTTTGCGCCGCAACCTTTAGCCCGCGCTGCTTTAAAAGCCGCCCCAGTGAAGCCGCCGTTATTCCTTTGCCTAGCCCGGAGACCACCCCCCCGGTTACGAATACAAATTTAGTCATAATAAACCCTTTCTACTCCCATTCGACGGTCGCCGGGGGTTTTGAAGTAATATCATAAACTACCCGGCTGACTTCCGGTATTTCGCTGGTTATCCGCATTGAAACGCGCCTTAAGAATTTATGCGGAAGCGCGGTATATTCACAGGTCATAAAATCATCGGTTGTGACTGCCCTTAAGGCTATTACTTTGTCAAAAGTCCGTTCGTCACCTTTTATCCCGACCGATTTTGAATCAGTAATCAGGGCAAAGTATTGGCTTGGCCTGCGGCGAAGACTTTTAACTTCCTCGCGCAAAATCGCATCGGCTTTAAGCAGGATTGTTAGTTTTTCTTCGGTAACTTCGCCGATTACCCGGATGGCAAGGCCAGGGCCGGGGAATGGCTGGCGGTTTACCAAGGTTGCCGGAAGCTTTAGTTTCCTGCCTATTTCCCTTACTTCATCTTTAAACAATCCGGAAAGCGGTTCAATCACTTCATGAAATTTTAGTTTTTCCGGAAGCCCCCCGACATTATGATGGCTTTTTATCACCGCGCCGTATGTCCCGCCCGACTCAACAATATCAGGGTAAATCGTTCCTTGCGCCAAAAACTCAATTCCGCTTATTTTCTTTGCTTCTTCTTCAAAAACGCGGATAAATTCGTTGCCGATGATTTTTCTTTTTTGTTCGGGATCAGTAACCCCGGCTAATTTCTTAAGAAAACGTTCTTTGGCATTGACACGGATAAGGGCGAATTTTTGTGCCGAAAATAAGCGTTCTATTTCGTCACCCTCATTTAGCCGCATTAAGCCATGGTCAACAAAAATTGAAACCAGCTGTCCCGGCAGGGCTTTGGCTAACAAAAAAGCAAGCACCGATGAATCAACTCCGCCGGACAAAGCCAGTAAGATTTTTTTGTCGCCGACCTTGGCGCGGATTTTTTTGATTTGCGCTGCCAAATAATCATCAAGCCTGTAATCACCTTTTGCGCCGCAGACAGAAAACAAAAATTGCTTAAGCATTTCTTTTCCGCTATCAGTATGTTTTGTTTCGGGGTGGAACTGCAAACCATATAGCTTTTTCCCCGTATTTTCAAAGGCCGCCGGGCAGTTTCTCGTCGCAGCGGTTAAAGTAAAGCCCGGCGGCAAGCGATGGACGCTGTCGCGATGGCTCATCAGGACTTTTAGGTTTTTGCCAGCAATGAGATTGCTTGCAATGGGATTGCTTGAAATTGAATTGCCAGCAATGAGATTGCGAGCAATGGGATTGCTTGAAATTACATTGCTTGTACCGCTTGAAAACAGGATTGAGGGGGCTAAAACTTTTACTTTTGTCCTCCCGTATTCGCCTATTTCGCCCGGCCCGACTTTTCCGCCCAAGAGATGGCATATTAGGTGCATTCCGTAACATATGCCAAGGATGGGAATACCCAAGGAAAATATTTCGGGGTCGGCTTTTTTTGCGTCCGGAAGATAGACGCTGTCCGGGCCGCCTGTTAAGATGATTCCTAACGGGGCTAGGCGTTTGATTTCCTCGATTGGGGTGCTGCCGGGCCGTATTTCGGCATATACCGCCAGGTTTCTTATGCTATTGCAGATGAGTTCTTTATATTGTCCGCCAAAATCAAGGACCAGGATTAGTTCATTCATATTTTTTGCTCCGTATATATATTTTCTGTTTTTGAGGAGAATCAGGCAATAAATAACTCTTCGTGAGCCTATGTCCTAATTGGCTGTAAAACAAAAGTATAATTATGGATAGAAGGCGGCCAAGGTCTCACTCCGAGTAATTTTTGCCTGCTTCTCACCAGTTCGTGTATATATCATCAGTTCGTGTATATATCACCAGTTCGTGTATATATCATCAGTTCGCCGTATATATCACCAGTTCGCTTATATATGTCATCAGTTCGCCGTATATAACTGGTGGTAAGGATTTGTTGCATTTGGCTTTAAGATGTAAAAATCATCTTTCAAAAGCTGCTCAATATTGATGCCAAAAAACTCACCGTATTCATATAGGTATGGCGCGATTTCCTCTAAGTCCTCTGCGCTTGCTTTTCCGCAAAAGACCTGGGCCGGAAGTGAGCTAAGTTCACTTTTTGAGCGGATAAAAATTTTGCCGCCGTGCATCCCTGTCCCGGTGAAATTGCCGACCGGAATCTTATCCGATAAAAGACCAAGGACAATAATCAGGCCTCCGGCAAGATATTCACCTAAGAAGCTTCCGACCTCGCCGCCAATAATGATGACGGGCTTTTTTTCCTCGTATTCTTTCATATGGATTCCGGTCCGGTAGCCGGCATTATCGCGGACATATATTTTGCCGCCCCGCATTGCATAACCTAAAGCATCGCCAGCATTCCCCCTGACCACAATCAAGCCGTCATTCATCGTGTCACCGACCGCGTCTTGGACATTTCCGTTAATCTCAATGACCCCGCCGTTAAGATAAGCGCCCAGCGCATTTCCCGGCGTTCCATTAACAGTTATTTGCTCATCTTTAAGCCCGGCCCCAATATATCTTTCGCCGAAACAATTATTTATTGTCATTTATATATACACACTCCTTCCAAAGTCTGGAAACTTTGAGCGTAGCTCAAATTTCCGGTTGAAAGAATTTCATTCTTTCAACCTTGCCTCCTAACTTTTCAAGCCGCTCTTCCAAGCGAAAAGCCATCAGCTGCGGTTTTTCACAAATAAGGGGGAAATCAAGGGTATCAAGCTTTGTCTGCTCACGGATAAGGCTTGTATAAATACCAGCTTTTGCGATATTTCCAATCATTATATAACCATTAAGCAAGCCATCCTGATAAAAAAGCCGCTTAAACTCGCTGTCTTTATTCAATTCAAATATACTGCCAGTATAATTGCCCGCCGTGATAATATTAAGCCCAAAAAAACCAATTGCATTCATCGGCAACATTTTTGAGATCGTCTTGTTCCCGCCCGCCATATTTATCCCGGCACACTCACCCGTAACATAAGCATTAGGCAAAATCGCAACTCCGTTTGTTACATCCCCGGCTGCATAAATATCAGGAACACTCGTTTCAGCCCTTTCATTAATGACAACCCCTTTTTCAATTGCGGCGATTCCTGAAAGCAAAGAAGCATTCGGCCGGACGCCAACACAAAGAACGAGTATGTCAAAATCGATTTGAGTTTTGTCTTTTAAAGTCAGGGTGTTTTGCGTAAATTTCTCCGCCGTGGCAGAAAGGATAAAATTGATCCCTTTTTTCTCAAGGTGCTGTTTTACGATTAACGAGCTGTCATAATCCAAAATACTTGACAGAATCTGAGGGGCAAGGTCAAGCACGGTGACGGATTGGGCTTTTTTCGTGATTCCCTCGGCGCATTTTAGCCCAATCAGCCCAGCCCCGATGATTAAAACCCGCTTGCTTTCAAGGCCCATTGCGTCAAGCTTTTTCACATCGTCTAGGCTTAAAAAAGTTGTTTTGTTTTCAACGCTTTCAAGCCCGGCAAACGGCGGGATAAAAGCTTTTGAACCAGTCGCAATGAGGAGCTTGTCATAACTCATTTGATCCCCATCATCCAAAAAAACCTGCTTATTTAGGTGGTCTACTTTTTCGGCGTGGGCATATTTAAAGGTGACATGATTGTCCTCATAAAAACTCTTGCTCCGGTAGTTCATCTTTTCAAGGCTTAATTTCCCCGATAAAAGGTATGAAATAAGCGGCCGTGAGTACGTAAAATAAGGCTCATCACTAATAATCGTGATCTGGTCACTTTTATTCATTTGCCTGATTCCCTCGACCGCACCAATCGCCGCGGCTGAATTTCCAATAATTAAATGTTTCATTTTAACCAAGCCTTTCTTCAAATACAATTGCATTATTGGGACAGCCCTTTACACAAGCCGGAATCCCGCTTGCGGAATCCGTGCATAGCTCGCATTTCTTTATCGCGCCGTCCTGTGACGGAGATATTGCGCCGTATGGGCAGCTCAAAATACAGGTGTAACAGCTGACGCACCGCTCTTTGTCAATCAGGATTACCTCTTCTTTTTTGCTTAATGCTCCGGTAATACAGCCTTTTACGCATAAGGCATCCTCACAATGGCGGCAAGAAACAGCAAAGCTGATTCCGTTTTTTTCTTCAATATTAATACGCGGATTTATTTTTATCCCCTTAAGCGCCCTTGCCATGTCACTTTCTTTAGTTTCTTGAAAGGCACAGTAATACTCGCATAATCGGCATCCAAGACACCACTTTTCATTAACATACACTCTTTTCATAGCTCTACTCTCCTGCGTGTCTAATCCCCAAGATGCTTAGCTCTTTTTCATTTAACCCAATCCCCCGGAGCATGAGGCGGTTGCCTTTAAGGCTTTCAATCGAATTGATTCCCATTCCGCCCATCATTTCTTTTATTTCATGCCGCCAAGCGTTAATCAGGTTTACAAGACGCTGATAGCCAATGTCAGGGTTAAGGCGTTTCTTTAGCTCCGGCATTTGCGTGGCAATGCCCCAATTGCATTTCCCGGTATAACAGCTGCGGCATAGATGGCAGCCAAGGGCCATCAGGGCCGCGGTGGCAATATAAACACAGTCCGCGCCTAGGGCAATGGCTTTGACGATGTCCGCGCTTTGGCGGATGCTTCCGCCCACAACGATTGAAACATTTTCCCTTATTCCCTCTTCTCTTAGACGCTGGTCAACCGAAGCTAAGGCCAGCTCAATCGGAATGCCAACATGGTCGCGAATCCGCGTTGGCGCAGCCCCAGTCCCGCCCCGGAAGCCATCAATTGCAATGATGTCAGCCCCGCTCCTTGCAATTCCGCTGGCAATGGCGGTCACATTATGGACGGCGGCGATTTTGACAATGACTGGTTTTTGGTAATTTGTCACTTCTTTTAATGAATAAACTAACTGGCGTAAATCTTCAATCGAATAAATGTCATGGTGGGGGGCTGGCGAGATAGCATCACTTCCCTCCGGAATCATTCTGGTGCGGGAAATATCGCCGACAATTTTTGCCCCGGGAAGATGGCCGCCAATGCCCGGTTTTGCCCCTTGCCCCATTTTTATTTCAATCGCTGCCCCAGTATTCAAATAATCCGGGTGGACGCCAAAACGTCCTGACGCAACCTGGACAATCGTATTGTCACCGTATTGGTAAAAGTCATTATGTAAACCACCCTCGCCCGTATTATACAAAATACCCAGTTCTTTTGCCGCCCGTGCCAAGCATTCATGGGCATTATAACTAATCGAACCATAACTCATTGCCGAAAACATCAGCGGCATTGATAACGATAAGCGCGGTGGCAGGTTATTTATTAACTTTCCGTCTTTATCACGTTTTATATTTTGCGGTTTTGCCCCTAATGATATTTTGGTTTCCATTGGCTCACGCAAAGGGTCAATCGGCGGATTCGTTACCTGTGAAGCATTTAAAAGAATCTTGTCAAAATAAACCGGGTAATTTTCGGGGTTGCCCATTCCGGATAATAAGACTCCGCCGCTTTCAGCCTGTTTATAAATTTCGTCAATGTATTTTCCGCCCCAATTTGAATTTTGCTTGTATGTATTGCCGCTTTTCGTGATTTTAAGGGCGTGTGTCGGGCATAAAGAAACACAACGGTGGCAGTTTACGCATTTACTGTCATCGCAAACCATTTTGTCAATTCCCGCAAGGAACTCATGGGCTTCATTTGCGCATTGGCGTTCACAAACCCGGCAAGTGATACATCTTTCACTATTCCTTATAACTTCATATTCCGGATAGATAAATGTTAAAGCCATTAGTTTCCGCTCCTTTCGCTGGTTTCATTGACCGTATAGATAATTGGCTCGCCGCCTTTTGGCGCAAATACTTTCGTAAGCTCCGGCTCAACAATCCGGATGGCCGCTTCTTCGCTTGCGATATAGACAAAATCATCTTTTTCCCCGATGACAAGGCTTCGTAGCTTCAGGCGATCATTTAAAGCCATGATTCCGCCGTCAAAGCCAACAATGATTGAAAACGGCCCGGTGATTAGCTGGGCGCTAAACATCGTCCTAAGATACTCATGGATTTCTTGGCTTTCTTTGTCCATGCGCTTAATTGTCTGCCAAAAAGGAGCCGCCGTGACAATTGCTATTTCGGGAAAAGTAAGGCCCTTTTTCCGGTTAAGATAATCAATGATATAGGTAATTACTTCGGTGTCCGTCTGGAGCGTGCATTTATAACCATACATTTCAATCGCCCGCCGATTGGCATCATAAGAAGATATTTCACCGTTATGGACGACCGAATAATCAAGCAAAGCAAAAGGGTGGGCTCCGCCCCACCAGCCCGGAGTATTAGTCGGATAGCGGCCATGCGCGGTAAAGCAGAAGCCTTCGTATTCATCAAGCCGATAAAAACGACCGACATCTTCCGGAAAACCAACCGCCTTAAAAACACCCATGTTTTTTCCGCTTGAAAAAACATAAGCTCCGTCAATCCTTGTATTAACCCGGAAAACACATTTTACGGTAAACTCGCTTTCATCTAATTGGCTTTCGGCAAGCTTTGTTGGCAAAGGGGTGACGAAATAACGCCATATCAGCGGTTCATCTGTTATTTCCTTTATTTTCCGCGTCGGGATTTTTGACAGGTTGATAATGTCAAAATGCCGCTCAAGAAAATCTTCGCATTCTTTCCTGACATGGGAAGAATCATAAAAAATATGAAGCGCGTAAAAATTTTTGTACTCCGGATAAATGCCGTAAGCAGCAAATCCGCCGCCAAGGCCGTTTGAGCGGTCGTGCATGACAGCAATCGATTTAATGATTGCCTCACCGCTTATTCTTTTTCCGGTTTTATTAAGAATACCCGATATCGCGCAGCCTGACGGTATTCTGATTTCACCTTCTTTTTGCATTATCCATGCTCCTTTTCAAAGCCTGAAATTCTATCAAACTTTCCTCACTGCTCCGCTTTCATGCGCGGCTTTTTTCACTGCTTCGGCAATATGCAGGGAAACCTCACGCTCTAATGGGCTTGGGACGATATAATCTGGCTTAAGGTCGTTATCCTTTACGAATCCGGCAATCGCCTCCGCCGCCGCTATTTTCATTTTTTCGTTAATATCAGTCGCATTTGCCGCAAGCGCCCCTTTAAAAACACCGGGGAATGCCAAGGCATTATTAATCTGATTCGGAAAATCACTCCGCCCTGTCCCGACAATAACCGCGCCGCCGTCTTTGGCAAGATCTGGCATAATCTCTGGGATTGGGTTTGATAAGGGAAACAAAATCGGGTCTTTATTCATGCTTTCAACCATTGATTTGGTGACACAATCCGGTGCGGAAACCCCAATAAATAGATCCGTTCCCTTTATTACTTCGGAAAGACTTCCTTTCCGCATAAAGGGATTGGTTACTTCTGCGATTAATTCTTTTTCGGAGTTTAAGTTTTCGCGTGATTTGTAAATCGCTCCTTGCCTGTCGCATAAAATAATATTTTCGATCCCATAATCTTTAAGCAGCCGGGCGGTGGCAATTCCGGCCGCCCCAGCCCCATTAATAACAGTTGTTATTTTATTTTTTTCTTTCCCGGTCAGCTTAAGCGCATTCATGACGGCAGCCAGGACAACAATTGCCGTCCCATGCTGGTCGTCATGGAAAACCGGGATATCTAAGGCCGCCTTTAATTTCCGCTCGATGGTAAAACAGCGGGGAGCGGAGATATCTTCAAGGTTTATCCCGCCAAAGCTTCCGGCTAAAAGTTTTACGCAGTTTACGATTTCATCTATTTCATTGGAGCGGATGCAAAGCGGAATCGCGTCAACGTTGGCCAGCTCTTTAAAAAGGACTGCTTTTCCCTCCATGACTGGCATTGCTGCTTCCGGCCCGATATCACCAAGCCCAAGCACCGCCGTGCCGTCAGTTATGATGGCAACGGTGTTTTTTCGCCTCGTTAAGGCATAGCTCATTTCCGGGTCCTCTTTTATCATCAGGCAGGGTTTTGCCACTCCCGGGGTGTAAGCCAAGGAGAGGTCGTCTTTTGTTTTGACCGGGACTCTGCTAATTACTTCGATTTTCCCTTGCCATTCAAGGTGTTTCTTTAATGATTCGGTTAAGTAGTCCATTTTTATGCTCTTTTCTTTGTTAATTAGTTAGTCAGGCAAAATACAACTCTTCGTGGCGACTGTGTCCTAATTGGAGTAAATAAAAGTATTCTTTGGATAGAAGGCGGCCAAGGTCGTAATACAACTAAAGTTGCTTACGAGTTATTTTTGCCTTCCTCCGAGCTGTACGTCATTGCGGCCTCCGAGCCGCAATCCCTACTTATATATACTGCGTCCCTCACTATCGATTGCCACAATCAAGGGCATTTTAAGCACGGTCAGCCGATAAATGGCCTCTGTCCCCAAATCCGCAAAAGCAATCACCTCACTTTCCGTAATGCAAAGTGACAATAACGCCCCTGCCCCGCCAAGCGCGGCAAGGTATAAGCCTTGATGCTCTTTGATGGCATTAGTGACGGCTTCCCCCCTTGCCCCTTTCCCGACCATCACGCGAAGCCCCTCTTTTATCAGCCGCGGTGAAAATGAATCCATGCGGCCGCTAGTTGTTGGCCCGGCCGAACCGATTACTCTGCCCGGCGGGGCAGGGCAAGGGCCAGTATAATAAATTGCTTGGCCGCCATAATCAAAAGGGGGCTTTTTTCCATTTTCTGCCAATTCAAGCAAGCGTTTGTGGGCAGCGTCCCGGCCTGTATATAAGAAACCCGAAAGCAAAATATTATCGCCAGCCCGCAGGTTTTTTATTGTCTCATCTAAAAAAGGGGTCATTATCTCCATTAAATTATCTCCGTCCGGTGCCTAAGGGCATGGCAAGCGGTGTTTACGGCCACCGGGAAACCAGCAATATGGGTCGGGTAACTAACAATTTGCACCGCCAGTGCTGTTGTTAATCCGCCGTAACCAGCCGGGCCGATATCCAATTGGTTAATCCGCCTTAAAAACCTTTCTTCTAGTTCATTAAGAACCGGGTCGGGGTTAGGGCTTCCGACTGCACGGATTAACGCTTGTTTGGATAAAAGGGCTGCCTTTTCCATTGTCCCCCCTAGCCCAACGCCAACGATGAGCGGCGGGCATGGGTTTGCCCCGGCCTTTTTTACTGTCTCGATGATAAATTCCTCCGCCCCGGCAATTCCGTCAGCAGGGTTTAACATTTTCATGTTGCCCATGTTTTCACTGCCAAAACCCTTTGGCATGACGGTAATTTTTATCTCGTCACCCGGCGCAAAATCATAGTGGATTACGGCCGGGGTATTGTCATTTGTATTATTCCGGCTAAGCGGGCTATCAATGACGCTGTTGCGGAAATATCCTTTGCGGTAACCAACCCTGATGCCCTCGTTAATTGCTGCGCTGATATTGCCTGTGACATGGACGTTTTCGCCAATCGTGACAAACACAATCACCATGCCTGTATCTTGGCAAAGGGGAAGCTGGTTAACTTCTGCCAGTTTGGCATTTTCTAAAAGCAGATTAAGGACCTTTTTTGCGGTTTGGTTCTCTTCACTTAATGAAGCGTTAAAAAGGGCTTGACGGACATCATCATTTAAGCAAAGATTGGCCTTGATACATAAATCTCTAACTGTTTCCGTTATTTTTTTTGCGTCAACTATCCGGATATCATTCATCGGCCTGATTCTTCCTTATGAATAAAATGCCGTCATTTATGGCGTTAAGAACTGCTTTTTCGCCTGGCCCGCCGGGTAATGAGCGTGAGTTGATTAAATTTTCCACCATTAAGGCTGTAAAGATATCTTCATCAAAAACTGGCGTGATATCCTTAAATTCGTTTAAAGTAAGTTCACCTAATCTTTTGTTTTTGCCCACAGCATATGAAACAAGTTTTCCGGTCATTTCATGGGCTTCCCTAAAAGGCACGCCCTTTTTGACCAGATAATCCGCCGCGTCAGTTGCGTCCGTATATCCGCCGCCAGCACTTTCTGACATCTTTTCTTTATTAAAGGTGATATTTTCAATCATGCCCGTAAAAGCAAACAGGCAAGCTTTCACCGTGTCAGCCGCATCAAAAACGGCCTCTTTATCCTCCTGCATATCCTTGTTATATGCTAAAGGCAAGGCTTTCATCACCGTCAGCAAGCTAATCAAATTGCCGTAAACACGCCCCGTTTTTCCGCGGATTAATTCGGCAATATCGGGGTTTTTCTTTTGGGGCATAATCGATGACCCGGTTGAATATGCGTCTGATATTTCGATAAAACCAAATGAATCCGTTGCCCAGATAATGATTTCCTCACAAAAACGGCTTAAATGTGTCATTATCAGCGATAGCGAAAAAACAAATTCCATGCAAAAATCGCGGTCGGAAACGGAGTCAAGGCTATTCTTAGTCAGTTCCTTAAAACCAAGCAGGTCTTTTACCAAATCGCGGTCAAGCGGATAAGAAGTCCCTGCCAACGCTCCCGCACCCAAAGGCATTTCGTCTGTCCGTAAAATCAAATCACAAAGCCTTTCATAATCGCGTTTGAACATCTGGAAATATGCCATCAGATGATGGGCAAGCGTAATCGGCTGGGCTTTTTGCAGATGGGTAAAGCCGGGCATGACTGTCTTTAGATGAAGCTTTGCCGTCTCCGATAAGGTCTCAAGCAATAAAAGCAGCTGCTTTTTAAGAGCCTTGGTTTCTTCTTTGACATACATTCGCATATCCAAAGCAACTTGGTCATTCCGGCTTCTTCCGGTATGTAAGCGTTTGCCAGCTTCGCCAATCCGTTTCACCAATTCGGCCTCAACAAAAGAATGAATGTCTTCAAAAGAAAGGTCGATTTTTAGGCTTCCGGCTTCGAGTTCAGCCAAAATGCCTGTTAAGCCCTGGGTAATCAAATGTGCATCGGCACTAGAAATAATCCCTTGCTTGCCCAGCATTTTGGCATGGGCCAAACTGCCGCTGATATCATGCTTAAAAAGCCTTTGGTCAAACATGATTGAAGATTGGAAAAAATTGGCAAATGAATCTGTTTGCCCCGAAAAACGGCCGCCCCACAATTTCATAGCTCCTGTTGCTCCTTTTCGTGATTTTTTTGCATTAAGGCACGGACATGGACCGGGAGGCTAAATAGGTTAATGAATCCTTCGGCGTCCTGATGGTTGTATAGCTCCCCGGTCGTAAAGCTTGACAGGCTTTCGCTATAAAGGGAAAAAGGCGAGCTTGAACCCCTCGTGATAATATTGCCCTTATAAAGCTTAAGTTTTACTGTCCCGGTCACTGTCTCTTGCGTTTTTTCAACAAATGCTCCCAGTGCTTCCCTTAAGGGGGTGAACCATTCGCCGCTATAAATCAGCTCTGCCATTTTGCCGCTGATGACATCTTTAAATGCCATCGTCTTGCGGTCAAGGCATAAATGCTCAAGCTCCCGGTGGGCAAAATAAAGAATCGTTCCGCCCGGCGTTTCGTATATGCCCCGCGATTTCATTCCCACCACGCGGTTTTCGCACAAATCGGTGATTCCGATTCCGTTTCTTCCGCCGATTTCATTTAATGCTTCCACCATTTTTACGCCCGCTGCTGCTTCGCCGTTTAGTTTGACTGGAATGCCTTTTTCAAAATAAAGCTCAATATTTTCCGGTTCAGCCGGGGCATCTTGCGGCATGACCGACATTTTGAGGATATGGCGATAATCCGGTTCAATGTCTGGATTCTCAAGCTCTAAGCCCTCATGGCTTATATGCCATAAATTTTCGTCACGGCTATAGCTTTGGTCTTGTTTCATCGGGACCGAGATGCCGCGTTCTTTAAGGTATTCCATCGCATCCTCGCGAGATTTTATTGACCATAGCCGCCATGGGGCGATGACTTTTAACATGGGGGCAAATGCTTTGATGGTCAGCTCAAAGCGGATCTGGTCATTGCCTTTGCCTGTCGCGCCGTGGCATATTGCTGTTGCTTCGTAAGATAAAGCGGTCTCAACTAGTTTTTTGGCGATTAAGGGACGGGCAATCGCCGTTCCGAGCAAATATTTATCTTCGTAGATTGCGTTTGCCTTTAGCATGGGGAAGATATAATCGGAAACAAATTCGGCTCTTGCGTTAATTACAACTGCTTCGTCCGCTCCGGTTTCAAGGGCTTTTCTTTTGATTAAAGGATAAGCCGTTACTTGGCCGACATCAACACAGCAAGCGATTACGATTGCATTTTGATAGTTTTCCTTTAGCCAAGGGATAATTGCGGTTGTGTCAAGGCCGCCCGAATAAGCTAATACTATTTTTTCCATTAGTCCATTAACTCCTTTTTTCCGGTTAAAATAACTTCATCATTTTCGCCGCGTCCCCATTCGGTTAGAAAGCTGTTCCCGCCCATCGTGACTTTTACTTTTGTTATGCAAGTTTTATTAAGCATGATGGCGACTGTCCCGGCAACTGCCGCGGCTTCGTTTGTATATGCGGTTTCGCCTTCGCCGTGTTGCCAGAGCCTTGTTTCTAAGCTTTCTTCGTCTTGTTTTTTGGCAAAAATTATGCTTGCCCCTTTAGGGAAAATGGCATTCGTCCCCAGCAAAGCACCAATTTTCTTTACATCAACGCTTTTTAAGTCATCAACAAACAAAACACCGTGCGGCCTGCCAAGTGAAATAACCGTGACTTTAAGGATTTCGCCGTCAATTAAGAGCGGGTTATTGATACACATTGGCGAGCCATTATATAAAACCGGAATCAGGTACGGAGCGGTAATCGGTTTGCCAAATGAAACAGAAATATTGTTATTCATACTAACCTCCCAATCAGATATTGCCTTGCATAAGCATTGCGTCAGCAACTTTTTTGAATCCGGCGATATTCGCCCCGGCAACAAGGTTGCCTTTCATGCCGTAACGCTCGGCGGCCTTATAGCTGCTTATATAAATATCGTGCATGATATCCTTTAGTTTCCGGTCAACTTTTTCAAATGCCCATGAAAGGCGGGTGCTGTTTTGCGCCATTTCAAGGGCTGATACCGCAACTCCGCCAGCATTGGCCGCTTTGCCCGGAGCAAAGCAGATATTATTTTCCTGCAACAAATGGGTTGCTTCCAATGTGGTTGACATATTTGATCCCTCGGCCACAACAATACAGCCGTTTTTGACCAAATATTTTGCGCCGTCTTCATCAAGCTCATTTTGGGTCGCGCAGGGCAGGGCGACATGGCAAGGGACTGACCAAATCAAGCCATTTTCGACATATTCCGCCGTTTTATGGAAGTTAAGATAGTCTTTTATCCGGCCGCGGTTTTTTTCTTTGATTTGCTTAACTGTTTCAATTTCGATTCCATTTAAGTCAGATATATAACCGTTCGAGTCACTCATGGCGATTACTTTTGCGCCATATTGGATTGCTTTCTCGGCTGCATAAATCGCCACGTTCCCGCTTCCGGAAATGACAACTGCTTTTCCGCTAAAGTCGGTCTTTTTGGCATTAAGCATATTTTCCGCCATATAAACAAGGCCGTAACCTGTCGCTTCGGTCCTGACAAGCGAACCGCCGTAACTAAGCCCTTTTCCGGTAAATGCTCCCTCATATTGCCCAGTCAGTCTTTTATACTGCCCGTACATATATCCAATCTCGCGGCCGCCAACGCCAATGTCCCCGGCTGGAATATCCTGGTCCTGGCCGATATGACGGTACAATTCATTGATGAAGCTTTGGCAAAAAGCCATCACTTCCCGGGAAGATTTTCCTTTCGGGTCAAAATCAGCTCCGCCTTTTCCGCCGCCAATCGCCAGCCCGGTTAATGAGTTTTTAAAAATTTGCTCAAAACCAAGGAATTTGATGACGCTTAGGTTGACGCTCGGATGGAAGCGAAGCCCGCCTTTATATGGGCCGATGGCACTATTAAACTGGACGCGGTAACCACGGTTAACATTAATTTCACCGTCATCACTAATCCAAGGGACGCGAAAGATGGTCTGGCGTTCAGGTTCAACCAGCCGTTCTAAGATTTTTTCTTTTTCGTATTCCGGATTTTCGGCAATAAAAGGGGCAAGCGTTGGGATAATTTCCGTCAAGGCTTGGTGAAATTCCGGCTCGTTAGGGTTTTTCGTTATTGCTTCTTTAAGCACTTTTTCCGTATAATTCATGTGTGGACTCCTTTTTTCATAAATGAAAAAAGGCACTCACCGGCAACTGAAAAATCAATTGCCGATAAACACCTTTGTTTATCGTGCCTAGTTTAGCATAAACCGACCTAGGCTGTCAAGTTATTTTTTTTGCCATTACATTTCCATTCTTTACCACCCTGAAAAAATTTCCAAAATATGGTAAAATTTTTGGCCGAAATTTTTCATTTATTAGGCTTTGTCAGCACTTTTTGTCCTAATTCTTACATATTATTCCCAATTCTGCTAAGGGTATTGTATTTACTTTTTAGATAGTTATAATTAAATAAGAGGGAAAACCTGGACTTAAGAAGCAAAGCTGTATTATTTATAGTACATACTTAATATAGTAAAGATGGAGGCAGTTAGAATGAAGCAAAATAAGACCATAAAAATAACTAAGAAAAAAGCTGTTGCCATAGTATTTGTACTCGCATTAATCGGTTTTAGCATATATAATATAATGTGGTTCAGCTATGTAAAGAAATTTGATGTTTTTCTATATAATGAAAACTTGCAGGCAATAAAATACAAACCGGTAACGGCACCGGATTTTGTGGTCCTTAGTAATGGGGTTGAAATACCTTATAGCTATGAAAGATATACTTTTTTTGAATCAGATGGCTGGAAAAGTTATAGTTTCCGCGATTGTGATTATAATGAGCATGGCTATTCCTATAGCATTGTGATACCGCCTTATCTTAAATTTGGCGGAAACATCCAGATATCCCACCAGACAGAAGAGCTGAGAGTTAGTGTAATATTATCGCCAAAAGATTGGGTTTATTATTTAGATATAGGTGAAATTTCGGACAACCACATATACTCATATGGATCTTTAGTTGATAGAAACGGCAAACCCATTGACCCCGATATTGAAAATGAACATATCAAAACATGGCTGGAACTTTATGAAAAGCATAATGAGCCAATAAGGGAATTGTTTGAAGCTGCAAGAGAAATGTACGGTGATGCGTTGCAATGAAGAGATAACTGAAAAAACCATCTTTAAACGCCCATCTAAAAACTTGGTTCTATTTTTGCTGTTCGTTACTTTGGCAATTATCTTAGGCCCAGTCCGCATTTCAAGATGGAACAGCTTTATTTCCGGATTTGACCCCTATCTTAACAGCGAAAAATTGGTGCAAACATCAACAGTCGCCGGGCATATGTTAAGCCCCAATTACCGATCCCGGAACTACGAGGACACTATCGGGAGCGGCTATAAGTATACTGTTCAACTGCCCAGCCATTTAAAGTATGGAGGGCGAGTGCTTATTATTAATGATACAGGGGATTACAGGATTGAACTAAAAATATGGATGATGGGCACGCCATTTAATCCGACATTGCAATTGAACCATTTAGTAATAGGTGAATATTCCGGCAGATTAAAAGAGTATATATCAGGCGTTGATAAAAACGGAAAGCCTTTAGGCATGGATCCCACTGATAATGAAGAATCTTATCAAAACTGGCTTATGCTTTACGAAAAATACAACGAGCAAATAAGGGAATTTTTCGCCGTTTTTGAAGAGGTATTTGGGGAGGACGTTCTTAAATGAAAAAAAACTAATTCTCATAAGTTTTAATGATTCCCTCGGCGACCTCTCTTCTGCTTTGCCGTGAATCCATCGCTTCTTTTTCGATATAGCGGTGGGCTTCTTTTTCGGTCATGTTCATATAGGAAATTAGGATTAGCTTGGCACGGTCAATAACCCGGATATCCTCAATTTTTTGTTTTAATTTTGCGTTTTCAGCTTTTACCTTTGTCAGCCTGCTTTGGGCTGAACGCGCTAGTGTAAGCGCCGACCAAAAAATGGTTTTGTTGATTGGCTTGGCAATCGTGAGTACCCCATCGTCCTCGCAAACTGCGGAAACAGCTTCATAAAATTCCGTTTTTACCACTAAGATAACTTGCGACGCACCTTTTGCCGCAATAAAGCGGGCCAGCATTTCCCCTGTTTCATCTTTTAGCGGCGCATTAATTAAAACGAGGTCAAAATCCCGCTCTAAAAGAAGCCGCCTTGCATCGCCACAAGAATGGATATCAACAATATGGCCAATTGAAGCAGACTTTAGTATTTCTGCAAAAAAAGCAATGTATTTTTCGTTGCTTGAAACTATCAAAGCACTATCCATTATCGCCAACTTCCAGTTTCTTTAGGTTGATATATTTATAAAGCAGCTCTTCATTAAGGGTTTGTTTGACAAAGTCGCTATTGGCGGCTAGGTTTAACGCTAAACCTAGGCTATCCGGCAAGGATTCAAGCTCTTTTGTCACATCGATGCCAGCGGTATATAAATCTGCGTCAACCGGGGCTTTCAGCTTCATTTCAGCTTCAATTCCATCAAGCCCGGCCGCGATAATCAAAGCAAAAGCAAGATAAGGATTAAGCGATGGGTCAGGTGAACGCAGTTCCATTCTGACTTTATTGCCTTTTGCCGCCGGAATCCGGATCAGCTGTGAACGGTTTTGGTGTGACCATGATATATATCTTGGGGCATCAAATTCGCCAAACCGCTCATATGAGCTTTTAAGCGGATTTAAAAAGGCGGTCATTTCGGATATCCGCTCAAGAATCCCAGCGATAAAACTTTCCGCAACCTTAGAATGGCCGTCATTTTTGTTTTTAAAGATATTAACCCCGTTTTGCATGAGCGAAATATTAACGTGCATCCCGCTCCCCGGAGCACCGGGCAGAGGTTTTGGCAAGAATGAAGCATAAAGGCCGTTCCTGGCCGCAATCGCCCGGACAACTGAACGGAATGTCTGGAGATTGTCCGCACTTGTCACGGCATCGCTAAATTCAAAATCAACTTCGTTTTGGCCCGGCCCTTGCTCATGATGTGAGGTTTCGGGCTTAACATTCATTTCTTCAAGGGTCAAGCAGATCTCCCGGCGGATATCTTCGCCCAAATCAAGCGGATAAATATCTAAATATCCGCCTTTGTCAAAAGGAATCTCCGTTTGTTCACCGTTTTCATCGGTTTTAAACAAATAAAACTCGCATTCTGCGCCGATTTTGACGAAATATCCTAGTTTTTCTGCCCGCTTAACTACTTGTTTTAATAAAATCCTGCCATCATGCAAAAATAATGAGCCGTCAGGGTTTTTTATCTCGCAGTAAAAACGCGCAACCCGGCCCGGCCCTGGCCGCCACGGCAAAATCGCTAATGTCGCAGGGTCGGGGAATAAAAATAAATCCGAGCGGGTGACATCACGAAAACCAAGGATTGAATGGGCATCAAAGGATATTCCTATTTCAAAAGCCGATTCAAGCTGATCCGCCATAATCGAAATATTTTTTTGCGTCCCCAAAATGTCACAAAAGGTAAGCCTTATAAATTTTATGTCATTTTCTTTGATAAATTCGATAACTTCAATTGCCGTGCTATCCATATTTTTCTCCTTTATTCTACGGTCACGCTTTTGGCCAGATTCCGCGGTTTATCAATATCAAGGCCTTTGTTGGCGGCTACGTAATAGCTGAAAAGCTGCAAAATAATCACGGAAAGTGACGGCGAAAACAGTTCATTGCCTTCCGGAAGCTTGATAAACTTAAGCCGCTTGTCAGCTTGTGTTTCTTCTTGGCTGCTGATTAAAAGGACATTGGCTTTCCTGCTTACTACCTGCTCAATATTGCTCATGCTTTTTAGGTATAATCTTTCACAATTCGCCAGCGCGACCACCAAAGTATTTTCTTCAAGCAGGGAAATTGTGCCATGTTTTAATTCCCCGCCCGCATATGCTTCTGAATGGATATATGATATTTCCTTAAGCTTTAGTGAACCTTCCAAAGCAATGGCATAATCGATATTGCGGCCGATAAAAAAGATGCTTTTGTAGCCAACGCAAACCGAGGCATATTTCTGGATATCATCAACGTGCAAAAAAATGCTGGCTATTTTTTCCGGCAAGGCTTCAATTTCCATCAGTAACTCATTTTGATCGGCATTTGCCAGTTTGCCCATTTTGGAAGCAAAACGGATTGCCAAAAGATAAAGCAAAATTAGCTGGGTGGAAAAAGCTTTTGTCGTTGCAACCGCAATTTCCGGCCCGGCCTGGGTATAAATGCAAAAATCCGCTTCCTTTGCCAGCGTGCTGCCAACAACATTCACAATGGCCAGCGTACTGGCCCCTTTCGATTTCGCTTCCCGCATTGCGGCAATTGTATCGGCTGTTTCGCCGGATTGGCTTATCAAAATAACAAAGGTTTTATCGTCAATTACGGCATCCTTATAGCGAAATTCGCTGGCAAGCTCAACCTCAATTGATGAAAAACGGCATAAGCGTTCAAAAACATATTTCGCCACAACTCCGGCATTATAAGCAGAACCGCAAGCAGTTATGACAATTTTATCATAAGCAATGATATTTATTTCATCAATGATTGCTTTGTTTGCTCCGTTAACCGCTGAATTAATCGTATCGCGGACTACCTTGGGCTGCTCCATGATTTCTTTGAGCATAAAATGCGGATAACCGCCCTTTTCGGCACTATCGGCACTCCAAGTGATGGTTTCGGGCATTTTGGAAATTGGCTCTTTGTCAATGCTAAAAAAAGCAACACTATCCTTTTTAAGGACGGTAATTTCTTTGTCCTCAAGATAATAAATCTGGTTCGTATGTTTTAAAACGGCCGGGACATCAGAAGCAATGAAGTTTCCGTTTGCGGCAATTCCGATAATCAAAGGATTGTCTTTTTTGATGGCAATTAAGACATCCGGGTCGTCTAGGCTCATGATTCCAAGGGCATAAGAACCCTCAAGGGCATTGGAAACGCGGATCACCGTCTCAAGCAAATCACCGCGATAATAATACTCGGCCAGCTGGGCAACTACCTCGCTGTCAGTTTGCGAAGCAAACTTTGCCCCTTTTTGCTCCAAACGTTCTTTCAGCTGTTTGTAATTTTCAATAATGCCATTGTGGACAACGGCTATTTTGCTTTTGCTCCCAACATGGGGATGGGAATTGATGTCCGAGGGTTCACCGTGAGTGGCCCACCGGGTATGGCCGATTCCCATTGTCGCCGACCTTGGGTTTTCCTTAAGCTTTTGATCAAGTGCCGCCAAACGGCCCTTTTGCTTTACGATATCAAAGCCGTCTTTTCCATAAATCGCTATTCCGGCTGAATCATATCCTCTGTATTCAAGCTTTTTAAGCCCCTCAACAATAATTGGGACCGCGTTTTCACTGCCAATATAACCGATTATTCCGCACATAATAATCACCATGCCTTTATTTTGGGCCGTTAGGCACAATATTTGCAAACCGAATCATAGATTCGTTTTCGAAAGATTTATCTTTCGAATTTACCCCTCTTTTTTTAGGGTATTGATAAATGCTTGGATTCGTGATAATGCTTCCCTGATATTTTCAAGCGAATATGCGTAGCAAATACGGACAAAACCTTCGCCGCATTCGCCAAAGGCAGGCCCTGGCACAATCGCTAAACGCTGTTCCTTAAGCAGCCTTATGCAAAACTCCTCGGAGCTAAGGCCAAAGCTTTTAATCGAGGGGAATAAATAAAATGCCCCGCGTGATTCAAAGCAATCAATGCCCATTTTCCAAAATTCATCAAGCATGAAGCGGCGGCGGAGATCATATTCGGCTTTCATTTCCTTAACCTCCTCATCGCAACTCCTTAAAGCGCAAATCCCAGCGTGTTGGGCGTTAGTTGGCGCGCACATAATGACATATTGATGAATTTTTATCATTTCGGCTATGATTTCCTCCGGCCCGCAAGCATAACCAAGCCGCCAGCCTGTCATCGCAAAAGCTTTTGAAAAGCCATTAAGTAAGATTGTTCTTTCATACATTCCGGGCAAGGAAGCAATGCTAACATGGGCTTCGTCGCCGTAAGTAAGCTCAGCATATATTTCATCGCTGATAACCAGTATTTCATGCTTCCTTAATAAGTCAGCAACTGCTTCAATGTCTTTCCGCTCCATGATTGCCCCGGTCGGGTTGCTAGGATAACTAATCAGGATGGCTTTGGTTTTTTCCGTAATCCGCATTTCGATGTCCTCCGGTTTGACCCGGAAGTTGTTTTCGGCACTGGTTGGGATTGTCACCGGGACTCCGCCAGCCATCAAAACACAAGGCCGGTATGAGACATAACAAGGCTCAACAACTAACACCTCATCACCCGGATTTAAAATCGCCCGTAAGGCAACATCTATGCCCTCGCTTGCGCCAACCGTAATCAAAATCTGCTGGTTCGGGTCATAATTTACGTCATATTTTCGTGATAAATACCTGCTGATTTCGTTGCGTAATTCTAAAAGGCCAACATTTGAGGTGTATTTTGTCCCTTGGCTTTCAAGCGTTCTGACCGCCTCTTCCCTAATGCTAAGGGGAGTCGCAAAATCCGGCTCGCCAACACTTAAGGAAATAATATCTTTCATTTCCGCAGCTATGTCAAAAAATTTACGGATTCCGGAATAGGGTAAATCGCGGATATTTTGGGCAATAAATGATTTCATTAATATACCAGCCTTTCTTAGGACATTTCTATATAATCTTCCCTTCCCGCCCCGACTGACACATATTTGATGGGGCAGCCAACCGCTTTTTCAATAAACCGGATATAGCTTAACGCGCTGCTTGGCAGCTCTTCTGCTTTACGGCATTTCGAGATATCAGTTTTGAAACCATCCACATATTCATAAATGGGCTTTGCCCGGTAAAGCTTATCTCCGATGACAAAATGGTCTTTTATGATACCGTCAATCTCATAAGCGACACAAACGGGAATCTTATCAAGATATGATAACACATCAAGCTTGGTTAATGCAA
Source organism: Lachnospiraceae bacterium (assembly GCA_009777715.1). Lineage (GTDB taxonomy): Bacteria > Bacillota > Clostridia > Lachnospirales > Lachnospiraceae > UBA935. Next base: position 132,146 of record WRLH01000003.1, read on the forward strand.
GTTCATCAGCTCCTTGGATTTTTACCCCATATTTGCTTGCCGGAATGTCAAATGCGCCAACCCGTCTCGCCCGGCCTGTGGCTGCGCCAAATTCTGCCCCGGCTTCGCGTAAAAGCTTTGCTTCCTGGCCAGACGCTTCCACCGTAAACGGCCCTTCGCCGACACAGCTTGAGTAAGCTTTCATTACCCCAATTGTCCGGTCGGTTTTTAATCCGGGGATTCCTGCCCCGATTGTCGCATAAGCAGCCAAGGTCTGGGACGAGGTCGTAAATGGATAAATGCCGTAGTCAATATCCCTAAGCGCCCCTAGCTGTGCTTCAAAAAGGATATTTTGCCCTTTATCAGCCGCCTCATACAAATAATCAGTCGTATTGCTGATAAAAGGAAAAAGCGGAGTGCCATACTGATGAAGCCATGCCATTGTTTCCTCTAAGTCAACCATGTTCTTTTTGCCAAACTTAGCCAGGGTAAAATTCTTCCATTCAATAAAATCTGAAAGCTTGGTTCTTAGGCTTAAAAAATCGGCTAAATCACTAATCCTGATTCCTTTTTTCATATATTTGTCGCCGTAAACAGGGGCAATTCCGCGTTTTGTCGAGCCGTACTTTTTATCGCCGAGGCGTTTTTCTTCAAGCCCATCTTGGCTTTTGTGGCAGGGCAAGCAGATAAAAGCGTTTTCGCTGATTTTTAAGTTATCAGGGGTGATTTTAATGCCTTTCTCTTTTAAGGTATTGATTTCACCATTTAAGTGTTCAAGGTCAATTACCATTCCGCCCCCCATGACGTTTGTTATTTTGTCCCGTAGAATGCCTGACGGAAGCAGGTTTAAAATGAACTTACCCTTGTCATTGATAACGGTATGCCCGGCGTTATTTCCGCCTTGATATCGGCAAATCACATCATATCTTTCTGAAAGCAGGTCAACCATCCTGCCTTTTCCCTCATCACCCCAATTTATTCCGGCAATTACTGTCAGCATTTTTTTCCTCCTAAACTTTTATTTTTATGTCAATGCCCAATTGGTCTTGGTAAGCTAAAAGAATCAGCTTGATTTCCAGAAGAAATTCCTCGGTCTGCTCCTTTGCCCGCCCGGTAAACAAATCAGCAACCAGCAGCCGCTTTAATTCCTCGCTAGTCAAACAAAAAGCCTCGTCATTTAAGATCCGGTCAATCAAATCATTTTCTTTGCCTAATTCTTTAATCCTCAAGGCTGCGTCTAGCGAATGGACGCGAATCCGCTCATGTAATAATTGCCTGTCACCGCCCTTATTTACGCAGTGCATCAAAATATTTTCGGTGGCAATGAATGGAAGCTCTTCATCTAAATGCTTTTTAATCATTTTGGGGTAAACCTTAAGGCCGCTGATGACATTGATATAAAGGGACAGAATCGCGTCAACGCCAAGGAAAGCCTCCGGAATCGATATCCGCCGATTCGCCGAATCATCAAGCGTCCGCTCAAACCACTGCGAGCTTGCGGTAAAAGCAGGATTGATGGCGCCGATTATCACATACCTTGCCAAGGAAGCAATCCGTTCACTCCGCATGGGATTCCGCTTATATGCCATTGCCGATGAACCAACCTGATTGTTTTCAAAAGGCTCATCAACTTCTTTTAAGTGTGACAAAAGGCGGATATCATTGGAAAATTTGGCCGCGCTTTGGGCAATGCCCGATAGGACGGACAAAATATAATAATCAATTTTCCGTGAATAGGTCTGGCTGCTTAGGGGATATGTTTCATCAAAGCCAAGCTTTGCCGCAATTTTTTCTTCCAGTTGCTTTACTTTGTGATGGTCGTTATCAAATAAGGCCAGAAAGCTTGCTTGCGTCCCGGTTGTGCCTTTACAGCCAAGCAGCTTTAAATTGTTGCAAGCAAATTCAAGCTGATTAAGATCAAACAATAAATCTTGCAGCCATAACGCGGCCCTTTTCCCCAGCGTTGACGGCTGTGCTGGCTGAAAATGGGTATATGAAAGGCAAGGCAGGGCTTTATGCTCTGCGGCAAAATCGGCCAGCTTAGCAATAAGATTAACCAGCATTTTTTTAATCAGGTTTAACGCTAAACGTTGCAAAATAATGTCGGTATTGTCGCCGACATAACAAGAAGTTGCCCCCAGATGGATAATCGGCTTTGCTTTTGGGCATTGCTCGCAATAAGCGTAAATATGCGCCATTACGTCATGCCTTAGCTCGGCTTCATATCTTGCGGCCGCCTCATAATTTATGGCGTCAGCATTTTCTTTCATTTCGTCAATTTGCTCCTGCTTGATGTTAAGCCCAAGTTCCATCTGGCTTTCAGCAAGGGCAATCCAGAGCTTGCGCCATGTCGAAAATTTGCTGTCATCAGAGAAAATAGCTTGCATTTCATGACTTGCGTATCTTTTACATAAAGGGTTTTCGTAACTGTCCTGCATCATAATAACCATGACCTTTCCATAATAAAAAAAATAAAAACAAAGACATTCATTGATATGCAAAATACATATCCACGAACGCCTTTGTTCACTCTTTCTTTATTTTATAATTAAAATCCTTGGTTGTCAAGAAATGAAAATTAGGATTGAATTTTTATAAAAACCGTATTATAATGTATCAGAATTTATAAATCAGTTTGGATGAAGCAATGGAAAAAACGCAGAAAAAAATAAAGATAAAAGTCGAGAAGATCAACCTTTTCTATGGGACAAGCCACGCTCTCGGCGACATTAACGCTGATATTTATGAAAATTCCATAACAGCTGTTATTGGTCCTTCGGGTTGTGGCAAATCGACATTCCTCCGCCTTTTTAACCGCATGAATGACTTAATCCCCGGGGTCACGATTAATGGCCGGATTTTGCTGAATGGCGAAAATATCTATGCCAAAGATACTTATGTCGTCGAACTGCGCAAAAAAGTAGGAATGGTTTTCCAAAAGCCTAATATTTTTCCGATGAGCATCCGAGATAACGTCATAATTGGGCCAAAGCACCACGGAACAAAGAAAAAACAGGATCTTGACATAATCGTAGAGCGAAGCCTACGGCAAGCTGCCCTTTGGGACGATTTTAAGGACAATCTTTTTAAGCCCGGCCTTAGCTTGTCGCCGGGCGAGCAGCAACGCTTATGTATTGCCAGGGCCCTTGCCGTCGAACCGGAGATCATTTTGTTTGACGAATCATGCAGCGCGCTAGATCCTGAATCAACGATGAGAATTGAGGATTTAATGAGCGAGCTTTCGAAAAAGTATACTATTATAATAGTAACACATAATATGGAACAAGCGGCCAGGGTTTCGCATATGTCCGCATTTTTTATGATTGATGATGATAAAATCGGGCGTCTGGTTGAATACCGCCCAACTGGGGATATGTTTGCCAATCCCAAGGACAAACGCACCGAAGATTATATTACAGGACGATACGGCTAATGAAAAAAATAACAGCAATTTTATCTTTGATAATGATATCAGCCTTGATTTCGGCTTGCAATGGCGGCGGCGGTTCGCGGACAAGCATTGTTGTTGCTGGCTCGACTTCGGTTCAGCCATATGCTGAATTTCTTGCCGAGGAATACGAAAAATTATACCCTGGGCAACACGCCGAGATTTCGGGCGGCGGGTCATCAGTCGGAATCAATGCCGTTGAATCGGGAGTTGCGGATATTGGAATGTCATCACGTTCCCTAAAAGATTATGAGCTAGATTTTTGGTCAACTGTGATTGCCAAAGACGGGCTGGCTATTATCATCAATCCGGGCAACCCGATTACCAATTTGACCCGCGAGCAAATCTGCGCGATTTATTCCGCCGAAATCACCAATTGGAGCGAATTAGGCGGCGAAGACCGGAAAATCCATGTCATGGCAAGGGAAGAAGGTTCGGGGACAAGAAGCCAGTTTGCCGAGCTTGTCATGGGCAATATCCGGATTACGCCAAAAGCAATCGTCCAAAATAGCAATGGCGCGATCAAACAGCTTGTCGCAAGTGACCTAAGCTCAATTGGATTTATCTCCCTTGGGGTTGTTGATGAGACGGTCAAGGCAATTGAAATAGACGGCGTTCCGGCTTCCATCGCCAATGTCAGGAACGGGACTTACGCCTTATATCGGTCATTTTTATTCATTACCAAAGAAAAGCCTGAAGGCATGACAAAAGATTTTATTGATTTTGTTTTATCGGATGCGGGAAAAGAATTATTAATTAATGAAGGATTGATTCCATAACCAATGAAAAAATTTAAAGAAAACCTGCCGGGACATATCTTTTTACTGCTTGCCTTATCCTCAATTTCCGCGCTTGCGCTGATAACAGGATTCATCGTTGTCCGCGGAGCCCCGATTATTACTGATGTCGGCTTAAAGGATTTTGCTTTTGGCATGAGCTGGGCGCCCAGCCTGGAAGAATATGGCATTTTCCCGATGATCATCGGAACTGTTGCGGTTTCGCTTGGGGCTGCCCTGATTGGTGTGCCGATTGGGATTTGCTGTAGCATTTTTTTATCAGAATTTGCCCCGCCCTTTATTACGGCCATTTTCCGCCCGGCCATCCAGCTGCTTGCCGGAATACCATCGGTTGTGTATGGCTTTTGGGGGCTTATCTTTATTGTCCCCTTTATCCGTGATTATTTGGGCGGGCCGGGCTTAAGCATCCTTGCTGCTTCGATTATCCTTGCGATTATGATTCTCCCAACGGTCATCAGTATCTCCGAGGTGTCCTTGCTTGCCTTGCCAAAGCAGTACAAAGAGGGGGCGCTTGCCCTTGGGCTTACCCATTGGCAGACGATAAGGATTGTCATGCTTCCGGCTGCCAAATCCGGAATTGTTGCGGCCGTCATTCTTGGCATTGGGCGGGCAATCGGTGAAACAATGGCGGTCATCATGATTGTTGGTAACGCAGTCGCCATGCCGGAGTCGATTCTTGACCCGGTGAGGACGTTGACTACCAATATCGGCATTGAAATGGGGTACGCAACCGGAGTCCACCAAGAGGCTCTTTTTGCCACCGGGATTGTTTTATTCATTGTCATTATGATTCTTAATGCAACGGCCCAGTATATAGTATCATCCGGAAAACAAGCAAGAGGCAAGGAAAGGCAGAAAAGTTGAAAGAATTTCATTCTTTCAACGAAGTCTTCGAAAGGAGCATGGATATAATATGAAACCGATGAAACCAAGCGCAAGAACATCAGAATATCTCGCTAAAGGAATGATTTGGGCGGCGGCAATGTCAGTAATGATTGTCCTTGTCGCGATTATTGTTTATATTTTAATAAAAGGGCTTCCCGTCCTTAACTTTAGCTTTTTGACCCAAAATCCTTATAATATGGGGCGGTCAGGCGGGATTGCCTCAACAATCGTCGGCACTTTATACATCACCTTGGTTGCGATATTAATCGCCGTCCCTTTTGGCATTGGGACAGCTTTTTATCTTGCTGAATATACCCGCGAAAACATCATCACCAGGATTATCCGCTTTAGCGCGGAATCACTTGCCGGGATTCCTTCTATTATTTATGGCTTATTTGGTTTCATCTTTTTTGTCATTTACCTGGGGATGGGCTGGTCAATCCTTGCCGGGGGCTTGACGCTGGCATTCATGGTCCTCCCGACCATTATCCGGACATCGGAAGAAGCTATCCGCGCTGTCCCCCAAATATACCGCGAAGCAAGTTACTCCCTTGGGGCAACAAAGTGGCAGACAATTATCAAAACCGTTTTCCCCTCGGCAATCCAAGGAATTGTTAATGGCATCATTTTAAGCGTCGGGCGGTGTATTGCGGAAACGGCCGCGGTCATCTTTACCGCCGGGTCGGTGCTTAGTATGCCCTTTTCGTTATTTGACTCAACCAGGACAATGGCGGTGCATTTTTATATCCTCGCCAGCGAGGGCGTATCGATGGAAAATGCCTATGGCACGGCGGCACTTTTGATTATTCTGATTTTTGTAGTTAATGTCGGGGTAAATTTGCTGGTGAGCCGATTTATTAATAAGAACCAAAAACGATAGGACAAGAGGTTAGGTACACACCATGGAAGAAAATATCAAGATTGAGATTAAGGATTTTAGTTTTCTTTACCACAAGAAACAAGTTATCCACAATCTTAACCTAAAAATCCATAAAAATGAGATTACGTCGTTTTTCGGCCCGGCTAATGGCGGAGTGACGACTTTATTACGGTCGTTAAACCGCCTATTCGAATTAAATCATGATACCCACACAAAGGGTGACATTTTAATTGACGGCAAAAGCATTTTTGACCCCGATTCCAGCGTGACTGAACTGCGCCGGAAAGTTGGCATGGTTTTTGAGATTCCCGCCCCGCTCCCGATTTCAATTTTTGACAATGTTGCTTATGGGCCGCGGCTTAAAAAGAAAAAAAGCAAAAGTGAAATTAATGATGTCGTCGAACAGGCACTCAAACAAGCCGCCCTGTGGGATGATGTAAAGGATCGCTTAAAAGCTCCGGCCATGAGCCTTTCCGGCGGACAGCAGCAACGCCTTTGCATTGCCCGCGTCCTGGCCTTACAGCCGGAAGTCATTATGCTTGACCGCGCTTGTAGCGGGCTTGACCCGATTTCGACCGCCAAGATCGAAGAATCATTGTTCCAATTAAAAGAAGAGTTCACGATTGTGATTGCGCCGCATAATGTACAACAGGCAATCCGTATTTCTGACCGGGCCGCGTTTATGCTGATGGGACATCTGATTGAAGCCGGAACTAGTGATGAGGTATTCGGAAGCCCAAAGGACCAGCGGACCAATGATTATATTACAGGGCGGTTTGGATAACAGACAAGATAAAGCTTTCATAGTTAAAATAAAAATCATCAGGGGAATAAGAAGGAGGAATAGGTATGAGAAAACAATTTGATAAACAGCTTGAAAACCTTAATGCAAAGCTGGTCGAAATGAGCGAGGCCGTTGAACAGGCAATTGCCAACACTAATACTGCTTTAACCACCCGGAATACTGAACTCGCCAAAGAAATAATTGCTTGCGATGACGATATTGACGCGATGGAAAAAGAAATCGAAAGCCTTTGCCTTAAGCTAATTATCCAGCAGCAGCCAGTTGCTTCTGATCTGCGGCTGGTTTCGGCCGTCCTCAAAATCCTTACCGATGTCGAGCGAATTGGCGACCACGCTTCCGATATTTCCGAAATCATCTGCATGATGAACGGCAAGGAATACATCAAAAAACTAGAGGATATCCCCCAAATGGCAGAGGTGACCCAAAAGATGGTGCATGATAGCATCGTTGCTTTTGTGAGTAAGGACATCGAACTTGCCAAAGAAGTCATCGCAACCGATGACAAGGTTGATGACTTATTCGTTGCGGTCAAAGACGAGTTAATTGTTTTGATTAACAACAATCAGGAAAACGGCGACCAGGCCATTGATTTGATTATGATTGCCAAATATTTTGAACGGATTGGCGATCATGCGGTCAACATCGCTGAATGGGTCATCTTCTCGCTGACAGGTTTCCATAAAGACAGCCGGGTGATGTAGCGATATGAAAACTATTTTTGTCGTTGATGACAGTATTTCCGTCCTTGCCGAAGCGGAAGCAATCCTCGAAAAGCATTATGTCGTGGTGACGCTCCAATCCGCGGAAAGTATGTTTACTGTGCTGGAAAAAGTTTCTCCCGACATGATTTTGCTTGATATTCTTTTGCTGGGAATGAGCGGGTTGGAAGCGCTTAAAGCATTAAAGGAAAGTGAAGAATACAAGGATATCCCGGTGATATTTTTGACCGGGCTGACTGATCCTAATACGGAAGCCTTGGGGATTGAGCTTGGGATAACTGATTTTATCCACAAGCCTTTTTCTGAAGCTATTTTGCTTAACCGGGTGAGGAATTATCTCGACTTGCTTAATTAAACAACAAAAGGACACAAAATGGAAGTTTTTAACTATGTGCTAATTTTATTAGCTGCCGTTCTTCTATCCAACTTAATAAACCGCTTTCTCCCTTTATTGTCGGTCCCGGTCATTCAGATAGCTCTGGGAATGCTGATCGCGATTATACCCCATGGGGCGTTCGGCTACGATTTTTATCTTGAGCCGGAACTTTTTTTTGTCTTGTTCCTCTCACCATTAGTTTTCCATTCGGCCCGGACCGCTGACCTTAAAAATATGCGGAAAATGATCCGCCCAATTGTCCTTGCCGCCGTCGGGTTGGTGCTTTTTAGCGTTTTCATCATTGGCTTTATTACCCAGTCGCTGATTCCGGCTATTCCTATGGCGGCCGCTTTTGCCCTCGCTGCTGCCCTTGGGCCGACTGACATTGTTGCGGTTGAGGCTGTCGCTCACCGGGTTAAACTTCCGCGGCGGATTAAAAGCATATTAGTTGGCGAATCGATAATTAATGACGCCACCGGGCTTGTTTGCTTCCAGTTCGCAATTATTGCTGCGACCACCGGGTATTTTAATGTTTTTCATGGCCTGGGACGCTTTTTTATTATTGCGATTGGCGGGTTGTTCCTAGGAATGTTTTTGACCGTCCTAAAATTCATTCTTATCCGCTGGCTCCGCTCGCTTCATATTGTTGTTGCGTCACTTCATCTTGCTTTAGGGATCCTCACCCCTTTTATTATTTATATGATTGCCGAAGAGCTTGGGACAAGCGGCATTTTGGCTGTTTTTGGTTCAGGAATCGTCCATGCCATGTATAAAGATAAGCTAAATCCTGAGGTTCTTTCCTTAAATAATGCGACGGAAAATATCTGGTCATTTTTGTCATTCAGCCTTGACGGGCTGGTTTTTGTCATGCTTGGGGCAGGGCTTCCCACTATTTTGCGCATTCAAGCTGGCAGGGCAAGCGGCTTTCATATTTGGGAAACCAGCCTTTATATTCTCCTGATTTATCTGGCAATGACTGGGTGCAGATTCTTCTGGTGGTTAATGACCGTGCGGGCGAAAACATACAGCGACCCCAAATATCCGGTTGGGACAATCCGCGCCGGGCTGATCTTTAGCGTTGCCGGGGCCCGCGGTGCTGTTTCAATGGCAGGTATTTTATCTATTCCCCTTGTTTTATCAACCGGGGCTTTGTTTCCTGAACGTGATTTGATTATCCTCGTTACTTGCGGCGTCATCATTATTTCCCTGCTCATGACCAACTTCGTCCTGCCCCTCGTTGTCCCTAAAGGCAAAAGAAAAGACAAACACTTTTACCTAAAGGAGCAGGAAGCCCGTGATGAAATCCTAAAGACCGTCATTCAGCGTTTGAAAGAAGCAATAACTCCGGAAAATATCGCGGCCACCGAAATAATCATCCAGCATTATTATGCCCGCCTAAACAAGCAGTTCCAGAACCATCAGGAAGACGAGGGAAAACGGCGGCACTTCGGGCTTCGGAGCAGTATTTTGCTGCTTGAAAAAGATGTCATCCTGCATATGGCAGAAATGGGGCAATTAAATGAAAGCCAAGCCGAGCATTATATTGAAGAAGCAAATCGGCTTTATGACGAAAGCGAGCAGAAAATCGGGACTTTACAATCTTTCCTTTGGATTGTTAAGCATTTTTATGATTTTTTTACTTGGAAAGACCCCTTGCCAAGCAAACATAAAACCCATCTGTTAAAGGAAATAAACGCAAAGCTGATGAGGGAAAAGCAAAATGAGCTTCATTTAGATAGCGATGATGAGGCGTTAAAAATAATTTCCTTGGAGCATGAAAAGGTTGTTTCCGCCAGGCTGGGATTCCAAAGCAATGAAAATATGGCCAATGGAATTAATGAAGTGGCTGAAAATGGGCTTTATATGGAGCGGGTCTTAATTCAGCAGATGATGGATGCCGGACGGCTCTCACGCAAAACCGCCAAAGAAATGCAAGCCAACATAATTTTACTGGAGGCAAAATTGCAGGTTGATGATTCTATTTGAAGCCTTTTTCGATCAGGCTTTCGTATTGCTTCTTTATCAATTCTTTGTATTTGCGGCCAGACAAATCTTCCCCTGCTTCAAAGCCATTGTCAGCCATGTAATATTTGAATGCTTTGGCATGGCTTAAATCTTCTTCACACATTCCATCCCAGCGTCTTAATAAGTGATACTTAAAATCCAGCTCAAAGCCAAAACGCTTGGTTTTTCCATCAAGGTATTTTTCGACATATCTCATCATGAATCTGATGTTCGGTTTGCTATTATCCATTGTATTTTCTCTTCAGTTGTTAAATTATGATTTCTACGAAATCATGAACCACCGGGGGATGCGCACTAAAACTGCACATCATGAACCGTGATTGCCATACTTGATCATTGTTTCGCGGTAAGCACTAGGAAGCCCGATATCATATGATTTTCCGGCTGGCACAAAACCATACATTCCGTATTTCTCGCGGACTTTATCAAGGGCGTCTGTTAATTGGTACTCGCCATAGCTTTTTTTGCCGCTGGCGATATTTTCGCCCAGCTCGGCAAAAATTTCCTCGGTTAAAATATATTGGCCAAAAACGGCATAATAAAGCTTTTCTTTGCGGCGGGTTGCTGTCCCAAGATACTCTTTTGCATAATCACGGTCTGGTTTTTCATGAATATTGCCCACTTTCATCAAATGCTCTTTTTCATCTTCCCAATGGCCATGCACAATCCCATAATGGACAACATCATCAAGGGTTATCTGCTGGATTGTTACCATCGCCCGGCCGCATTGCTCATATGCCTTAATTAATTGCTTGGTGCAATTTTCGTTTGTTTCTGATTCGTATAACATATCTCCCAGCATCAAAACAACTGGTTCATCTTTTGCAAAAGCCCGGCATTGATAGACAGCATGGCCAAAACCAAGGCGTTCGTTCTGGAAGACATAAGTAATCATTTTCTTAAGGCGGGCAATTGTATTTTCTATTTCGCGGCGGCTTTCCGGCAATTTTGCCAAGTTTTTCTCCGGCAGCTCGGCGAAAAACGTATCATATATCTCCTGCTCTTCAGCACCGATAACAAGGCAAATCTGCTCTATTCCTGCCTCTTCTAGCTGCTCAAGCAAAATCAAAAGCGCAGGCTTTAAGATCCCATCACTTGAAAGCACCGGAAGAAAATCCTTTTTGATTCCTTTTGTCGCCGGATAAAGGCGGGTCCCAAAACCAGCCACCGGAATAATCGCCCTTTTCACCGTCCTGCCCGGCTGTATTGTCAAAGAAAAGGCTGGCATTTTCTTTTCTTTTTCTAAGTATCTAATTAAAGCATCCCGGCACTCTAAGTCTTTTGCCAGGAACTGGACCGTCCCATCACCTTGCGAGCCGACCCCTTTTCCGCCGTAAATCAAATCCTTAATTGCTTGCTCATTTAAAACCGCATGAAGAACCGGGGCGGTAAGCTGCGCCGGGCTGGCAGGGGCAACTTTTTTGTCGAAATTCTCCTGCGCCTCAGTCATCAGCTTTCCTAATTCGTAAGCGTCTCCGGCTTCCAGAAAGGCAGCGGCTTTTTCCACAAACCGCTTATTGTCAATGCCAAGGGCTTCATGAACCAGCCGTTCTTTTTCGTCCTCGGCAAAAGGATAACATTTGTTCAAATCCGATAAAATATGGATCGTATTCTTTGAAGCCTGTAAATCCGCCACAACCCAATACATTGGCTTTCCGATCCTAAGCGGGCGGGCGTATGTCTCTGTTCCGTCAAATTCCATATAGACTGGCTTCACCCCATAAGCACAAGCCTGGTCCAAACGCCCGCAGCGGGAAGGAGTCCGCTGCTCGCCAAGGAAAGCGGCCAGCATTTCCCCGCGGATATTCATCTTTAGGTCATATAATTGATTGAACGCCCGGGCGACAAGGACACAAATTGCTGCCGAAGACGATAAGCCGCTTTTAATCGGGAGATCCATTCCGGTAATCGTAATCTTGACCCCATCAACGCTATAATTGTCACTAATATAAGAGGCAACTCCGGCAACGTAAGAAAAGAAGCCGCCCTCTTTTGCGATTGCCAGAAGCTTGTCCGAATCCATGACCGAATGAAGAGATTCGCCGTCATAAATGCCAATGCTGCTGTCAACGATAAAATCCTTGCTTTTTACACAAGTTGCATAAATCCCCTGCTCAATGCCGGAAACGATGGCATACCCAGGCTCTAGCGATGAATTCATAACCCGGTGCATTCCAGCCCAGTCGCTATGTTCACCAAAAAGGCAAAGCCGCCCCGGAATAAAGATATTGATTTGGTTCTCGTTAAAAATCTCGTTTTTTGTGATGTCATTATTTCCCATATAAGCTAGGATAGCATGGAATAAAATTAAAAGCAAGGTGCTTTATTGCTTTATTTTATGATAATTATCTCTCTGGCTGAATCTTTCATGAAAATCTTTGGTTTAGGGCATCGTAATCAAATTAATTCCGCCATTTTTTATTGTGTTGAGCTAATTGGTATATTTTACCAATTGCGGCCAAATTATCAAAATCTGTACTATAGGTCATTGCACAATACTATCGGTCGCTTCCAAGTATAGCTTAAAATGCTTATACTTATAGTATTGGAAAATACTTTTAGGGTGAGAAAAACGAATCATGGATTGAAACTAATCATAAATTCGAAACGAATCATGATTCGTTTGTAAATTATGGAAAGGCATGGGTTATAGAATGAACTTTACTAATGTCGGCAAAAAATTTAGGCAAAAGCGGCTATCTCTTAATCTTAATCAAGCCCAGTTCGCCGAAAAGGTGGATTTGAGCGTTGATTACATAAGCAAGCTGGAAAGAGGCGAGCGGATTCCGAAAATCCCTTGCTTTGTCAAGATTTTAAATGCTCTTGATTTATCAGCCGATGAGGTTTTATCAGATATCATTGATAAAAGCTATGTCAGCCGGACTTCGGAGT
>WRLH01000004.1 GCA_009777715.1 Lachnospiraceae bacterium
TCCATGACATAATAATATCGGATATGCCCTAGCAGCCTTTCCCATGCAGGACTTGCAGCCCCAAGCATTAAACGGACTTCCTCATAAGATTTCGTTGGTCTTTCCATTCTAATTAACCATGCCTTTCCAATCGACAGTGAAACTGCGGTAACGCATTTTTATTATAATGTAAATGAAAGCCATTTACAATAAGAAATGTAGAAAACGTCGCCCTCTGGATAAATGCGCAACCTAATAGAGGATTACCGACTGGGATAATAAAGGATTGTTTTGCAGATACTTTATTCGGTGAAACAAGGTGGACTAATGAGTAGGAGTAAGCAATCATGGCTTCAAGACTAACGAAACACAAGCTATTTTTTCTATCTGCCGGGCTAATATTTTTTCTTATTTGCCAGTATTATATTTTAGTAGATCCGATTCTGCTTCGCAATGGCGATGACTGGCGGTATTTTGGCTCTTTTCTTTCCGAACCTGTCCCAAGAATCGGCTGGTGGAATGTAACCCGACTTTTCCAAGAGCATTTAATGCCGATAGTGGGCTACCAATCAGCATTTTTCATCTATCCTTTGGTTGGGGATTATTTAACCACAGCAAGCATTGCCCTTGCGATAGTGATTGCATTTTTTATTACAGGGTTATTTTTTGCGATATATCTCTTGTTTAGTTCTTTATGTAAAAACAAAAATACTAGTGCCTTAATAAGCGTTATGATAATGGCATTATTTTTTGCTTTTTTCAAAGGCAGGGCTTTAGATAATGTCCATATGTTTTTTGCCAGCCAGTATAATCTTTATTTTTATTATATATTTCCCAACATAATTAACTCGGCGGTTGCGCTTTTCTTGATGAAACAGTTAATCTTGAAAAAGAACTTGGCTTTTTCCTCAAAATCCGGCTGGTTACTTGCCGGAATATATTTTAGCATTTTTTCGATGTTGTTCTCGGCGGGGATATTATTGGCATTTGCGTCAGCTGTTTTAATCTTTCGATTCTTTGTAAACTTTGGTGCAGAGGGAAATCTTTCTTTGATGGCAAGAAGCAGAAATTTCTTTACAGAATGCGTAAAGCAATACAATATCGCCATCGCCATTATTTTTGGCGTTTTAATTGCAATGGTTCTTGAAACAACAAGCCTCCGGTCAAAAGAGATTCTTCCTGACTCTTATTTTGGCTCAATAGTTGACATTGAGTTTTTAAACCGGATTGGCGTTGCGGCAAATAATTTTTTCTCGCTGGCCCGCTCAATTAACAAATATATTTTTGCGATTATAGCTTTAATTTATTTGATTGTTGGCATTCATTATTTGCTGAAGAAAGAAGCAGGAAAGCCGGATATTTTGCTCAGTTTGCCAATAAAGTGCTTGATTTCCGCAGCAATGTTGCCCTTTTTTTATATCGTCTTATCTGCAAAAGCAGGCACGCATTATGCCGGGGAAATCCGCTGCGTTTATGGTGCTTTCTTTTTTATTATTCTAAGTGTTGGCTTTCTAAGCCTATATATATTGAGGGAGCTGCCAATATCCCGATTGTTTGCACCGCTGATTTTATCAATTATATTGCTGGTTGCATTAAACACAAGATGGCCATTCCAAGTGCTTTCGCCATATGATGAATATGCTTTAGTCCACAAGCTTATCCCGGCATTAGTTGAAGCTGACAACGAAAAGCACACCAAGATCATTTTGTATGTGCCGGAGTATTCACCCGAAGAATGGGAGCTTCATTGTCTTTCCGATACTTTGTTCATTCACCGGGTAACATTTAATAAAATTGATATCGTCAGCATTGAATATAGCACGGAAAGATGTTTAAGCAGGGATGATAATTGTGTTTATTATGTTGAGTATAAGTAATGGGTAGCTATAAAGTGTATCTCATTCGCCCGACTGTAAAAGGAGCGTTTTCATATTTTTTATGACCTATGTTTATAAAACCGTTATTTTCGTACCATTTCTTTAGCCGTGTATTATCGTCAATCATACCCAGCTCAATCGTGCTTTTACCGAACTCATTTGCTTTTAATTTACAGAAATCAAGAAGTTCCTTTCCGTAACCTCGTCCCCTGTATTCTGGATGAATAATAATATCGTCCAGCTTTAAAAATTCTTCCTTTATTTTCATGCCAAGAAACCCAACTAATTTATCGTCGGAAAAATAGCCAAACATTTTCGTTCCGCTATCAAACTCAGAAACTAATTTTTCCATAGGTAGGCTTGCCCTGCCTCGATCGGGACAATTCTCATCAGTCAACCCAAATTCAACTGCAACTGTTTCATATCCCTTATGGAAAATATCTAAGCAATCCGGCAAATCTCTCATTTCGATTGTTCTAATCACAACTACTCCACCTAAATAATTAATAGAATACCTTGCACCTGCGCAATCCCTTCTCTCATTTGGCTACTCAATTATTATACTGACTTTCTTTTCCTAAGCTACGTGCAATTTTAGTGATAAAATCCAGTGATGGATTATATGCACCGCTTTCAAAACGAGAAATATTAGGTTTCTGCGTACCGACACGCAAATTAACCGCTTTGTCACTTCAATTTTAAGCAACAAAACTATGCGGGCATTTTCGCTCCCTTGATCATCTCTTCAACATTTACGGTGGTAAGACTCATAATCCGTGCGATTTGCTCTACCGGAAGCCCGTCTTTGAACATATTAATCGCCATCTTTTTTTCATTCGCCTTTATTTCTTCTTTGACAATATCTTCAACTATCTTACACATTTGCGCAATTCCTTTCTCATCTTCTTTGAAATATCTAGCCCGATTCGCCAAGATGGGATAATACATTTCATCTGCGGTTCGGCAGTTAAAATCATGGATTAGCTTACTTAAAGGTGATTTTTCTTCCGCTTCGTCCTTGTATCCGCCATTTACATATATAATATGCGAGCCGTCATCAAAACCCAGATATAACTGTTAAGACAATATTATATTAATTGATTTAAGGCATTGAAAAACTAAAATAGATTCCGATAAATAAAATTTATTGGCAATCAGATGACCCGAATAAAACGAACAGGTTAAACATCCTAAAAAACGGAGAAGGAGGGATTTGAACCCTCGCGCCGCGCAAACGACCTACACCCTTAGCAGGGGCGCCTCTTCAGCCACTTGAGTACTTCTCCTTGTCTGAAACCGCGTATCATAACGCAAAACCAATTATACATAGAGCAGTAACATTTGTCAATGCCTAGAATTACTTTCATTTACTAAATTTCTAAAGCATATCATTTATTGCCGTCTCTATTTTTGATTTAACCAGCTCCGCAATCTCGACTGTTTTCATATCTTTATAATCATCATAATAAAGTGCTGGCAAATATTTTACTTTCACTATGACTGGCTTAACTCCTTTTTCATCAAACGGCTTATATGCGTCAACTAATGCGCAAGGGACAATCGGGCATTTTGCCTTAGTTGCGCTTTTAAAGCTGCCGCCTTTAAACTCAATCATTGTATTAGGTTCGGGGGCGCGGGTTCCTTCGGGAAAAATAAGGAAATTTTTACCATTTTTTACATCAGCCGTAACAGCATTGATAACTCCCATTGATTGCCGCAAATCCTCCCGGTCCATCGCGTAAGCGCCAAGCGCTTTTATTACCTGTTTTAATAGGATTGTGTTTTTGACTTCTTTTTTTGCGATAAATGAAAAGGGTTTTGGGCAAGACTGCAAAAAAACCAAAACATCAAATAATCCTTGATGGTTACAAAACATGACAAACCCGTTTTCATTCGGGAGATTTTCAATGCCAGCGGCTTTGATTTCCACCCGCCCAGCCCGGTTTGCTTTGACAGTCGCTTTTTTTATATAGCTAAAAGCCTCGGCATGATGGGCGAATTTGTCTTTATATAGACCATAACCCCATATGCGAAGCACCATATATGGAACTTGGAAAAATAATCTGATCACCATTAATACAATGCGCATTTCTCACCCTTTTTCCGTAAAATCAAATAGCAAATCCATTGTCCTTAGCGTTTTAAAGTCACCTTTCATTTTCATTTTGGAAGTCATAAAAGCACGCTGGAAAGTCATTCTGCCAAGGATAATCTCTTCTAATGTGTCGCGGTCAATGCTCATTTCCACATCGACTTTTTCATTTGCCTTATCATTATAAGCGCATTCGCAAGCCGTCCCGCTTACTTCAATGAACAAAGGTTTTTTCCGGTTCGCAATATTCATTTTGTAAATAGCGCGGAATCCTGCCTGCGGTTTAAAACTATTCCTAAAATCAGCAAGGAACTCCTCATCTTCATCTGGCTCATTATTGTACATCATATCGCGGAAAAGACTGGTCAGCTCTTGGATGTCTTCTTTTTGCCTTTGGACATAAACATCATCCGATGCGTACTGGGAAAGCTGTTCCGACTCCTGCGGCGTTAAATCAATATTTTTGGTACTTGAAACCATCTTTTTCACTGCTTGGTTGCTGGCAGGAAAGCTGGGTAATTTTTGGTTGATGGTACGGTATAGATTTTCCGCTTTCTTCTCGATTATTCGCAAATAATCAACATTATCCTCTAAAGTTGTTGCATCAGCAATATAACCACAAAAACCGCTGCATGGAAGCCCGCCTAATATTTCCCATGCTATGGAGAGATTAAGCTTTCCTTCTAATTCGCCGTAAGTCGTTGACATGACAACAGGACACATATACAGTTCTGCAATTTTGCTCTTGTCACCATATAACCAGCAGGCATCAAGAAATTGCTGCATAAACCCGCCAATTCCATACCATTCTACTGTTGTTGCCAGGATAATGCCATCAGCTGTCTTTAGGCTCTGCGGCAAGGTAGTAATGCTATTTTTTAGTTCATATAAATTAAAACGCTCGACTGTGACGTGAAGCTCATCTAGAATGTCTTGCATTTTATTAATCACGTATAAGGTGGGGTCATCAATTAGGCCACGCCCCCCATAATAAATATTGATTTTCATCTGGATGTCTCCTTTTAATTCATTGTACCATAATCCATACTCACGAGCCAATTAAATCCTTCCAAGGGAAAATGCGAAGCATTTTTATAAGTCGATACGTCAGTATCGATATTATAGCATAAAACGCTCCGAAAGAAAACGTCACCGATAATAAAAATTAAGTTTCCCCAACCGTATTTCATCACCGGCAGCAATCGGCACGGTTTCACTTGGTTCTAAGCGCAGCCCATTCTTGTACGTCCCGTTGGTTGAATTTAAGTCCGTCATAAAAACCGCGTCATCATATTTCGTAAACCGGACATGAATCCGGCTTATTGACAATTCTTTCATGCAAAAATCGATATTATCATCAAGCTTGCCAATCGTAAAAGGAAAATGAGTTAACTCGATTATGTATTTATTGCCCCTGCCAAAGCCATATAGCTTATCTTCTTTAAAATCTTCCGCCAAAAAAATCGTCTCGCCGCAGTACTCCGGCTGGACTTGCGACTGCACTGGCGATTGCGCTTGCGGATTAAAATCAGCGTCCAATGCCCTTTCTTTTCTCCCCGTATTTTTTAAGCGATAAACCAAAAGCAGATAAAGGCTTAAAGTGATTAAGAAAAAAATGATAAAAACAATCAGCAATGTCACGGACAACAGTATTTCGTTCGCGGTTAAAGCAGCAAAACTTTGATACAGCAATATAATGATTGCTCCTGCTGTCGATATTAACGTCAAAAGCAAAAATTTCCCCTTTTGCTTTTTGTGATCAGTTTGGTTAATATTTATTTCTTTAGGCATTACATTTATCTCTTCGCTTGTCATTACTTCTGTTTTAGTTCCGTGGAAACAAACCTCATCACCGCCAGCCGCTTCGTTTTTAGGAAGGGATAATTCTGTCAAACAGCGGTCAAAATCCTCAATGCTTAATATTTTTTTCTCGGCAAGCTGGCATAAATCATATATTTTATCAGTTAATCCGCTGTCATTATGGTCAATAATCCGCACTAAGTATTCAAATAATTGCCTTATCTTTACGGAAACGCTCTCATTTTCATAAGGATAAAAAACAAAATGAACTTCTTCTTTTTCCAAATTAAAATAAATAAACTCCGGGTTTAATAACAAGCCATCGTCACTAAGCAAATAATTTTTTATCTGCCTAAATACTTTCATCAGGCCGCCCAGTAAAAGCTTCGCCATTTGTTTGTCCATTTTCCGGTGTTCAAACATTGACTTAAGCGTCTGCAATGAATTAATTTCATAATACAAAAAGCTTTCGCCGTCAATATATCTTTGGCTTAATTTTAGCAAGCCCGGAATATCATTTTCGATCATCATTTTCAGCTGATATTGGCTTTCATTCTCTTTTGCTGCGATTTTTATGATCAAATAATTGTGATTCATATCTTTAAAATATCTAGTCTCCATCATTTTTTTCATTTCTCCTTGCTGTCCTTATATTGCTGACCGGATTCGTGATCCATGAAACCGTGCTAATTTTGAGTTCGTAATCATTGACAAGAAATGACCGGCTTGTCCCACTTAAGCTTAAACCAACATATCCATCAGATAATATTTGATAAGTATTTATCTGCTCGTCTTTTAACCTAAAGAAAGGGTATCTTGAAAAATCACTTCGCGAAATAAGATACTCTCTTGCTTTATCGGCATTTCGTTTTGTCAAATCCCGATAAGAGACCTCGCCGTAACCGTCTTCCCAATAGGTAAAAACGCTGGCGCGATAGCATTTAATATATGTATCTTGGACCAAAACGCATTTATTGTATAAATAAAATGAAGTGAAAATCAGAAAAAAGTAAATCGCAACCACAAAGGGAATTATTAAAGACGCTTCAATTGTCATATAGCCATTTAAATAACACCTGTTATTTAATTTCCGCTTTATTTTTTTCATACCATGCCCCCGATTAAGCAAACACACCAAGCCGTTAATAGAAAAGGCATAAATGGAAGCCTAGTTTGCCTGTCGCCTTTCTTTTTAATTAAGATAATTATTGAAACTATTGCGCTTAATAAAAATGCAATCATGATAAAAGAGACCATCACTTGGATATCCATTCCCAAGCCAATTAATAAAATGACGATTCCATCACCGTAACCGATGGCCTCTTTGGTCACAAAACTAATAAGGAGCAAAAAAATGCCCGGCATTATCCTTACTAATATTTCCCAGCTATTAAAACGGCCGTACTGTAGGCTAATCCCAATGATGGTTAAGCCAAATATTATTATCAGCTGTAACGGGATTTTTTTGCTTTTAATGTCAAAAAGAGTGCTAAGGAACAAAAAAATCAAGATCATAAAATTACTTACCATTATTATATCCAAGCTCCTTTCAAAGTCTCGAGTTTAAAACCCCCACTAATTACACCTTGAGCATCCCCGGTAACCCTGTTTGATTGCTACGTATAATTCTAGCTCCGTAACTGTCCGCTTAAGCCCGGAGCAATTAAGGTCAGAATGATAACGTGTCCCAAAAGCAGTAATGAATAAAATGCCATTATCATCTTTTGGGCATCGCTCACATTGATGGTATTTACCGCCGAAATCATTACGGATCAGCGGTATTTCATCGCTTTTAACGCTTGTTATCGAAAGCCTTAAATGGGAACACTCCATCGTTACGTGATAAACAGTTCCTGTTTCCGTAATATAAACAGACTCTTCTTTAGCTGCTTCTTCATTTTTGCTTTTTATTTCGTAACCAATGAAAGCATAACCGTAATAGGTTTGGACAACTTCTAATTGGCCAAAATCTTGCCAAAATAAATAAGGCTTAATCCGGTAAGCTTCCGTCAATTCGATAATTCCATCATCAAAATCCGCCCTGTTTTGGTAACCTGTAAAAGCAATCCGATTTCCAAGCTGGTGCAGGGCCGTATATGTTTCAGTTTGGACATTAATAATCTGGAAAACATATAAGACACTGATGATAAAAAACAAAAATAGCGGCATGACCAAAGCGGCTTCAACTGTCATGCTTCCGCTTATCTTCATTTTACTTAAGCCAGATAGCAAGCTCGTTCGCAGACCAGTTCGCAAGCCAGATAAAAACACCCTTACCCCTAAGAGAGGCTTTAAGGAAATAAATTTATATATTTGAGAGAACGCCTTTTTACTATATTTTTTCATTCTTTCCCAAGCTTAATTAAGATAATTTTTAAGATACGAGATTCTAAAGATAAGGGGTTTGTCTGGCCATGCTTTTACAATCAATACCCATACCGCCTATCAAGCAGGTAATTTTCATAACGGTCATGAAACTCAACCGTTGCCCGAAAAGCTTCAAGGCAGAAATCAATCTGGAAATTTTGGTTATTGGGCGTAAGGCGGATATCCATCTCAATAATATCCATTGCCCTTGATAGGACTTTTGCTTCGCCTGTAAGCAAAATCATTAATTCCAAGTACTGATGATACAAAAGTCCCTCTTCCGTTAAGCTTAATGATTTTTTTATTAATGGGACTTTACCGCCGTCAGTTATTTTATCCGTCTCATTAATGCTGTCCGTAAAAGCCCATGAAAATAAAAGTGAGCTTGCAATTAGCTGGGTAAGTTCGGGGTGCAAAATAAGGGCAGATACCGTTGAAGCAATCGCATAAGCCTCTTTTGTTTTCTGGCTATCGGTAAAATAAAGCCTGACATTATCGGCAAGCCGCCAGCTAAATAGCCGCATTTTAATTCCTTGGAAATTCTCTTCATCAGAGCTTGCCCCGGCAATTAAATATTCAATTTGGTAATCTAAAAGCGAATCCTCTTTCTCATTTTTGTGATAACTCATTTTTTCAAATAAGTACGCCCTAAATAGAAATGCCGAGTTAAATTCTGTCATAAAATTTGCTTTCGGGCTATTTTCGCTAGATTTGCTTTCCTTATTACGATGTGAATAATAATTGCTTAAGTTAACATTACCGCCTTTAATATCTTCCTTAACCAGGTTATCAAGCTGCCAGCTTACATTACTAAAAACGTCTGAAGCCGGATTATCAATAGTAATATTGATGTCCCCAACATCTGCTTCCGGATTTACTGAAAGTGCCTGTTGCCTTGCTTCATTTGTCAAAAACGCAAGAATCGAGCTGATTTTGTTCATTACGTTCTGCCATGAAACCATTTCATTAAGCTTGTCAAGCGAATCGGCCTCTGTTAATAATGCGCTTAAATCATTTACTGTTTCTGCCCGCAAATTTTCACTGATATAAGCACTGGCTTGGTTTTTAAGGACTTTTCCCTCATAATGATGGGGCTTAAGCGTTTCCGTAATCTCCAATCCTTTAAGGGCCAAGCCGTTCCAAGATGAAACGTTATTTTTCCCTTTTAATAAGTTTTGATTGATGTAACCAGCTAAATGGCTTTCCAGCTTGTTAATCCCGCCGCTATTTGTGCCATAAGATAAATCAATAAATAAAAGATCGTATTGATTAAGCAGCTCACGGTGATATTCGCCAAGTACTGCATTCATTCCAATGTCAGTAACAAGCTCCAGCTTCATTTTGCTGTAATTTACAAACGCCCCCCGGATTAGGACAAAGAACAAGCTTAGCAATACTGTTAAGGATAACGAGAGAAAAATCGTCAAGTAACCGTTAAGTTTCATGATAATACTGTCCCGCTGTCTGTTGAAATGGCGTCAAAGATTTTTGCAATCAAATCCATCAGCTGGTCTTTAAAGATGACCACTAAGCCAATCAGTACTACTAGGATAAGGATTATTTCAATCGTCCCAAGTCCTTTATTATTAAGTTTAAAATTGTTTAAATTTTTCATATTAATCTCCATTCTATAATTTTTCAAAACATCATAAATGCCGGAACCATAATCATAATCATTACAACCAGCAACATCATCATCATGGGAAGCAATAATTTGGTTCCCATTTCTTCACCAATTACGCGAGCCGCCTTTCTTCGGTCCAAAAGGACAAGCTCCGTTTCTTCACGTAAGACCGCCAAGAGATTTTTGTTGCCCTTTTCTAAGTGGTTACACAATATCCCTGTCAAGCGGCGATACCTTGCTATCCCCAATCTTTTGCCAAAACGTTCATATACCTCCCTTTCCGGAATGCCGTTATCAAGTTCCCTGACCGAATAAAGCATTTCCTGATGTAAATATTTTGCCTTAACATTACTGCTTGACTCCCCTGCCACCCGTTTAAATGCTCCCCTAAGCGTTAGTCCTGCCCCGATATAAAGGGCCAGTTTCCTGACCAGATCCGGATAGCTGCGCTCAATTTGCTGATTACGCAAGCTGACTTTTTTTTGCAGCTCATGGTCCCTAACAGCAAAAAATAAAAAAGCAACCACCAGAATCATCAGCCAAAGATATAAGCTATCCTTGGCTTTTATTTCTTGATAGCTTACGGCTGTGCCCCTTACTGCTTCCGGCAGACGCAAGTAATCAGAGTTTGCGTTTTTTTGCTGGCTATTTCTTATCGCTTCCATTATTGGTTCTTCAAAGCTATCATCTTCTGCTACCAAATAAGGGAGCAAATTGACAAAAATATCCTCGCTGAATTGATATTCTGCCCATTGGTCTTGGTAAGTTAAAGTTGCCGTCAGCTTCACAATTTCACCGCTTCCTGATAAAACCTTGAGATTGTTAGTCACTCCGTCATGCCTAACGAGCGACGGCTTATCACTAACCCACTTAATTGTAAAAGGATAGCCATTAAGCCTTTTCATTAAGTTAAGGTTGTCTGTTACTTGGTTTAAGCTTTCGTTTTTACCTAATATCAATGTCAAGAGCTTCTCAAAAACCTCATTTGCCAGTATTTCAGCTTCTTCCGCATTAAGGCTGATTGGCGAAACTTCGATTGTGATCTGATGAGGCTTGCTTTCGGAATCCTGCGGAGTGACTGATAAATCAAGGAAGTAGCTTCCATCTTTCCAATTATTCTTTGGAAGCAAAAGACCATTTACCAAGCTGGTGGAAATTGATAAGCTTAAAATTAACGCCAATAAATTGCCAACTAAGCAGAGTGCCAAAGTAATGCGGATTTTTTCGATATAATACATTGCCGTTAATAGTTCCTTACTTTTACCGGGATTAAGGCTGGTGATATTTTTTTCAATTTTCCTGTGCATGATGGTTTTTGCAAAAAGGTTTTTAAAGATTTTCCGGTAGAGAAATTGGGCGCTTTTTAAGAGAAATTTCTTTTCTGTTGCTTCATTCCTTGCTAAAAAACCAGTCAGTAATTGACCCAATAAACAGATGACAAAAATGATTTCCATTGCTCCTCCTTTTCTAGACTTCGATTCTTAACATTTTCTGCGCCATATAATAGGCGCAGAGATAAAGAGCTAAACAAGCCGTCATTGTCACGATTCCGATCAGATTATGATATAGCGGTGAAAAAAATCCCG
Source organism: Lachnospiraceae bacterium (assembly GCA_009777715.1). Lineage (GTDB taxonomy): Bacteria > Bacillota > Clostridia > Lachnospirales > Lachnospiraceae > UBA935. The sequence continues at coordinate 11,326 of WRLH01000004.1, forward strand.
GCGAAGTAATGTCAAGATAGATTAAAATAATGAATGGAACGATGTTCATAATTTTTTGCTCCCCACGGCGGGCGCTTAGGATAACACTTATTTCCTTTTCGGTTTCAATTTTATCACCAATCATTGCCGCAAATTGACTTATTGAGTCAATCATTCCCCCGCCGCTATTTTTTGCGACAGAAAAAACCTCCGCAAATTCCATTATTTCACTTATGCCGCTGATTTCACCCGCTTCCCTTAACCTCTCATTAAGGACGATATTATTTTCGATTCCTCTTTTAATAAAAGTAACCATCTTAACCTCCGGTGCTTCTTTTTGCTTAAGGCGCAAAGTTTCTTTTCCCATTTCAAGAAAGGCATTTTCAACAGAATAGCCGGCCCGCAAATTTCCGGCAACTATCTCAATCATTTCTTTAAAACTCTGGGTCAGTTCTTTTTGCTTTTTTAGCCTTAGGTTTTCTTTTGCCATTTTCTGATAGATGAATAATAAAGGGGATAATAAAGGCACGGCCCATAATGAGCGGTAGAAGAAATATGCAAGCAAAAGAATAATTGCCAAACCATAAAGCAAGATCATAAGTCTTTCTTTGACGGTAAAATCATAAAAACTTTTCATGAAATCTCCCTATCCCAAACCGCCCTGATCCTGCCGTTTTTATCCTCGCCCTTTTCCGCCATCTTAAAAACGGATTCTGTCATTAACTCATCATTGCTGATTCCGGTTATTCTAAGGATTTCAAGGACTTTTCTTGAGCTGTCAGCCAGCCTGCCTAGCTGGACGACTAGCTGAATCCCGGAAGCTATTTGCTTACGGATTGCCATAAGGGGAAGAGGCGTACCCATCAGGACCATTGTTTCTAAACGGCTTACCATATCCTTTGCGCTGTTAGAATGCAGGGTACTCATCGAGCCGGGATGCCCGGTATTCATTGCTTGCAGTAAATCAATTGCTTCCGCGCCTCTGACCTCGCCAACAACGATCCGGTCCGGACGCATTCTAAGTGCTGTTTTTATCAAATCGCGGATTGTGATCTCACGGCAGCCCTCGATATTCGAACTCCTTGTTTCAAGCTTGACGAGATTGGGAATGTTAAGAATCTGGAGTTCCGCGCTGTCTTCAATTGTGATTAACCTTTCATCATGCGGAATAAAATTTGACAGGACATTTAAGAATGTTGTTTTGCCTGAACCAGTTCCCCCACTGATGATAATGCTTTCCCTCTGCCTTACCGCCATGTGGAGGAACTCCGCCATTTCGTTTGATAACGCTCCCAATGAAACTAAATCTTCCATCAGAATCGGCTGTTCAGGGAAACGCCTGATTGTCACAATCGGGCCATTTAAGGCCACCGGATTCAAAACAATATTTACCCTTGCCCCATTTAAAAGGCGGGCGTCAACAATCGGCGACGCTTCATTAACGGTCCGGTTGCAGTCGGCAACAATCTGCTGGATAACATTAATCAGTTTTTCTTTTGACGCAAATCCAAACTCGCATTGCATGATCCGCCCGGCTTTTTCAATAAAAATATTGTCCGTCCCATTAATCATTATCTCGGTGATATCCGGTTTTTCCAAAAGCTCTTGCAAAATATCAAGCTTCCTGATGGCGTAAAATAATTCCTTGCGCAGTTTCTTCCGGGCTTCAAAGCTAAAGCTTAATGATTTCTTACAGCTGATAATTTCGTTATCAATTATTTCCTTGATATCTTCATCAGATAAATCGCCGCCTTTTTCAATTTCATCAAGAATCCGTTGCCTGATTATTTCTTTTGTGTCATCTAAGGTTTCATTTACACAAATCATCTAATAAGTTCTCCCTTATATACGCCGCTAATTCACCATATGTCATTTCATCATGCTTAAAAATGATGTTATTAAAAATGGGCAAGTTAAGCTTTTTGGTTTTTGCAATAACGCTTTCAAGCTTCATTTCCGCTAACAGCTGTTCATAATGCTCTATTTTGGCGGCGGCATAAAAGTCACCTTTCGTGATGGTATAAATAAAATCACATTCATTCAAAATATGAAGCAGCCCATCCACATAATCTGATAAGTCAAGGATGATATATTCATAATCTGCCTGTTCCCTTAATTCATTTAAAAGTTCTGTCCACCTTTTTCCGGGAATTTTCATCAAGTCGGGATAAATCGCCGCCGGAGCAATAAAATCCAAACCGTTTAAATGCTCGGTAATCGTACTCAATTTGAAAATGAATTTTTCTCTGGCACACTCGAACAGATACATCATATCGCTAATGTCAGCCCGGTAATTACGGCCGGAAATTTGCCCGAACCCGGAAAAGCTTTCATAGTTTAGGTATAAGGTTTTGGCTTGCTTGGCGAGGATTTGCCCCATCGTCAGGGAAAAAGTCGTTTGCAGACATCTTTTGACTGGCGAATAAACGCCGATGATTTTAACGGATTTGGCGGTAAGCTTAAGTTTTCGCGGCAATGTTTCTTTTTTATCAACATAATATGCCAGCATATCATTTAAAACATTATCAGCCGATTGGTATTTGTTAATGCAATAAAAATGATTTTCTTCACGCGAGAGGATATCGCTCTTTTCCAAGCCGCTTTCGTTTAAGATAAATACGTGGGGGATATTTAGCTCCTTAATCTTTTCGGTATAAGCTGATTCGGTGATGAGCAAGCACTCGATTCCATCAGAATCATTAAACGATAAAAGCTTTAAAACATCAGTAAAAACATGGATGTCAAAATGAAAGTCTTTCCGCGCCTTTAACACTTCCGCCATCCGGTAAGCGTAATCTGCGCATGAATCGCATATTGCCAGTATTCTTTTGTCCAATTAATGCTCCTTTCGCGTCTTCATGAATGAGATATTCTTTTATGAATGGCCGCAGATAATAAATAGAGATAGAAATAGAAAATAAAGTAAAAAAATAATGCTGTGCTGAAAAATTAATCGACAAGATTAGAATTTTTCGAAAACTAAGAAAAAATAATAGTGCAGAAGATTCTGCTAATGAATTTTAAGCTTATGTGCATTATACCGGGTTAAAAGTAATTTGTCCATTGGCAATTTTACCAAAAATACGATTTGTGCAAACCTTACAAGAAATTGTAGAAATTTATCCCATAAAGCAGGATAAGCCCCGGAAATCCAAGGATTCCGCACGTCAATAGGCTAGCAAACCCCAAGCCAATTACGGCATCTATTTCCCTATTTAAAAGGAAAAAATTGATGAGGTAAATTGCCAATGCCCCGCTGGCCATCCGCAAAACGAAGTTTATTATCCATTCCATTTTTGCTCTTAATGCACCAAGAAGAAGAACTAGGACACAAGCTCCGATTAATATCCAAATGCTGGTTGTAAATTCCATCCGCTTATCCTCTCCAATATTTTATACTCATATATATGCTTGTCTCTTGCGTAAAATTACATGAATATTTGTAATTATTCGTGCCTATAATTACTATGTGAGATGTGTTGGCAGTTTTTACCAAATGCCGAAAGGGTTGTGGAATATGAAGTTCTTTTTTAGCCAAGGCAATAATCGCTTTGCAATGAGAAAGACTAAAGAAAAGCCAGCTATTAATAATGAAGAATTATATCGGAATGCACTTTTAGATGATTTGCGGAAAACAAAGGAGGCTTTAGAGGTTGCTTATATTGGTTTTGATAATGTCATTGAGCCGGACTTAATCGACTGCTATATTTATGAGCTTAATTCCGTCATTGTCAGGTATAATTATTTGCTGGAGCAGGTCGGAAAACTGGCAAATAAAGATGGCAAAGCCCGCGCCGTGCCAATTATTGCGGAAGATAAGCCGCTTTACTGCGACTTAACCGGACATCTTGCCCCAATGTAAAGGCACGTCATTACGGCTCCGAGCCCCGATGTAAGCCTCGTCATTGCGGCCTCCGAGCCTCGTCATTGCGGCCTCCGAGCCTCGTCATTGCGGCCTCCGAGCCGCAATCAAGCCGCAATCGCCTTACACCCTAAAGCCCCGGTTAGAGCTATGGGACAAGCTGTCAACAACATTATTGCGGTCGTAAGTAAGGCCCGAATAAACGATCTGCGCATTTTGCATGACGGGAAGCGAATCATCTTTCTGGCTTATTTCGCGGTAAGCATTAAGCAATTCCCTAATGATTTTGGCAGAGTTCTCAATATGTTCAAAGCTCATCCGTACCTCTGCCCGCGCCAGTTCTTTGCAGACGAACATATAAAGCTCTAAGATCCGGATGGCAAGCTTATATTCAAAATTGAGGGAAGCCATCAATTCATTAATGCAGCCGCGGGTCCGGCTGATGGCCTGGCGGAAATCTTTGCGGTTATTGGCCTTAAAAGCTTCTTCGGCTTCAGCCATATAAGTCAAAGCCATTTCGTAAAGAATGACAATTAACTGGGTTTTATTTGCTTGGGTTATTTTTAAAGTAAACTCTTGTTTCTTTTCGCTTGTCATGCTTTCCCTTTCTAAAATCAATCGGCTTTATTGCAACAGCTGCAAGACATTGGACGGCCTTTCGTTTGCTTGTGCCAGCATTGAGGTGCTTGCTTGGACAAGGATTTGCAAGGTTGTGTATTTGGTCATTTCTTCTGCCATATTTACGTCCATGATCCGTGAATAAGCCGCCGTCATATTTTCGGTGGTGATGTCAAGATTGCTAATCGTATGCTCAAGGCGGTTCTGGTAAGCACCCATATGGCTTCTGGCGCTGGAGATATAGTTTACCGCTTTACCCATCTTGCTAAGGCCGTCAATCGCCCCTTCATAGGTTGATAAGTCAATATTGCTGATTCCCATATTTTCCAGCGACAAGCGGTGAATGCGGATATCTAGCTGCTGGCCTTGGTTTGCGCCGATTTGCATTGCCATTGCGCCAAAACCAACGATGTCAACCGCCAAAGCGTCAGTAGTTGCTGTTGCCGCCGGGGGCAGTGCTGTCGGCGGGGTGGTATGCAAAGCAGTTCCTGACCATGAGTAAACGAATTGTTTCGGCAGTTCCGGAAGAACAGGCGGGTCGGCATTAAGGTCACCGGGGTGGGGCAAGGTGAACCCGGCATTATTTCCGGCTATTTCCGTTCTTCTTAGCTCCAGTTTTATTTCAAACCCTTTAAGCCCTGAAATCGTAATTACATTTCCGTCAGCTGCCGATATCCGAGCCCCGGCTAAGTCTCCCGAGCCAGCAAAATCATAAAGCGCATTGCCATCATCATCGGTTAAGACGATATTGCCGTTGTGGTCATATGCCACAATCAAATCATCGATTGTATACTGGCCATTCGGCACATAATCACTATAGCTGGTTACTTTAACTTCAACGTTGTTTGTATATCCGCGTAAGTCAAACGAACCGTCAAGAATTTTCTGGCCGTTAAATTCGGTTGTCTGGCCAATCCGGGTGATTTCTTGCTTTAAGGCCGCGATTTCGTCCTGGATCATTTTGCGGTCGTCATTTGTTAAGATTTCATTTGACGCTTTGACAGCCAGCTCATTGATCCGCTGGAGAATCATATGCACCTCGGCCATTGCGCCATCGGCGATTTCGATTACGGAAATCGCATCGCTGGAATTTTGGGTTGCAACAGCAACACCCTGGATTTGGGCGTTCATTCGGCGAGCCATTGCCAGGCCGGAGGGATTATCCTTGCCGCTGGTTATTTTAAGTCCGGAAGAAAGGCGTTTCAGTGAATCTGAAAGCTGATTGTCATTGCGAAACAAAGCATTGTTTGCAAGGACAGCGGAGGCGTTATAAGCAATTTTCATAGGTTGTTCCTTTCTGGCTATCGCTTAGGCTTCGTTACCATATCTTTTAATAAAGGTAATAAAGGCTTTTGCGGTTAAATAAAGTTCTTTGTTTGAAACATCCCTGTTTTTAGCTTCCTTGCTATTTTCCTCCATGGAATTTTGATTTGCTAAAGCATTGTTTGCTAAACCTGCTAAACTTGCTTCTGCTAGATTACTTTTGATAAAATGTATTTCGCCGATTTCCCCGGCAAACAGTTTATTTAATTCTGTGTAAAGATTATCGGCTTTTAAGCTAAGTTTCTTTAGCCCCTCCGGATTATTTACGGCAACATGGCCATTTAATTTGCCATTACTTACATCAAACTCCGCCATAACCCCGCCAAAAGCTTCCGCATTAATTGCACAAGATACCTTGCCTTTAGCCTCCGAATTGTGGCGAAGCAAAAGCTTAACCGCCATTATTTCGCCGTCTACCTCAATCGGAATGTCATAACGTTCTTCGCGGTATTCTTCGTTATAAGCGCGGCCAAATTGAGCAGACTTCATGGCGGCCTTTAGGCTTAACTGGCGGCACATACTGCTTAATTCCCTGATGTCAAGAACCGTTGCCTGTTCATTTTCCGCATAGCGGCTAAAAATTTCGGACATCGTTTTACTAAGGTTCTCATAAGCGTTTGCTGCGCTTTCTTCATCAGTAAAATCCGCGATTAGTTTTTCTTTTGCTTCTGAAAGAATCTCATCTAGATCCGTTTCCTTGGCAAAATCTTCCGCTTTCTTATGTATTTCATTAGGTTTTTTGGCTAACTTAAGCATTGCTAACAGGTTGTTAACCGTAACTAGCTGGCCGCTTTCAACAAGGGCGTTGATTATTTCGGCCTCAATGCCTTTTATGTCCTGGGCGTTCTTAATAATATCTTTTAGATATTCTTCATTTACTTCCTCAAGCTCCAGCTTGTTGATAAAGTCTTTAAGATTTTCCTTTAAATTACTTTGATTGCTTTCCACGCCGCCAAAATCATCATCAATTCCGTAATCCATGCCTTGGCGATTAGTGCTTCTTATCGCGGTAAGCAGGTTACCCAGCGAAAAATCCATCTCCGCATTTAAAAGTGAACCAACTGCCCTGCTTTCGCCCTTTTCAATTTGGCGCAGCAAGCGGTAAACGCCAAGATAAATGCTTCTTTCAGCGGCGGAAATATTGCCTTTTTTATCCAGCTTTAGTAAAAAATGGCTGTAATCATCAAGGGAATCTGCCAACGTTTCATTTTTCCCGTCCAATAAAGCTGACAGTTCCTCAAGGCTTAGCGTGAGGGGATTGATTCCCTCGCGAATCATTTCTAAGACCGTCCCCGGCTTCATTTTCGCCAGCACGTCTTGTAACTGCATATCTTTTTCTTTAACCGCTTCGATATTTTCATTATTTATTTCCATTGAGTTATAACCAAGGATACGGACAGCGCGGCGGTTCGGATCGCTTAAGGTTAGGCCTAATTCTTTAAGGATATCATCTACATTGCGGAATGCTTTTTTGATTGAGTCGCCCATGTCACGCCGCGGCGTTGTCATCACCTGCTCATAAAACTCGCCTGCCTTTTCAAAAGCGGTCTTTAATTTTTCGCCGTCTGCATGGATTTCATCTAAAGTATTAAGAACCTTAGGGACAAGATGAACCGGGGCAAAACGGGTCATCTGGGCAATCAAAGCCGCTGGCATGACGGTAATCTCGCCTATCTTGGTGATTGTCTCTTGATAATTAAGATGGCGTTTCAAAGTAATATCTTCTTCATCACCGCCAACAAGCTGGTTCTTAATAACTGTTTCCGCGTGTTTTAGTTCTGCGACCAGTTTTTCAAGCGGGGCGGTTTCGATATTGAAGCCAGTCCGGAGCATCCGAAGATTTACGGCTTGAGTCATGATTAAGCTTGCTTCGTAAAGCATACGCTTTGCGCTTAAGGCTTGTTCGGTAAAATCGGGTGGGGTTGTCGCTGGATTGGGAGAAATATCCGCCGATTGTGCTGGAATTGATGGACTCGCTGGATTGCTCGCCGAGTTCGTTGACTGACTCGGTCGGTCAACATCGCTGAATATCTGCTTCTTTTCCGCCATTCGCTCCGCCAGAAACTTCTGCGCCGCCAGCAAATTCTTAAAATTTACGACCTGTTCATCAGCCAGCACTTTATCTACCGCTTCCGGCTCAATTGTTTTGATATCCTCGGCATACTGGGAAGCTTTGTCAGCATTGCTATCTGGGTCAAGCAAATTGGCAGTAAGCGGATCTTTGCCATCGGCGATTGAAGCGGTGATCGCAGCAATGATTTCATTAGCTTTGGCCGCGGCTATTTTCTGGCTCTCATCAGGTAAAGCAAATTCCTTAACTTGCTTTAGCACAGAAAAATTATCCGCCGTCAGCGGAATGCCTTTTTCGATTAGCCACCGGCCGTTATCTAAGTTTTCTTCATTATATTGATATCCGGCTTCGCGGATTATTTTTTCAATCTGCGGTTCTAATTTGTTCCAGTCAAAATCATCTGCTTTTCTGGCAAAATAAGCTGGCTGCCCGGAATCTTTTATGTCCTGGGCAAAATAACCGCGTCCTTGTTTTCCGGCGTCATTGCCACCGGAAAAGCTGGCAAGATATAGATTTTCAATCGTTGGCGGAAGCTGGTTTTTGACCATGTACTTTAAAGCCGCTTCGGATAAATGGGGTATTTCACTTGCTTTAGCCCAAGCTTTTTCTGCTTCATTTAAGTTTTCTTCGGTAACAGGGAGAGATTTTTGCTCAAATTGATTCTTAAAGATTTCAGCCGTCAGCTTATTTCCGGTGATTTCCTCGAACTTTTCTGCGTCAAGACTGTCCGTAAAGCCGTGGACTTCTTTTCCGCCTTTAATTAAGGCAGCTTTGATGTGGTCAATAATAGTTACGACTGTTCCGATTTCTGTATTGCCAGGATGAGTGCCGTCTTTTAGTAATTTGGCAAAATCTTCCTTTGACATTGTATTAGACATGACGGCAAAATAATTCCGGCGGGCCACAATATCTTGTGACGCTGCCTCTTCTTTAATGTCGTCAATGGTTTTGCTTTCGTAAGCGTTATTGGCGAAATTATTTCCAGCAATATCCAGCTTTGCACTTATTCCATTTCCCGAACTTCGTGCGTTGTTTGCACTTCGTGCATTGTTTGCATTGTTTGCATTGTGTACATTACGAGTATTACTCGCATTACTTGCAATATTTACATTGCCCAAATTGCTGTTTTCTGCTGCGCCGTTTATATCAGTTGCATCGATGGTTATTTTCATCGGGTTGCCTTTCTTTTGGGTGTCCATTTCTGCTGCTGATTATATTTCGGACTTATTTGGAGTTTACTTAACACCCTTTACGAACTGCAACCTAAAACAAATACACCGCGGCACAATAAGGCGGAAGATCAAGAGTAATAGAATTTTTGCGGTAATCACATTTAACCGAATCCGCGACCAGTTCAGCCGGAATCTTGTCCCCATTTCCTCCAAACCTGTCTTCACAACTGTTAAGCAGCAATTTGAATTTGCCTTTTTTCGGAACGCCCAGCTGATAATTTTCCCACGCCATTGGCGTCATATTGAGAATAAACAATAAGTTATTCCGCCCATTCTTTGCCTTGCGGAAAAAACTATATGTACTCCGCTCATTATCATCAGCATTAAGCCACTCAAAGCCAGCCCAATCATTGTCTATTTCGTACATACAAGGGTATTTGCGGTAAATTTTTAACAGTTCTTTGACATATTCATGCAAGCCCTTGTTGTGCTTTTCACCAAGCAGATACCAATCAAGCTCCCGCTCCTCGCTCCATTCCCGCTCCTGTCCAAAATCCTGCCCCATAAATAAAAGCTTCTTCCCGCTATGCCCAAACATATAGGTATACCCAGCCCGGAGATTGGCATATTTATCCGTCATATAACCCGGCATTTTATTGACCATTGAGCATTTAAGATGAACCACTTCATCATGGGAGAGGGGCAAAATATAATTCTCGGCAGTATTATAACTCATTGCAAATGTCAAGGTATGGTGGCTGTTGCGGCGGAAATAAGGATCGAGCTTCATATATTCGCAAAAATCATGCATCCAGCCCATATTCCATTTAAAGCTGAAACCCAAGCCGTCATCTTCTACTTTTCCGGTGACCAGCGGCCAAGCCGTGGATTCTTCCGCAATCATCATAAAGCCGGGATATGCGCCAATTATAACTGAATTAAGATGGCGGAAAAATTCAATCGCTTCTAAGTTTTTGTTGCCGCCATACTCATTCGCAACCCATTGGCCCTCTTTTTTGCCATAATCCAAGTAAAGCATTGAAGCAACCGCGTCAACCCGAATCCCATCAATATGAAATTCCCTGATCCAATAAAGGGCATTGGCAATGAGGAAATTTTTGACCTCGGTTTTGGCGTAATTAAAAATTTTCGTCCCCCAGTCTGGGTGTTCGCCAATGCGCGGGTCCGGATGCTCATAAATGCACTGGCCGTCAAACCAGCCAAGGCCATGTGAATCCGTACAAAAATGGGCCGGAACCCAATCCAAGATAACGCCGATTTTGTTCTTGTGGAGCAGATTCACCAAATACATGAAGTCTGTCGGTTCACCATAACGTGAAGTCGGGGCAAAATAACCAGTTACTTGATAACCCCATGAGCCATCATAAGGATATTCTGATATGCCGATTAATTCAATATGGGTATATTTCATTTCCTTTAGATATTCCACAATCCGGTCAGCAAACTCACGGTAAGTATAAAGTCCGTCATTTTCGTTGTTAGGATGGCGCATCCATGAGCCAATATGGCACTCATAAATCGCCAAAGGAGAACTGGTGTTCGCTTTTGAGTCACGTTCCCGCAGCCATGCCCCATCACTCCATTTAAAATTGGTCATGTCCGTCGTTTTTGATGCCGTGCCCGGCCGAACCTCGGAATAATTGGCATAAGGATCGGCTTTATAAAGCTTCTCACCGTGTTCGGTGATAATCAGATATTTATATAATTCATTTACCCCGACATCGGGGATAAAGAGGCTATGGATTCCGCCAGGGCCAAGCTTTTCCATCTGGTGGGCATTTTCGTCCCAATAATTAAATGAGCCGATTACATAAACAGCTTTGGCATTAGGGGCCCAAACCGCAAAAAACGTGCCTTTTTTCCCTTTTTCTACTGATGGGTGGGCACCCAGTTTTTTGTATATGTCGTAATGAGTCCCTTTTGCAAACAAATACTGGTCATCTTTAGATATGAAAACTTTGGACATTTGCATCACCATGCCTTTCAAAAATAGTTACGCCTTTTTAACGAGAAGTGCTTTAGCAATCCTTGCTAGGGACTGATGTAAGTCAGTACTTTTTTTCAACGTAAGAAATCTTTTTCCCTTAGGACAATCATGTCCTCTTCATCATATCGTTTTCCGGCCAGAATGTCAAAGAAATGCTTCGGATTTTTTTTATCCGCATAATACATTGCTTCCTCGATGATTTCCTCAACCTCGGCCGTCGTAACTTCATGATCAGAAGTCTGCATTTCAGCAATGCGGGTATGTAAAGCCAAAATGCCAAATTCATCAATCGAATATTCCTGCGCAAAAGCATAGTTTTTCGCGTATTCGACTAAAGATTTGTTGTCCAAAGCGTTTAAGTCAATCCGGTGTTGGATCAATTTTTCAAATTCGGCTTCCGCGGCAATCAACTCATCAATTGCCGGACGGTTGTCTTCCAAAACAATCATTAATTTGTTTGCTGGTTCATTTAGTATTTTTACTAAACCAGTAATCGAATCGTTTTTCATATCAGCTGCGTGTTCAATAATAACAATGCCGTTTGACAAATTAGAAAATGTTGCCGTGATGCCTTTTTTGTTTAAGGTGCTTCCGGTTATTTTTATTACTTTGCCATCAAGCTCGCCGCTTTTGTCCTTAACCTCTTTGATAATGCCTTTAACCACTTTCATATTGGCAAGGCCCTCTTCCCCGGTGACAATAATATGGGTTGGCAAATCGGATTTCTTGATATTATCAAGGATTGCCACCAGCTGGCGGCGGGTTTTCTTGTGCTGGACATAACGGCCGAAGCGGGCTTTTTCTTCGGCGGTAAAATGCCGGACCTCTTTAGGGTCAAGTTTTGCCTGTTCTTTTAGCGAGGGTTTCTCTTCTGCCGAGGGGGCTTCTTTTAGCGGAATTTCTTCTTCGCTTGCGGATTTATCTTCGGTTGATTCTTCTTCAATCGGGGGTTCTTCATCAATTGCGGGTTCTTTACTCGAAGATTTATCTTCGGTTAATGATTCTTCTTTAAGCGAAACTTCTTCATCTTCAATAGAAATTTCGTCATCTTCTAAAAATTCAATATCTTCTTCGCTTAATTCATCTTTTGCTTCCAAAATCCGTTTTACTTCTTCATCTTCAATTGAATTTTCGTCATCTTCCAAAAATTCAATATCTTCTTCCTCTTCACTTTCTTTTAGTTCTGAACCAATGTCAGCAACCTTAATGACACTTGGACCAGCTTTAATTGCTGCGTCAACCATTGCCTTTTCAAGTTTTTCCAAAAGGCCCATTTTGGTTTTGGTGTCAAAATCGTTAAACAGCGTCTCGGTCTGCTCCTTAATTTTGCTCCGCACTTCGGCTTTTCGTTTTTGGGCAATTTCTTCTTTTTGCCGTTCCCACTCGGTGAGGATATCATCGATTTTGAGCTGCCCGGTAATTTGCTTTTCAACCTTTTGCTCATCGGGGACGACCAGGCTAATCTGCCCGTCATATCCTTGCGACAGCATTTCATCATAAGTTGAAGCCTTATTAAAAGCCTTAATAACGCCTGTTTCGGTAATCCCTTTCTTCATTTCAGTTTTTACGTCTTCATCTATCTGTAAAGAAATCTCCGGGTCAATGCTTTCGTATTCAATTTCTTCCTCTTCCGCCAAAAGTTCTTTTTCATCTGAAAAATATTCCTCAATTTCAATCTCTTCACTATCAGGCAAGGACTCTGATAAAAGCTCTTTCATGTTCTCCGCAATTTCTTGCTGGAGATTTATGGTATTATATTCGCTGACATCAACCGGGCGGATTTGGATTTCCATCTCCTCATCAGCCGCTATCTCGTCTTCCTCCGCTACATCTTGCTCTTCATTCATTCCGTCAGCAATAAATAACTCATCAAACCGGGAAATGCCCTCCCATTCATAATCGCTGTCTTTTTCCTCGCTATCATGTTCGTCATAATAATCCACGCCATCAACATTGTCAGGCTCATAATGGATTTCTTCCTGCTGCGATTCATTAAGACGCGCTATCTGGTCATCTGATAAAGGGACGTGCAATTGCTTTAATTCCAACGCCTTTATGACATATTTGCCTTTGCCGAACCACAGAAAAATCTCGTCACATTCATCAATGCAAAGGCTGGTCTGCCCCACAAGATGATAAAGATAAGCAAGCTCAAATGCCCATTTTTCTTTGTAATCGCGGCGTTTCAGTTCTTCTAACACATTAATCCGCTCTTCCAAGGTTGCGTCCTGGGCTTCATAAATTTTGTATAGCAAAATAAACTGGCTGGCATCTTTAGGCGCGATTTTTGCAAAATGCTTATAATACTCCAACGCGCTAACAACATCACCTAACTTGATTGATAATTCGCATAAATAGTACAAAATCAAACGTCCATTTGGATTCCGCTCATAAGCAAAGAGCAAAATATCTCGGCTTTCCACATAGCGGCGGTTTATTTTGTAAACATCGCTGATGGTGCAAAGCATCATAATGCTTTTCACCCTGCCCCAATCAATCGTATCAGCAATCGCGGCCGCTTTTGCATAATCCCCCTCTTTTATTAGTTCCTTAATCTCACTTGCGCGTACATTGTATTCAAACTTATCCATGATTTACTTTTCTCCATAGAAAATAAAGCATTCGTGCCATATTCTTTAGTGTATCATAGTTTAAGGAAAATAAAAAGAGAATTTTACAAGATATTGAGGAAAAATCTTGAAAAAGTCTAGATATTGTAGATACAAACCGTTCCTAATAAAGCTCATCATAAATTATGTCGTCTAAAGCCACTATCCGCGCCTTAGTTTTGGCGCTAAGGAGTTTTTTGATATTATAGAAATCATAAACAACCGTAACGATTATGACATCGGCAGAATTTAGCCCACTTTCCGGCGAAACGACTTTAATATCCGCATTAAGCTCACCTGCCTTTTGGTCAATTACATAAGCAACATTGATGTTAATATTTTTTAACTCATCTAATAAATGCCTGCCCAAGATACCCAAGCCATAGATGGCAACGTTTTCATACTTGTTCATTGTAAAAAAATCTTCCAAGGTCTTGCCCTCTCCCCGGAGCTTGAGCCAAGCATCCATAACCCGGCATTGCGGCCAAGGGAGACTGTGGCTAAACTTTATTCTTTTGGCCAGGCAGTACCATATATGCCGGAAAGGAAAATATTTTTTAAAGATGTTTTCAAATTCGACATATTTCACAAAGTCATTTTTCGGCCGCGCCGACATTCCCCCATGGAGATAATTGCTGATCATGATGTCCATGCTCGCCATCGTGCATTTATTTTTGAAGCACTTGATAAACCAATCCGAATCTGCCCTGATGACAAAGTTTTCATCAAAACTATATTTAAGCATTATTTCTTTCCGGCAAAAAACTGCCTGATGGTTCGGAGTCCATTTTTCAAAAAAATGCTTCACCATCTTGCTCTGGGAATATTCATGGAAAATAAAAGCCCTCATCATCTTGTTATTGTTGTCAACGATTATGCTTCTTCCATAATAAATATCTTTTTCTTCGCCGCTATCCATAAACGCAAAAACCTTGCTTAAGACCTGTGGATTATTAAGAATGTCACCGCTGTTGAGGAATAAGAGGTATTCCCCGGTGCTTCTGTTAATGCCTTTGTTCATTGCGCTATAAACACCGGAATCCGGTTCACTTATCAGCTGAAAATGGGGGTTTTGCTCATATTTTTTGAGGATATCCTTTGTCCCGTCAATAGAATCACCATCAACAATAATCATTTCATAATCTGCGTAATTTTGCTCTAGCACGCTTTTAATCGTTTTTTCGATTCTTTTTTTTTCGTTTAGGCAGATCGTAATAATTGAGAATTTCTTCATGCTTCACCTTCGATCAATCCCAAGCAATTTCATCATGGCTTATGGTCTCGCCGCTGATGAAGTCATGTTCGGCTTCTTCCAAGCGTTTACGTTCAATAGCAGTCAGCTTTGTAAAATCGCTATCCCAAGCCAGTACCATACGCTTTATCAGCTCGTAGGCTAATGTTTGCTCATTTTCGGGAAGTATGTCAATCAACGCTGATATTTCATTTGATTTTGATAAAACTGCCATAGTGCCTCCTTTATTTATATATATCACCGCGAGAATCAATGTCGGATATAAACAATATCCGCTCTAAATCGGCGTTTAAATAGTAACGGTATACTATACGGTATTTGCCAATGCGCAAGCGGTTAGTACCATTAGTATATCCTTGAAGTGGTTTTATATCGCCTTTAGGCGGTATTTCTGTTAATCTTTCAATACCTTTTTTGATCCTCTGCTTGGTATTTCGGTCTTGTGAAGAAATAAACTTAGCCGCCTGTTTGGAGTATTCAATTTCCATTTAACTTTCCTTATAATTAACAACGTAAAGCAAGCACGTTAGCACCTTAAAGAAAGAATATCATGCCCCAAATAAAAAGTCAACGTAATCAATTGAAGAAATTTCAGCAAGCAGAAATAAGGCGGCATTTCGATATTCCTTGACAAGCAAATAAAAGCTGGCTATCCTAAAGCATGAAGAAAAAATTACTTTATTGGGGCCATGATTTCCATAAGAAAACAAAATCAACTGCCTTTTTAATTGAAATGCTATCAGAAAAATATGATGTTGATTTAATTACATTTGATCCCTATAAAAAAATAAATTATGGCATTGAAATGGCAGAAGGCAAGGCTTATGATGTGCTGGTATGCTTTCAAATCATGCCGCGCCTTGCATGGCTTCTTAGAAAATGGCGAATCAGCTACAAAAAAGGCGTGTTTTTCCCGATGTATGATTCGATGATTCCCCTGGCTGAAACTAGCTGGCTGGAATATCTTGATTTTACGATTATCAATTTTTCTAAAACCTTGCATGAAAATCTATTGGAAAAAGGCTTTAACTCTTATTATGTCCAATACTTCCCCAAACCAGCTGAAAACATAAAATGGGGCAATGACAAATCCTTGTTTATTTGGCAGCGGAAAACAAACATAAATATCAATACTGCCTTATCTTTATGTGCCAAAAACCCCCTCGAAAAAATCCATCTCCATAAAACGCTTGACCCTTTTGAAGAAGTTCATGCCCCAGAGCCAAACTATGATACTGCCGTCACCTATTCAGAATGGTTTGATGAACCCCGGCAATTATATAATATCATGATGGAATCCTCACTTTATCTGGCGCCCCGGCTAAGGGAAGGAATCGGCATGGGCTTTTTGGAAGCAATGGCAATGGGCAGATGTGTAATCGCCCCCAATAACCCGACCATGAATGAATATATCGAAAATGGGGTGACTGGTTATTTATATGATTTTGACGAACCTAAAGCTATTAATTTTGGCGATATAAGGGCTATCCAAGAAAAGGCATATGAATATATAGCGGCTGGCTACGAAAAATGGCAACGCCAAAAAGCTAATATCCTTTATTGGATCGAAGAAAAAACCGACAACGCCCCAAGCCAAATCACAACCCTCCTTAGTGAGTTTGGCGAAACCATTTATTCAGAAAATAAGTTTAGGGCTTACTTTAGTCTTCTAAGCAGATGGCTGATCTTAAAAAACAGTAATCGAAAGCTTTCAGATTTTTTTATCCAAAATAATTATCTAAATATTGCGATTTATGGGATGGGTGAAATAGGCGAAAGATTAAGCGAAGAATTAAAAGATTCTAAGGTGAATATCTGCTATGCAATTGACAGCAATATCAAATCCCACCCTTGGCTTAGGGTAATTAGCCTAAATGACCCTTTCCCTAAGGTTGATTTAATCGTCGTGACCCCATTTTATGAGTTCGAGCTGATTAAAGAAAAACTGTTGGAAAAGTCCGAAATGGAAATAATTTCCATTAATGATATTATAATGCCATAAATCCACACGCACGAGCCAATTAAATCATTCAAGGGAAATGCGAAGCAAATTTATATGATACCATATCCTTAATTGATTGCTCCAACGAAATTTTTGGCTTCCAGCCCAGCTCATCACGGATTTTGAAATTTTCGCCAATTATGATTTTATTATCATTTGGCCGGACATAATCAGCATTTACTTTCGTGTCAACTTGAACATCAAGAAGGCTGGCGATTAGCTCAATCATTTCACTTAGCATTACGCCCCGCCCAGAGCAAACATTATAAATCTCACCTTTTCTGCCATTCATTAATAATAAATAATATGCCCTGACAACATCTCTCACATCGGTAAAATCCCTGACAATGCCAATGTCCCCGGTTTCAATTGTTCCTGCTTTTAAATTACTTGCTTTTATTTCCGCAATCCTTTTGATAAAGCTTGGCACAACAAACCGCTCGTCCTGCCTTGGCCCGATATGGTTAAAAGAGCGAGTCAAAACTATCTCCAAACCGTAGCTTTCTGCAAATACCTTTGCCAGCAGCTCTTGGGAAACCCGCGCCACCGCATAAGGGCTTATCGGGCGGACCTGCTGCCTTTCCTTTAAAGGAATATCAAGCTTGGTGACATCGCCGTACTGTTCTGATGAACCAATCGATAAAATTCTGACTTTCTGCTTAGATTCCCTGACCACCGATGTCATGTTCAAAAATATATTCGTATTGTTGGCAAAGCTTTCAACCGGATAATTCCAGCTATAAGCTACGCTGCTGAAAGAAGCTAGGTGCAAGATATAGTTCGGCTTAAAGTCATGAAAAACTTGGCGAAAATCAGCAATGTTTAATAAATCAAGCGGAACGAACTTGACCAGGAGAATATTTTTATACTGCAAATAATCAAATTCAGGCTCTTTGCTGTCAATGCCCAAAACTTCCATTTCGATTTTATTAAGCGCAAGATATTCCAAAAAATATCTGCCAACAAACCCCGAAAAACCTGTTATTAATAATTTGTCCAATTACCTAACCTACAACTTCCTTTTTAATTTTCTCATAAATATTTTTTCCGGCCGTGCCGTCTTTATTAATGCTATAATTCAAGAATTTTTCTTTTTGCTTTTCATTAATGCCATTTTCAAAAAGAGAGGTGAAAAAGTCAGCGATATTGCCAATGTTGTTTTCAAAATAGGCATCTTTATTATCATTATTATTTAAAAAGTCTGCAAAATACTCACCAAAACGTGATTTAATGCTTGCTCTTTCGAGTTTAAACTTGTGCGGGGTAATCTGGCCGGAGATTTTGTCAAGCTCATAAATAGTTGAGTTAAAGACGGCATAAGCAAATACTTTATCATTTATTTCTTTTACTAAATATTCCGCTTTAACCTTTTTATCTTCGGGAATGGGCATATCTTTAAAATCGCTGAAGATTTGCGTTTCTTTATCAAATTTCAGAATCATTCTCCCAAGGCAGGGAAATAGCAATAGGTAACTGCCGAAATCAACCATTTTTGTAAAAGTATATTCTTTTTCCAATAGCAAAAAGGGGATCAAGTATTCTTCGTAAACATTCGTTTGGTGATTCCATCTATAAAGCTTTCCATTTTTTTCACCAAGCAGCCAGTAATCGTTTCCATCAAAAGCAGCCAGCAAGGAATTTTTTATGATTGGATTCGCCGTGATAAACTCAACTTTCTTAGTAACTAATGAATAACGGATAAGCTGCTCACATTCCCTCATTAACAAATAAACCTGGCCGTCTGCGCTTACTTCACTTAGATGTAAACGGAATTTTACATAATCTCTGTTTTTTAGATATGCGCCAATGCTGTCATAAAGCGCGGTATCATAGCTCACCTCAAGGCTATTTAAATTAAGGACAATCAATGCTTTTGCATAAGAAGAAAAGCAGTACAATTTATCTTGATAAAACACCGTTTCATAAATTGCAAATCCGCTCCAATCAGCCTTGATGAGAACTTTTTCATCAAGCAAAATTACAGTTTGCTTTTTGGTTTTCCGGTTGTAAATTAGAATCTCAGAAACAAAATATGGCAAAAATATCACTAAATCCCCAGCACAAAAGCTTGATAAATATCTAAAGGCTGATTCCTTTTCCGCGCCAAAATATCTAGGGGTTTTCCCATAGCGGAATAAATAGCTGGCTAAGTTTTGCTGTAAGTCGATTGAATATATCCGGTTGGTTGTTAGCTCACAGCCCCAAATACTGCCGTCATCATCAATTGTAAAACATGGGATGCTTGGATGGATTTCTACACTTAAATCCTCATGATTCTGGACAATAACTGGCTTTCCGGTCATTCCATACATAATGGCGAGAGAACTGCCATCGCCATAATACCCATCGGAGAAAGCTAAGGCCCTGTGTAAATCCGGTGAATCATCATAGATTCCATTTCCGCTCTTTTGATACTCTTCCACAATTGCCTGATATTCATTGACTAATTGGGGACGCATTGATTCCAAAGTCGATAAGCTAAGCGGATGCGGCCGCCAAAGCAAAATAGCATTTTCGTTTTCTTTAAAGCAGGAAAAAACATAACGCAGCTTATCGAAACTTTTGTTATCACCCTTTAGAAGCCCGGCAATGGTTGTATTATAAAAGATGACTTTTTTTTCTATGTTTTCCCATTCAGATGGAAGCTGGAAATCAGTCTTTTTCTTATTCATTATTGCGTCAAACTTGGGACTGCCAAGAGCAAGGAACTTATCTTCGGCTAAACCAAATCGGCCAGATACACCATTACTTTTTTCAAAATTTTTATAGTGCTTTAGATATTCTTTTTTAATTTTTTCTGATTGTGCAATCACTTTATGGGCATAAATGGTCGCTGGCAGGACCGCGAAATGATCTTCAAGCTCATCATCGGTGATAAAATATGGGACGTAGACCAGCATATCCGTATAGTTCCTTAGTTTTTCAGCATAAAACTCCGGGTGGACGCTGGTGACATAATTGGCATTATCATAAGGATTATGAATAAAAATAATGTCGGGCTGACGCTCTTTTATGTCATAACTTTTATAGTCAACTACGGGGACATCGTCCGGGTATTCATCTTTTTCGTAATGGACTAAACCCAGTTCACCATTCGGGCTCTTGTCATGATAAGGAATCGGCATAACATATGCTTCGCAGTCCGGGTCATCGTTAAAAGCAAGCCATATTGATTCAAAAGAATCAAACATACTGGCTTTATAGGGCAAAAAAATGACTTCCAGCGTTGTTTTGATGTCATTTTTGATGCTATTGATGATTTTTAGTTGCTGTCGCTCAAGCTTCTTAAAAATGCCAGGGTCATTGACTGGTTCGGTCAACGAAAGGCTTGCATGATACAATAATTCGCAGTATTCCTCAAGATATTTTACGCTGATATGGCCTTCCCCCTCTGCTTCCTCAATGTAATTGCCGATTTCAATTGCCCCCTCTTGGCAGTCGGCAAGCAAATTGGGGGAAGCTAGTTTCTTAGCTTCCTGCATTGTCGATAAAAGGGTCTCCATTAATTCAAGGATAAGTTTTTTATGGTATTTGCGCATATGCTCCTTTTTTAATCCTGCTCCTTTTTTAAGTATATCATATCTGAAAATGCCTTGCTTTTTTCACTATTTTTTGCCCAATAAAATTGCTTTTGTTCATGGCTTCCCCCAAATATGTCTTGGGGCAAATTATCATGTTCCGAAAATAAATGCAATCCGTCATTTATATAATAATAATGAAGCTTAAAAATATCCGCAAGATACTTTAATGTCCGCTTGCTGTAAAATGAAATGTGCTGGCCGGATTCAAATGTGTAATACCACCAGTCTTTCCCTTTTGCTTCAAAATCATTATCATAAATAAGTGTTGAGAATAATATATTTGGGCAATATGATAACATCTTTTTTAATTCAGTAATTGGGTCGTCAAAATGCTCAAATACTTCAAACGCGGTCAAAACAAAAATATCCTGGCTTGAATGCTCGAATCCTCGTGCAAGCAAATTCTGCGAGTATTTATCATGCCAATAAAAATCCCAGCCCAAATCCCTCATCATCCTTGTAAAAATGCCATATCCGCCAGCAAAATCCAAAAAAGACCCATCCGATTTAATAAATTTAAATTCTGCGAGCTTATTCAAAATATAATTCGTTTCTACGCTCATCGAATGGTTTCTGCGCATAATGCCTGTATCGTATCTCGATATTGCATCATCGTAAGCTTCTTTTATCCAAAAGGGAGGCCCTGTAAAAACTAAGCCGCATTTAAGGCATTGGTAGTATGCCACTTCGTATTTATTAAGAACTAAAGATGAGAATATTTGATTATTTATTGTACTGGTGCAAATCTTACATTCCATAAAAATCTTCCTTTATCCCAGCAGCCAACTTGCCAAACTGTCCCGATATTTCCATGACTTCATTCCACAATAAAAATAATAATCGTTAATGCCCATCTCTTCTAATTGGACGGCAATTTCTTTTTCATAATTTACGCTAGTGATAAGGACTGCTGCTTTATCTTTAATTGATAGAATTTCTTCTGGTTTTTTTATGATTAAGCCCTTAAATGATTGCCCATGTTTTAGGCTGTCATTATCGGCAATAAAGATTGGCAGCTCGCGCCAGCCTTCATTATCAAGATATTCCCTTGCCATCTCTCCCGCGCCAAACAGGACAATCCGCTTTTTTTCATTCAGAAGCTTCCGGAAACTATATGGATTTTTTCTTTTATTTAGATATTCTATATCGTAATTCTTGGAAAAAAGCTTAAGGATCAAAATGAGCCTGGCATAATGCCATTTATCCCCGCTTAATGAAATAAGCCTAAGATATGCTTCAAAAGGTAAGTCACGGCAATATAGCAATAACCAGCGGAACAGAAACTCGAACGTAAAATTTGGCTCATAATGCTTCCGCACATGATTTTCTAATCTTAAAAAATAGCATATCCTCGCATAATTCCAATACTTATTATTAAGATGAATCGAACTGAAATTAACGCCGCCTTCTTTCCTTGTTACCCGCCGGACTGAAAATTCGTCCGCCATCCGGTAAATATTACCCTTAACTAAACAAAGTATTTCAACCGTGGTGTCCCCAATGCTATTGCTTGCTTGATATAAAATTTTGAACTTTTCAGCAGTAAACAAATTGCGGATAAAAAGAGTTGAGGCATGGCCTGTTCTTACGCCTTTTTTAAAATCAGCCAAACTAATCCCTTGAGGATATTTTTTGCTGTCAACATATAATTGTTTGTCATCATAAAACTTACCATCATCATCAATACAGATATTGACCCCTGTACAAGCTGAATATTCCGGGTTCTTTTCCAAAAAATTATATTGCTTTTTTAGTTTGTGGTTATCAATCCAATAATCATCACCCTCAAGAAAAGCGACATAATTTCCCGTTGCCTTTGACAAAGCATAATAGCAGTTTTTGGTCAGATGATTGCTGTTTTGCTTCCGAAAAAACGTCTTAAGCCGGCCCGGATAGCGTCTTTTATAATCACGGATGACATTTTGCGTATTATCTGTTGACGCATCGTCAAAGATAAGCAGCTCAACCGGAACGTCAATTTCTTGGTTAAGCACACTTTCAAGGGCCTGGCCAATATATTCTTCATGATTGTAAGTAAGGATTATTACGGTTATTTTCATAAGGTAAGCTCCTGCCATCACCAAGCATATAAAATCGTTTCATGCTCGGTGTTTGTGTAATGCCGATATGCAAATTTGTAATCATCACGCAATTCTTTAATATATAAAGGAATGGAAATGAAATCATCCGCTTTGTGATAAACTGATATCGCCAGTTTGGGTTTAAATTGGATTATCGTTTCTTTTGCCCCGACAAGCCCATTTAATTCCGCGCCTTCAATATCCATTTTGATAAAACCAACTTCTACTGGTTTTTCCATATTTTTTACTATATTGTCAATTGAAGTAACTTCAATTCTTGTCCCGCCTTTAGCATGAATAGCTGATGCCATGCTAAAATTGCTTTCGGCAAAATGTAACACACTATCCTCATTCCATATGCCTTTATTAACTAAAGTAAATTTTTCAATCTTATTTTGCGAAAATTCTTTCATGCAATTTTCGTAGTTTCTCCGGTCAGGCTCAAAAGCAATAATTTTATCATATTTTCGATCACACCAATCGATAAAATCAAGAGCATTTCCCAAATCATAACAGCCGCAATCAATGAAAATGCCTATGTTTTCTCCTGGTTTTTCGAAAAAATCAAAGTATTGCTTTCCAATTGTTGCTATTGCCCTTTTATATAATAAATCAAGCCAAATATAAGGCCTCTTTATCTTTTGGCATAGTTTTTCGTAAATTGGTTCATAGTAAGCCTTAACGGCAATCAAGACGCAAAAATCTTTATCCTGTTCAATAACTGATGACAACGAATATACTGGAAGGCTCATAAAAGTTTCACTATAGCGGGTTTCATCATTATCTATAAATGCAACCGGGGAAAAGCCCGCCTTTTTAAGGGTAATGAAAGTCATCTTGCCATATTGGCCAGCCCCGAAAATATATATTTTCCGTTCTTCAGGCTTAATCATATCCATTTTTTCCAAATCGGACAGCCAATTATTAAAACCGAGTATATTCCAAGGCTTATCATCTTGGCTGATTGCGTTAAAAAATTCATCTCCATCATTAGAAACCATCAAATCATGCCTTGCTTTAAAAATTCTCTTTGATTCCAAATCTAAAAGGCTGTCGTAAATCATCGTTTCTTTAAAACTCATCATTAAACCCCCAAACCAAGCTTTCAACCATATCAACATTAAAAACCGGGATTCCCAGTTTCTGCTTCACTTCATTTAATTCCGGAAAAGAATCATCAATAAAAATCGAATCGCTATCCTTAATATAATCTGATTTTGGCTGCTCGGCAATATGGTAAATCTTCGTGAATAGCTTCGGGGAAATTTGATATTTATCTAGTGAGCAGTAAATATCTTCCTTATGGCGGGTCAAAAGATAAATCTTCTTTCCGGCATTTATGGCTTGATAAATGAACATTATCAAAACTGCATTTACTTTTCCTTTTACGATTAAGGTATCATCAAAATCCACATAAACATGATTATACATAATACTTAAGCGGTATGTATAACAATCAGAAACTGATAACATGATATCACATAAGTTTTCGATAATCTTAACATCTTTATCAAGCAAATCAAGGACTGACAAATAAGGAAGATTAATCCCAGTATTACGAACAAGCCCCATTTCCCCTGCTATCAAAGGAAATATTCTGGCCAGCTTTCCGTCTGTATTTATTTGAAAATACCAAGCCCCGCGGAAAGTTAAGCATAAATTTATTTTGCTTGCCATGTCAGCTAACTCTTTATCAATTGGCTCTATCTTCCATGTTGTGCTTCCCAGTTCGTCTAGTGAACAGCTTCGTTTTTTAGCTAGTCTTAAAACCCCATGCCTGTCAGTAAAGCAATCAATCGTAATTTCATGATCTTCCATGCCATCTGGTGATAAGCCTAAATCCATCTCAAAACCGTGTCCAGCCAAATGGTTAAAGGTCTTGTCTACCGAGCTACATATCTTAATAGTTTCATATGGCGAGCTAATAATTCCGGCATTTACTTTATCTTGATTCTTGCTCAAAAATAAACACGCTTCCTCACTTGCCGGATAAATAAAATCAATTCCATTATTTTTAATGAACTCATTAAGGTAATTATAATCTTCTAATGATTCCAATCCGCTAGCTAAAGTAAAAAATTGGCGATGCTTTAAGGCATTCACTATTTCCTTGGCCGCTTTCGTGTCCGCCGGAAAAACCAGAATCTTATTAACCTTATTCATAGTCTTCTTCTGACCCCCATAACTTGATGAAGCGGTTATTTTCTTTTTCTATTTTGTAATCCTCTAAATGCTTCCGGTAATCATATTCCGGCATATAACCTAAATCAGTTTGCGTTTTCTTAATATCGTGGATAAACTGGCGGGCATCCGGTTTTTCCGGGCAATAAATCAATTCCGATTTTTTCTCGCCGCAAAAAACGTCCACTATGCCCTTTATTTGCTCTTCTAAAGTCACGCCAACGCCTCTGCCAGTCTTATATATTCCCCCATCTAATTTAGACTCAATCGCTCTTTCAAAAATCTGGCAGATGTCTTTAACATAAGTTATTTCCTTTGCCCTAAGCGGATTGCCCCAGATTTCAATTGGTTCTCCCTTGATTGCTTGGTCAATAATTTTGCGGTAGGCAACTGGCTTTTTTATACCGTCAGAATAATAATATTTTTCGGGGTGGTAAGCATAAACATTTGACAGGCGGAACATGAAACGTTTAATACCATATTGATGATAATAATGCTCGATAAGATTGGCGGCCGCATTTTTGCAGATCGAATGAACCGCGTGATCCCCTGTCAGGATAAAGCTCCGGTCAACATCTTCCTGATAATCAGTTCCCGGCCGGGTGTTCATATTCATATGAGTGAAAAGCACTTTTTCAATGCCCAATTCCCTGCCATATTCTAGGACGTTTAAAGTACCTGTCACGATATTATCAATTTGCTCATAAGGGCTAATGCCACCTAATACCGCTGGCATTACCCCGGCAGCATGGACAATTACGCCAATTTTTTGCTGAGGTAATACGGAAAAACCATCTTTATTCTTGATATCAATCGAATAATAAGGAATCTGATAATCAGCAAAAAAGCCGTTATCACTCGCCCTCCTGCCGCTTGCAATAACGTCATATCCTTTTTCTTTAAGATGTAATGCCAAATATGCCCCCAATGTTCCGGTTGCACCTAAGATCAAAATAGGACGGCTATACTTATTCATAACACTTTACCTCTCTAAATTCGGAACATATGAATCAAGTTCATATTTTGCGTCTTTTATATAAAATCGCTGGTTTTCGGCAAAAACAAAACGCTCCTCTTCGAGCCAGCAAATAATTTGCTTTAACATCGGAACTATCATGTCTAAAACCGAGTCATGCCCGGCAAACTTCCTTGCCGGCATGATGCTCTGCATAATTATTGTTCCCTCATCAGCTTTTTCATTGATGAAATGGGCTGTATTTCCAAGAAAAATCGCATTTTCCTCAAGTGCTTTATCAATAACCTTAAACCCGGAATTTTCATATCCGGCCTTGTACGCCGGAAGCAAAGAGCAATGAAAATTGATTATTTTATTATGATATTCACTTAAAATCTTTCCCTGCAATAATAACTCACAACCCAATAAAAAAGCGTAATCACAATTGTATTTATTTAAAAGGCTTAGGAAAGAATCGGAAATAAACTCATTTCGTTCTTTCCCGGTTAAGCCTTTCTCGCGCCAGAGGGACCGATATAGCGGTATTTCATAGTCCTTGCAAATCAAGTCAAGTTCTTGTGTATCGTAATAATCGGTAACAGCAAAGGCGGTGTTTTCTTTAGTTAATATCCTTTCAATAACTGCCTTTCTGAATCTTGTTGATTTTTGCGAAACATAAATGCCAAAGCGCATAAATCTCCTTTATTTCATTTAATCAGTTCATATTCCTTAAGGAAACCCGCAATCGTTTCCGGCGAGTTAAACATTAATACATCGATGATTGAAAGGTTCGGGACAAAATCATTATTGTACTGTTTATATTTAATTGGATTCGTCTTTAAAAATGAAAGCTTAAGGCCATTTTCATTAAACAAATCCTGCTCATATAAGCTAATTCCGCCGCCGGGATTGATATAATGGGACGCTTTTTCTTTTTTGCATATATCAATAATGCGTTCCTGGCCTTTTAAGCCATTATTATATCCTATCGATGTTGGCACAATGGATGTCGAAATGCCAAGATAATCATTAATTAGGTAAATGCTTGATAATATCAGCTCCACTATTCTTTCATGTTTTTTATTTACAATCTTTGTTATCATTGGATATATCTGCTCAAAATATGGTGCTTTTTTATAGCTTAAATATATTGATTTAAGAAAGCGTTCCTTATTTTCATCTTCATTATCCAAAAGAATGTCCTTAATCAGCGTATTCTGGCTTTTATTTTTGATATTGATTGTAAATAAATGCTTTGTCCCATTCACCAAAATGTAATTGCGGTTAATAAAACCTTTTTTTATATAATTAACCGAGTCTAAAAGAATAAACTTGTCAACCGCATTCATTAGCTGGTAATAACCGATATAAGGAAATAAATATGGCTGCATTATTGCTACTCTCATAAAACCCTCTATGGCTACGAATTAAATCGCATAAATAATTGCGTCAGAATGACCGCATTGGTACAAGCGAAAGTATAACTGATAATCCGGGACAAGCTGTTTTAAATATTGGGGGATTGTAATTAAGTCAGCCGCCAGATGATAAGCGCAGATTGCCAGCTTCGGCTTATGCTTTTTAATCGTCTGTTCCGCTCCTTTTAATGCTTTCATCTCTGCCCCTTCGATATCCAGCTTAATAAAAGTGACTTTCTCCCCGGCGCATATATTATCGATTGTATCAACCAAAACAATGCTGTCCCCATGCTCGGATATGCTGCTTAATACGCTTTCCTTTGCATTAAAATGAAGGGTTGCTTCTTTATCCCAAAGCCCCTTGTTTATTGTCTTAATACTCGGAAGATTCTCCGCATATGCACATAATTGGGCATAATTCCCCTTATCCGGTTCAAAGGCATAAACTTTGTAATTACTAATAGAAGCAAGACTTAAACGATTGACAAAATCCCTAATCGTGTCCCCAGTATACGCCCCGCCATCCACAAGCACTTCACCCTCCGACAGCTTAATGATATCCTCGGCAAAATACATATCTTCATAAACATATGGAACTAAATCATGAAATGACTTAGTTACCAATGAATTAAGCCATAAGATATAACTTTTCTGGGAAAGCTCGTCCGTAAGCCAATTGTAAGTCTGTAAAAAAGCTTCCCGATTTTCTTCAATAAAATCATAATCAATAATCTCATGGCGATTTAGGATTCTTTGGTAAAGCGAATAAATATTCTCAACATTCCTTATGTTTTCCAAGGCAGCTTGATTGGCATAGCCGTCTAAATGGCCGACTATTACGCTGAATGATGGATAATTTACGCATAATTCATCTAAACTATTTACCTTCATTCCATGGAACTCTTTGTTTAAGACATTTACATCTACAAAGACCCCTTTTAAGCTGACATTACTTTTTTTCAAAAACGCAACCACCCATTCAGCCAGTTCGCCGCAACCCCAGAGCATAATCGGGTTGGGATCATTACGCATGGCTTCCAATGTACTTTCCGTTACTTCAACGGCATTTACAGCTTCTTCTTTTTTTACTAGTTTGTCAATCATTTCCCCATTACCTTTTTACTTTATTATTTCGAATCAATTCCGCAATCCGGGCTACATCTTCCAAAGGCAGTTCCGGATAAAGAGGCAAAATTAAAACCCTGTCCGCGCATAATCTGGCCGTATCTAGTTTTAAGCTCATATACTTATTTTTAAAGCAAGCTTGGTCAGATGTAAGCGGGTAAAAGTACTTCCTTGTATATATGCTATGTGATAAAAGCTCTTGATGGATATCGTTCCTATTCTTTCCATAATTATCTGCGTCAATCAAAATCGGAAAATAAGCAAAATTTTGCTCGGTATTTTCAAAGGAATCCATTAACTTAATCCCCTCAATGTCGGTTAATAATTCGCGATATTTTTTGACAAGAACTTTCCGTATTATTCGGTTACTTTCGACATGGGACAAATTACACAACCCCATGATGGCTTGAAACTCATTCATTTTTGCATTTGCACCAACTGATACTACCAATTCTTGCGAACGGATGCCGAAATTTTTCAAATCATAAAGCTTGTTTATCAGCGTTTCATCTTTTGTTGCTATTGCACCCCCCTCAATGCAATTAAAAACCTTCGTCGCGTGAAAGCTAAAAATAGAAGCATCGCCGAAATTGCCAATGCCAATGCCTTTATATTTTACGCCAAAAGCATGGGCAGCATCATAAATGACTTTTAAATCATATTTTCGCGCTATCCGCTCTATTTCCTCAACATTACAGACGTTCCCATAGACATGGACCGGAACAATCGCGACAGTTTTTTCGGTGATTAACTCCTCTATCTTCGTTTCATCGATTGTATAATCGTCCATTTTTATGTCGCAAAATACAGGTGCTAAGCCATTACGGACGATTGCATGGGTCGTTGAAATAAAAGTAAACGGAGTTGTAATTACTTCACTTCCTTTGGGGAAATTAAAGGCTTGGATTGTCATTTCTAGGGCCATATGCCCATTGACCATCAATGAAAGCTCCGAAACCGCCAAATATTCTTTTAGTTTTTCCTCAAGCTGGGAATGATATCTGCCCATATTCGTAAGAATATGGCTATCCCATAAAGGGCGGATTGCTTCGGCATATTCCTCAAATGGTGGCATTGCTGCTTTAGTTACATAAATTCTTTCATGAATCATGGGTAACCTATCTTTTTTAAAGTTGTTAAAGGGTCTGCCTGCAATATATACCAGACAGACCCTATTAACATTTACTCAATCAATGATTATTCTTGCACTCTTGCTTAGTTTACTACATATGAGCCGAGATAATCTGTTCCGTCATATGTGAAAGTGATTGTATACTCTGCCCCTGGTCCCCAGCCAGCAAATAGGCCAAACACTTCTACCATTGAATCCCAATAAATTTGGATCCAGTTATCGTTAGTAACGCCGAATTGGGTACCGGTTAGTGTAACAGGTGTTCCTGAGCCTAAGGCAATTGTTAAATCACTCACCAATGCCTGGCTTGTAATCCCACCTGGTGATCCAGTGCTTACAAATTCATTGACACCGACCCATAATACAGGAATATTGTCAAAGTAGTAAACAAATGCTTCTTCAGGGCAAATACATACTAACTCACCACAATCTAAGCAGCAAGCATCCTGGCAGTCATACGTTCCGCAGTTAGGGCATAGGCACGCTACGCCGTCACAGGTGCAGTCGCCGCAATATACACAGTCATCACAGCTTGCTTTGCCGCAGTCAGGGCATAATTCAGGTTCAACAACTGTTAAGCCAACTTCTTCATACATGAACTTCGCGTTTGCTTCAGCTGTAAGATCCTTTTTGTCGCCTGTAAATTCAGCTACATCGAATTTCGCACGGATTGAAATGGATTCTTTCGGTGAATCTCCGGTATAATCCATCCAAGTGCCTTTTGTGCCGATTTCACCGATGGCGAAAATCTGAGTTCCGCTGGCGGCATTCTTTGTGGTGTCATCTGTCTGTTCTTTCTCGAATTGGAAAGCGCCTTGGGTTGATAATGCTTTGTATTTCCAGCTGACAGCATCCAAGATAAAGCTTAATTTTGCTTCGCCATCATCCATAAAGCGGAATGCGCCATCTGTCTGGAAATCACTGGCTGTGTCATAGCTGCCTGATGTTGCGAGTGCTTCAATCCCGTCTTTTGAAGCAAAGAACTTGATTTGCAAGTCATTGTTGTAAGAATCGCCTGACTTTTCATCAAAAGCCCCGGCTGTGACCCAGTTGATCTTTGAATCGCCTTCATTGGTATCAACGGCTGTAATCGTGATATCAAGGGCAACATCAACGGAGCTTTCACTAATAATAGTAGGAAGCTTTCCGTCCCCGGCTATGCCGTGTTTAAAGGTTACTGTTCCGTTGAAATCGTTGGGGTTGTAGTATGCGCCCTCTTCAACTTCAAGAATCCCTTTAGGGTCAAGGATAAAGTCAAACATCTTTCCGGTCGGAAGTACGATAACAAGGGCCTTGTCATCAAAGGTCATATCCCATACGCTACCGCTGCCGGTTACTTCACCGCTATTGGTGATGTTGGTTACGCTTTGTGAAGCCAAGGCTGTAAGGCCAAGTGACAAAGCGAGTGTCGTGGCAAGAATTATTGCCAGCAATTTTCGGTAATTCCTCATTTTAAGAACTCCTTTTCTTTGATTTTTTGTTTGCCAATAGTTACAATTTGTTACTAAATACTGCGAACATCTTCTAACGACTGATGTTCAAGCGGATTCCCAGCACTAACTCGGTTATTTTTTCGTAATCATCATCAACCAAGTTAAAGATTATCGTCGTTGCGTACTCCCCTGCCGGCAACTCCTTACTCAAGCCGAAATCCCTTAGTTCCCTGCCCACCGGGATATAAGGCGATGAATAAATCATCTCTCCTATATCACCATTTTCATCATCAAGGAAAATGTCGAAGTAAACTGTCCGTAAATTAGCACCATCATTTTTAATGTATGTGCTTCGTGAAGATTGGTCCCATGTGTCGAAATTCAGCGTCATGCTCATATTGACTACAAATGACGCATCATCGATTGGGCGTGCTAATTCTTCAATCAGGCTTTCTAAGTTTTCTTCTGTTGCCACGATTCCGCGTCCGCCGATAATTTCGTTATTTCCGGTCGTCCGCTCGGGCTCTTTTTCCCTTAATAGAATGAAGATCAAAACAATGCCGATGGCTATCAGTATTACTAGTAATGAAGCAATAACTATGCCAATTGCTTTGTTTTTCTTGGGCTTTTCTGTGTCTTTCTCACCTCCCTTTATGTTTATTTTGCTCTCGTCAGACAAATCACGCACCTCCTTAAACCAGTTTATAGAAATATTATCCAAATAAACCTTATATTGTATATCGGATAATTTTCAGAAATGATTAGCTTAAAAATGCAAAAGTTTGTCCAAATTTTAGTATGTATTAAATGCCATTCTTTTCTATATCTGTATCATAGCACAAATAAAAAATAAATGCTACTATTTTTTTTGCAGTAAATCTAAATTCCTAAATTTGCTTATTAGCCGCTTTTAAAGGACAGCCCTCTAAGCATATGTGATAACGGTTCTCCAAAAAATCTTTCCTTACTTCAAATAAAGCGGCATTATTGTAGGCTTCATCCCAATTAATGCTCCCATCTTTGATATATTGAACCATGTCAAATCGCGGCCTTTGTAAAAGACAGCAAAAACCAAAAGTGCGATCGGGTGATATCTCTATTTCATTAAAAGGCGCGGAACAGACCCATTTATTATCTCTTTTGTCCTGTCTTAATGATGTTTTGGACTCCTCATCAATTGATAATGCCTTTTTTCCCTTGGCTTTTCTAACCCTTTCTCTTTCCTCGTGTTCTTTCTTAATTGAGCGTTTTTCTGCCAACTCTGATATTTCAGCATATTCTTTAATAAGCTTAGACATTGGCATAGCTTCAACCTCTTTTTCAATTAGGCTTAATTCTGTAGCAGGAATCCTAAAACGGAAAAACATAGAAAATTTATCCGCAAGGACACGTTCAAGCTTCAATAATTTTAGTAAAGCTGGACGCAAAGCGTCAGGATAACGGAAGTAGCCAGTTTTGTCATCTTCTGAAGAATCAAAGTAAAAAACACAAGCGCGGTACTGGCCAGTAAGGGCAAGCAAAACAAAATCTTCAATGTCATGTGCTGTGTCTTTATTGATTACCATCGAAATACTCGGTGCGAAAACGATTAGACTTCTTTCTTTTAATAATGCAATATAGCTATCTAAGTTCTGTTTTATTTTGGCATACGCCCCCTCCCTGTCCCAACAGGTATCCGCGTATATGCTTTCATTGCTTCCATTGAGGGAAATATGAATCCATATTAAATTATCTGCTGCCAAATTGTGCCACTTTGAGTCAAATAATAGACCATTACTTTGTATTTTTATAGTTGACCTGGGATATTTACTGGAAAGAAATTGGACATAATTAAAACACTCTGGATGGCAAAAGGCCTCACCTCCGTTTAGCCAAATCATTTTGGCGCGTTCATACAAGGGCAAGCATAGTTCGTATAATAGTTCGTTGTCCATGCTCATCTTCTTCACTTCAACAGGTAAATTTCTCTGGCCGCAAAATTTACACATGATATTGCATTTGTAAGTCATGTTCATTAGTATAACAAGCTCATCCATTGATGAGCAATACAAAGGATTGTCCATACACCAACTCTTCTTAGATTTTTTTGATTGCCAATAATTGCAATTTGTTTTCAAATATAATGAACATCTTATAACGACTGATGTAGCAGTTAAATAAAGTTGCACATTTTCATTCAACCCTTGAAACAAAGCTATAATTTTTGTAGCTCTATAATCTTTCGTTGCAGTTCCTTGATGAGGTTATCTTTTTCTGTAATGTCAGCTTCTCTTTTCACAATGTCAGCATCTTTTTCTGCCAAGGCACGCTTGAGTTTTGCGTTGCCGCGCTTTCTTTCGAGCTTCTTTCCTTGCGCAACGCCTTTTTCAACAGCATTTTTAATGGCATAAATCCCGTCAACGCGGGCTTTGTCACGCATACGCTCAAGCTCGGTGAATTCATTTGAATAAACGATGTTCCGGTATTCGCTAATGGCCTTGTTCATTTCCGGTACCCCCAATTGCTCTATTTTCTTAAGGTCGCCCTCGGTCTTTGCATTAAATAATGATAACCATAATCCGAGCGGATTATTTGCGTCCATGTCCCCCGGAAGCTTTGGGAGCTCAAAATATAGAAGGGACAGCTTATCTGTCAGCAGCTCATGCCTGTCAGTTTCCAGCAGGCGGAATTCGGATTTGTACCCAAGGCACCTGAAAAGGGCAAAATCAATGATGCTGATGACGATTGTCTGCGGCAATACCTTATACTGCCCATTCTTATCCAGCGCCGTTGAGTAAGCCCTCGACCAGTAGTAAAGGCTCCGCTCCGGGAAATCCCCTTCGTTTTCGACCTGGATTTCCAAATCCACAAGCTTGCCGCCGATGTTCATATGTATGTCAAGGCGGACAAATTTGCCTTTCAGGTTTTCCGGCAGTATTTCAGGGTTGGCGATCGTAAGCTCGCGTATGCTTTTCCTGCTGATTCCAAGCAGCGCCGCGACCAGGCTCCTAAGCAGGTCCTGGTTCTTTACAAACAGTATCTTGAATAGTGTGTCCTTTGTGAACTTGTACTTGAGTACCTGCTCACCGTCAGTTTCCTTTTCATTTTTCTCCATCGTGCGTCCTTTCCGGTGCAATGTGCTTTGCAATGTGCTTTCATCGCATCCATATGGCGGGACACACCAAGGAAGATTTACGTGAATCCCTGCCGTCTGATTAGGTGTAAGTATTTGGTTAGTGGCAGAGATTGCCGTGGCAGCGCAGCTGCGCTAAAGCGGTGTCCGGCCTAAATCCTGCCGGACTACCAGGGGAACTAAACGTTCCCGATGGTTTCATTATAATTGTGCGGTTTTTAATTGTCAAGTATCAGTTTTCCATCAGCATCCGGAAAACTTCACTATCCCTTTCAACGAACATAATCAGCCCGTCTGTCTCTGCAAGGACAATCAAGTCACCGCCTGTTACTTCCATTGATCTGCTCATATAGACATGATACCCGCCCTGCGGACGATTGGCATTTATTTGCTCATATGTGTTGACATGGATTACCCGGTCGGGGTCGAGGGACTGATATATCTTTATATAGTTATGCAATGTTTCATCGGGGGGAACAACATAATAAATCTCGGTTTCTTCTCCGAGGACAGCCATAGCTTGCTGGATTGGCGCAATCGTATCACGCGCCCCCCTGTTATTGCGTTCAACCCAGCCTTGGGCATTGTTGATTCCGCTTACGCACCAGAAAAGGCAAATAACCGCAATGCAAACAATGATTATATCCCGCGACACCCTTTTTACTTTGCTGGGATGCCATTTTTCCGGCAAATCGATTTGGACAAGAAGCGAACAGCCAGCAACGAGAACGAAACCTGCCAAACCTGCCAGCGTCATTATAAGAGTAATGACCAGCGGCGAATTGCCTCCTTGAAAATAACGGTATACGCCCGGTGCATTATTGACATTCATAAACATGAAACCCACATTATCAAGCTGATAACCAACCAAAACGGCAGAAAATAGATAAATTCCTGCGCCAATTGCTACTTCTTTTAGCAAATTCCGCTTCATCAAAATCATCGCCAGGGCAAATAACAAAACCGGGCCGATGGCAAATTCCGGATAACGGCCGTAGAGGACATCGACTGCCCTAAGGCGGGTAACCGCACCGGACTTATAAAGGGCGGCAATGGCGATTTCAAAAGCAAACGCGGCCGAGCCGAAAAAAATCATCCAGCTTTCAATGCCCCACTTCGCCTTAATATCATTTTTAGCTCGTTTCTTAAAGCGGGAAAAAATCGCTGTCATGGCCATTCCCGCCGCTGATAAAAGCGGAATGAAAATCAACAGGAATGAAGCTGTTGCTTGGTAATAAAGCTTCCCGGCCAGGCTTAAGATTAAGTTTGACAGTCCGCTTAAAGATGTTAACCTCGTTATTTTCGTTATCTGAGCTTGATAGTCGTTAGGATCAACCGTTGCTGATTCACCCGGGATAGTTTCAGCCAAGGATAAATTGTACCAATTATCAACTGTATATTGACGGAACAATGACGCAAGCAAAAACAAAGCCGCCATTATTGCCAAACAGACAATTAAACGGTGCTGCAGCTTTTTTTCAAAAACCGATTTAAGATAAAGAAATATTACTACGAAAACAGTCGTCAGCATGACCCCTAAGGTGCGGTTATGAATCGTATAAATATAGACATTGGCAACCGCGAGAAAAATAATATCCGGATAATTGGGCTTCTCGGCCAAAAGAATCGGTTTTAAGACGCGGTACATAAAAACCGTAATCACCCAAAAAGTAAAGTATAAAGGGATTTCCGTCCAAGCAATTGTCAGCTGGAAAATATTGCCAACATAAAGCGTCACGGCCAAGCTAATGTAGATGATAATCCGGCGGCTAATCAAGCCGCCCCCCTCGCCAAATAAGCGCATTCCAACCCATGCGGTCATCAAGAAACTGCCGATTAGCAATAAAACGTTAAGGATAATCGCAATCCGGTAAACGCTTGTCATGGATATCCCCAGCCAAAACAGCGGAACAATTATAAAGCTGTAACCATATGAATAAAAATTGGAAGTCGAAAGCAGCGGAGTCCAGTCTTTGCCCGCCATCTTGGCAGCCATCGCCCAATAGGCAAATTCATCATTGATAATCGTCAGACAGTAATATTGCTCAAGATTATAAAGCCCGATTATCGAAATAATAACCGCGCCAACAAGCAGCATGACGATTTCAATTTTATTGCTTTCCTTGGTCTTTATTTTCTTGCTCATTGACTGGATTATACACTAAGAAATTGGAAAAGTCTATTCAAAAAATAGTAAGTTGCGATTGCATAAAATAGATTGCGGCTTTGCATATTTGATTTGACTTTATTCTTAATGTAGAATATAATAATACCATATTAATTTGGAGGTGTTACTTGTGGCAAACGTCAAACCATTTTTGAAATGGGCAGGCGGCAAAGCGCAGATTTTAGATAATATACGAATGAAATATCCGACAGATCTTGGCAAGACTGTGAAAAAATACGCCGAACCGTTTGTCGGTGGAGGTGCTGTATTGTTTGATATTCTCAGTAATTACGATATGCAGCATATATACATTGGTGATGTAAACCGTGAATTGATATTGACTTATCAAACTGTCCGCGACAATATAGGCGTTCTTATTTCGTATCTAAGTGCATTTGAGGATACTTATTTAGCAGCAAGCGAAAATGAGCGAAAAGAAATCTATTACAAAAATCGTGTTAGATTTAACACCCTCAAACTGTCAAACAGCGAACCAACAGAATTCGCTGCTTTATTTATTTTCTTAAATAGGACTTGTTTCAACGGATTATACAGAGTTAATTCAAAAGGCGGATTTAATGTTCCGCAGGGCAGCTATAAAAACCCTTGCATTTGTGATGAGAATAATCTCCGGGCCGTATCGGAAAAGCTACAGAATGTTCAAATTATATGCGGTGATTACAAAGAGTCCGCAAAATTCATAGATAAAAATACCTTTGCCTATTTTGATCCGCCATATCGCCCGTTATCCGCAACATCAAGTTTTACATCTTATACGCAAGATGGATTTGGTGATAAGGAGCAGATTGAGCTTGCAATGTTTATCGACAAACTGAGTGATGCCGGAGCGTTTATAGTTGCAAGTAACAGCGATCCTAAAAATGCAAATGAGAAAGATGATTTTTTTGACGAACTATATTCTCGTCACAAAATTTTCCGTATCAGCGCAAGCAGGGCAATAAATTCTGTTGGTAACGGACGGGGGAAAATAAATGAGCTGCTTATTGCAAGCTACTAGGGGGTAAAGTTATGAGAATCTTTAAACCTTATAGAAAATCATATCTTATCAAATCTTGTAGACTACGCAACAGGCGTTGAAACCGGGCTTGACAGCAACGGACGTAAGAACCGCGGTGGGCATCTTATGGAAAATTTAGTGGAATCTTATTTGCTAAAGGCAGGTTTTATTAAGAGCGAAACTTATTTCAAAGAAATGAAAATAAGTGACATAGAATCAAGGTGGAGATTGGATTTATCTACTCTCTCTAATCAAGGGAAAACAGTAAAAAGATTTGATTTCGTTGTTAAAAATGAAAATACGGTTTTCGGTATAGAAACAAACTTCTATACAGGTGGCGGCTCAAAGCTAAACGAAACTGCCCGCAGTTATAAGAACATTGCCGTTGAAGCAAAAGGACTTAGCAATTTTACTTTTGTGTGGTTTACAGATGGGCGCGGATGGTTTTCTGCCCGAAACAATCTTGAAGAAACCTTTGATGTATTGGAACACATTTATAACATTGATGATCTAAAAAATGGCGTGATGGATAGGATTTTTAAATGATAATCAAAAAATGGGAGCCTGATAATTTTGAAATAGAAATGAATACTGTTTGGAGTTTCCCAAAACGTGGGAATTGGGCGACACACGATGCAAAGTATCGTGGGAATTGGTCGCCGTACATACCACGCAATTTGCTTTTGCGATACTCTAAAGAGTGCGATATGGTGCTTGATCAATTTGCGGGTGGCGGC
Source organism: Lachnospiraceae bacterium (assembly GCA_009777715.1). Taxonomy (GTDB): domain Bacteria; phylum Bacillota; class Clostridia; order Lachnospirales; family Lachnospiraceae; genus UBA935. The sequence goes on from WRLH01000004.1 coordinate 49,162, forward strand.
ACTACCCTTGTAGAAGCAAAATTGCTGAACCGTAATATTATAGGAGTTGATGTAAACCCCGCCGCCTTAGAGCGATGCCGAGAAAAAACAGCATTTGAATATCCGAATGCCGGACAAGTTATTATAAAGCAGGGCGATGCCCGAAAACTTGATTTTATTTCCAATGAAAGTATTGATTTAGTTTGCACTCACCCGCCATATGCAAACATTATTCATTATAGTGAGAGCATTGAAAATGATCTTTCACAGCTTAATGTAAAGGACTTTCTCAGTGAAATGCAATCTGTAGCCAATGAAACTTATCGCGTTTTGAAAAAAGATTGTTTTTGTGCTTTGTTGATGGGCGACACTCGTAAAAAAGGGTACGTAATCCCGATTAGTTTTGAAGTAATGAAGATTTTTGAGAATGCAGGGTTTAAAACGAAAGAAATTATTATTAAAGAACAGCATAATTGCAAGGCAACAGGATATTGGAAAACAAATAGCGTAAAGTATAACTTCTTGTTGCTGGCACACGAATATTTATTTGTGTTTAGAAAGTAGTTATGCTATACTAATATAAAGAATTAAAGGCAAATAGACGATATAAACAATATGAGAAACTATTTTATTTCATTCTTTACCTTATTAATATCGGTTTCGCTTCTTAGCCCTAAGCCGCTTCTTGCTGGTACTGTAGGACTAAATGATATGCCTTTATTTATGGAGACTTTGGGAATAAATGATTCTGATGAAATTATCCGCGAAATTCTCACCGAAGATGACTACACTCCCGAAAGCCATTCATATGATGAAGTAACCACGCCTTTTGATGATGTCAATATTCAAGTCGCAATACCCCTAAGCCTTGATTTCATTCTTGACCCTTATAATATATCCGGGCAAGGCACTCTTTTTGCCCCCGAATACAGCATTGCGAACTATAGCAATATTGATATTGAGTTAGAAATCCATGACTTAGCTTATAGCTTTTCCGATAATGGCGATTTTTTATCCTTAACAGAAGCCCCCAATCAAGATGAAGAAGCCCAAGAAAAAATGGTCTTTATGTTTTTACGTCATCTTATGGAACCCCAAAATGACGACTTTATTATTACCGACCAAGCCGATGGCGCGGTTCTTTCCATTCGCCTTGAAGCGGCCAACTATGACGAAAATGGGGAGTTTGTTTCTTTAAATGAAAGCAGCATTTTCCGCTTTACGATTATGGGGGCTGTCACCAATGGCTTAAGCGCCCCTTGGAAATCGGGCGACCTAAAGCTAAACATGGTTTATAGCTGGTCAGCCTATGTGCCGGAAGAACTCCTCCCAAACCCGATTGACTTAGAAGAAGATGGCATTGAGATTGATGATGAAGAAACGGATTTAACCGAGAACGAAAACGAAAATGACACCGACATTAACGATGATCCAGATCTTAATGAAGAAACCAATGATGAAATCGGTGATGATGAAGGCGAGGGCGAAGACAACTTAGAAGATGTGCCAGATGAAATACCCAATGACTCCGAGCCTGATGGTACAGAAGTAATTGATGGTGATTGAGGGATCGCGGATAGATTGCGGATCAAGTCCGCAATGACAGGGGTAGTGTAATAGGTGTATAACAGGTGTGTAACAGGTGTGCATAATGAAAATTGCTTTAATCGGCCCGGTATATCCCTACAAAGGCGGCATTTCCCACTATACCGGATTAATGTGCCACGCTTTGCGTGAAAATTGCGCTTTGCGTGAAAACCACGAGGTTTTCATGTTTTCATTTAAACTGCAATACCCCAAGTTCCTTTTCCGCAAAGAGCAAAAGGACTATCGCGACAACTCATTTGCTGTCGCTGATACGAATTATCTTATTAATACCTTGAATCCTTTTAACTGGCTGGCTTCGGCTTTGAGGATTAAAAAGTTAAAAATTGATACGGTCATCTTCCAATGGTGGCATCCTTATTTTGCCCCATGCTATTTTTTTATGACGAAGTTTTTAAGGAAGCAGAAAATCGTTTTTATCTGCCACAATGTTTTTCCCCATGAACGCTTTTTGCTGGACAAGTTTTTGACAAAAATGGTTCTAAGGAGTGGCAGCCGTTTCATCGTCCATACCCATTTAGACGAGGGCAATTTATTATCAGTAAAACCAAATGCCATTTACCGGGTAAATCCCCACCCAACCTACAATATTTTTAAGCAAGAGGGGTTCGGGACAGCCGAAGCGAGGAAACGGCTCGGCATTAGGGATGATATTCCGCTGCTTTTGTTTTTTGGTTTTGTCAGGGAGTATAAGGGGCTAAAGCATTTATTAAAAGCCCTCCCCATCATTGCCGAAAAATTAAATGATATCAAACTGTTTGTCGTTGGCGACTTCGCCGGAGACAAAGAAAAATATCTTGACCTGATAAACGAACTTGGCATTGCTGACTGCCTTTGTCTCGTTGATGATTATGTCTCTAATCAAGAGGTGGAAAAATATTTTGCCGCTGCTGATTTGGTTGTTTTACCTTATGAATCAGCTACCGGGAGCGGAATTGCCCAAATAGCTTACGGCTTTTTAAAGCCTGTTGTTGTCACTAATGTTGGGGGCTTTACGGATATTGTCAGAGACGGAGAAACCGGGTATATCGTTAAGCCCCAGAATCCAGAGGAGTTGGCTAATGCCATTCTTCGTTATTTTACCGAAGACAGCCACCGCCACGATGAGTTTTGCGAAAATATCAAAGCCATCAACGATGAATTTTCGTGGGAGCGGATGGTTATGCAGATTGAAGAGCTTACTCTCCATGAGGTTTAAATGAAACTTATTATTCAAATTCCCTGCTATAATGAAGCGGAAACATTGGCGATTACTTTGGATGACCTGCCCAAAGAAATTGACGGGATTGATGTTATTGAATATTTGATCATCAATGACGGGAGCATAGACGATACTGTCAAAGCAGCCAAAGAATGGGGCGTTCACCATATTGTCAGTTTTAAGCGCAATAAGGGGCTGGCAAAAGCCTTTATGGCAGGGCTTGATGCGTGCCTTAGTAACGGCGCGGACATAATCGTCAATACTGACGCTGACAATCAATATGTTGGCGATGATATTGCCAAATTGGTCAAGCCGATTCTTTTAGAGGAAGCTGATGTTGTCATTGGGGCCCGCCCAATTGAAGAGACGGCGCATTTTTCTTTCCTCAAAAAACGGTTGCAGCGGTTCGGAAGCTGGGTCGTCAGGAAAGCATCCCGGACCGATATCCCCGATGCCCCCAGCGGTTTTCGCGCCTATAGCCGTGAAGCTGCGATTGGGCTTAATGTAATCAATGATTATACATATACCTTGGAAACAATTGTCCAAGCCGGGCGGAACAAGATGGCGGTTAAAAGCGTCCCCATCAGGACCAATCCGGAGCTGCGCAAATCCCGCCTGATGAAAAGTATGTGGAGTTACGTCAAAATTTCCATGCTGACGATTGTCCGCACTTTGATGTGGTACAAGCCGCTTTATTGCTTTACGATGATTGCGGTTTTTCCTATCGCGGTGGGAATGGTCCCGACAATCCGCTTTTTGTATTTTTACTTTACATACGGCGGTGCAGGGCATATTCAATCATTGATTCTTGCTTGCACCTTGCTTATCATCGGCTTTATTACGTTTATGATCGGGCTGGTGGCTGATGTGATTGCGACTAACCGCAAATTGCTTGAGGATATCCAGTACCGGGTCAGGAAGCAGGAATATGACGAAAAGAGCCAGGGCCGCTTATGAGAGTTTTGTTTATTTCGTCCGGCGATGACAAATACGGGGCCCCAAAATCCTTGTTTGATTTGATGATTGCCCTAAAAAAAGGGCATGGGGTTACCCCGGTCCTATTGACGAAAAAAAGGAATATCCTGAATGATTTATGTGACAAAGAGGGGATTGAAAACCATTCCTTTTGGTATCGTGACATCATGGCCGGGGCTCCTTACCGGAATCCCCTTATGCGGATTTTAAAACATCTTGTTAAGTATTTTTTGTTTTGCTGTGGTGCGTTGACAGCAAGGAATATCGGCCGCGTTGGCATTGATTTTTCCACTATTGATATTATCCATACGAATTTGAACCGCCTCGACATCGGAATGGTCATCCGCAAAAAATACCAGCTGCCCCATATTGTCCACTTACGCGAATATAAAACAAACAACATCGTTTTTTATAAGCGCGGCTTAATCAATTATCTTAATCAAGGCACGGATTATTTTATTGCCATATCTAATGGAGTCCTTGAAAATTGGCGATCACAAAAGCTTACAGAGGATAAAACCGTCTTAATTTATAATGGCATTGCGGTTAACGAAACTTTTACTCCTGACAAGGTTTCTGATGGCTCGAAACTAAAAATGATTATCATCGGACGCATTGAACCGATTAAAGGGCAGCTTGAGCTTATCAAAGCCCTTGGCCATTTAGAAAAGGACATTCGAGATAAAATTGAGCTTGACATCGCCGGGGAAGCTTATCATGAATATAAGGCCGTCCTCAAAAAAGAAATCCATGCCCTAGGCTTAGATGGGCAAGTAAATTTCTTAGGTTATGTAAGCAATATTTTTGCAACGCTTTCTGATTATGATGTCGGAATTGTCTGCTCTTTATCCGAAGGCTTTGGGCGGGTAACTGTTGAATGTATGATGGCAGGGCTTGCTGTTATCGCTTCCGATACCGGGGCGAACCCCGAAATAATCAATGATAAAATCAATGGGCGGATCTATCGTTACGGCGATACCTTGCATTTAGCCTTAATTATAAGTGAGCTGTTTAATGACCGCAATGAGCTGAAAAAACTGGCCAATGCCGGGAAAGCAAAGGCCCTAACGGCTTTTTCTTCCGCCAGCTGCGCGGACAAAGTATATAAATTGTATGAGAGGTTATTAGGCAATACCTAGAATAGAAGTCAGGCAAAATCATCTTTCAGGTGCATTGGAAGAAAGAAAGGAATCTAAATGAAAAAATACAGCTTCATAATCCCGCACTATAATTCAGTAAAATCCCTGCTAAAACTTTTGGACACAATCCCCAAAAACGACGATATCCAAATAATCATTGTTGATGATAATAGCACTGATGATATCTCCGCAGCAGAAAATTATGTTACAGCCAACCCGCAATGTGAGCTATACCAAAATGATACCGGGGTCCAAAGCGCCGGGGCTTGCCGCAATATTGGCTTAAAACACGCCCATGGCAAATGGGTTCTTTTCGCCGATGCGGACGATTATTTTCTGGATAATTTACAAGCACAGCTTGATTTATATTATGATACAATCTTCGATGTAATTTATTTTACCCCCACAAGCATTGATCTTTTGACTAACGAGATTTCCGATCGGCATTTAAATACCAAAAACCGGATTGATGACTATCTTCGCGAACCAAGCTTTAAGAATAATGTTAACCTGCGCCTAAGAAATTACGTCGTCTGGTCGAAAATGATTAGCCGCGAACTTCTGGTTGGTTTTGGCATTAATTTTGAAGAAACTTATGTTGCTAATGATACGATGTTTAGCGCAAAGCTAGGCAGTTACGCGATTAAAATCAAAGCAACCAGTGAAGTCATTTATTGCGTAACAAAAGGCGCAAATACATTAACTAGTGTAACCCGCGAGCGTTATAAAATCCGGCGGGCGGCTTATATCCGCCGCTATTTATATCTTAAAATGACTTTATTCCCAAATGAATGGAAGCTCCTAAAGCTAGCAGGTGCTTCACAATTACAGCATATCATCAATGAAAAACTGGGTTTGGCCATCTTTTTGGAAACTTTGTATTTGTTCATCAAAAATAGGGTCCGCATTTTTCCAAGCGAGTATTTTAATCCGGTGTTTTTAATCCGTAAACTGCGCAGTAAATATTAGGGGTGCATATGCAAGCAAAAAAAGAAGCCACATATTCCATCATTATTCCCCACTATAACTCTGTTCCCACCTTGAAGATTTTGCTTGCTTCAATTCCTGTCTCCGCTGATTACCAAATCATCGTCATTGATGACAATAGTAAAGCTGATATGTCTTTGATAAAGGAATTGGTTTTAAAAAGAGGGGGCGAGTTTTACCTAAATGAAACCGGGAAAAATAGCGCCGGAACTTGCCGCAATATCGGCCTTTCCCATGCGAAGGGAAAATGGGTCCTCTTCGCCGACGCGGATGATTTTTTTACCGAAAACCTGCCTTGCCAATTGGAAAAATTTTCCAATCATGAAGTGGATATCATTTTTTTTGCGCCTGACAGCCTAAACCTTGAGACTGGCTTGAAAGCAGGAAGGCATATCCACTATGAAAATTTGCTTCGCTCATACCAAGAAAATCCTGGCCATGCTAATGGACTTAAGATACGCTACTGCTTTAATCCCCCTTGGTCGAAATTGATTAGGAAAACCTTTCTCGAAGAAAATAATATTCTTTTCGAGGACGTAATAATTGCCAATGATATGCTATTTTCCACAAAATGCGGTTTTTTTGCCAAATCCTTTGCCGTCTGCCTAACGCCAATCTATTGCATTACGAAATCCCGGCTGTCATTAACCGCTTCCGCCAATAGGGAAAAACTCACCATCAAGCATAATGTAAATCTGCGGCGGATTATTTTTTTGAAGCAAAATCTCAGCGAATCTGATTGGAATGAATTAAATGCTTTTGGGCTCGGAACAGTTATTGGCTGGTTTAATGACCGCCTAAAACTAATCGATATTTTTCGCTTAATCCGCTTATGCCGCCGCAATAAAATCCGGATTATGCACCGCAGGTATCTAAATGTATTCTGGGTGGTTAAGGAAATGCTAGCCCGCCGGGAAAAAATCCGCAATAAAGCCAGCTAGCAAATCGCTATTTATTTCAGAATCTGCTGCCATATCCAAGCTTAATCCCGCTTTATCGGCAATCGCCTTTGCGATCTGATTCAAATTATCTTGTTTTGTTTTGAGGAGTTTTGCCAAATCATGGTCATCTGGCACTCTGTCAAACCGCGATTTTTCCCGGTTTCGTTTGCGGAGACGTTTTATGTTTTCTTCCGCCGTAATATTTAGTTCAATCAGTTTAACCGCCGGAAAAGCCTTTTTTATCTGCTTCATCAGCATTTTATCGATAAAATTATTTTTGATTTTCTGATCATGTGCGATACTGGATATCATCTGGCATAACCCCTCTTCAAAAAAAATGACGTCATATTTCCTGGCTTGCCCTAGTTTTAATAAGCGGTAACAAAACACAAACAGCACTTTGGTAAATTTTATCCTTTCTTTGGAAATGCCATAGCTTATTAAAGATAATAAGATACTAAGAAAAAGTAAATAATGCTTGTATTCTTTTAAGATTCTAGGAACACCAAAGCGGCGGGGAAAATTGTCAAGCTGGAAATCCACCATTAACTGGTGGTTAGCTAGCACATAAGGTTTAGCGTTTAACTTTCCTATTACTTGTTGATATAGTGTCGTCTTGCCGCAACCCGGTGTTCCATATAGTTCAACAATAATCATTTAACTCGTGCCTCTCTAAACACCGAATCACTTGTTTTGTGAAAAAATTTATCTTTCATCATATATAGCGGAAAAAGCTTTCTCTAATTTCGGCTTTTTTCTGGTCTACCATTTCTTTGGTGATATGATAATTTTCTATTATCATGTTTTCGTTGATGGTGCTGGTTTTATTTAAATCAAGCGGATTGGGTAAAAGGCCAAAGGAAGAGTAGTAGTCTTCAAATTTGAACCCGTCACCGACCAAGCGGTCAGTTAAAGTCACTTGGCGGTTGGGAATATTAAAACTGTCGGAAATAATAAGGCCGTGGAGGCTGCTTGAAATAACAAACTCGCATTGGGAAAGAAGCTTTAAAAATTCGTCCGGCTTTAACCTGACATCAATAATAATATTATCCTTGTGGGCATCACGGATTTTCTCATATGCGCTTTCGCCGATTTCCCGGATATGCGGGATGATTCCCAAGCGGTATTTGGGGGGGAATTTTTCCTTAAGCAGCTGCGCAGAAAGCAGCCCGCCATCACCAGTAGTGATGTTTAGTTCTTGCTGCAAAGCTTTTTCCAAACGCTTTTTTGATAACTCGCCCCTGACTGAGGCCACATTTGTATTTTTCCTAAGCTCAGTTTCTCTTTTCCCGCTATGCCTGATGAACCCTGCCGACCAGATTTGCAAAGGTTCATTGATAAACATTGCTTTTATGGATTGTGAAAGGCCCATACGGCTTTTGAAACGCCGCTCAAAATCAAAGAAATAACGAGAAAGCCCACTTCCGATGGAACTGGTCTGGCAACTAAGGGCATCCGCCCACTCACACTTAAAGCCCATTATTCTTTCAACAATCAAAGGATTTATTGAATCACCAATATTGTCCCTTATTGAATAGCACATTTTTATTTTTTTCATATCTAATAGTTTATAGGAAGTGGCTTAGATAAGCAAGGGCGAAAGAATGGAATTCTTTCACCCTTTTTTAAGCATACCGAAAACAACACCAAATACTCCAGCCATAAAAAAGGGCGGGGTGTAAAGCTTTGATGTGATGACGCCAATTGCCGATAAAACATCCCATCCAATTCCAAAAACTATTAAAACTGCGCCTAAAACAATTAATACGATGGCTTTTTTCCTGCTCATGCTTTTTTCTCCTATTAATTAAGCCAAGTCTTTAGATTAACATCAAATACAGTATCTTCGATCTCGCCTGCTTCAAAAAGATATGTCAATACCTCTTTAAAGAAATCATAATAAAGCATTAATCTTTCTTTATCTTTGACTTCGAACGGGATAACCAAACATAATCCTTTGCTATTCTTGGGGAAATTGTAGCCAAGGCTGCTTTTGTACCCGCAAGATAATTCAAAATCGGAATAAGATTTTTCATGAATACGAAGAGCAAGGTCTGCTATTTTTTCATTAGAAAGCATTTGGCTTATTTTTTTTGCGGAATTGCTTTTTACCATGAAATTATCATCAATATGCGGCTCACCTATTTCAATAATTGATTTTCCAAGCTTTTCGGCTATTTTATTAAAAATATTCTTTTTGGAAATGCTAAACTTAAAATTTGCTTTGGTTAAAAAAGGTGTGCGGATGCGCGTATAAGGGATTAGGACGCAGCCTACCGGAATGCAGCCCATGTCATAAATAATTTTCCAATTCTGAAAAGCTGCTTCAATTTTGTCACTTCCAAAAAAACTCCTTTTGTCATATGTTGCTTGGACTTCATTTGCAAATTGCTGCCATGATTTTTCTTGTGATATCATTATTATACCCTTGCTCCTTTCAAAGTCTGGAGACTTTGAGCGTAGCTCAAATCTCCGGCTGAAAGAATGAAATTCTTTCAGCCTTATTTCTCCTCTAGTTTATTTTCGTGATTGGAATCCATACTTCCTCAAAATGATTGCCCCATGGGTCGGCGTAATAAAGCTCCATATCCGGCCCAATTGCTTTATCATATCCGGAAGATGGCAGCCATTCGCTGTATGCGCGGTTAAACAGCTTGGGGATTTCTGTGCCGATAGTAGTCTTTTCACTTCTGAAAACTGCCCATGTCGCCTTTGGGATTTGCGCAACTTTGAATCCATCTGTATTGCTATCCGGCTTCCTAACTGCGCAGATCATATAAGGAAACGTCTTTTCATCAAGCTCTAAGTAACCGCAGACCGCATTTATGACGGATCTGCCATCATCTTTTGGATATTTATGCCCGTCAGGATAATACACTTTGTTTGCTGTGTCGAACAGCCTTTCATACTCGCCGTTTTCTTGGCATTCTACCCAAAACTCCGGCACTTTGCCCGTTTCTTCGTTGCTAAAAATACGCTCAATACCGAACACCTCAAACGCTTCACTTTCCTCAATCCGCCAATTTAATGCTTGCACGCCTTTTATTTTTATTTGGAAAGTAAGCGGCGGGAAAATGACGAGATTCACGCCAGGCCGCCTTGCCACCGACGGTGTCACGCCGTGCTGTTTGGTAAACGCCCGGGTAAAACTGTCTGCGCTGTCATAACCGTATAGCATTGCAAGGTCAATGACTCTGATATTGCTGCTTTGAAGCTTCATCGCCGCGAGTGATAATTTGCGTTTACGGATATATTCCGACAGCGGCATATCGGCAATGTAATAAAATAACCGCCCGAAATGATATGGCGAATACGTTGTCACCCCAGATACATCAGCAAGTGCCAATTCGTCATCAATATGCGTTTCAATATACTCCATTGCGAGATTTAACTGGGTGAGAATGTCCATATATATTTTATACTCCCTGCATTTCCTTCTCCCAATATATTAACAGGCTGCCAGAACCAGCATCCGACTTTTTTAAAAGGATTATGTGGGGTCTTGCTCGAACTGTGATTGGTAAAGCTCCGCATAAAAACCGCTTGCGCTGATTAATTCCTCATGGCTTCCCTGCTCAACGATATCACCCTCGCGCATTACCAAAATGACATCAGCGTCACGGGTTGTCGAAAGCCGATGGGCAATCACAAAGCTGGTGCGGCCAGCCATCAAATTTGCCATTGCTTTTTGAATCCTTGCTTCGGTGCGGGTGTCAACGGAGCTGGTTGCTTCATCAAGAATCAGAATCGGATTGTCAGCAAGAATTGCCCGCGCAATCGTAAGCAGCTGCTTTTGCCCTTGGGAAACATTGCTTGCATCTTCGTTAAGCTCCATTTGGTAACCTTCCGGCAAAGTCGTAATGAAGCGATGGGCATATGCCGCTTTGGCTGCATTTATTACTTCAGTATCGGTTGCGGCCAGCTTGCCATAACGGATATTTTCCATGATTGTCCCCTTAAACAGCCAAGTATCTTGGAGGACCATGCCAAAATTCTGGCGCAAATCACTCCGCTTATAATCGCGGATATCACGGCCATTAACCAAAATCCGCCCGCTTTCAACATCATAAAAACGCATTAGCAGTTTTACAATCGTTGTTTTGCCCGCCCCGGTCGGCCCGACAATCGCAACCATCTTTCCGGAAGCAACCGCAAGGCTAAAATCATTGATGATTGTTTTGCCCGGCTCGTAGCCAAAATGGACATTTTCAAAAACCACTTGCTTTGAATCATTATCTTTCATTGCTTTTAGCGAACCAGAGTAATCCGGATCTTTTACTTCTTCTTCCTCATCAAGGAATTCAAAAATCCGCTCGGCGGCAGCAGCCGTTGACTGTAACAAGTTCGTGATTTGGGCAATTTGCTGGATTGGCTGGGTAAAATTGCGGACATATTGGATAAAAGCCGCAATATCACCAATCTGAATCGACCCATTAATCGTCAAAATACTGCCAATTACCGCAACTGCAACATAACCGAGATTGCCAATGAAAAAAATCATCGGCATCATTAATCCGGAAATGAACTGTGATTTCCAGCCGGATTCATAAAGCCTGTCATTTGTTCCGGAAAAATCGGAAATAGTCATGTCTTCGCGATTATACGCCTTAATAATATTATGCCCGGTATAAACTTCCTCAATCTGGCCATTAATTTTGCCAAGGTATTTTTGATAATCGGTAAAATATTTCTGCGAATGCTTGACCACAAAACCAAGCAAAATCCCCGTTATCGGCAAAATCACCAACGCAATCAAAGTCATGAGCGGACTAATGCTTAACATCATGACAAGAATGCCGATTATTGTTGTTACCGAAGTGACCACAATCAAAATACTTTGGTTTAGATTCTGGCCAAGGGTATCAACATCATTGGTTATCCGCGATAACACATCACCGACCGCATTTGCTTCAAAATATTTAAGCGGAATGCGGTTTATTTTTTCCGCGATTTCTTGCCGGAAGCGATAGCTTATTTTTTGGGATATCCCTGCCATGATGAAGCCTTGGATAAAATTGAGGACGGCACTAAGCACATAAAGAAACAGCAAAAATAATAGTGTTTTTGCGATAAAAGCATAGTCAATTCCGCCCGACCCCATGATTTTTGCCATATAGCCGTTAAACAGTTCTGTTATCGCCCGGCTAAGCAGCTTTGGCCCATAAACATTAAATATCGTTCCGGCAACAGCAAAAATTGACACAATCAGCATCGCATACTTATAGTTGCCCATGTAAATAAGGAGCTTCTTGATCGTGCCTTTAAAATCCTTTGCCTTTTCGGCTGGCATTCCGGGCGGGCCTGGCCCGCCTATCCGGCGATGGGGGCGGGGCTTAACTTTATATTTTTCACTCATAAGCTATCTTCCCCCTTAATTCTTCTTCTGAAAACTGTGAATTTGCAATTTCCTGATAAGCTTCGCAACTATTAAGCAATTCTTCATGAGTGCCGATTCCGGCTATTTCCCCCTCATCAAGGACAATTATTTTATCTGAATGAAGAATCGTATTAATCCGCTGGGCGACAATTATTACCGTTGCTTTTTTCGCATATTGCTTTAAAGCCTTGCGCAGAGCAACGTCAGTTTGATAATCAAGAGCCGAAAAACTATCGTCAAACAAGAAAATTTTTGCTTGTTTTGCAATCGCCCGCGCAATTGAAAGACGCTGTCTCTGGCCGCCGGAAACATTAGTTCCGCCCTGCGAGATTTCGCTTTCATACTGGTTTTCTTTTTCACTGATAAACCCGCTTGCTTGCGCGACTTTTGCTGCCTTAATCATCTGCTCGTCCGTAATGAAATCGCCGGCAAATTTGATATTTGAAGCAATGTCACCGCTGAAAAGGACAGCATTTTGGGGAACATAACCAATCAAGCTGCGGAGCTTTGCTTGGGTAATCTTACTGATATCAATGCCATCCAAGGTAATCCGCCCCCCGGTTGCCTCATAAAAACGCGGAATCAGATTAAGCAAGGTTGATTTTCCGCAGCCCGTGCTTCCAATGATTGCCGTCGTTTCACCGGGGTTGGCAGTAAAATTAAGCTTAGCAAGCGCGTCTTCTAACGCGCCGGGATAACGGAATGAAACATTTTCAAAACTTAAAAATCCCTTTAGGGGAACTGTTTTGAGTTTTTCATCAAGGGGTTTTTCCGGATCATTGATTGAAACCTTCGTCGCGAGAATTTCTTCAAGCCTTTTGGCGGAAACAATTGCGCGCGGCAACATAACTGACATCATTGTCAGCATAAAAAATGACATGACAATTAAGATCGTATATGTAATAAAGGCCATCATGTCACCAACCATCATGTCCCCATAATCCACGCCGCGGACTCCAAACCAGACGATGGCTACTGTAATGCCATTCATGATCAGCATCATCAGCGGCATCATCAAAGCCATTACGCGGCTGATAAATAATTGATTTAGTTTTAAATCAGTACTGGCACTTTCAAAACGCTTTTCTTCATCTTTTTCCCGCCCAAAAGCGCGGATTACATTCGTCCCGGTCAAAATTTCACGGGAAACAAGATTCAAACGGTCGATGAGAAGCGGCATTCGTTTAAAAACAGGCATTGCAACGGCCATTAAGATTATTACGATGGCCAGGATAATCCCAAGGGCAGCTCCGACAATCCAGCCCATTCCGGTCTCGGTAGCAACCACTTTTATCACTCCGCCAATACCCAGAATCGGTGCTTTAAACATCATCTGCAAGCTCATAATCATGGCCATCTGCACTTGCTGGATATCGTTTGTGCTTCGGGTAATCAGGGAGGCGGTGGAAAAGCGGTCAATTTCGGCATTGGAAAATGAAATAATCTTCTTAAAGACTTTCTCCCTAAGCTGTCGTCCCATTGACGCTCCAGCCCTGGCAGACAAAAAAGAAACCGCTATCGCCGTAATCATGACAACAACGGAAAAAGCCAGCATGATACTGCCTTTATTCAGCAAATAATCAAGCTGGATTCTGCTAAAATCTACACCCTCTGCTTCTTTTATTTCAATAAGCTGTGGCGGCATATCGGGAAGGCCGCGCTGGACAATGCCAATATCAACTATCTCAGACATATACTGGGGCAAAGATAATTCAGCGTAAGCTTGGACGATGAGCAAGGCAATAATAACTAAAGCTGGCCAGCCTAATCCTTCTAAATGTTTAAATATCTTTAGCAAAATGATTCCTCTCTAGTGTAATAAAGCATATTGGCCTTTTTCCTCAAAGCCGATCTTTTTAAGTAAGCTCATGATTTTCGGATTATCTTGGAAAACAGAGATATGTTTTATGCCTTGCCGGAAAGCTTCTTCGCAAAGCACCGTTATCGCGTGGGTGGCAAAACCCCTGCCATAATATTTCGGGTGGGTTGCAACGCCAGTAATTAAACCGATTAAATCATTGTCAGCCGAGATTTCCGCAACTGATACCAGCTTATTTCGATAGAATAATCCAACTGCAAAACCATTCCCCTCCAAATTGCTGCGCCGTTCGGCGATATATTTTTCTTTATTCGCAAAAAAACCCGCTTCGTAAGCAATGTTTTGGGCATATAAATCAATGATTGAAGCTGCATCGTCTGGCTTAAGCATTTTTGTCTTTACTTTGCTATGCTCAAATGAAGCCTTGGCAAGGAGGCCAAGACAGAAAACTGATTTTTCTTCTATTTTCATCTGCGGAAAAAAGGGAGCAATCCGGCGGATAATGCCCTCTTTGCCATTAATTGTATCAACGATATCTTCTTTTAAGAAATCAACTGCTTCTTCCAGCTGATAGGAATCATCATGGCTATAAAGGATATAATTTTCATAGTGCTTTAGGATGACCATATTAAAGCTGCCGTTGTGCGGATTTTCTTCAACATAAACGCAAGCTTCATCGGAATCAAGGCTAAAATTTTCAATAATTCCGATAAAGAACATATTGATTTCGGGTTCGGCTTTCAAATAAGCAAGGAGATTCGGCCGCTCTTGCTCCTTTAATTTTTTCATTTTCGCCTTTCATCAATCTGACAAGCTAAATATGGACTACTTATATTTTATTCATGTGGCCATAATTATATTACCTCGTGAATTTTCTTTAATCATAACAATATTTGGACTTGCTGTCAATGTATCTTACGTTTTACTTTTCCGCTCAAGGAAAGCGCAAATTATCAATAAAATCAACGACTTTAGGGAGCAAATAAATTAAAATAAGGCCTGAGCATATATAGACAATTGTTGATTCAAGCATTAAAGCGTCAAGAAAATCCTTGCCAATAAAGGTTATGATTCCAATCACAAGAACAGAAAGATCAAAAACCCGCATTGTCTTTGATTTTTTAATGCTTTTTTCTTTTTCAAAAAGCTGGGAAATAAGGTCAACCCCGCAAGTGCTCCCGCCTGATTTCATGACAATCCCGATTCCAAGGCCAAGCAGAATTGCCCCGATTGCTGATGTAATCGGCATGAATAAAAAGTTTAGCTGCTCGGGCAGCGGCAAGCGGAATTTTGTTAAATCATCAGTTAAGGGAAGAAAAACTAAAGCAAGGCAAACAATGCCCGTAAATGACCTAAAGATGAAATCATCTTTATTATTTTCTTTTTTCATTAAGCTGCCCATCAATAGAATAAAGGTGCTTAAAAACCAGTAGACGTAATTTTGCGGGATTCCATGCCGTTTTTGAATTATCCTGCTCAGCCCGCCAACGCCAACCACCAAATCATTATTTAATAAAAACGCATTTAATGCTATTGCCATAATGAATGAACCAATAACAATGATTATGAAGCTTAATAATTCATCTTTGCGCCGTATTTTCAAGCGGATTCTCCCCTGTTTCATGCTTGTTTATTTTATTCCTTTATTTTGCGCCTTATTCCATTAAAGAACGATTAATTCTTGACAGCATAATATTTATATTGAATATATAAACACGGGTGTAGTTTGGAAAGCTTCACTTGTGAAATTCATGGGGTATAGTTTGGAAATTAAAATTTGCTTTAACGCCATCAATTTTCCCAATTACTTAAGCCCCCAAATAATTAAGGCTGGGGCAAAAGGCAAAAAAATATATTTTGGGACTGGGCTTGCGTCTTCCAAAGAAGCAAGCTGCGGGTTTGGTTTTGAATTGCTTAATATGATTTTGACTGCGCTTATCTTGGCTGACAACTTTAACGCTGATGGCATTTTGCATGAAATAGGGACGGTTGGTTATGAAATATCGCAAAAATACCGTGAAGCACTAGTTAAGGAACAGCTTAAATGTATAAAAAATTTGGCGAAAAACTTGTGCATTGATGATAAATACACAGTTAAGCTTTCGCATACTTATCAGGAGAGCTATTATTTTAAGCATATCTTTGAGGAAGTCAAAAATAAAATGAGCTTGTTCAGCAATATTTCCAATTTCCAAAGGTACGGCAATTATATAAATCTTCAAATAGCGCAAATGAAGTATCTTTACGAAGTCGAAAAAGCTGTTGTAAAGGTCGGCTGGATTATCGGCTCGAAGCCGGTCTTAAAAAGCGTTGATGAAAATATCGTCAAGATGTTCTTGAACCAAGGAAAACTGAATGAGTATTATTTTGATTCAATATATCGATATGTTTTTCCTAATGATGATTTTTCTTTTATTTATACTCCGGCCGGGCTTGATATTATCGATGGCAGGAAATACTCACCCTATACTGTAACCAAGTCGCAAAATAGGCCGCTCCTTCATGAACCAATTAAACCTTACATAATTAAAATGCCCAACACAAAATACAAAAAGAAAGCAATTAAATTTTATGAAAGCAGCATTTTAAGTAACTGGGAGCATTTTTTTGGAGAAATTAAGGCTTTTGACGAAATGGAAGATGATGAAAAAATCATCAACAAATTACAGTATATCCAAGATAAAGCCCTGAATCTATGATTACTGCGGCCTCCGCGCATTGTTGTCATTGCCTCCGCTCATTATGTCATTGCGGCCTCCGCGCCGCAATCCTAGCCAGCCTTATATTCAACGATTCCATCAAGCTTATTATACGTGCTTTTTGCTTCAAACGTAAGGCTGATTAACTCGCCTTGCTCATTAACGATTTTCCGGTAAGTGTTGACCGTATACCCAGTAAAAGAAGGCTGTAAAATATTAACCTGCCCATCGGCAAGATTGGGATTATCAATATAAATTGTCCCCGCCGGGACTTCCGAAATAATCTCGCTTTCAATTGATACTGTATGGTTATTTTGCTTTGTCCCCAAAATTTTCACTTGAACCTCGGTATCTTCAACCCATGTCAAAAGCTTAAGCGGAAATCCGCCATTGTTTTTGAATTTGTAATCGATTGAATCCCAGAAAACAGTCGCGTCATATCCGGGTAAGCTGACATAATCCGGAAGCATTGAATGACTCCTTCGTTCAACAATCTCAAGGTCGGCCAGCAAGCAAGCATAATAAAGGGTAGATGATACTTGGCAGATACCGCCCCCCAAGCTGTCCGCTATTTTTCCGTCCATAAAAGTCGGGGCCAGCTTAAAGCCTCTTTCTTCGGTGCGGTTGCCAACAACTTCATTAAAGCTAAAAATGGCGTTGGGTAAAACAATTGTTTCATTGATTATGCCACAAGTTAAGTTAATATTTTCCATGCGGCTTTCGATGGTATTAAGCAGAGGGGTTTTTGCGTGTGATAAGACATCGTGATAAAAATCCTCATTAACCTCCTCGGCTAATGCGGCCGGGGCATTAAGCATTGAGATTAATAAAGCGGTTATTATAAATAAGATTATCTTTTTTGAATTGCCAAACCATTTATTCATAAGCTTAATATTTCCAGCCCTGTCATGAACAATCCATGAAAATAATGGGTTGCTTTTTAATAAACGTTTTTAGATCCTGAACCGATATCCAACCCCCCATATCGTCTCAATATACTGCGATTTATCAGAATTATACTCAATTTTTTCCCGGATTTTTTTGATATGGACGGTCACGGTTGCGATATCACCAATCGAATCCATTTCCCAAATTTCACGGAAAAGCTCATCTTTTGTAAAAACGCGGTTCGGATTTTCGGCAAGGAAAGTCAGCAAATCAAATTCTTTGCCAGTAAATGCCTTTTCTTCGCCGTCAACCATCACCCGGCGGGCGGTTTTATCAATCCTTAACCCCCGGATTTCTACAATATCGTTTTGCCTTTTGCCGGAGCTGACCAGCCGCTCATAACGGGCTAAATGCGCTTTCACGCGGGCAACAAGCTCACTTGGGCTAAAAGGCTTAGTCAAATAATCATCCGCTCCAAGCCCTAAGCCGCGGATTTTGTCAATATCATCTTTTTTCGCCGAAACCATCAAAATCGGAATGTTCTTTTCTTCACGGATTTGCTTGCAGATTTCAAACCCATCCATGCCGGGAAGCATCAAATCAAGCACCACCAAATCAAACTCATTGCTTAGTGCCATTTCGAGGCCGACATCACCGCTGTTACAAATAGTCACGTCAAAGCCGCTTAATTCCAGATAGTCTTTTTCCAAATCGGCAATCGCTTCTTCGTCTTCAATAATTAATATTTTACCCATCGTGATATTCCTTTCTTGTTTCATAAGATTTATTTAAACCTCATCGGAATTTTTCAAAAATTTCCGGAAAACAATGTGCATACAAGTCCCCTCATTTTCGCGGCTGGTCGCCCAGATATAACCGCCGTGATCTTCAACGATTTTTTTCACAATCGAAAGCCCAATTCCGCTTCCGCCGCGGGCAGAATTGCGGGAAGCGTCAGAGCGGTAAAAGCGTTCAAATATTTGCCCTAAATCTTTTGAATGAATGCCGCGCCCGTTATCTTCTATTTCAATTCGGACCGAATCCAGCTCATCAAGAATCCGGATATCAATTTCACATTCTTCTTTGCTCCGGTCAATATATTTGACGCTATTGCCGACAATATTGTTGACAACGCGCTTAAGCTGTTCCGGGTCGGCGATAATGACCGCTTCTGATGAAACCAGATTGCTGTAATTTAAACGGATATTTTTAGACTCAAGGTCTAGCCCGACTTCTTCAATGCAATCGCCAAAATAATCAGCGATATTTATCTTGCAAAAATTGTAAGGAATGCGGTTTGTGTCAATCCCGGTATAAAAAGTCAGTTCATTTATCAAACGATCCATTTCATTGGTTTTATTATAAATAGTGCGGATATATTTGTCCATTTTCTCCGGCGTATCGGCAACGCCATCAATAATGCCTTCAACATAACCCTTTATTGCTGTCATCGGCGTTTTCAAATCATGGGAAATATTGCTGACAAGTTCGCGGTTTTGAGTTTCATTAGCCATTTTTTCATCAATTGATTCTTTGAGCCGTAACCGCATATCCTCATAATTTTGGTAAAGCTCGCCGATTTCGCCGCCATTATCATTGCTAAGGATATATTCAAAGTTGCCCTCGGCAATATTTTGCATTGCCAGATTAAGGCGGCTGATGGGGGTAAAAACGCTGCGGCTTATCCATTGGGTCAGCATAATGCCAACAAGAAATAAAATCAGGATGATTGCCAAAAACAGGTAAAAAAACAAAGACCTTGCAACCATGCTGTCATGAAAAACTTCATTGGCCACTTGCGAGACCATGTCATATTTGAAGTATTCCGTTTTAAACGGCACTTTGGCAAGGAAAACGCCAATCACTAAAAAAGCTACGCCAGTTAATATCGACGGTAAAATCAAAATAATTAAAAAGGTTACCAAAAGCCGGGTTTTAAACTTCATGCTGTTAGTATATCAAAGTTTGAAGGGTTTTTCTATTAAATAAGCATAAAAACTTTATGAATTATTAATATATTAATATTCTAGACAAGGTTTCGCTCTTCACCGCGAAGGAATGCGGCGATATTTTCGTAAGTTTCGCATACGACACGATTTCTTGCTTCTAAAGAAGCCCAAGCATTGTGGGGAGTGATAATCAAGCGGTTTGAATCCATAAAACGGCTTAATGGGTTCGTATCTTTCATCGGCTCGGTGCTGGTGACATCAAGGCCAGCCCCGGCAATGATATTCTCACATAGCGCGGTGTATAAATCTTCATCGACAACTAAAGGGCCGCGGGCGACATTAATTAAAATTGCCGATGGCTTCATTTTCCTTAGGGCAGTTAAATCAATTAATCCCCGCGTAATGTCACTTAACGGACAATGCAGGGAAAGAAAATCACTTTCTTTAAGCAACTCATCAAAAGACAGTCTTGTATACTGTGTACAATTGCTTTTTCCGGTTGGGGAAAAGAAAACAACCCGGCAGCCAAAGGCAGCAGCAACTTTGGCGACGCTGCTTCCGATATGCCCCATTCCGATGATACCCCACGTTCTTCCCTCAAGCTCATTGAATGGCAGGTCAAAATTGGAAAAGTTCGGTTGCCCGGCATATGTTCCTGATTTAACATATTCATCATAATGGCGGAGCTTCACAAGGATATAAAGGCATAAGGCAAAGGTATGCTGGGTAACGGCCGCCGTACAATAATTGCGGGCATTGGCAACCTTGATTCCGCGCTGGCGGCAATAATCAAGGTCAATATTATCATATCCCGTCGCAAACTCACAAATAAGCTTTACCTTGGCGGCATTTTTCAGCGTTTCGGCATTCAAAGGGCATTTATTGGCGATGATGATATCGGCGTCTTGGATTCGCCCGGCAACATTTTCCGCATTTGAAACCGGGTAAACTGTGACTTCGCCTAATTGACTGATTCGGTCAACGGAAACATCAAGGCCGACTGTTTCTCTTTCAAGGATAACGATTTTGGGCATAATGAACTCCTTAATGAGTACTCAAATAATACACTTCATTAGTATATCATGCAAGCCCATGGCTTTCAACGGAAAAAATCGCAATTACTCTAGTTCAGCCAGATAAACATTGACCCGGTTTTGAATAATGGCGGCAACCTCTTCAGCAGATTTTTGCCCGGCAAAAAAACTGCCAGCTTCTTCATTGATGATATTTACTAGTTGCTGGTCATTTCCTGTAAAAGTGGTTACCATGCTAATTAAGTCAAAAATTTTCTTATTGTCCTCGTCAGTATGGTTTCCTATTTCAACAGGAATCCACTCCTGCCCGTCATAAATGAAACTGACCCTTGGCTCGCCATTAACAGGTTTAACCTTTGCGGCTTTGGCAAGCCTCTCCAAGCTGGACAACCTTATTGGTAAGCCATTTCCGCTTAGCAAGCTTCCAGAAGTATCTTGATAATCGGTGAGGAGATAGCGGGCAAAAGCCCAGGCGCCGTCTTTTTCGCTGGCATTAGCGGTAATCGCAAAGCGGATTTCAGCCCTCCCAGCTGTATGCCGCCCGCTGTTTGACGGAAAGCCGACAAAACTTATTTCTTCGCCGAAATAATAATTCTCATAAATCCGGAAATTATCAAACATGGAAAAATCAATTCTCAATAACAAAGGATTTCCGGTCCGAAATGAGTTTTCGGAAATATTTGAACCTTCAACCGGATATTTTGCTGCTGTTTCGAGCAGGCCGATGAAGTCAGGACTGTCAAAGCTCGCTTTCATTTCGCTATAATCAAGGTAATTGCTCATATTTGAAAAGAGAATGCTGTTAAGGAAATCCGTTTGGGAAAAATATGCAAAAGCGTAACCAATCGGAATGATATCGTCTGGTTTCTGCTTAAGCAAGGCATTATACTCATCCCAATTCCAGCCGATATTAATGCCGACGTCAGCAGTTTTCCCGGCCAGTGTGCTGATTGAAAATAAGGGGGCAATCGTATAAAGTTTTCCATTTCGTTCGAGGGCAGTTAAAATATTTTCAAGATAATCAATTCGGCTTATTTCATGGTCGTTATCAATAAATGTATATAAATCAGCAAAAACTCCTTTATTTATATAGCTTTCTACTGGCATAACGTCATTTAGGAGAACAATATCGGGTCCGTTTTCCGCTGCCAAATCCATGTTAAACAAGATTAGTTCGTTATCATAGCTAAAACTTAAGTCGTTAGAATAAACTTCCGTCTTGATGAGATACTCATCTTGGGAGATATTAAACTCATTTATAACTTCAATCATTTTTTGGTCAAGTTGCAGGGCAGCAAGTTTCACTTCTTTTCTGCTTGATTGCTCCAGCCTTACCGGGTCAGCTAATTGTATTTTATTTAATATCACGCTGGTAGGAGACCCATCTCGTCCATTTTCAATTGAAATTAAATAGATATCATTATTTATTATGGCTATGCGCGGCAGATTTGAATAGTCATGCGCCATGAAATTAAGGATATCGCGTTCGCTCCAGTTAAGAAGCTCTTCGCTAATTCCTGTGGAAAGATTATAACCGTAAAGGGTTTTTAGATCATAATAGAGTAAATCATAATTCATATCACTTCCGCTGAAAAGATGGAGCGAGCCACTTCCTGAACTCTTCCAATTAAAATCAACTTTATTTATCAGACTTTTTGATTCTATGTCCACTTCCCTGAAAAAATAATCCCAATTATTAATCAAGGAATGCTCATAGGTGATTATTTTTCCATCTGGCAAGCGGTAAATACCATGGTTTTTATGCCCGGCAAGGGTTTCGATATCACAAATTAACTTTCCCGTTTTGTCAAAAACAGAAATTATTCCGCCTCCGACTCTTTCGTATAACATATCGATTAATTCGGTTTCAAAACTTCTTAAATATATATTTCCGTCATTATCTATTGCAAAGGTATTATGGTTGGTAAGTTCAACATCTCTGGAATCAATGCCAGAAATATTTATTGATTTAATATGTTCGCCAGTTATATCGTAACAGTTTAGGATCAGGCCATCACCGCTCCCCGAATATATGCTTTCATATTCCAAAGCCCAGATAAAGCCTTCGGAATCAATTACTGTACATCTTAGCCAATTATTTATTTCCGTTTCACTTAAAATATTGCCAGCGAAATCAAGAGTTAAAACTTTGGTGACTGGCTTTTCGTCCGCTTGCAAGTCAATATAAATGTTTTCCATTCCGACAATATATATTTTGCCTTGGCTGACTGAAAAACTTGATATATAAGGCATTTCTTTTTCTATTAAATCCAAAAGTTCAATTTTTAAGGGAATAAGTTCTTTGTCATGTTCATTGGTTTTATTACAGCCAATAAGTAATAAAAGCAATAATAATGTCACTAGTGATGATATTTTTTTCATGTTGCTTCTCCTGTAAGTATTGCTTTTCCATATTCATTTTAAGCATATATTAATGAAAAAAACAATAGCAAAAGCGAAAATCGGCATTTCGAAGCGAAAAAAGGCAAAATTTTCTGTATGTTCCCTAGATAATGATACGCTAAAGTTTGGAAAAGAACTTTTTCAGCAAATATTTTGCAACGTAAATACTAGTAAATTCTTTTTTCGCTTGCAATATTTGCTTAGTATGTTATATAATGAATTGAATTTCAGCGATTGCAAAGATAGTATAGAAAAGTTATGAGGTGATAATATGACAGGGAGAGAGTCAAAATCAGATAATGATATGTTTTTCTTGTGTTCATTGATTGAGCATATCGGCAGAACAACAAAAAACCGTCGCGCTGATGTTGTATCTGCGCTTGGGAAAGATACTCTCGCCCGATATCTGGAGCTTGCCGATGTATATCATTGCGAGCCTATAGAAAATACCGCTTCGGATTTGATTGAAAAATGCGGTATTAGCACTGGCGATTTTGACAACACCATTGGCGATTTCAATACGCCTACTGTTTTTGACATTGCTAAGGTCTATAAGCGTTTAATCATTAGCGTAGCTGAAAACAACGGTGCAAACCCTCTTGATGCGCTTATTAATATCTATTCATCTTGGATTAGCGATAAAATAAGCGATTATGGGTGCAGTATGTTCTATGAAAGCCCGGAATACCTATATCTGTCATATATTGAGGGCGAACCGATAAAAGATTAATACTTTGCAGGGTAACCGATATTATAAGGAGAGTTTAATTATGCAAATTCATTTCGTTGACAAAGCCGATTTTCAAATATGCGGCTACTCTATTGAAACTTCATTGGGCGAAAGCGGTAAAGATGTAGCGGCACTATATAATGACTATTTCAATACCGAAAAAGCCATGTTAATTGATAGCGTGGCGAAAACCAAAGCCGCAGATTATTATGGGCTAATGTGGTATCTGGAAAGTCACGAACGATACCGCTATCTTGTAGGAAAAGAAACGGTTAACCTTTCTGTTATTCCTGCTGAAGCGGAACTAAAGAAAATACCTGCTGCACTTTATGCAGTTGCGTCTTTTGATAAAGATTTTGATGGCGTGAAAGCATGGACGGATTTCTTTTTTGAAGCAATACCCGAAGCAGGTTATGCGCCTGATTATGCACACGGTTTTTTCTTTGAGTATTATCCTGATGGCGTAAATGGTAATTACGAACTTTGGACGCCTGTGGTGAAAGCTGATGTCGAAAAATGAAACCGTTACGCGACACCGAAAAGCACATTGATATTGCTATGGAATTTGACGGTTATGATGGCAACTTAGTCTTTTTAAAATAATTCGTGCATATTACTTGAAAAGCACGAGATACTATGTTATAATGAACTAATCAAATTCATGGAGGTTATTAAAAAATGGCTGAAACCATCAACGTGACCATAAGGCTCGATAAAGAGATTAAGGAGCAGGCAGAGAGTATGTTTAACGACTTTGGCATGAATTTGTCCACGGCATTTAATATATTTGCTCGCCAATCTCTGCGGCAGGGGCGAATACCTTTTGATATCTACGACCCCTTTTACAGCGAGAAAAATCAAGCTGAGTTAAGCCGTAGAATCGAGGAAGTCGAATCGGGCAGAGCTAATTTTGTGGTCAAAACTATGAAAGAACTTGAGGAGATGGCTGATGAATAGGCGGCGGTCATTATGACAATTAAAGCAATTACCTATTTTAATATTCCATAAATCCACACGCACGAGCCAAGTAAATCATTTCAAGGGAAAATGCGAAGCATTTTCATATTTAATCCTTAAACTTCTTCAACACCCGATAAATCGGCTTCCCGACTGCTGCCATCAAAACAAAATTCCATACCCCATGCCAGACATCCCAAGGCAGCCCCGCAATCCAATAAGAAAAAGCATATGCCGGATCAACCGGAAGATAAACCAGCGCAAATAAAGTACCGAAGCAAAGGCCAAAAATGCCTGATACTACTGCCCAGACAAGAAATTCTTCTTTGATAAAACGTTTTAGCAAAATCACGATAAGGCATAAAAGCGGCCAAACGTACAAATAGCTCACCCACCAAAGGCCAAAGCCCCAGATCAATCCTTCAATCAAGCTGAATACCGTCACGATGATAAAAGTATCTTTGCCAAACAAAAGGGCATAAACAATGACCAATAATGATATCAGCTCAATATTTGGCAACGGTTTTATCGCCATCATTGCCACGGTCAGGATAGCGCTTAAAAATGCTATCCTGACAATTTTCCGAATTGGCATACTACACCCCTGCATTTCACAAAAAAACTTTAGTTTTTGCGGAGCTTGTGAAACTGCTTAAATTAAGAAGTGGAAATTTCAATTTCCACACTAACCCCCCCATGAATTATTCTATATCAAGTTCCAATTCCATCCCTGGCCCTTCATACTCATGCGGGCGGCAGCGAAATCCCAATTTTTCATAAAATCCCTCTTTACCATGGGCAGACATAAGAAACACAGATACCGATGTTCCTTTAATGCTGTTGTCTTTCACATATTGAATCAGCCAGTTTACAATTTTTCGGCCAATTCCTTTGCCTTGATATTCTGGCAATACCCAAATATCCACAAGACACCAGTATATTGCCGCATCGCCAATCAGCCTGCCAATGCCGATAATTTCATCACCATCAAACGCCGCGACGGAAGAAATATGATTTGATAGCGATTTTCTTGCTTGTTCCCTTGATGTTGTATCCATATCATCCATCTGGCTTTCGATTGATAGGTATTCATCAACTGTTAAAGTATGTTGCTTATAAGTTTCCATACTACCACCCCCCGGCGGTGTGGGTAAAGGTATAGACATGGCCATCAATCAGCGGAATTTCATCAACGCCAACTAACGCATCCTCACCGTTAACGCTCACCCACCAGAAGAGGCTTTCGTCATTTTCGACGCCGTCCCAGCCCGTGACGAAAAAGCCAAAGGCACTATCGTCACCCTGACAAGCTTCCATTATCCGCAAATACTCACCTAAATAAAGTAAATCGGATTTTTCGTTTTTTGTTTCGTGATAATTGTTGTGGACAGAAATGATCTCCACTTGAAAATTTTTGATGCCTTCCTCTGTTTCCCTGAGATTCAGGAAAACTGCTACTCCAGCTGCGATAATAATAATTGCGCCAAAAATAGCCATGATCCTTAGCTTTTGTACTTTGGTCATTTTTATCTCCTCTCTTTCTTACCAAAGAAAAATGTCTCTGCTGTTCACTATTAAACAGCAATAACAAGAAATCGAATATGGCAAGTCTTAGGACTCTGCTTCATTCGCAATTATCCACCTTCTCATGCAGGGGTTTCCATGCACAATGGTTTCCAAAAAGGCTTGAATAATGCGTCCACATCACCTCAGAAGTAAGCTGTCAATGATTTTCACATTGTTCCTTATTAATCTTACGAACCATATTCGCTGTTACCTAAATCCGCTTCAGTAATTCCTCTCTTTTTGCTTCATAACCTGGCTTGCCAAGCAGAGCAAACATATTCGCTTTATAATCCTCTACCCCGGGCTGGTCAAACGGATTAACGCCAAGGATATATCCGGAGACCCCGCAGGCAAATTCAAAGAAATAAAAGAGTTCGCCAAGACAAAACTCATTTACTTCAGGAATCTTAATAACCAGATTCGGCACTTGTCCATCTGTATGGGCAAGAATCGTGCCATTCATCGCATTACGGTTGACAAACTCAACTGTTTTTCCGGCTAGATAATTAAGCCCATCCAAATCAACCGCTTCCGTTCCGAGCAAAATCTCATCACGGCTTGTTTCGATATCAAGAACCGTCTCAAAAAGATTGCGGGCCCCATCTTGGATAAATTGGCCCATTGAATGCAAATCCGTAGTAAGGTCAACGCTGGCTGGAAAAATGCCTTTTTGGTTTTTGCCCTCACTTTCACCATAAAGCTGTTTCCACCATTCCGCGATAAAATGTACGCAAGGTTCATAATTAGCCATAACTTCAATGCCTTTGCCCTTACGCAAGAAAATATTGCGCAATGCCGCATAAAGAAGAGCGTCATTTTCGGCAAAATCAGCTTCCAATGACCTTTTTCTCGCGCTGGCTGCCCCTTCCATCAGCTTATCAATATCCGCCCCGCTTACGGCAATTGGAAGCAGGCCAACCGCGGTAAGGACAGAAAACCGTCCGCCAACATCATCAGGCACAACAAAGGATTCGTAGCCCTCTTCGGTTGCAAGCTTTTTTAAAGCCCCGCGGGCTTTATCAGTCGTTGCATATATCCGCTTCCCTGCTTCTTTTTTCCCATATTTCACTTCTAATAAATTTTTGAAAACGCGGAAAGCAATCGCTGGTTCTGTCGTCGTGCCAGATTTACTGATAATATTAACCGAAAAATCACGCTCGCCAATTACTTCGATCAAGTGTTTTATGTATGTTGAGCTGATTGAATTGCCAGCAAAATATATTTCCGGCGTTTTACGGATTTCTTTGCTGACCGTATTATAGAAGCTATGCCGTAAAAATTCGATGGCAGCGCGGGCGCCAAGATAAGAACCGCCGATACCGATAACCACCAAAACCTCTGAATCTTCTTTTATTTTTGCCGCCGCTTGCTTAATCCTGCCGAACTCTTCTTTATTATAATTAATCGGCAAATCAATCCAGCCCAAAAAATCATTGCCAGCACCAGTTTTTGAAACTAAAAGCTCCCGGGCATTAATCGCCTGTCCTTTCATCATTTCTACTTCATCATTGCCGATAAAAGAAGCTGCTTTAGAATAATCAAATTTAATTTTTCCCATTTAAAAAATACTTCCTTTCAATATGCCATTGCGGAACTTGCCCATAGTCATTGCGGGCTTTACCATAGTCATTGCGGGCTTGACCCGCAATCTTCCTTACCACATGATAATAATATTATAGTATCGCCTAATATGCAAGTATTTTACAATAAAAATAAATTAAATATCAAAATGTTCCCACAGGTTACGTTTAGCTCAAAAAAGTAACTGTAAATCCCTTGAATGTTTAACCATAAAAAAATATAATTAAGATGATGTAAGAAAAGAGGACCGCAACCATGAAAGAAATTAATATAGCAAAAACATTAATTAGCAAGCGTAAAGAAAAGGGCGTTACACAGGACGAACTTGCCGAATTTATTGGGGTTTCAAGAGCGTCTGTTTCAAAATGGGAAACAGGCCATTCTTATCCCGATATCGTCTTTCTCCCACAGCTTGCAACATTTTTCAACATCACAATGGATGAGTTAATGGGATACGAGCCGCAAATGACCGACAAGGACATTCGCAAACTCTTTACCGAACTGGTCGAAGAATTTGGGGCAAAACCGTTTGCGGAAGTGAAAAACCGTATTGATGAAATCGCCAAGAAATATTTTTCGTGCTTCCCTTTGCTCTTCCAGCTGGGAGTGCTTTTCACAAACTACGGCATGGCTTTTGCAATAGACGAAGAAGTAAAAAATACTACACTCACGGAAGCAAAAAAACTTTTTATCCGGGTAAAAAATGAGAGCGGCAACACCGGACTAAGGCAAATTGCTCTTTATTATGAAGCAACTTGTGAAATGATGCTCAAAAATCCCGTTGCCATAATTGACTTGCTCAAAGACGTAAGCCCCGCACCGCCCAAAGAAGAATTGCTCGCCCAGGCTTATTTGATGACAGGCAAAATTAAAGAAGCCAAAACGGCACTGCAAAAGCTAATTTACAATAATATTATGTGGGTATTATACGCGCTTCCTATTTATCTTACTGCAAACGCCAACGAGCCGGAGCAGTTTGGCTTAATTTACGAGCGTTCCCTTTCTTTAATTAAAAATTTCAATTTAAAAGAGCTTGCCCCAACATTTATAATGCCGATTTTCTTTAATGCGGCGCAAGCATATGCGAGTCTTGGAGAAACCGAAAAAGCACTTAATGCGCTGGAAAGATATACAGAGATTGCAACTGGCGGAATTTACCCCTTAAAATTATTTAAGAATGATGATTTTTTTAACTTGATAGATGAATCAGTCCAAAAAGGAACTTTTGGGATAACGAGTTTGCCTCGTGATGAAAAATCAATAAAACAAGGCATGGCAGATGAAGTTATCGGAAATCCAGAGTTTGCCGCTTTATCTAAAGAACCCCGCTTCAAAAGCTTGGTGGAAAAATTAAAACAAAATATCGTGAACTAGTTTTGTGCGAAAGGAGGCCAAAACTAAAAACTAGTTTTAATGAAGGAAGGAGGTACACAAGTGGAAAAAGTATATGGCACATTTAATGGCATTGGATCGTTTATTTCTGGAATAGGCGTCGGCGGTATAATAATCGGACAGTTTCCCATGCTAGGTGAATATCGTTGGGCGCTCTTACTGATTACAATGCTTGGTATTTTTATGAATGTTTATGGCATAAATAAAATGAAAAATGCCAAAGACAAGCAGTAACTCATAACAGTTATTGCCCAATTATTAAAAGCGGCAAACCTTTGGGTTGCTGCTTTTTGCTTATCCAAAAAATAATGCCGTAAAAATCGGGTGAATCGTGTTATGCAAAGCATGGGCAATAATCAATGACAATAATGTGCAATGTTTCAATTTTTCCCTGCAAATACACCAATAAAGCCCGATAACTGCCGTGACGATTATTTGAAAAAGACTCCAGTTGAAAATATGTAGAAGTCCAAACAGAGCCGATGATACGAGGATTGCAAACCATTTTGAACCGTTTATAGCAAGCAGTTTTTTGAACAAGTATCCACGGCAAATAATTTCTTCAATCAAGGCAACCGCTAACATCATATAAATAAATTGATATAGTATCGCAAAAATGTCTAAATTCCCGACATAACTCATATTAATGCCAAATAATGCCGGTAAGACAATAAAAATCACCAGAGAACCAACCGCCACAATTACACCCATTAATATCTGTAGCAGTATTTTATCCTTTAAAAAGCCAATTTCTTTCACCGTTTCTTTATCGCGCCGCATAAAAAAGATTACCGGTATTAACATTGGCCACCACGCTACGATAGGCAAAATCAACCGTAATGCCACTTGAGCATTTGAGGCGATATTATTTACCCAACTTATAAAGAGAAGGGTAAGTAACGTAAATGCAAAGGTTATTATTATCTGGATGACGTTTTTCTTTTTTGCTTCCATTATGTTCTCCTATTATCCCTGTTGCCACTATTTCAATGATAACATCGATTATTCCACAGTATAGCCTGTAGATAGGATTCTTGTCAAGTTTAGAAGCAATGAAATCAGTGCAGAATTATAAGGAAAGCGGTGAATGAGAAAGTGTATATATCACAGATCGGGAATCAATCCCTATGAATATTATTTTTTTTGTAGACAATAATATTTGCGTATGTTATAATACATACAAAGTATGTCATTAAAAAGGAGTGCAAGCAATGGCTAATCATACTACTATTCGCCTTGAAGCCGATAAAAAAGAAGAGTTTGCTAAATTATGTGAAAGCATGGGCTTAAGTGTTTCAGGTGCAATCAATATTTTTGTAACAAAGGTTTTGCAAGTCCGGCGTATTCCATTTGATATCTCCGCAGATGCGGATCCTTTTTATGCAGATGTGAATCAACGTTTCTTACTTGAATCAATCGCTCAATTAGAGCGTGGAGAGGGGAAAACATTTGATGATGTCAGTAAAATTTTCACCGAACGCACTTAAACAATTCTTTGACAAGAAAAGGATAAACGTCTTTTTAAGGCACTAAAGAAAATCATCGAGGACACCCAAAGAAACGGAACTGGCGGATTAGGGCATTCTGAACCCCTTAAAGAAAATCTTTCGGGATGGTGGAGCAAAAAGCTCGACGAAGGCAACAGAATGGTTTTTCGTGTCACCGAGAACACGGTAGAAATCGCTGAATGCTATACCCATTACGGCGATAAATAGTTAATTTAGCATTTAAGAATAATCGTGAAAAGATTGACATTCGGCTGTTTGTCGGAAATCTTGAAAAGCTTATATTCACTACTTCTAACGTCCCCGAGACGATTTGAACGTCCGACCCCTCGCTTAGGAGGCGAGTGCTCTATCCACTGAGCTACGGAGACTTAATTAATACTCACACTTTTTGCCCTAATCACCAGGGAAGTTTATATATCCCTGCGCCCAAATAAGCCCTTTAAAGCGGCGGCCGACTTCCGGGTCGCCAAGAAGGTCACTTTCATTGATACAAATATCAAGTTTGATATCGTTGCAACTAATTTTAAGCTGATAAATGCCTTCGCCGGTCTGGCTATTATGAACTAAACGGGAATCAATGATTTCGCCCATTACCGAATAATGGTCACATTCAACCCCGTAAGGCATAAAGAACGTATCAACCAGGCTGAAAACATCTTCTGTATGAATCCGCTTCGATATCGTTGTATAAGTGTCCATATCCTCAAGGGTCAGGCTTTCAATTGCTTCTTCGTCACCTTGCCGCGCTGCTTGGATAAGGCTGCTCCTGTTAATGTTGGCGCGATTTATCCGGCGTTGGTCATGCTCATTTTTTATGATCGGAAATAATATTGTTCCCTCAATTGAAAGGCCGGACAAGGTTAATGTCGTATTGCGGACTGGAAGCTTGCCGGCAATTTTAAGCTTTACATAGTTAATCATGTTTTGCAGGTAAAAAATAAGTGACACGCCTACCCGGATATCATCACAAACCCCGGCGTAAGATTCCTGTGAAGCATGGCGTTCAACAGACACATCTTCACTGGTTGATATTGATGACCCGCGCAGATAAGGATAAAAATATTCGTAAATGAATTTGTCGTTGCTATCAAATTCACCGCAGACAGCAACACCAATATTGTCGGCAAAATCCTTTGTAAACTCCGCCAAAACAACATTGTCAGCGTTCATTGTATAAGTGTATGATGTCGATTGGATAACAATATCTGTTAAAAGCTGTTTTACTTCGTTGCGGTCAGTTAATCGGCTAAAGCCGATTGCGCGCATATATCTGTGCAAGGATTTCACCTCCTTTTTGGTTTAATCACGGAGTAAGCAATGTTGCCCCGCCCATGTATTTGCTAAGGACTGCCGGAATGCGGACTGACCCATCGGCCTGTAAATTATTTTCAAGGTATGCGATTAGCATCCGCGGCGGTGCAACAACGGTATTGTTAAGGGTATGGGCAAAATACTTTCCGCTTTCTCCATTAATACGGATCTTAAGCCGCCTGGCTTGGGCGTCACCCAAGTTTGAACAGCTTCCGACCTCAAAATATTTCTGCTGCCGGGGCGACCATGCTTCTATATCGTATGATTTTGTTTTCAGATCGGCTAAATCTCCGGAGCAGCATTCCAAAGTCCGGACTGGGATATCAAGTGAGCGGAACAAGTCAACGGTATTTTGCCATAATTTACCAAACCAGAACGATGAATCCTCCGGCTTGCAGACAACTATCATTTCTTGCTTTTCAAATTGATGAATCCGGTAAATGCCACGCTCTTCCAAGCCATGGGCCCCTTTTTCTTTCCTGAAGCACGGCGAATAACTAGTCAAGGTCTGCGGTAAACTGTCCTCATTAATAATGCTGTTGATATATTTACCAATCATGGAATGTTCAGATGTGCCAATCAAATATAAATCTTCACCCTCGATTTTGTACATCATCGCATCCATTTCCGTAAAACTCATTACCCCGGTAACAACGTCCGCACGAATCATAAAAGGGGGGACACAGTAAGTAAATCCACGCTCAATCATAAAATCGCGGGCGTATGAGATAACAGCCGAATGAAGTCTTGCGATATCGCCAAGCAAATAATAAAAGCCTTGTCCCGCTACTTTTCTGGCCGAGTCCAAATCAAGCCCGGCGAAGCTTTCCATAATCTCAACATGATAAGGAATTTCAAAATCAGGGACAACTGCCTCGCCGTAAATATTAACTTCGACATTTTCACTGTCGTCACGGCCAATCGGAACATCGTCGCCAATGATACTGGGGATCGTCATCATGATTTGATTTATTTTTTCATCAAGCTCATTTTCACGCTGCTCTAATTCTTGCAGTTTTTTCGCTTGGGCGGCAACAAGAGCTTTTTTTTCTTCGGCTTCTGTTAAAAACTTTGGATCTTTTTTGCCTTGTGCCATCAAAGCACCGATTTCTTTGGAAATTTTGTTGCGGTTCGCCCGCAGGTCATCGGCTTCTTGCTTTGAATTGCGGTTATTTAAATCAAGCTCAATAACTTCATCAACTAGATGAAGCTTATGGTCTTGAAATTTTTTACGGATATTTTCCTTGACAATTTCCGGATTATCCCTAAGAAACTTTATGTCGATCATCTAAACCTCTTCATTCTTTAATAATCCATTCTACTATGGATTGCTCCATATTTCTAGTGCCAAATTACTCTACTCAACCACCTTAACGATAAAAACCGTTTTTTTCTTCATCATATCAATTAGTTTGAACTCTTTTAATGGATTTCCGTCAACGTCCTTGATAATCTTTAGAACCGGGCGTTCAGAAAAAGCCCTGTTTTGCCTGACCACCATGCCTGTCTCGCCATCGTTGGTGACAACGATGCTGCCAACCGGATAAACCGCAAGAAACTCTAACAGGGCATTAACTACTTTTTCATCATATTTGAAACCGCGCAGTACTTTAAGATTCTCAATTGCTTCGTAAACTTTCCATCTTTCTTGGCAAATCCCGCAAATCATTTCATCAAACGTATCGCAGACGGCAACAATTCTGGCTTCCAGCGGAATTTCTTTTATCTTCATGGGAAAGCCGGAGCCGTCTATATGCTCATGATGGTATAGGATAATCATTTTGGCCGGATCGCTTATCCATGTTTCTTCTTTTATCGAGGAATAGCCATAAATCGGGTGCTTGAAATACTCGACTGCTTCAACCGTATTAAAATCATCAATGCTCCTGCCGTGATAATCAAAATCAATATAACGCAGGCCAATGTCATGAAGCAGGCAAGCAACACTTATGTCATGAACTTTTTCTTCATTTAGCCCTAACTTAAGGGCAACTAAAGCCGCCAAACTGCAAGTCGAAATTGAATGCTCATACAGATCAGAACTCCGTTCCTTGATATCATAAATCCGGTCAACGACTTCTTTTTCATTCAAAATAGTCACAACGATATCTTCTGCGGTTTTGCTTAACTCGCGCAATTCTTTGTTGCGGCTGTAGGTGTGCTTTTCCAGAATATTGCGGACGTTCTTGTGGATTAACACTTCAATGTCCTGCTTAATAACTGATACCGCTTCAATATTGCGGTGGTTTTCATCGAAAATATATACGTCAGTTACGCCTAAGGTTTTTAGCTTTTCAATATAATCTTCGGTTAATTCTGTACCTTCTGCTAACAGAATCTGAAAATCATAACTAAATACAGCCCTCGATAGTAACTGGCCTTCTGCCAAGTCTTCTACCTTGCAAAGTTTCATAATTAATCCCTGTCCGCTCCCCAGCGGTTCTCAATATTTGAAGCGTTTTAGCTCCTTAATCATACTTGCTTTTCACCACGTGCCATCTCAAGTGCTTGCTTTTCTTCATCTCCCAAGTGAATTACGCTGGTCCCAGCAATGATTTCTTTTGTATATGTGTAACAGCCCTCAACGCTATGAACTGAATTTAAGACAAAGCCATTGTTTTCTTCGTCTAATAAAGCCAAACTAAAACTAAGCTTGCCGCCCATTTGATTAAAAGCGTCGTACTTAACTAATCCGGCTTTTTGAAAGGCGTGTGCTGCTTTCTTAAATAAAGTAGCAATATCTTTTCGGTTTTTTTCAACGGCCGTTTTTACGTATTTCGTATCTTCATATAACCTGATAATGTCCTCTTCTAATGAGCGGGCATTGTTCCCTTGCATGAATTTTTGGTATTTTTTATTCAGCTTTGAAAATTTCACAAGCAAGATGATAATCATTAAAAGCAAGCAAAAAACTATTGCCAAAAACACTATCAAAACAATACCAATGTCAAGGTTTCCTAATCCTATGTTTCTTAGTAAGCTGCTATCCATCCTTTTGTCCTCTTAGATAAGTTAGTATGCCATTTGCTGGGACTAACTTATTTTTTCTATTATTCTGTCAAAATCGTCATGGTTATAAAATTCAATTTCGATTTTCCCAGTACCCTCACCTTTTGCCGTGATTGAAACCTTTGTGCCAAGAATTACTTTGAGCTTTTCCGCCATGTCTTGATAAATAAAATCAAGACTCGTGTCGATGGCTTTGGCTGAAATTTTGTCTATTATTGTTTTGCCCCAGTTTTTAACTAGTTTTTCGACATCGCGGACACTTAGCTTTTCATCAAAAATTTTCTGTGCAATGGCGTATTGCTGCTCGGTATCTTCAATCGTAATTAAAGCGCGGGCATGGCCTGTTGTAATCATCTCCGTAATAATCATCTGCTGGACTTCGTCAGATAATTTTAGTAGGCGAATCGAATTAGTCACCGCGGTCCGGCTTTTAGAAACACGTTCCGCAATCTCATCTTGCTTTAGATTAAATTCAGTCAGCAAGCGTTTAAAAGCTTGGGCTTCCTCGATTGGGTTCAAGTCTTCCCGCTGAATATTTTCAATCAAAGAAATTTCGACAATTTCTTGGTCGGAATAGTTCTTGATAATAACCGGTATTTCCTTTAGTCCCGCTTTTTTTGCTGCCCTCCACCGCCGTTCACCAGCGATTATTTCGTAATATTTAGTGCGGTCTTGAACCAAAATCGGCTGGAGCAAGCCAAACTGTTTGATTGAGTCTGCCAGTTCTTCTAAAGCATCTTCATCAAAGTTTTTGCGGGGCTGGTCACGGTTGGGTTCGACTTTGATTATGCTGACCAAGGTCTCGCCAGTTTCTTTGCTTTCGTCTTTTGCGGTTTTTTGATTTGCTTTTTGTGTTTCAGTTGTACTTGGGATTAAAGCGTCCAATCCCTTTCCTAATCCTCTTGCTGCCATATCTCAACTATCCTTTCTGTTGATTACTTCGTCTGCAAGTAACATATACGCTTCCGCTCCGGCGGACTTTGGGTCATATTTATTTATAGGCAGGCCATAGCTAGGGGCTTCGGCTAGCCTGATGTTCCGGGGAATAACGGTTTCATAAACTCTTTGGTTAAGGTGGTTCTTGACATTCTCTACTACTTGCGCTGATAAATTGGTTCGTGAGTCAAACATTGTAAAAACAACGCCTTCCATGTCTAACGCCGGATTCAGTCTTTCCTTAACTAGATTTACTGTGTGGATAAGCTGGCTTAATCCTTCTAAAGCGTAATATTCGCATTGAATCGGAACTAACACCGTGTTTGCTGTTGTCATGGCATTAATTGTCAGCATACTGAGCGCCGGAGGGCAGTCGATAATTATGTAGTCGTATTGGCCGCTCACCCATTCAATCTCGTTTCTTAAGATATATTCTTTCTTGTCTACGCCGATGAGTTCTATTTCGGCTGCGGCTAGATTAACGTTCGATGGAATGATTGAAACGCCCGGAATTATATCTTTAATAATACATTCGTTTATGGAGCAATCGCCTAATAATAGTTCATAAATAGTAAATGTCAAAGAGTTTTTCTCAACTCCAAATCCGCTCGTTGTATTTCCTTGCGGGTCTGCATCTACAACAAGAACTTTCTTATTTTTTTCTGCCAAAGCCGCTGACAGGTTTATCGAGGTCGTTGTTTTGCCGACTCCGCCTTTTTGGTTTGTTACTGCTATTATTCTTCCCATTTTGTATTTAGCCTTTCATTTTGCCAAACGTTTCACATTCCATTATTTATGTTTCACGAAGATTTATCTATATATTGGGCTTTGATGTTTCACGTGAAACATATCTTGTGTTTCTTGAGCAGTTGGACAAGTTGTTTCACGTGAAACTAATTTTTATTTAGTTTTAGATTGCGGCTCGGAGGCCGCAATGACGAAGCGTTGCCAGTTGCTGTGGTCTCGGCGGAGACTGCAATGTCGAAAAGTCATTTTGAGTCATTGCGGGCTTGACCCGCAATCTCCAATTTACTGCTAATAAAGCTTCACCACGTCATTCTTAATTGCAAAAACTGCTGCCTGTGTCCGGTCGGAAACCTCAATCTTCCTAAAAATGCTGGAAATATGGTTTTTTACCGTTCTCTCGCTTATATTCAAATTGATTCCGATCTCTTTATTAAATAGCCCTCCGGCAATTTGCGTTAAAATCTCCAATTCCCTTTTTGTGAGCAAAGCCAGTTTTACTTTATCTATATCCCTTTTGATTAGACGTGAATTAAGTGAGGGAATAAGATTTGATTGGATATAAGTTCCGCCAGCCACAATTGCATTAATAGCTGTTTTAAGCTCGATGAATCCAGCATCTTTTAGGATATAACCTTCCGCGCCAATATCAACAGCTTTTACTAAATACTCTATCTCATTATGTACTGTCAGCACTAAAACTTTTATTTCGCTCTTATTTGTTTTCAGTTCATCTAAAACATCAATTCCATTAATTTTCGGCATATTAATATCTAGGAGCAGGATATGAGGTTTGATTCTCTTTAGAACTTCTAAGCATTCGAGGCCATCACTTGCTTCAGCAATAACTTCCATGCTGCCATCAAATTCTAAAAGCTTCTTTATTCCTTCTCTTATAAGCACATGATCATCAGCCAATACTATTTTGATACTCATCTTTATATCCCATCTCCGCTTTCGCCGGACTCAAAATCAAAACTCTAATCTATTTGAGTAATTAAAAGTGCTTAAACTCATATACTATCGGTTGGTATAAAAATTCTTACTTCAGTTCCAGCATTATCAGAAGAACTAATCTTTAAATCACCTTTCAAAAACTGAACTCGTTCTTCCAAAATCTGTAATCCAAAGTGATTCTGGTTGCCATTTCGCCTGGAATCGTTAAAACCTATTCCATCATCCAGTACTTCTATGTAAAACATATTCTTATCTTCGTATAGTTTGATATTTATCTCTTTTGCAGATGAATGTTTTATCGCATTTGCGATACACTCTCTTATTATCCGATAAATATTGGAAAATATCAAATCATTCTTTACGGTAATTTTCTTATCCATATCAAGATTGATAAAAATATCCGTTTCTTTCTGCTGCTTATCAATCATGTTTTGGATAGCTTCTTGAAATCCCAAATCGTCAAATTCCATTGGCCTTAAATCATAAATAGTTTCCCGCATTTCTTTTATGACAGCCTTGATTTTTTGGGCAATTGTTTTTAACTCAAGCTTTGCCCTTTGGGGGTCCCTATCAATAAACATTGAGCTTAATTCGATGGAATGGATTAAGTGGATCATGTTTTGTAAAGATGAATCATGCAAATCACGGGCTATTCGCTGCCGTTCTTTTTCCTGCATATCCAAAAATACAAAACGATTTAGAAAAGGGTCCACCGATATTACTTCTTTGATATTGCTTATCCGTTCATCAAGGATATCAATTTCTTTCAAAAGCTGGCGGTTTTCTAATTCAAGCGCTTCTTTTTCACGGCTTACTTCTATTTCCCTGTTCGCGCTGGCTTCTCCGCCTACTCCCTTAAATGGTGAAAAAATTTTTTCGTCTGCATCTTCCTCAGCATTTGCATAACGTTTTAAAAAATATTCCAATTCCTTAATATGACGTAAATTATTTTGCAGCTTAGATTTAAGCTCAAGGCTCTCAGACAAAAAGCTGTCCTGTATCGCAGCCAAAGCCTCGTTTACATTTGTAGTCATCCCAACCCAACTCCTCAAAGTTTCCTATTAACCATCATATACTAAATTCATGGTAATGAAAAGAGAAATTTATCTAGTTTGGATAAGTTTTTTAATATATAATGTTTTTATGGCAAAGAATAGTAATTTTTCACAAGATTTAGATAAACTTGGCATTAATTTAAGCAGTAATCAGATAAGTAAATTTGAGCATTTCCTAGAGCTCCTACTCGCGGAAAACGAAAAATATAATCTGACGGCGATTACTGACCGAGACGAGGCATACAAAAAACATTTTATCGATAGCCTATCTTTAATTAATTATGGTGTAGATTTGCTTGCCGAGATTAATCTTATTGATATCGGCTCCGGTGCTGGTTTTCCCGGCATTCCCTTAAAGATTGCTTTTCCGCAACTGAATATTACTTTAGTTGACGCAACAAACAAGCGGGTTGCTTTTCTTAATGATATCATTGGCAGGTTAAATCTTTCTGGCATAAAAGCGGTTCACGGCCGGGCCGAAGAGCTTGCCCATCAAGAAAATTTCCGTGAGCAGTATGAGTTATGCGTTTCACGTGCTGTTGCCAGTCTCGCTACTCTTTCCGAATATTGTCTGCCTTTCGTAAAGCCAGGTGGTCTTTTTATTGCTTACAAAGCAGAAGTGGCGGCAGCCGAAATCTCCAGCGCGGAAAATAGCATTTCCTTACTAGGGGGGCAAGCGCATCAGCAGATGTCATTTACCCTGCCAAACTCGGACATTGTCCGCTCGCTTGTTGGCATAGAAAAAATACGCGAAACGCCTAGTAAATATCCCCGCCGGGCTGGTCTGCCGGGGAAAAGGCCTTTGTGAGTCAATGGTTGTAGTAATGCCTTTCGTTTTTTATGTTATTGTGGTATAATGTCACTAAGACATTATACCAGCGCAGTTTTAGTGCGCATCCCCCGGCGGGGTCATGATTTCGTTAGAAATCATAGTATAATGTATTCAGTATCGACATTCTAGTAGAAAGGGAGGACATAACTATGGCTGAAGCAATAAAATTTATAGATTTGTTTGCTGGCATTGGCGGAATGAGAAAAGGGTTTGAAATTGCTTGTAAAAAACAAGGTTATGACACTAAATGTGTCTTTACCTCTGAAATTAAACCCCACGCAGTTAAAATCTTAACGCAAAACTATCCTACTGAAAGAATAGATGGCGATATTACTCAAATCCTGTCCTCGGAAATACCGGACTTTGATTTTCTGCTTGCCGGATTTCCATGTCAAGCCTTTTCATCAGCTGGACGGCGATTAGGATTTCATGATACAAGAGGTACGCTGTTCTTCGAAGTTGAAAGAATACTTAAAGAAAAGAACCCCCGTGGCTTCATTTTGGAAAACGTCGAAGGTCTTGTAAATCATGACAAGGAAAACCCAAAAGATAAAATCGGCCGAACACTACATACTATATTAACCCGATTAGAAGCTTTAGGCTATAAAACTTCATGGAAAGTTTTTAATGCCAAGGATTTTGGTGTCCCACAAGAGAGAGTTCGCGTTTATATAACAGGAACAAAGATTGCGTACCCAAATCTTGAAAATCCGCCATTTTCTATTATTAACCTTTCTTCTGTCCTTGAAAAAGGTTTGCCGACTTCGGACAGCGATTTTGTAAATCTTCTTCTAAAGCATTATACTCCTGGTGAATTATGCGGAAAAGCCGTTAAAGATAAACGCGGCGGCAATGACAATATTCACAGCTGGGACATCGAAGTAAAAGGTAAGGTGAGCAAAGAGCAAAAGAAACTCCTCAACCAAATATTAAAAGAACGACGAAAGAAAAAATGGGCTGATGACTACGGAATAGATTGGATGGACGGTATGCCTTTAACTTTTGAACACATCCGCACTTTTTTTGATAACGAAAACCTTAGCCAAATGCTTGACGACCTTGTTCAAAAGAAATATCTGAAAATGGAATACCCTAAGAAAAGAGTTAATGGCAGACGCAAACAAGATCCGGCTTTACCCCTCGGCTATAACATAGTTACAGGTAAAATGTCGTTCGAAGTGAATAAGATTCTTGACCCGGACAGTCAATCACCGACACTTGTGGCAATGGATATGAAAGGATTATTTGTTGTTGACGGGAAAGGGCTACGCAACCTTTCGTTAAGAGAGGGGTTGAGATTATTCGGCTATCCCGACGACTTCAAATTTGACATTGCCAAGGAGCTAGGATATGACCTTCTCGGTAATACCGTTGTAGTTCCTGTAATTTCCTTTGTCGCGGAAAGATTATTGGATGTTTTCGGCAAGAAGGCCATCTTTAAAGGGATAGGACCGCCCATACGCAATACGCCCTTTTGCTTTCCATAAATTCCCCGAAAAGTCCTTTGATGATATTCACGAATTTGTAAAAGCTATTTATGAAACCAGAAAAATGTTTGTTTTGGGTGATATGATAGACCCCGATAAATGGCTTGAAAAAGTTGCTGATTTTGCAGGCTCTGCCCAAGGCAAAGCCTAGCGGCTGCGGTACTGCTCCATATACACTAGCAGCACGGCAATGTCAGCTGGGGAAACCCCGGATATCCGTGAGGCTTGCCCAATTGAGAGAGGCCTTAATGCTGTTAGCTTTTGCCGGGCTTCCAAGCGTAAGCTAGATACTTTATCATAATCAAGCTCAAGCGGTATTTTCCGGTTTTCCATCTTTTTAAATTGGCTGACCTGGCGTTTTTGCCTTTCAATATAGCCCTCATATTTTATCTCAATTTCAACTTGCGTAATAATATCCTGTGCAAGCGTAACCCTCTCTTTATCTAACGCCCCAAGCTTTTCATAATCGAGTTCGGGCCGGGACAGCAAATCTGCCAAGCTGGCTGCTGACCTTAGCGGAGTGCTTTCGTGAAGAACCAAAAAATCCTGAACGTACCCGGCAGCACCAATGCGGGTCTCTTTTAACCGTTTTATTTCTTTCTCGATGCTTTTCTTTTTCTCATTAAGCCGGGCAAACTCTTCCGCAGACTTAAGACCGGCCGCAAAACCTCTTTCGCCTAACCGCAAATCAGCATTATCCTGCCGCAATAATAAACGGTATTCGGCGCGTGAAGTCATCATCCGGTAAGGCTCATTATTTTCTTTTGTCACCAAATCATCAATCAGCACCCCGATATAAGCTTCTGAACGGTCAATTATCATTTCTTCTTTGCCCAGCAAATATAAAGCTGCGTTAATTCCAGCTACTAAGCCCTGGGCGGCAGCTTCTTCATAACCGCTGCTGCCATTTATCTGGCCTGCGCCATAAAGGCCTTCTATTTCTTTAAAGCGTAATGCGGCATTAAGCTGTGACGGGTCAATGCAATCATACTCTATTGCATAAGCGCTGCGGACGATTTCACAATTTTCCATGCCCGGCACGGTCCGGTACATCAAAATCTGCACGTCCTCAGGCATTGAAGATGACATTCCTGCCACATACATTTCATTGGTAGATAATCCTTCCGGCTCAAGGAACACCTGATGTCTTTCTTTATCGGCAAATTTGACTATTTTATCTTCGATCGACGGGCAGTAGCGAGTACCTGTCCCCTCGATAATTCCAGCGTACATTGGCGAACGGCCTAAGTTTTCACGGATAATTTCATGGGTTTTTTCATTAGTGTACGTAAGATAACACAAAGCTTGCTCTTTTTGGATAAGGGCAGAATCCGTACTAAAAGAAAAAGGCGTTATTATATCATCACCCGGCTGGGGGACCATTTTTGAAAAATCTAAGCTGCGCTTATCCATTCGCGCCGGAGTCCCGGTTTTGAAACGGCGAAAGTTTATCCCTAATTTTTGCATTGCTTCAGTTAAATATGTGGCTGACTTTAGGCCATTCGGCCCGGTATAAGTAATCGCTTCCCCACAAAGGCAACGGGAATTTAAATAAGTCCCGGTACAGATAATAACCGCCTTGCATTCATAGATATTCCCCGTGAAGGTTTTGACCCCGGTTATTTTTTTGCCTTCAACCAGAATATCAACAATTTCAGCTTGTTTGATCATCAGGTTTTCTTGGTTTTCAAGAATTTCCCTCATCGTATTGCTATAAGCTAATTTGTCAGCTTGGGCGCGGAGAGAATGGACGGCCGGGCCTTTAGAAAGATTGAGCATTTTTGATTGGATAAAGGTTTTGTCAATATTCTTTGCCATTTCACCGCCAAGGGCATCGACTTCCCGGACTAAATGGCCTTTCGAAGTGCCGCCGACATTGGGGTTACACGGCATTAGGGCAATGCTATCCACGCTGACGGTAAAGACAATCGTCTTAAACCCTAGCCTGGCAGCAGCAAGGGCGGCTTCACAGCCAGCATGGCCAGCTCCTATGACACAGATGTCAGTTTTTTGCTTCATAAAACTAATTACCCTCTCACTTCCCGACACAAAATTTTCCAAAAATTTCATTCACCAAATCATCATCAACTTGCTCGCCGATGATTTTGCCAAGGCTTTCGTAAGCCGCCATCATATCTATGGCAAGGAAATCTTCCGGCATTTTATCCGCAAGGCTTTTTTGGACCTGGCCCATGCTTTCTAGTGCTTTCATAAGTGCTTCTTTATGCCGCTGGTTCGTAATATAAACCTCTTCTTCATTATCAATCTCACCCCGGAAGAACATTTCACGGACGGCTTCAGAAAATTCCCCGATTCCCGTCCCGTCCTTGGTTGAGGTCCTGATATAAGGCAAGGCTTTTTTATCCCCAAAGTTATCACCATGTGGATAAATCTTATGAACGATATCCTCAAGCTTGGAATCGCTTATATTAAAGCCAAGATCAATCTTGTTAAGTAAAACTATCACCCTTTTATTGCTTATTAACTCACTAATCCGTAAGTCGTTTTCATCGATATCCCCGGACGAATCAATCAGATAAACAATCAAATCGGCGTTGGCTAAAGATTTAAGTGTCCGCTCAACG
This sequence comes from Lachnospiraceae bacterium, assembly GCA_009777715.1. Lineage (GTDB taxonomy): Bacteria > Bacillota > Clostridia > Lachnospirales > Lachnospiraceae > UBA935. The sequence continues at coordinate 92,808 of WRLH01000004.1, forward strand.
CCTATTTTTTCAATTTCATCTTCGGTACTGCGAATCCCAGCCGTATCAATGATGTTTAGCATAAATCCATCTATTATGACTGACTCCGAGAGAATATCCCTTGTTGTCCCGGCAATGGCGGTAACAATTGCCCGCTCTTCACCAAGCAGTAAATTAAGGAAAGACGACTTCCCCACGTTTGGCTTGCCAATGATGACGGTATTAATTCCCTCTTTTAAGACTTTACCCTGTTCGGCGGCCTTAATTAATTTGGTTAAGCGGTAAACTATTGCCTTAATTTTGCCCATCACTATTTCCTCATAACCATCAAGGCTAAAATGCTCCGGGTCATCAAGGGCGGACTCGATATAAGCTATTTGATACAATATTCCGGCGCGGATATTTTTTACCGTCTCATAGACAAGGCCCCTTAGCTGGTTAACTGAACTTTTTAAGGCAAAATCATTTTTCGAGCTGATAATGTCCATGACCGCCTCTGCTTTTGATAAGTCGATCCGGCCATGCAAAAAAGCCCGCTTGGTAAATTCACCCGGTTCAGCAAGCCGCGCCCCACATTTGACCAGAGCCTCCAAAATACGGTTCATTACCTTTGCGCCGCCATGGCAGTTTATCTCAACAACATCTTCGCGTGTATAGCTATTAGGGGCTTTCATCAGGGAGACCATTGCCTCATCAAGTATGTTTTCACCATCGGCTAAAAAGCCATAACAAATCGTATGGCTTTTCATTTTAGTTAGTTTGGGGAATAGCTTGGACGCAATTTCTATTGCTTCGTCACCGCTTAGGCGGATGATTCCTATCCCAGAGCTAAATACCGCCGTAGCCGGGGCAGCAATTGTATCGTTTAACATTGTTTATCTTTTAACCGTGACAACGATCCGGCGGAACGGTTCTTCGCCTTCACTATGGGTAGAAACAAATTTATCACCTTGCAAAATGGAATGGATGATTCTTCTTTCATAAGGGTTCATCGGCTCAAGGGAAACTGGCCGCCTTGTCCTTTTTACTTTGAAAGCAATATTTTTTGCCAGATTTTCTAGTGTTTCTTTTCTCCGCTTGCGATAATCTTCAGTATCAACCTTAACCCGGACATATTCGCCGCTTTCTTTATTTACTACTAATGAAACCAAATACTGGAGTGAATCAAGGGTCTGGCCGCGTTTTCCGATTAAAACGCCCATTTCCTCACCCGTCAAATTAATTTCCATGCTCCGGTCTTTTTCATCGAAGTTGATATCAATCGTGACCGACAGCTTCATTGCGTTAAAAATGTCATTCAAAAAATCGGTTGCCCGCTCAATAATTGAGTTTTTTACTTTTGCTTTAATCGTAGCTTGTTTAAAGCCTAAGCCAAGAAAGCCGTTTGAACCCTCTTCGACAACAATATAATCTAGTTTATCACTGGTAATCATTAATTCCTTGCAAGCCTCGGTAATTGCGTCATCTAATGTTTTTGCACTGATTTCAATATAATCCATGTTTCCCTCCTCCTATTTGTTCCGGTTATTAAAATCCTTGACCATGTTCGCCTTGGCAGCAAGGCTGCCGGGTTTATAGTTATTATTAGTTGGTGCGGCTTTTTCAGCATCGTTTTTGTCTTGGGGCAAATTTGCCGAAGTTTGCTGGTTGGCTTTGCTTTTAATTGTCGCGGCGTTTGCGTTGGCGTTAGCCCCGGCAGTTCTAGTTTTTAATGCGGCGTAGGTATTGACTTTATTGGGGTCAATTCCTAATTTCTCCATTTTCTTTTTGCGTTTTTCAACATTCTTTTTAATCAGCTCGTCTAAATCGATTTTGTCAATGTGACGGTTAATAATAACCTGCTGAATACTTCTGACGACAGCCCCGGCTACCCAGTAAAGGCCCATCCCGGCCGGCAGGGTATAACAGAAAAACGCTGACATCAAGGGCATCATCGTATTCATCATTTTCATCGACTGCATCATTTGGTTAGGCTGGCCGTCCGCTCCGGTTGTAGGCTGTTGCGGCATCAGCTTGATATTAATCCATTGTGTCACCGCCGAAAGAACAGGAATGATGAAAGCGGCAATTAAGGCAAAGAAAGCAATATTCGTTCCGCCGTTCCAAGCTTCAATAGCCATGTAAGACGGGGCGTTGCCAATATTTATCCCTAAGAAATTGTTGTACCTGTCCAGCGAAGTCGCCGTATTAGCCACATCGGCCGCAAGAGCCGGATAGGTTTCGCTAATCATGCTAAATTCCAAGGTTGTCGCCTTATTAAGGACATCAATATAGGCATTCTGGACGTGTTCAGTAACTTCACCAGCAACATAATTCTCGCTGCCGAAAGTTTTGTTCATGTTAATCATGCCAGTATTGCGGAAATTATCCCGATTTTGGATAAATTCTGAACTGCCCGGGGAAACAATTAGCTTGTCTACCAAAGGAAAAAACGCATCCCTTATCTTCGTTACATAAGCCGGCATATTATTGATGACCCGGTAAAGGGCAAACAAAATCGGCATTTGGATCAGAAGCTGGACACAAGTACCCATTTGCGAGACCCCATACTTGGCATATACAGCCTGGGTTTCGCTATTCATGGCTTGCATTGAGTCTTGGTCTTTTTTCCCTTTGTACTTGTCCCTGATGACTTGGATTTCCGGATTCATCTTTGCTGAAAGCTTGGAAAACTTTTGCTGTTTGATTGTCAAAGGAAGCATACAAATATAAATGACAATCGTAAACAGGATAATTGACAAACCGGTATTGGGCAGCCTGATTGTGTCTAAAAAATTGAAAATACCGTTCATCACATGGCCAAGGATATTGGCGATCGGGCCTAAAAAAGCGCCGTCGTATTTAGTTAGTATAGCTAGCAATGTAAGTCCTCCTATGATACCGGGTCGTACCCCCCCTTAGAAAAAGGATTGCAACGCAAAATGCGCCAAAATGCCATTATTCCGCCTCGCAATACTCCATGCTTTTCAATTGCTTCCATTCCATACATTGAGCAAGTAGGATAATAAGGACATTTCGTCGTTTTCATCGGGGAAAGATAGTTTCGATAAAATTTAATTACAGCAATAATTATTTTTTTCATGTTTTAATCGGATAAAATCCGCTGAAATAAATTGCCAGAATTTTGCTTGTCAAGTTTGTTAAATTTGTTAAACTTGTTAACTGCTAATTCTTTATTTTGTGGAGCTTCGCTAAATGCAAAACAGCACTTTCTATTTCTTTAAACGAAGCTTCACTTGCACTGGCTCTGGCAACGACTACGATATTTAAACCACTATTAAACATCATTTCATGCAGCCGATAACTTTCTTTAATTAATCTGGTAACCCTGTGCCTTACGACCGAGTTTCCCACTTTTTTTGAAACTGTAATTCCTAAACTGTTAAAATTGCTACTACTATCAGCGTTGTTTTCTGTAACATACATTACTAAAAATCTGTTGGCATATGATTTGCCATTTTTGTAAACTTCGCGGAATCTCCAGTTTTTTTTAAGTGATTTACTAAATTTCATAAATTAATAATTCTTAGGCTGATAATTTCTTTCTTCCTTTTAATCTTCTGGCAGCCAATACTCTCCTGCCAGCAGCAGTTTTCATTCTGGCCCTGAAGCCGTGAACCTTTGATCTTTGCCGTTTCTTCGGCTGAAATGTCATTTTCATATCTTAAATACCTCCTTTCCACAGACAAACAACATTTAAATTATAAGGTAATAACTTTATTCCGTCAAGCATAAATAAAAAAAATATTGGGCAAAACAAAAATCTTTGTTGACATTATGAAAAACCTCTAGTATTATGTACTTTAACAACATTAATTTGGGTTTTGCTCACTAAAGAGGGAATGAATGGCTAATTATGACGCAGGCAAATTAATCAAGGAATCGCGGAAACAAAAGGGTATCTCGCAAGAAGAGCTTGCCGCAGGGCTGATGGACAGGGCACACCTATCTAGAATTGAGAATGGCACAATTACGCCAAACAAAAAAACTTTGGAACCCATTCTTGAACGTCTTGGGATTAATCCTTATCATACGGATTTTTTTCTGAGCGAGAAAATGACCAATTATCAACAGCATATTGATAGCCTTAATAGTTACCTTGCTGATCAGCGGACAGGTGAAGCGGACAGCATAATAAACAGGCTTGAAAATGATGCTGATTTTTCTGAACACAAATTAAACCAGCAATATTTGTTATGCGCCAAGGCTTGTAACTATGCTAATGAAAATGCAAATCCGGAAGATATACTTGCCTTGCTGGATAAAGCCTATAAAATCAGCAATGAGAAGTTTGGCGAGCAGAAAGTAAAAGAATATAATTGTATGACAAGCAATGAGCTTTTTGCGATAAATCTCTACGCTGCCATTTATTTTCGCCAAAATAAGCTAGAAAAAGCAATTGAGACAATGCTTGCCCTTACATATATCTTTGATAAAAACTGCATTGACAAATTCGAAAGGGGAAGAAAATACCCTTTATTGGTTTATAATTTGACGAAATATTTAAATGCTGCCAAGAGATACGATGAGGTAATTGAGTTTTGTAATCAGGGGGTAAACACTTGCATTGAGACAGGCTTTCTTGATACTTTGCCGTTGATTTTATTTAATAAGGCTTTTTGCCTTGATGCTCTTGGCGACAAAACTTTAAGTAAGGAATACCTTAATCAAATTTACATAACTTTTGATATGTTCAGATTGTACAAACATAAAGAAATAGTAAAAGAGTGCTTATCTGGGGAGAAAAATTTCGATACTGCGTCTTTGCCGGAAAAAACCTGGAGCAAGTGAGTTAATTAATATCCGCCAAATAAAGTGAAACCCTGTTATCTTTTTATAAAGATATCAGAAGTTGACCTCCCAAACGACTGCACAACTGATTGTTCCTCATTCACCATTAAATGTATTTGTAATTAATGTTCCAGGTACAACTGTATAAGCAGCAGAATCAGCTCCATAATAATCGCCAATTATTATGTTTAATGCGTCTTCGGGAACTGTCTTATACAGTATTTCTTTATTTAATTTTCCATCTGTATAGATATTAACTTTATTTTCTTGTTGATTTATCCCTGTCGCTTGAAAACCTATCTGCTCTTTTAATCCATTAATAGTTTTTTGGTATATGCTCAATTCCTCATAAGAATATTTTACAATCTTAAAGCTAACATATTCTTTATTTATTCTTTCAGAGTTTATTAATGCGCCTTCTTTAATTAAAATAACTAGATTTTCATTTTCGTCAAAATAAGCTCCGCCAAAGTATTCTTCATTAATCTCATCGATAATTTCATTGTAAAAAATCAGCAATTCACGTTGTTTAGCAAAGCTTAAATCATCCTCTGCAAATTCATTTATTGATTTATGTATTTCATTATCAACATAAAATTCATAATCAGGTAAAGAATTTGGCTCTGGCTTTAAAGCATTGCAATTATTTGAAAAACCAAGTAAAAGTATCATTCCTAAAACTAAACAAAATTTTTTTTTAAACATGATGTAGCCTCCTTATAGATTGCATAAACAGAAAATTGAAAACAAGAATTGCATACGTCAAACCTGTTGGTTTAAACGTATGCACCTTGTTGGCTTTTATCACCTAAGCCACAGAGTCAGATAAACTTGTCCAGACTAGAAATTAGGGACATCTGTTGTGCGTTGTGAATGCCATTTCCTTAGTGCCATTTTGTGCTTGGCAGTTTCCGCAATATGCATCGTATTCATTGACATTTACAAATATCAAACATCCTGTTGTAGTTCCACAATTGTATTTATCCTGTCTAACAAACCTCTTATGAGAACCAGTTAAATTTTGATTGTGAGGCGGATGGGGATAAGAATACTGGGCAGCGGCTGACAATCCCACGCTCATAACCATAGCCATTACAGCAATTACGGTTATAATCTTTTTATTTATCTTTTTCATTGGTTTCCTCCTTTCTTTCTTATTTTTTTTAAAAAATTTTTTATGCAAATATATGCACATATTTAGAATGCTTTGTGCATGATATTTCACAACTTAAATAAAAAAATTATGTGTAATTTAGTCATATTAATTAATATCCGCCAAATAAAGTGAAACCCTGTTATCAATAATAGCTGCAACTTCTTCAGCTGATTTTTGCCCGGCAAAATAATAATTTGCATCATCAAGAATTATCTCCCTAATTTTGTCATCAACCAAATCAAGATGGTTTAGTGAATAAATCAAGTCAAGAATCCTCTGGATATATTCATCGGATGGCCTTCTTACTGTGATAAGATTACCGTTTACGCCTACTTGATCGTAATCCGGTCGGTTTCTTGCCCTTTCAGCTAAATCTTCAATTGCCGATATTTTTATTGGTATGCCAAGTAGCAAGCTTGGTGAAAAAATTTTGGCGGTTTCCTGAAAATTGCCTAAAAAATAGCGGGCAAATTCCCACGCTCCGTCTTTTTCCTTTGCATTCGCAAAAATAGCGAAAAGATCAAACGGCACACATGAAGAACTTAAGTATATTACGTCTTCCGTGCCAAAATCAGCTTCAAGATAAGCTTGTTCAAATTCTATATTTCCAAAATTATTAAAAAATGATTCCATCATCAATGGATTGCCAGCCATATAATCAATAATGCCGTTATAATCATTTGCTTGCATAGGGAAAAAATCGGTAGTTTTCAAAAGATTAATAAATTCAAGGCTTTCAAAAGAAGAAATCCCCAGCTCATAATCGATATAATCATTGAGCAAAAAATTAAGTGAATACCCAAGATAACCAGCCTTTGACATCGCCCTTCTTGGATGCCCGATAGGAAGCACGTCATCTGCCTGACCGTCCATGAGTACAGTTAAATCATCCCAAGCAAAGTTTTTTAAGGTATCATATTTAATTGCTTTGCCAATTATCGTCCTAATGCCAAATGATGATGTACCAAGCAAAAGCTTTCCGTCAGTTTCTAATAATCCCAATACATTGGCAAGATAATCATTCCTGTTGATATGCGGGTCGGTGTCGATAAATTCATATAAATCAGCAAAATACCCTCTCGTGGCATAGGTTTTTATCGGCATATTTCTGGATAAAAAAACTAGGTCGGGAATATTCCCGGCAATGATATCAATATTAAAAGCAGTTATTGCTTCATCAGTAGCCCAACCGCTACTGCTTTCGGTAGAATATGTCTTAAAGCTGATAAAATAATCATCACTATTACGGTTAAAGTTAATGACCGCATTTTTTATCTTTGCATCTTCATAAACTGTTGCGACATTAATAACTTTTTTGCGTTTTGCTAAGTCAGCCCCTGATTCTTGCAATTTAAGCAAGTTTATAGTTCGTGTAAAATCTATTTCATCTATCGCTATATTCTCTTCCAAACAATAAATTGCATCGTCAGCCAGGATTGTATGCTGGTACATATTATTATCTGAATTATGTACACCGCTTAATGACCAGTTGGCTAATTCTGACCGCTCGCCATTTAATTTGTAACCCATTACACTTGTTGGCGAAAGCAACAAAATTTCATAATCGGCATTCCCGCTTCTAAAAAAAGAGCTAAAAAAATTGGCTTTAACATCTTCTAAAATTATTTGCTCACATTCAGATGGACAAAAGCAGGTAATATATGTAGGAGAATTCATTCCGGCAGATTGCTTTTGGGAGACGGCGATAATGCGTTCATCATACAGCTTTAAAATGCCTTTAATTTGATGGTCTTTGAGTTCATTTTTTGATTCAAGCAGAAAACCATCTTCGGTATAGGTTAAGATATAATTGTCAAGGTGAAAATAGAAAAATGCACCATTAGCGTTATTATCGATAGTTAAGGAATAATAAAAAGAATTTTCAAAATCAATTAAGCTGATATCAACAGTTTTTACATAATTTCCATTTTCATCAAAACTAACTAACATATGAGAACGTTCACCATCATCATTCTTATTATATACTAACCAAGTACCCCCATCAGAATCAAAGCTTCCGATACCGGCATAGCTAGTAATAACAGCTGATTCTGATTCTTCCGGAAGATTTAGTAATGTTTCTGAAATTAGAGTTCCATCGGTATTAAAAGTAAGTACCTTTACCTCATCATCATTATCAAGTACATAATAATCACCAAGGATTTTTATTTGATTTTTATGCTCAACAAAATTACTGACGCGATTTATATTAATATCTTCGGCGATAATTGTTGCAAGATATGGATCTTTATTTTCATTTTTTCCGCAGCCATTAATGGCTATCACTATAAAAAATATTGATAATAAAATTATTTTTTTCATGCCATTCTCCTACTTTTGTAATAGTTTATAGCGGTTTATTTATGAGTTTTCATCGCTATAAATGATTAAATTAATTTTTCCTATATAACTTTACCATCTTTTACCCCCAAACACCATAGCATATCATACACATTTTTTACCAAATTTCGTGTATAAAAACACACATTTTTAGTAAAGGACACGACACAAAAATAAAAAATTTTTCAAACTTCTATTTGCTTATTTACCCCAACTATATTAATATAGAATGGACAAGTAAAATATATCGCTTTTGAAAGGCTTTTTAGATGTCCAACCTTAAAAGTATTATTTCAGATAATTGGGAAAAAATAAAATTTACTGTTTATAATGAGTATGAGCTTTCAAAGGTTGCTTATGAAACCTTTATTGAGCCGCTTATTTTTCATGATATAAATGAAGAAACCAATGAAATCATCATCTCAAGCCCTGATGACCAAGCCCAAGTAATAAAAGTCATTACCTCAAAATATGCCCTCTTTTTTAAAGTCACAATCACCGAATTAATTGGAGTTGATTGTAATGTCGTCTTTATTTTGGAAAAAGATAAAGAAAGTGGCCAATCGGCAAAGGCAACAAATATCATCCGCAACGTAAATTATGAAAACGCAAACCTAAACTCAAAATATTTATTTGAAACCTTTGTGGTGGGAAGCAATAACCGTTTTGCTCATTCGGCCGCCTTGGCAGTTGCTGAACTTCCGGGGCAAGTATACAATCCATTTTATATTTATTCAAGTTCAGGAATGGGAAAAACCCATCTTATCCATGCTATTGGCCATTCAATCCTTAATAATAATCCAAATTCAAAGGTTTTATATACCACCAGCGAAGACTTTACTAATGAAGTAATTGCGGCCATAAGGAGCGGCAACGCAACAAAAATGGTTGAATTTAGGGAAAAATACCGCACCGTTGACGTTCTTTTATTAGATGATGTCCAGTTTATCATTGGCAAAGAAAGTACCCAAGAAGAATTTTTCCATACTTTTAATTCTTTGCACATGGACAATAAGCAAATTATTTTGACCTCTGACAAACCGCCAAAAGATCTTGAAACACTGGAAGAAAGGCTTAGAAGCCGATTTTCATGGGGCCTTATTGCTGATATGCAAGCTCCTGATTATGAAACAAGGATGGCTATTTTACAAAGAAATGCCGAACAGCAAAATAAAATAATTAATAATGAAATATTTGATTATATTGCAAAGAATGTAACTTCAAATGTCAGGGAACTAGAAAGCGCATTTAATAAGGTTCTTGCTTTTTCAAAAATAGAAAATAAGCAGCTTAATATGAAAGGTGTTGAAGAAACCTTAAAAGACATTATTTATGAGGAAAAAAGAGAAATAACGCCGACATTAATTATTAATATTGTCGCAGAGCATTATAATGTTGATCCGGCCGAAATAACCTCGAAAAGAAAAAATCAAGAATTTGTCCAGCCAAGGCACGTTGTTATGTATCTGTGCCGGAAATTGACTGATTATCCTTACAAACAGATAGCAAAAATACTAGGAAAAAAAGACCACTCTACCGTCATTCATGGTTACGACAAAATTAAGAATGATATTTTGACAAACGAAGAGCTTAAAAATAAAATAGACATTATTATTAAGGTAATAAACCCTAACTAAAAATTGAAATAATTAAATCCACAAAATACTGTTTATAACTTGTTTATATTTGAGTTTTGCCTTATAATAAAGAGTAGCATAAAAATAATCAATGGTGATAATTATTAAGTAAAAAATAGTTATTAGCTACATATAAACACTTTAATTTTTATGTAAAAGCTTTATATAAGAGACCGGAAAAGCTTTTCCACATATCCACAAGCCCTATTACTATTACTACTAAATTACTTTATTAATATTATAAGGATTTTTAGAAAGGAATTAAAATGAATATCGTCTGTTCAAAAGCAAATTTATTAAACGGAGTTCAAATTGTATCAAAGGCTGTGCCTAATAAAACGACAATGTCAATTTTAGAATGTATTTTGGTCGAAGCAATTGGCGGAGTAATAAAGCTGACTGCCAACGATATGGAAATGGGCATTGAAACCAAAATTAACGGCAAGATTAATGAAGAAGGGAAAATTGCCCTTGATGCGAAGCTTTTTTCTGAAATAGTAAGAAAGCTTCCTGAAAATGATGTTACCCTAAGTGTTGACAGTAATTTTAGGACGATTATTACTTGTGAAAAATCAATTTTTACCATTATCGGAAAATCGGGCGAGGATTTTTCATATTTGCCAGATATTGAAAGAATAGATTCAATTTTAATATCGCAATTTACTTTGAAAGAAACTATCAGGCAAACGATATTTTCGATTTCTGATAATGAAAATAATAAATTAATGACCGGAGAATTATTTGAAGTAACCGGGGACAAATTAAAAGTTTGTTCTTTAGATGGCCATCGCATTTCGATTAGAAGAGTTGACCTTAAAAACAATTATCCCAATCGCAAGGTCGTCATTCCCGGCCGAACACTTAATGAAATAAGCAAAATATTATCAGGTGAAACTGATCGTGATGTTACTGTTTTCTTTACCGGAAAGCATATTGTCTTTGAATTTGATAATACAATGGTTGTTTCACGGCTAATTGAGGGTGAGTATTTTCGGATTGACCAAATGTTATCAAGCGATTTTGAGACTAAAGTAACAATTAATAAGAAAATATTCCTAGATTGCATTGACCGGGCAACTCTTCTCATTAAAGAAAATGAAAAAAAGCCAATCATTATTAATATTAACGATGAAAAAATGGAACTTAAAATGAGTTCAACGGTTGGCAGCATGAATGAAGAAATTGATATTTCCAAGCAAGGAAAGGATTTGATGATTGGCTTTAATCCAAAATTTTTAATTGATGCCTTGAAAGTTATTGACGATGAAACGATTGATATTTATATGGTTAACCCAAAAGCCCCTTGTTTTATAAGGGATAGTGAAGAAAACTATATTTATTTGGTACTTCCGGTTAATTTTACGACAGTTTAGAGAGATGTAGCCATGAAAATAAAAGATGAATACATAAAATTAGGACAAGCAATGAAACTGGCCAATTTAGTCAGCAGCGGGGCGGAAGCAAAAATATTAATCGCTGGCGGAATGGTCTTAGTAAATGGCGAAACGGAAGTAAGGCGGGGCAGAAAGCTATATGACACAGATGTCATTTTATTTAATGGAAATGAGATTAGAATTGAGAAATAAAGATGATAATTAAATCATTGGAACTTAATAATTTTCGTAATTACCAGTCATTAAATATTGATTTTAGTGCAGGTACAAATATTTTATATGGCAATAATGCGCAAGGGAAAACTAATATATTAGAAGCAATATTTATTTCTTCAACGACAAAGTCACATAAAGCAAGCAAAGACAAGGACATTATTAATTTTTTTGAAGAAGAAGCCCATATTAGGACTTATGTCGCAAAAGGAGATGATATTACCAAGGTTGATATGCATCTTCGCAGCGCAAAATCAAAAGGCATTGCGATAAATAATCAAAGGATAAAAAAAGCCGCCGAGCTGATGGGTATACTGAACGTAGTATTTTTTTCCCCGGAAGACTTGGCGATTATCAAGAATGGTCCAGCGGAGCGGCGGCGTTTTGCTGATATGGAATTATGCCAGCTTGATAGCATTTATTTATATAACTTGAATAATTATAACAAAATTATTAATCAAAGAAACAAGCTGCTTAGGGATATGCAAGCAAACCCAACCCTTAAAGAAACTATTTCAGTTTGGGATTCACAGCTTTTTACATACGGAAGCAAAATAATCGAAAGAAGACAGGCTTTTTCCGAACAGCTAAACGCCATCATTGGGCAAATACATAAAAAACTTTCCGGCGGAAAAGAAGAACTTAAGATCTTTTATGAAGCAGATACTAAGGTAGATGAATTTGAAAAAAATTTAGCTTTAAATTATGAAAAAGATATTCGTTTAAAGCAAACTACTGTTGGTCCTCACCGTGACGATTTTTCTTTTTATATAAACGGCGTTGATATTAGAAAATTCGGTTCTCAAGGACAGCAACGTACCGCTGCTCTTTCTTTAAAACTGTCTGAGATTGAGTTGATAAAAAAGCTTACCAAGGATACTCCCGTGCTTTTATTAGATGATGTTCTTTCGGAACTTGATAGCAGCAGGCAGAATTTTTTATTGAATAATATTGGCGAAATCCAAACGATAGTTACTTGCACGGGGCTTGATGAGTTTGTTAATAACAGGTTTGAAATTGACCGCATTTTCCGGGTTGTTGACGGCGGTGTGGCTTGCTTAGAAAATAGTTAGGCGAAAGGTATGGAAAAAAATGGAAAATGAAAAATTAGATTTTGAATATGGCGCGGACCAGATTCAGATCCTTGAGGGCTTAGAGGCTGTCCGTAAGCGGCCCGGAATGTATATTGGGACAACGGCAAGCCGGGGACTTCATCATCTGGTTTATGAAATAGTTGATAATGCTGTTGATGAAGCTTTAGCTGGGTTTTGCTCGGTTATTGATGTAACCCTTAACAAAGACAATTCGGTGACCGTTATCGATAATGGGCGGGGAATACCAATCGGGCTTAACCAAAAAGCCGGGATTCCCGCGGTTGAGGTTGTATTTACGATTTTGCACGCGGGCGGGAAATTCGGCGGCGGCGGTTATAAGGTTTCCGGCGGCCTGCATGGCGTGGGTGCTTCTGTTGTTAATGCCCTGTCAGATTGGCTTGAGGTCGAAATTTTTCAAGATGGCAAAATCCACCGCCAGCGTTATGAAAGAGGGATTGTTTCGTCAAAGCTTCGTGTTGTCGGGGAATGTGAGCCGGATAAAACAGGTACTAAGGTCACTTTTTTGCCGGACGTGACTATCTTCCAAGAAACAAATACCTTTGAATTTGATATCCTTAAGCAAAGGCTTAGGGAAATGGCGTTTTTGACTAAGGGCTTGCGGATTATTTTGCGTGATGCCCGCGACCTTGACAATGAAATAAAGCGTGAATTTCATTATGAGGGCGGAATTAAGGAATTTGTTACGTATTTGAATCGCAGTAAGACCGCTATATATGATAATGTCCTTTATTTTGAGGGCAAAAAGAACAACATCGAGGTTGAAGTCGCCATTCAGCATAATGATTCTTATGTTGAAAGCTCTTATAGCTTTGTTAACAATATCAACACCCCTGAGGGCGGCACCCATTTGATTGGTTTCCGTAATGCGATTACAAAGACTTTTAATGATTATGCAAGGTCAAACAAAATTCTTAAAGAAAATGAACCTAATTTATCCGGTGAAGATGTCCGCGAGGGTTTGACCGCGATTGTCAGCGTCAAAATTGAAGACCCGCAGTTTGAGGGCCAGACCAAGCAAAAATTAGGCACAACGGAAGCAAGGGGGGCAGTTGACAATATTGTCAGCGAGCAGCTTACTTATTACCTTGAGCAAAACCCTACGATTGCCAAAATTATTTGCGAAAAATCAATTCTTGCCCAAAGAGCAAGGGACGCGGCCAGAAAAGCACGTGACCTGACCAGAAGAAAAACCGCTTTAGACGGAATGAGCTTGCCGGGGAAACTAGCTGACTGCTCAGATAAAGACCCCAAAAATTGTGAAATTTACATTGTCGAGGGTGACTCGGCTGGCGGCAGTGCCAAAACCGCAAGGAGCAGGGCAACACAAGCTATTTTACCTTTAAGGGGTAAAATATTAAACGTTGAAAAAGCCCGCCTTGACCGGATTTATGGCAATGCCGAAATAAAAGCGATGATTACTGCTTTTGGGACGGGGATTCATGATGATTTTGATATTGATAAGCTTCGCTACCACAAAATTATTATCATGACTGACGCTGATGTTGACGGAGCCCATATTTCGACCCTGCTGCTTACTTTCCTTTACCGCTTTATGCCGGAGCTAATCAAGCAAGGTTATGTCTATATGGCACAGCCGCCACTTTATAAGTTAGAAAAAAACAAAAAAACTTGGTATGCCTATAGTGATGACGAACTGGAAAAACTGCTTATCGAAATTGGCCGTGACCAAAATAATAAGATTCAGCGTTATAAAGGCCTTGGTGAAATGGACGCAACCCAGCTTTGGGACACAACAATGGACCCAGAGAAACGAGTCTTGCTTAAGGTTACGATGAATGAGGAAGCGGAATCAGAAATTGACTTGACTTTTACGACCTTGATGGGTGATAAAGTAGAGCCGCGCCGTGAATTTATTGAAGAAAATGCCCGATTTGTGAAGAACCTGGACATTTGACAAACTCGTAAAGCATATAGCAAATAATCAGTAAAGGAAAACATATGGAAGACAATATTTTTGACAAACCCCAAATCGACAAAATAGTGGAAGTGGATCTTAAAAAGACCATGGAAAACTCATATATCGATTACGCAATGAGCGTGATTGCTTCGCGGGCCTTGCCTGATGTCCGGGATGGGCTAAAGCCGGTGCAAAGGCGGATCCTCCACTCAATGATTGAGCTTAATAACGGCCCGGACAAACCGCACCGTAAATGCGCCCGTATCGTTGGTGATACAATGGGTAAATACCACCCCCATGGCGACAGCTCAATTTATGGGGCATTGGTCAATATGGCACAGCCGTGGTCAACCCGCTATCCTTTAGTGGCCGGACACGGTAACTTTGGTTCGGTTGACGGTGACGGGGCGGCGGCGATGCGTTATACCGAAGCCCGGCTTTCCAAGATATCAATGGAACTGCTTGCCGACCTTAACAAAGATACGGTTGACTTTGTCCCCAACTTTGACGAAACAGAAAAAGAGCCGACAGTTCTTCCTGCCCGCTATCCCAATCTGCTGGTTAATGGGACAACCGGGATTGCCGTAGGCATGGCGACTAATATTCCGCCGCACAATTTGCGCGAAATAATCGATGCGGTGGTCAAAATAATTGACAATTATATTCTCGAAGACCGCGAAACTGACTTAGAAGAAGTCATGGATATTGTTACCGCCCCGGATTTTCCGACTGGTGGGGTGATTCTTGGCACTCGTGGAAGTGAGGAAGCCTACCGGACCGGCCGGGGCAAAGTCCGCGTCCGCGCCGTGACCGATATTGAAACGCTGGCTAACGGCAAAAACCAAATTATTGTCACCGAATTGCCTTATATGGTCAATAAAGCTAATCTGCTGCTTAAAATAGCCGAATTGGTTAAGCTCAAAAAAATAGATGGGATTACTGATTTACGTGATGAATCGGACCGTGACGGAATGCGGATTGTGGTTGAGCTTCGCCGTGACGCAAATGCAAATGTTGTCACGAACCAGCTTTATAAGCATACGCAAATGCAAGATACCTTTGGGATAATCATGCTTGCTTTGGTAAATAATGAGCCAAAAGTACTAAATTTACTTGAAATGCTGACATATTACCTTACCCATCAAGAAGAAGTCGTCACGAGACGGACTCAGTATGACTTAAATAAAGCAGAAGAACGTGATCATATTATTAAGGGTCTTTTGATTGCGTTAGACCATATTGACGAGGTCATCAAAATTATCCGCGGCAGCCAGAATACGGCCGAAGCAAAGGAAAAATTAATCGAGCGTTTTGGCCTTTCCGACCCGCAGTCACAAGCAATTGTTGATATGCGTCTTCGGGCATTAACTGGCTTAGAAAGAGAAAAATTAGAAAACGAGCATCGCGAATTATTGCAGAAAATTGCCGAGCTTAAGGCAATCCTTGGCGACCGGAAAATTCTGCTCCGCGTTATCCGTGAAGAAATTATGATTATTTCAACCAAATTTGGCGACGACCGCCGGAGCCAGATTGGTTTTGATGAATTTGATATCTCGATGGAAGACATGATTCCGCGTGAAAATACGATTATTGCTTTAACTAGCGTTGGTTACATCAAACGGATGACGATCGACAATTTCAGTTCCCAGAACCGCGGCGGAAAAGGCATTAAAGGTATGTCAACAATTGAAGATGATTATATTGACGACCTTTTGATGACGACAACCCATGATTATATCATGTTCTTTACCAATCATGGCAGGGTTTACCGCCTTAAGGCTTACGAAATACCGGAAGCGGGCCGGACGGCAAGGGGGACGGCGATAATCAATCTCTTGCAGCTAAATCCGGGCGAAAATATCACGGCGATCATTCCGATTAAGGATTATGAGCATTCAAAAAACCTGTTCATGATTACGAAAAAGGGCATCGCCAAGAAAACGCACGTCGTAGAATATAGCAACGTCCGCAAAAATGGCTTAATTGCCATCAACCTGCGTGATGATGATGAGCTGATTGAAGTCAAAATTACCGATGCGGAAACAGAAATATTCCTTGTTACCAAATATGGAATGTGCATCCGGTTTAAGGAAACTGATGTCCGCTCAACCGGGCGTTCTTCGATGGGCGTGATCGGAATGAATCTTTCGGACGGAGATGAAATTGTCGGGATGCAGTTAGACCATCAAGGTGATTCCTTGCTTATTGTCTCGGAACGCGGCATGGGCAAACGGACTTACTTAAACGAATTTAATATTCAAAAGCGGGGCGGAAAGGGCGTTAAATGCTATAAGGTAGTTGGCAAAACCGGATATGTAATGGGCGTAAAAGCGGTCACTAATGACCACGAGATATTGATGATTACGACTGGCGGGACGATGATCCAGCTGCGCATGGAAGATATTTCAACGCTTGGCCGGATTACTTCGGGGGTAAAGCTGATTAACCTAAATGATGATGTCACCGTCGCCAGGATTGCCAAAGTCCGTGAGAAGGTCTCGGACGGAAGCAAGGAATATGAAAATATTGACGATGCGATGGAAAATATCCCCGATAGCGAGCAAAGCAAATCTAACGTGGATTAAAGCATTGTGAGCCTTGACAGCATTTAAATAATTAACACTATCTCCGCTAAAACATATAATAAAGCATTAAAACCTAAAGGATGATTTTGATGTCTTATTATATTGAGAACGGAGATTTTGAAAGCGGAAAAATAATTGTTGCCTTGGATAAAAACATTGATTATGCCAGCGCAACCAGTTTTTACAACAGCCAAATATTTGCGGGGATTGATGTAGAGAAAATTACCATTATTTACCAGCCTGGCAAATTATCAAGTCAAAGTGATTTTGGTTATCTTTTACTAGCTGAACTTGCAAACAAAGACAAAATGGCAACGATTGACGCAGCCGAAAAAATATCGGCAAAGCCCTATGTTGTTTACACAGAACTTGATTACAGCTATGAAATGTATGTACTGCCAAATGACCCGGATTTTAGGTATCTTTGGGGATTGGAAACGATTAACGCCCCTGCGGCGTGGAATTTTACAACTGGCAGCCGGGACGTTGTTGTTGGGGTAGTAGATAGCGGAATTGACCATCAGCACCCTGACATAAAGCAAAATATGTGGCATTCTTTTGATCGGAGCTATGAAAATGGCTGGGATTTTGTCAATGATAATCCTAATTCGATGGATTTAAGCGGCCATGGGACCCATGTGGCTGGCACGATTGGGGCGGTTGGCAATAACGCAATCGGCATAACCGGGGTATGCTGGAATATACAGGTGGCAGCTTTCCGGATTGGGTCGGTGACAATGAGCCTGGCCGCGGCGATTGCGGCGATTGATTTTGCCAACAAGATGGGCATTCCGATTCTTAACAACAGCTGGGGCGGACGATTCTATTCATCATCCCTAAAATACGCCATCGAGCAATATAATGGACTATTCATTGTTGCCGCCGGGAACAGCAGCAAGAACAATGACTATATCCCGGATTACCCCTCATCATTTGACAGCGAAAATATTATTTCCGTTGCGGCAACAGACAGGAACAACAACCTGGCTTCATTTTCCAACTATGGGATAAGAACTGTTGACATTGCCGCCCCCGGGCGGGATATCTTGAGCCTTTCCCCACGCGGCGGATATGATTATAAGAACGGAACTTCGATGGCAGCCCCCCATGTCGCCGGAGCGGCCGCCTTGTTAAAGGCAAATTGGCCAGCATTAAAGACAATGGAGCTAAAAGAGATCATCCTAGAAAGCGTTGATAGAAAATCCAGCTTAACCGGAAGAATTAAAACAGGCGGTATTTTAAACACGAGTTTGATGTTTGAAGTGGCAAAAGATAAAATAGAAAAGATAGAAAAAGATGAAACCAAGTTTTGCGCATGAAACAAAAATATATAAGAGCCCGATCGGGCCATTGACCATCACAGTCAATGAGATAGCTGTGACAGGCCTGCATTTTGGCGGCAAAACAGAAAAATCATTAGCCCAAAAAGAAGAGGGGAGAAAAAACCCTTTAATCGAAAAAGCATTAAGCCAGCTGGAAGATTATTTTGCCGGACGCTTAAAGGAGTTTGATTTGCCCTTGGAAGCCATTGGAACAGAATTTCAAAAGAGGGTCTGGCAGAACCTGCTAAAAATCCCCTATGGGGAAACCAAAAGTTACCGTGAAATAGCAGAAATGAGCAACAGCCCTAAAGGTTTTAGGGCTGTTGGCATGGCGAACAATCGTAATCCGATCGCTATTATTATCCCCTGCCACCGGGTTATCGGAGCTGACGGAAGCTTGACCGGGTTCGGCGGGGGACTCTCGTTAAAAGAGTTTTTGCTAAGGCTGGAGGGGCATTCATTTTTTCCCTCTAAGCCATAGCTTCAGTTCTTTAAAAGCAGAACGCATATTCATGTCATCAAGCATTTTGACTAAGGCCAGGGCATCATCGTTTGAATATTTGCCGACGGTATCACGAATGAGGCTGTTTACTTTGTTGATTACCAAGAAAGCAATAATTTCATCAACGGATTTTCCCTCATTGATGAAATTGCCAACCTGATCGCTTTTGTGGGCCCGCTGGATAAAATCTTTGTTCATCAGCTCATATGAAAAGCTGCCATTTTTGTCAGTATAAGCTTCAATAATTGCGTCATATTCCCGTGAGCAGACCGTGGCAATATCGTTTTCGCTCTCATCTTCATCAATTTTGGTTTCAGCTTTTAGCTCTTCTTTTTCGGGTGCTTTAAGGGATTCCGCGTAAGAAGCCGGCCCAAGGCGGCGATATGCCAGCCCCTTTGAAAGCTCGTATGCCTCTTCAAATACCTCATCTGTAAAAATAGCCCGGTTAAACTGGCCGTAGGGGGCATAAGAGCCATCCCTTTTATTGATGGTCACAACAGCTTTGTTTTCTTCAGTAAGGATTGTCAGCCCTGAACCCCCGGCTTTAAGTTTTTGGCGGTAAGCAATTCCTTTAATCGAGTTCATTGTAACGGTTTTTGTCCTTATCATTTCGCTCTCCTTTATTGTTTATTGATATTATATATTAGTATTTTGCATAACTCAAGCTTTGGTGTGTGGCTATTTTTTTTGCCATGGCTATTTTTTTTGCCATGGCTATTTTTTTTTGCCATTTAGTTTCTTTGTGCCAGTTTGAACGTTATCAGGCCGCCAATAATAAAACAGATTAGGCTTAACAGGGTGGCAGTGTTAAAGCCGGCCCCAGACGGGAATAGCGGCGCGACAGAGCCAACGACCAGTCCCATAATCATGCTGTATACCATTAACTTGAATTTGCTGATTACAAGCAATACCAGCTTTGCCCCGGCAACGATTCCCAATAAAATGCCAGCCGCCGCCGGAATTAAAACAGTAAAATTAAAGCTTTTAAGTGCTTCCATGAATAAATCGTAAACACCAAAAGCAACCAAAATAAACGCTCCGGATATCCCCGGAATTATCATTGCAATGGCGGTAAAAAATGAGTAAACCATAATGCTCAAGCTGAAAACGAAGCTTTGTTCCTGATTAAAGTCCGTTGCAATGCCAAAATTTTCCATTAGGAAAAGTGAAATAACGAGAAAGAACCCGATTAAAAAAGGGACAATGCAGACAGGCTTAAGTTTTTCATCTTCGCAAGCCAGCTTAAGTATCATCGGTATTCCGCCGAGGATTAAGCCCATAAAGAAAAAGCTGGTCGGGATCGCAAAAATCGAAAGCAAGTAAACTATTGCATGGGCAAAACCAATCAATCCGCCCACCGCGCCGATTCCGAAGCAAACTAAAAACAAAAAATTCTTTTTTATTGCCTTAAAATTAAGGGCAAAAGCTTCACAAATAGTGTCATAACAGCCGAAAATCACCAGAAACGTCCCCCCGCTAAAGCCAGGAACTACTAAAGCAACCCCATAAACCATCCCGTAAATCAATCCTAATAAATTTCGCATATGTATTTTACTCCTTTTCGGTCAATCGTTCGTTTTTCTTTCGCGCTTATTTTCTTGCTGATTATTAATTATACCAAATAATTGCTGAAAATCAATATGCGTAAGTTTATACATACAGAGCTGAAAAAAGCAGTTGCTTTTTCCCTCGCATTATCATATAATAGATGATGTAACCAACTATAATAATCTGAGCAGGCGATGAACTTTCGGGTTCGTGGGGCTGGGCCGCGAAGCGGCAATAGATGGCGTTAGCGCATCTATGGGACAGTAAGTGTTCCGTAGATGCGTTTTTTGTTTAGGAAGAATAAAATCCGCATCCGGAATGGATTAAGGAGAAAGATATGAATAGAGAAAAAGCACAAGTAGTTGGGGGAATTGTTTCTATCGTGGTAAATACGCTGTTATTTATCCTAAAGTTTTTTGCTGGCACAATGACTGGCTCGATTGCTTTGATTGCGGATGCCTGGCACACGATGTCGGATTCAATTTCATCAATAGTCGTGGTAATTTCCGCAAAACTGGCCTCAAAAAAAGCTGACAAAGAGCATCCTTTCGGGCATGGACGCTGGGAACAGCTTTCGGCAATTTTTATTGCGCTAATGCTGGGAATCATTGCATATGAATTTATGACTGGCTCATTTGAAAGGTTCAGGAATGAAGAAAGCGTTTATTTCGGTTCATTAGCGATATTTGTCACCATCTTATCAATTGCGGCCAAGGAGCTTTTGGCGCAGTATTCGTTTTATCTGGGGCGGAAAACCAACAACGCCGTGTTAAAAGCAGATGGCTGGCATCATCGCTCTGACTCATTATCATCAGTAATAGTTTTAGCCGGAATTTATGTTTCGCGTTTTATCCCCGGCCTATGGTGGATGGATAGCGTGCTTGGCATGATTTGCTCCCTGCTGATTTTTTATGCCGCTTTCAAAATTTTGAAAGATTCAATAACCAAGATACTGGGCGAAGAGCCAGACAGCGAAATAACGGACGAAATTACCGCCGAAATAAAAAACCGATATGGCAATGATTTAAAAGTCCATCATTTCCATTTGCATAATTATATTTTGCATAAGGAATTGACTTTACACATCATGCTTAACAAAAATATGTCGATTGAGGGCGGGCATATTATCGCGACTTCAATTGAGGGCATGATAAAAGAGCGGTTTGACATGGAAGCAACTATCCACATTGAACCGCTGGAGTAGTCAACTCAAAACCAGCCCCACCGGGCAATGGTCAGAACCATGGACATCTTGATAAATGAGGGCGTCAGCAAGGCGCTCTTTTAGGGCTTCGGAAACAACAAAATAATCTATCCGCCATCCGACATTTCTTGTCCGGGCCTGGAAGCGGTACGACCACCAAGAATAAGCACCCTCAATATCCGGATAAAAATGGCGGTAAGTGTCGATAAAACCTGCGTTAAGCAGATTAGTGAACTTTTCTCTTTCCTCATCGGTAAAGCCAGCGTTACGGCGGTTGGATTTGGGATTTTTAAGGTCAATTTCTTTGTGGGCAACATTTAGGTCGCCGCAGAAAATAACTGGTTTATGCTCTTCCAATTTTTTGAGGTAGGCTAAAAAAGCTTCTTCCCATATCATCCGATAGTCCAACCGTAAAAGCTGTTCCTTGGAATTGGGCGTGTAAATCGTCACTATGTAAAAATCAGCCATTTCCAATGCAATAATCCGGCCTTCTTGGTCATGTTCATTTATGTCCATGCCATAATGGACATTTAGCGGCTCTTGCTTGGTAAAGATTGCTGTTCCGGAATAACCTTTTTTGACAGCATAATTCCAAAATTGGTGATATCCGGACAGGGGCAGCTCAATTTGCCCTGGGCTAACTTTTGTTTCCTGCAAACAGAAAACATCAGCGTCTGCTTGATTAAAAAAGTCCATCAATCCTTTTCCAATACAGGCGCGTATTCCATTGACGTTCCAAGATATTAGTTTCATTGGCGGTTTCCTTTGTAAAGTCATAGTAAAATCATATTACCATTATAAACTATTAGCCGCCGAAAATAAACATGAAAAAACTTATAAAGCTACTATTTTCTTATACTTTTGATATGGTGTCTTGTCAAGTTACGAAAATTTTTGATAAAGAATTTTTGATAAAGAACCTAAACGCAATTGGGAAGTGGGGAAAAGAGATACATATTATAGAAAAAACTGGTAATCCTTTACATAAATACGCATAAGCATAGTAGAGGTTGTCCAGATGAAAAAAACAGCAGTATTATTAGTTTTGGTCCTGATGATTTTGTGGCTTTCCGGTTGCACAAGGCATAGCAATCCGACTTTTAGGGAGAGTGAAATCGTTCTATCAAGTCAACAATCGTCTGAATTGAGTTAAGCTGGCTGCTTTTATCCATTGCTTCAATATAATTTGTCCTTGTAAAATGAAGCTCGTGGATTTTGTCAATTAAAAGCGGCTCGTTTAAATCATCGTCATTTATTGTAATGCTAAAACCTTGGGATTCAAACGACTTGGCATTTTGGATTTGGTCGCCGCGGCTTTTGGAAGCTGAAAGCGGAATCAAAAGATTTGGCTTTTTAAGGGCAAGCAATTCACAAATAGAGTTTGCCCCGGCGCGGGAAATGACTAATTCAGCAAGCGCAAGCAAGTCCTTAAGCTCCGCTTTGACGTATTCGAACTGCTTGTAGCCCTTAAGCTTAAGCAGATTATTATCGATTTTATCTTTACCGCAAATATGGATAATCTGGAAATCATCTAATAGTTTTGGCAAGGCTTTTCTTAATGTTTCATTGATTGAGCTTGCCCCTAAGCTTCCCCCGATAACCATTATGGCTGGCTTATTGGCAGTAAAATCGCATAAATCAAGGGCGGCGACTGGGTTACCATGCTTAAGCTCTTCGCGGATAGGCGTGCCTGTGAGGATTGCTTTTCCGTTTTTGAGCATTTTGACCGTTTCGGGGAAGTTACAGCAGACAAAAGTTGCTGCAGAAATGCACATTTTATTCGCAAGGCCAGGGGTAATGTCCGATTCATGGATTATGCAGGGGATTTTAAGGGCGGCCGCGGCGCGGATAACCGGAACGCTGACAAAACCTCCTTTTGAAAAAACAATATCGGGCTTAATGGATTTTAGATGGTTTTTAGCTTCGGAATATCCCTTAATAATCCTTAGGGGGTCAGTAAAGTTCTTTAGGTCAAAATAACGCCGGAGCTTGCCTACGGAAATCCCATAATAGGGAATTTCAAAATCGGCAATAAGCTTTTTCTCGATTCCGTTATGGGAACCGATGTAGGATATTTCATAACCTAATTTCCTTAGGGCTGGCAGCAGGGCAATATTGGGGGTTACGTGGCCCGCTGTACCGCCGCCAGTCAGAACTATTTTTTTGCTTTTCATAGACACCTCATGCTAAAACATCATAATCTGTCGAAAATTAAAGATGCTTAATGCCCTTTAATATATTGTGATAAACTTAGTTTTTTTTTATAATAATTGTACAAGCATTATTTTGTATAACTTACTATAACGCAAACTTAACTGAAAGGCAAGGTCATATTAATGTTTCAAATTTTACTTGAAAATATACTGTTAACAGCAATTATTATTGCCCTTATTCTGCTTAGCGTAATTTTGCAGGTGCTGATTGGGGTGGTTTATCAAAGGCTGATTAATGAAACCGAGAATCTTTCAACGACGGAAAATAAGTATTTGAAGCTTTGTAAGCTTAAGTTTCAGAACTGTTACCAGCTTAATGGCAATGTCCCAAATATTTCTGTCTTTGTTGACAGGTTCATTAGCCGGTTAGGGTTATTCCGCTTATCCCTTAATAGTTTGAGACGTTTATGTTCCCAGATTATGATGCTTTCTGTCTTTGCCGCTGGTGTTGGGATAAGCATGGGGATTATTTCCGGTGAAACAATGTATCGTCTATTGCCTTATTATATTCTGGCAATCGTTGGTTTGTACATATATTATTCAGTAGCCGCCCTTGTTGACATTCCCGGCCGCCGCGAGATACTAAAAATTAATTTGATGGACCATCTGGAAAATCATTTATTGTCAAGGCTTAAGAATAATCTTGCAATTGATGATTCCAGCCCATTAACCAATTCCATTGCCCGCAATCCCGCTCATAAGCCGCTTGAGGATAGCGGGGATAATTCACATGGTGATGAAAAAATAGTTAAGATTCCGCTTGATAATAAAGCAAAAGCCCCGGAGCAATTTTCCGAAGATGAAATTGAAGAGCTTTTAAAAGAGCTTATTGTGTAGAAAAAAGCTGTCATTGCGGGCCTTAACCGCAATCCCTAAAGGATTACTAGATTGCGGCTCGGGGGCCGCAATGACGTAAGCCCAGGCCGCAATGACGAATACGGAAGTTTTACTTCCGTTTTTTTTTACTTTACAAACAGGGCGTAGATTGGTATATTTATAGTATAAGAAAGGCTTATGAAAATGAAAAAATTGAAAGCAACCATTATTGGTGCAGGCAGTACATATACGCCGGAACTTGTCGAGGGTTTTACCGCAAGGAAAGATGTGCTTCCCTTTACCGAATTTGTTTTGATGGATATAGATGAAAAGCGATTGGAAATCGTGGGCGGCCTCGCAAAACGCCAAATGGAAGCGGCTGGTTTTGAGGGCAATGTCATCCTGACAATGGATCTTGACCGGGCGATTGAAGGTGCTTCTTTTGTTTTTGGCCAAGTGCGGGTTGGGCAGATGGCAGCAAGGATCAAAGATGAAAAGATACCGCTTAAATACGGCTGCCTTGGGCAGGAGACCACCGGAGTAGGCGGATTCATGAAAGCGCTTAGGACAGTCCCGGTGATTATCGATATTGCCGCGCGAATGAAACGCCTTGCCGCTTCCGATGCCTGGCTGATTAATTTTTCTAATCCTTCCGGCATTATCGCGCAAGCAATCCTTAACGAAACTAATACAAAGATGGTTGGGCTTTGTAACGGCGCAATAAATATGCTTAAAGAAATCGAAAATACAATCGGGACAAAGGAATTTGATTATGAATATGTAGGGCTTAACCATCTTAGCTTTATCACTTCGGTTATCAAAAGGGGCGAAGCGGAAAACCTTGTTGCGGCCTTATCAGGAAAAGCCGGGGCAAAGATGAAAAATGTTCCCGAAATAGAATATGACTCTGCACTTTTACGGGCAATTCCTTATATCCCCTCATCGTATTTGAGTTATTTTTATACCCGCGAACAGCAAATTACCAAATGCCGCAAAGCCGGGCAGAGCCGCGGTGAGGAATGCCTTGATTTGGAAGCGAAATTAATTGAGCAGTATAAAGACCCAGATTTAAAGGAAAAGCCAGTTGAACTAGAAAAGCGGGGCGGATCTCTTTACTCAACTGCTGCCGTCTCTGTTGCCGAAGCTATCTTTAATGACAAGCAGGAAGTCCATGTTCTTGCCGCAAAAAATAACGGCGCAGTCCCTTTTATGGAAAAAGACGATGTCGTTGAAATTAAGTGCAGGGTCGGAATGGATGGGGTGACTCCGCTTCCGGTTACGGTTTACAATGATTATGTTGTTGGCTTAATGCAAGCGGTTAAGGCTTATGAGCGGCTGACGGTTAAAGCGGCGATTAATGGCGACCGTGACGCAGCTTTGGCAGCCTTGATGGTTCACCCGCTTATCGGCGACTATGACAAAGCAGCCCCAATGCTTAATGAAATGCTAGAGGTTAATCGCGAGTATCTTCCGAGATTTTTTGCATAATATGAGGTGTAGAGGTGGAAAAAAAATATGTTCTTGGCATTGATGGCGGCGGGACAAAAAGCCATTTAGCGGTTTTTGACCGAGCTGGTCAATTTATTGCTTTGGGAAAACACGGCCCGCTCAATCATGAGGTATTGGAAGGGTCTTTTGCGCAACTGGAACAAGAGTTATCCGCTTTTATTCTTGAGACGCTTAACGGTGCTGGGATAACGCCTGATGAGATTGCTTTTGCGGTAATGGGCATTGCCGGGGTCGATACAAAAAAGCAGCATGGAATCATTAAAGCAATGGTTGAGCGGATTGGATTAGCGGATTTTATTCTATGTAATGACGCTTTTCTTGGCGTTCCGGCTGGGTGTAAGGATGGGTTTGGAATTTGTGCGATTAACGGAACTGGTGCTTCAATTGCGGCAATTGACCACCAAGGTACGATGGTCCAAGTCGGCGGAATCGGCGACATATGTAATGATTGCGGCGGAAGCACATGGTACGGCACGAAATTATTAGGCGCAGTTTATGGAGAGTTGTTTAAGTGCGAGCCAAAAACCGTCATGACGGAAATGCTTTTTGAACGGTTAGGCGTTAATGGCCCTCTGGATTATGTCGAAAGCATAACAACGCAGATAGAGGAAGAAACAGTTACTTTTAGCGAATTAAATATGATGTTTTTTGACGCAGTTTCTAAAGGTGACCCGATGGCGATTTCATTTTTACAAGAATCAGCAGAGTATTATGCTGGCGGAATTGCCCATCTGGCGATGAGCCTTGATTTTCCGGCTGATAAAACCCTTTATCTTACCGTGGCAGGTTCAGTTTTTGTCAAAGAAAAAACGCGGAATTTGCTTGATTTATTGGAAGCAGAGATAAAGAAAAGGCTTCCTGGGCGGAGCTTTAAATTAAACAAGCTAGAAACCGTCCCGGTTTCCGGGGCGGCATACTGGGCAAGCAAGGAAGCTGGGTTTTTACTAAGCATAGATGTGATATCGAAGTCATTGGCTAGTTAGATACTGAAAGGGAAAATATGAGCGATTATCTTAATACCCCATTATGGAATAATCAATTATCAATTGATGAAAGGCTTGATTATCTGGTCAAAGAGCTTTCAATTGATGAAAAGCTGGAATGCTTAACGACAGGCTGCCCTGACGTCCCTCGTCTGGGAATCAAGGAATATCGGCTTGGCGGCGAGGCTTCCCACGGCGTTGAAGCAAGGAACGACCAAGCGTTTAACCGGGGCGAGCCGTACCCGACGACATCTTTTACCCAGCCTGTTGGAATGAGCGGAAGCTTTGACAAGGATTTGATTACGGAGTGCGGCCGCATCATCGGTGATGAGGCCAGGGCTTTGCAGACGAAAATCAAAAACCGGGGGCTGTCACGCTGGGCCCCGACCGTTGACATGGCAAGGGATCCGCGCTGGGGCAGGACCGAAGAAGCTTATGGTGAAGACCCTTACCTTGCTGGCGAGATGGCGTCAGGCTTGATTAAAGGCATGAAAGGTGATGATTCATTTTACATCAAATGCGCCGCGACGCTTAAGCATTTTTACGCCAATAATGTCGAATCAAACCGCAGTACAGGTTCTTCTTCGATTGATAACCGCAATAAACATGAGTATTATTTTGAACCTTTCCGTAAGGCTGTTGTTGAGGGCGGTGCTGAGGGCATTATGGCAGCCTACAATGAAATCAATGGTGTTCCGGCGATTTTGAACGATGAAATCCAGAAAATAGCCAAAGATGAGTGGGGGCTTTCCGGCCATGTTGTCAGTGACGCTGCTGATTTGGAGCAGACGGTGACCGCGCATAAGTTTTTTGAGACTCATGAGGAATCAATTGCCGCCGCGTTAAAAGCCGGGGTGGATAGTTTTCCGGATAACAAACGCGAGATGGTTATTTCGGCTGGCCGCAACGCCTTAGATAAAGGTTTGATAACCGAAGCGGATCTTGACAGATCAATCCGCAATACTTTCCGGACCCGAATCCGGCTGGGCCTTTTTGACAATGATTGCCCTTATTTAGACATTAGCGAGGATTTGCGAAATTGCAAGGAACATCAAGAAATTGCCTTAAAAATGGCAAAAGCGTCAATTGTGCTGCTCAAAAATGAAGATAATATGCTGCCGCTAAAAAATAACCTGACGGAGGGAATGGTGCCGCCAAAAATCGCCGTGATTGGGCCGCTTGCTGATGTTTGGAACAAAGACTGGTATTGCCCATTGCCCCCATATACTGTCAGTCCGTTAGAGGGAATCCGCGCAGAGTACCAGGATTCAGAGATTACCTATTCTAGCGGGCTAAATGAGGTCAAAATTATTTGCGGCGGACGTTTTATCGGCCTTGATGAAAATGCCCGCTTATATATGACATCGTCTGAAAATGCCGAAAATTTTACTGTTAATGACTGGGGTTCTGGCAGCGTGACCTTTAAGGCCAAAAGCAATGGGCTTTATGTGACTATTGATGATGAAACCGGGGTCATCAGCGCGACAAAAGAGACGGTCTTTGATTGGTTCGTCAGGGAAGTATGGCAGATTGAGGATATCATTGAAACGAATACATCACGTAAGCTTTCCCTTAGCTCCGGCATGGTAAACTTCCATTTCAAAAGCTGGAATGGCAAGCCGGTGGTTATCGGTGAAGACAATTATCTAATGGTTGGGGACAAAGATGATGAATCTGCCCGCAATTTGGTCTTTTCCAAGATTACGGTGTTAGATGGAATTAAGGAAGCCGTTAATGTTGCTTATGACGCGGATTATGTGTTTGCTTTTGTTGGCACGAATCCGGTTATCAATAGCAAAGAAACGATTGACCGCACGACTCTTAGCCTTGCTCCCCATCAGCAATTACTTGCGGAAAGATTGGCCATGGCGAACCCGAACACGGTTTTAACCATTATTAGCAATTATCCGCATACGCTAGGCAAGCTAAGCGATATGGTGACAACGATTTTGTATTCCGCCACAGGAAGCCAGGATTTGGGGACGGCGATTGCCCAGACGATTTCCGGCCGTTCAAATCCGGCGGGCCGCCTTTCAATGACGTGGTTTAAGCAAGATTCCGATTTGCCGGATATTTTTGATTACGATATCATTAAAGGCAACCGGACTTACCAATATTTTGACAAAGAAGTTTTATATCCCTTTGGCCATGGCCTTTCGTACAGCCGTTTTACCTATACCAATTTTACCGCGGTCCTAAACGAAAAAGAACAGGCAGTTGATATCAGCATGACGGTCAGGAATAGCGGCTTTTCCCAAGCCGATGAGGTTATCCAGATTTATGTAAGGAAAGAAAATTCACGCGCTAAGCAGCCGCTAAAGCAATTAAAAGCCTTTAAAAGGGAAAATCAATTTTCCCCGGGTGAAAGAAGAGAATTAAATTTCCGGATACCCTTAGCGGATTTGCGCTATTTTGATGTTGTTTCCGAGAAAATGGTCTTAGAAGCCGGGGATTATATTTTTAAAGCCGGGGCATCTTCTTTGGATATCCGGAGCGAGATGTCAGTCCGGATTCCCGGTGAAGTCATTAAAACGCGCTGCCCTGATAGTTATACGAAAGCGCTCAATTATGACGATTACCGCAATGTCGAGCTTTACCGCGGCCCGCAAAACGAAGATGGCGGCTACAAAACTTGTGTTGCCCCCAAGGCAGCCCCCCATGCAGCTGGGCGTTATTCATCGTGTAAGATTATTTACAATGATTTTCTTTTTACCGAAGTGCCGCGTTTTATCAAGGCCGATGTTTTGCCGCAAGAGGTATGTAAGTTAGTCATTTATAATAATATGACAATGATTGCAACGGAGGATTTTTCCGCTGAAAGTGAGTTTATCACCAAAGAAGCAGCAATTAACCCCGATAAGATTATCCTTAATGAAAAGGTGTCAGTCCAAATACAGATTTATGGAAATATGAAAATTTTGGGCTTCAAATTCGAGTAATGGCATGAACTATATTATTTTTGATTTGGAATGGAATCAGAGCAACTACGATGATTTGGCATCGACCGCCAAGGAAATTCCGTTTGAAATTATCGACATAGGTGCGATAAAACTAAATCAGGACCGTTATATGCTTGACGAGTTTAATCAATTGATAAAACCGCAGGTTTATGACAAAATGCACTATATTACCAGCAAGCTTATTCATCTTCATATGCGCGATTTGAGGAACGGCAATCCTTTCCCGCAGGTAATGAAAGAGTTTTTGGAGTGGTGCGGCGAAAACTATATATTTTGTACTTGGGGCACGGCCGATTTGGTTGAATTGCAACGTAATATGCGGTATTATTTTATGAAGCCGCTTTGTGACGGGCCGATCCGTTATTTTGATGTACAGAAGCTTTTTAGCATTGCTTATGAAGATTCCAAAAGCCGCCGTTCTTTAGAATCCGCGATTGATTTCTTAATGCTCCCCAAAGATATCCCTTTCCACCGTGCTTTTAGTGACGCTTATTATACGGCGAAAATCCTAAGCGTTCTGCCGGAAGGGGTTTTTGATAATCATTCTTATGATACTTTTATCTTGCCCCAGAAAAGAAGCGAAGAAATTCATGTCAATTTTGATAATTACCATAAATATATTTCGGTTGAATTTGATGACCGCCCTTCTGCCTTAAATGACCGCGAGGTTATGAGCACCCGCTGTTATTTGTGTAAAGGCGAGCATAATTTGAAGCGGAAAATAAAATGGTTTACCAGTAACTCAAGGCATTATTATTCTGTTTCTTTTTGCCCTGCCCATGGTTATATGAAAGCGAAAATCAGGCTTAAGAAAACCGAGAACCACGGTGTCTATGTCGTAAAAACTTCGAAATTCATTGATAAGGAAGCTTATATCGAAATACGCGCAAAGTGGGCTGAATTAAAAGAAAAGGCTCATGAAAATCTTAAAAAGCGGTACTATAGATAATAGCCCTTGAACCGATCGCGGCGATGCCTAAGCCCTGGTTTTTTGCGGCGGCGTTTCCGGCGGCGGTTGAAGTGATAGCTTTTTAGGGCGGCCCGGATAATAAAGAATAAAATTGCCAAAGCCGCAAGGGTAATGACAATAAAAATTACTTGCCTGACATTAATAAAGACGACATTTTCTTCTAAAGCTTTTGCAGGTTCAGGAATTTCCATCGGCATTTGGGAATCAAAATCATAGGTTGACCTGTTTTCGGAAGCAAAATCAACCGTTGCCGTGCCTAAGTAAGCGTTATTATATGTATAGATAATTTCCGCGACTGCCGAAGTTTTGCTGGTATAATATGTGATATCAGCAGCGAGGCTGCGAAAGTCAGTTGTTTTGGGCATGACAAGATAATCAGCCGGGTTAAGTGAAAGCAAAGGGCTTGAATCGCCGAAAATATCATTCCCGGTCTGGAAAAAATTGGCATTTTGAATCGTATAACGGCTTTCATTGGCCGCAACATTAACAATTTGGAAATTCGAAAAACCATAATCAAATAATTTCACCGTATCAAAAAATTGCTCCGGCGATTCTTGCTTCAAAATAACACAAATCAAACGCATTCCGTCTTTTTCCGCCGCCGTGATCAAAGTCTGGCGCGAACGGCTGACAAAGCCGGTTTTGCCGCCGATGATATTATAATCGACCGCAATTTCGCCGTTAATCAAGCGGTGCCTATTGCGCAGATATATCTCTTCCGGCTGGTTTTCCGAGGGCGGGATATAGTATCTTACGGTATTGCCGATTCTGGCCAGCATTTCATGCCGGAAATAAGCGGCGGCGATTAAGGCTAAGTCATAAGCGGTTGTATAATGCTCTTCTTCAAACAAGCCGTGTGAATTGAGGAAATTGGTATTCTGGGCGCCAAGCTCTGCGGCTTTTTTGGTCATCATTTCGGCGAAAGTCTCCAAATCACCGCCAACAAATTCGGCGATTCCGTTCGTTACGTCATTGGCGGAATGGACCATTGCGGCATATAAGGCTTGCTCGAAAGTCAGCGATTGCCCGGCTTTAATGCCGATTTTGGAGCTGTCCCAGCTAATTGAATTAACAGCAGTAGCAGAAAAAGGAATAATGTCATTAAGGTTTGCGTGATTGGCGGCAAGCAGGCAGGTCATCATTTTCGTTGTTGAAGCGGGAAACTGCCGCTCGTGGATATTTTTGGCATATAAAATAACCCCGGTATTTGCTTCCATCAGAATCGCCGAAGCCGCCCCGATTGCCGGGCCGGCCGGCCAGTTTTCAATCAGGTTGCTCTCAATTGGCAAAAGCTTCCTTGCTTCGGCAGCTTCTTGGTGCTGTTCTAGCGTCGTGGCATTAAGGTGAAGGTGCGGAATTAAAATAATTAAGCATATATTGATAATCATAAAAACCCTAAGGGGCAGTAAACTGATAGGTTTTGTCGGCATTTTGGCACTCCTTACGGTTACATTATATATTAAAATGCTTTATGAAGCAAATCTCATTTACATTTACTATATGCTGTGATATATTTTCTATATGCGCTTAAGAAATGTAACAGGTTCAGAAGAATTAATTAAGGAATGCCGTTATGTAATTCCTGAACCCGTGCTTTACCAAGGAAAATGGAATAGATATTTCCAAAATGCCAAAATCCGTATGGAAATCCATAATATGGATAATAATATCCATAATACGGATAATAAAATCCATATTGAAATAGGCATGGGCAAGGGCCAGTTCATTACTGGGTTGGCAAGCCGTTATCCCGATATCAATTATATTGGGATTGAAATGTATTCAAGCGTTCTCTACCGGGCAGTAAAAAAATTAGAACGGGCTGCCCTGGAGCTTAATAATCTGGCATTATTGCGGCTGGATGCCCGTGATTTGACGGCGGTTTTTTCAAAGGGCGAAGTGAGCCGGATATATTTGAATTTTTCTGACCCATGGCCAAAAGACCGCCATGCAAAACGGCGGATTACCTCACGGGAATTTCTTGCGCTTTATGATGAAGTTTTGGCGGTTGATGGAGCGGTAGAATTTAAGACCGACAATAAAGACCTGTTTCAATTTTCCTTAAAAGAGCAGGAGGCAGCAGGCTGGAGGCTTGACAAAGTTTCTTATGATTTGCATAATGATGAGGAAATGATAAAGGGCAATGTTTTGACAGAATACGAAGAAAAGTTTTCCGCGCTGGGAAAGCCGATTTTTAAGTATGTAATTTCGCGGTGAACGGCACATTAACTTAAAAGAAAGGTACAAGCATGATAGTTTCAATATCAAAAGATAATTTTGAAGACGAAGTTTTGAATAGCCAGCATATAGTCCTTGTGGATTTTTATGCTGATTGGTGCGGGCCCTGTAAAATGATGTACCCGATCATCAGGCAGTTGTCTTTAAAATATACAGGGGATTATAAAATGACAACGTGCGACATTGATAAGCAAATTGAGCTGGCACAAAGATATGGCGTTTTGTCGATCCCGACCATCATAATATTTTATGGCGGCAAGATAATTGAGACATTTATTGGCTCAATGTCAATATATGAGCTGGACGATGCGCTAAGCGAGATTATGGAAAAATTGTTATAGAATATGGTATGCTGGCTTGTCCGTACTAAGCACAAGCCAGCAGCCAAAAATATAGATTATTTTGAGAAATATATGTTATTTTTGAAAAAATCTATTTTGAAAAATACTATTTTTCTTTAATCGGGAACAGCAAATCAAGCTGTAAGGTTATCAGTTTGGGATTTTGCGAAAAATGATAAAAATTTAAAGTCTCTTCCAAACCTTGTCCCGTGACAGGGGTTAAGCCCCCGCGCGGATTGCCCCAGTCATTTGCGTATTTCCCGCTTGCCTCAACCCATTCTGAAAGCCGCCGCCAGTCCTCGAAATCCCATTCGCGAAGCACATGGGCAGCATAAAGCCCGCCTGTAAATTCACGCTTCACAAGCGGTGCTTTAACTTCCATTTCATCAGGGATAGATACCCAAACTTCATATGCTTTTGAGGGTGTGCCTACGCCTTGAGGTTCGGGGGAGCAGTCAAAACCAAAGCAGCGGGCGTCAGGCTTTACCTTTAGCAAGCCGCTGTCCGCAATGAATTGCTTAACCATTTCAAAAGCCTTGCTTTCGGTTTCCTCGCCCTCGGCACAAGCAGCGGCTATCGCCATTGGCGGCAGATAAATAATCCGCACATCGTTGTCCGACATTTTTTTGAGGTCTTCACTTGATTTGTTTAAATCTTCCATTGATAAGTACTCCTTCTTCTTAATTAGATTTTCAGAAAAAGAAAGAGAGTTAATGACAGAAAAAACGGAGTCATCTTCAAGCAATTTTAAGTCAACATCAGCCTTTTCACGTATTTCCTTAGCAAAACTTATCAGCATGGATCTGACCGTTTTAAGCGCGGTGATTTCCTCGTCCAGTTTTGCGATGTTCTGCGTGAAAATTGCTAATGTTTCCACTGCGCTTTTATTGTTGAATATGCTGATGATTTGCTTTACCGGAACTCTAAGCTTGCGCAAAATAATAATCTGGCGCAGGGTGTTGATGGCTTTTTCGTCATAAACACGATAGGCATAATCCTCTTTCCGCTTGCTTTCGATTAACCCGATTTGCTCATAATAGCGCAACATTCTTGTGGAAATTCCATATTCCCTTGATACTTTGCTGATTGTCTGAAGCTCCATTTCATGCCTTTCCATTACCTATTTTCTTTTTCCTAGAGTTTACTATAAACTACGACATGGTGTCAAAGTCAAGGGGGTTTTTGAAAAATTTTTAGCAAATTATGAAATTGAAAATTAAGGAGAAAATTAAAGTTACTCAAAGAATGAAATTAAAATTGCGCAAAGTAATTGACAATACGTCATAAAAATTGTATATTCAATAAATAGATTTATCGAAGCGTGGCTCAGTTTGGTAGAGCGCTGCGTTCGGGACGCAGAGGTCGCAGGTTCAAATCCTGTCGCTTCGATTTCGCAAGGCATAAGGATTATATGCCTACAGATCTGGCCATCGCATAAGGGCATCGTGGCAACATTCAATAATGCGGTCATAATAAACCGCATTTGTCCGGAGTTCGCTTGCATTTGCAACTACAATTCGGTCAGTTGGCTCTCGATGGCCCGGCTGACGCAAGGGGAACAATGGGGTGAGGAACTCCACCTCGTAGCCTTGATCCGTGCAATACAAACGTAAAAGGGTAAGCGAATCAGCACTAAACTGCACCGTCAGAAATGGATCATGAAGATTGGTATCATCAAAGAAAACGAGAGTACGACTAAAGGCATTGTCAGCTATTTGCTGGACTTCGTGAAAGATGTCTTGATATATTCCTGAATCGGCAGGATTTTGATTACGTGCCATAGTTATTCTCCTTTATTATCAATTGAGGCTATTCGGCGAGGGTAATATCTTATGAAAATATAGCACACCCCGAAAGCTAAGTCAAGGAATCTTTTCTGAAAATTTTATTGCTCTCCCAAATTGCCACGCTAATTTGCTTTATTTACAGAAATATGTTGATAATTTTCGCCGTATTAAGTATAATAAAGTATAATCAAAGTTTTCTTAATGGCATTATATAGGAGTGAGGGCTGATTTATAAGACTTAAGAGAGTGAATAGTAATAATGAACGAAAAAATCTATAATGCGGTTATAAGTGGTAAATCTGACAACAATATAAAGTATAGGGATTTTCAAAATTTGATAGAAAGTCTTGGTTTTGAGTTCAAAAGACAAAAAGGCTCTCATGCGACTTATAAAAATTATTCGATAAATGAGCGTATGAACATTCAAGCCGAGGGTAATAAAGCAAAAAGTTATCAAGTAAAGCAATTAAGAGAAATTATTCTTGAATATGATTTATGAAAGGTGTGCATATGCCGAAATACTCAATAGTTTTGCAATACGATGAAGCAGACGATATTTATGTTGCCATTGTTCCCGAGCTAAAAGGATGTATGGCGCATGGTAAAACACAAGCTGATGCCGTAAGGGAAATTAATATTGCTATGGAATTGATGGTTGAGAGTATGCTAGAGGACGGCGAGGAACTTCCTAGACCACTTACACAAAACAGCAAAATTGCGTAGTTTTATTTGCTTTAGCTCCGATTTCCCGCCAAAAAACCCTTTAAAACCCTAAGCAGTTCATCAATGTCAATTGGCTTGCCGATATGGGCATTCATACCTGCTTGCAGGCTTTTGGCAATGTCCTCGCTAAAGACGTTGGCGGAAAGCGCAATAATAGGCAGCTCGCGGTTGAATTTGCGGATTCGGCGCGTGGCTTCGTAACCGTCCATTTCGGGCATTTGGATATCCATCAAAACAATGTCATAGCGTTCATTTTTATTTTCTGTGCTTTCGGCAACCATTCTGACCGCTTCAGCACCGTTTTCTGCGTATTCAATGCGGATATTTGTTGGTTCAAGCAGGGCAGACAATACCTCACGGTTGATTTCCATATCCTCAGCTATTAATAAGCGGTAATCCCGGAAATCGTCGAGTTTGCCAAATTTGTAGCTTTCCTGATTCTCATCGCCAATTTTAACCTCATTGTAATTATCGCAGGCTAAAGCTGTAATCGTAAATGAGAAAGTTGTGCCTTTGCCATACTCGGATTCAAACCAGATTTTGCCGTCCATCATTTCAACGATCCGCTTGGAGATGGCAAGCCCCAGCCCAGTCCCGCCGAACTTTCGTACCGTGCTGGAATCTGCTTGCTCAAACGACTTAAACAAGCGGCTTTGCTCCTCGGATTTTATGCCAATGCCTGTGTCGGTTATGTCAAATTGCAAAGTACAGGCCTTTCCGGCAGTCTTTTTAAGACGCACGCCAAGATGGATGCTCCCATTTTCCGGGGTGAATTTTACCGCATTTCCGAGCAGATTTATCAAAGCCTGGGTCAGCCGCCCCTCGTCCCCGATTATTACGGGAGGTATGCCGGGATCTATTTCGGTTTTGAAATCAAGGTGCTTTTCATTGGTTTTGAACTTTATAATGCTCTCAATGTTCTTTAAGCACTTGCCAAAATCAAAGGCAACATGGTCAAGCACTAGCTTGTTGGCTTCAATCCTCGACATATCCAAGATGTCATTGATAATATAAAGTAAATGCGATGAAGCGGAGTTAATTTTTGTGATGGCATAATCTTTTTTCTTATTGTCTTTTGTTGTTCCCGCCACCGTTGCCATTCCGATAATTGCGTTAATCGGTGTGCGAAGCTCATGGCTCATGGTTGCTAAGAAACTGCTTTTTGAACGGCTTGCCCTGATTGCTTTTCTAAGAGCATAAAATAAGATAATTGAAACTAAAATGCCAGCAATTCCTGTAAAAATCGAATTGGCAGTTAGCGTGTTTGCCGTGTTTTTTAGGTCGTCTATTGGCACACCGAGAAAGATAATGGCAAAAATTTCATCAGCCGAATTAAAAAACGGCTTATAATAGGTCTGGTATAGATTGCCGAAGATTTCAAGCTCACCATAATATTCTTGCTTTTCCCCGAAAACAACGGCGGCTATTTCCGGGTCAAGGGCAGTACCCAACGCCCGTCTTTCATCAACATAAAGCGTAGTGGCAATCCGGGTGTTGCCGTAGAAAACGGTGACTTCGGTATTGAGAATCTCTTTAAGGCGGTCTACTGTTTCTTCGGTATCAAACCTGATTCCCGTTGTCACCGTGCCGACAAGTTCTTTGTCATCATCGTAGATAGGCACGCCAGTACGCACCGCAACCCTTACGTACTCGCTTGATTCATAATAAGTAGTCACTTGGCCTTTCAGAGCTTCGACTACATTGGGTTCATCGGCAACCGAGTCCCCATAGCCATCGGGAACATGAGTTCTCATCAATACTTTGCCGTAATTGTCGGTGACAACAAAGAAATCCACGTTATAATGCTCATATTTATCAGCAAAAATCCGCAGCAACTCGGCGTTGTCCCGTGCTTTAACAGCTGCCACCACACCCTGCTCCCGCGCTGTTGAAACCGCAGCGATCCGCGAGTATTCGCCGCAGTGGAGCAGATAGGAGTCAAGGCTGTTGATATTGGAATCCAGTTTCTGTTGTATTAAAAGATTGCCGAAATCAAGAAATCTTATCGTGAAGATTACGTTCAAGATAACGATAATGATAATCAAAAATAACGAACCTGGGATAATCAGATTTTGTTTTATGTCCTTTGACATATTAGGTCTCCTTGCGTTTCGTTTCCCCGCCGGGCGGGTGGGTGCTTAGGCAGAAAATTTCTTGTTTTCAATCCATAAGCAGATTGAAAAAATTATCTCAATTCCAATCATCATAACAGCTAAAACATAAGCCTCAAAGTTCAACCCGATAATGAGAGCCAATATGGTTATGACGACAGATAAAACGAGATATGTCTTTGACTTGTATAACCAGCCATAAGGCAATAAATGCGAACCGAAAATCATGGCAATAACCATTAGCATTTTTTCGGGAACAGTCGGATATACCCACATAGCTATCAATAAATAAAGCATTTGATTCACCGAAAACAACACGCCTAAATTAGTTAATGGATTTCCCTTGTTTTGAAAATCAACCTTGATTATTTTCGACACAAAGTATGCAAGCGGCAATAACGGCGCGGTACAGCAAAATGTGTATAGATTCTTTGTAAGCATGGGAATATCCATAAGCTGGACAATGAGAACAGCACACCATATAGCAACGGAAGCTAAAATAAAATGCAAGCCTCGCTTTTGCTTAATAGCACAATCCATTCTAAGCTCTTCTAAGTTCATAATCATGTCTCCTAAGATAATTTTCATTGCTAAAGTTTCGTTTTGCATTCCATCTTTGGATGCCAGCCCTTTTTCATTGTTACGTTATTTCCCCCGGCAAATTTTTATATGCGCCTTAATTTTCTTCATCGCCCAATCATAATGGCTTGCTGTAACCGACACGCAATAACTGCCGAGCGTTGAACCGCCAACCCATGAAAATACTTTTTTCGTAAACAATTCTTCAGTTGAAAATTGCTCAATTAAAGCCAATACATTTTTATGGCTGTCGCAGAGCATTTCCTTTGCCTCATCGTAAGATGTGGCTTGATGTTTTTCCCAAAACATGACATTCATGTCACCGTATGTTTTCCAGTTATAGGGTTCGGGTAAAAAGGGTTTCGCTTCGCCTTTTTGATTTGACGAAACCCAATTAAGTAACAGCCTGTGCCATTCGTGAAGATGAATTAATACATCGCGCAGATTTTTGTCGCGTTTCCAATGCGCTTCGCCTTTTCCGATATTATCATCAAAATCAAGTACCGCGCTTTTTTCTTCCTCTGACATGGTTTCAATTAAATTCCACAGCTTGTCAAACTGTTGATTAGCCGCAAGAATCAAATCTTGCTTTGTTGTAGGTCTTGGCATGGTAGTGTCTCCTTTTAATTTATGATTTTTAATGCTTCAACAATTATTTTAACTTTAAATGGTCAGGGTTGCAATACTTAAGTAAAATTACAGCCACTTTATAAACGCCGTTTTGTCGTTTGAGTTATAACCTGCCCGTTTATAAAAATTTAAAGTGTTTTCCTCTTTTGCGCTTGTCATAAGCATAATTTTATAGCAATTGCTTTCTTCGGCTATATTTTTTGCCGCCGATAAAATTAGCGATGCAAATCCTCTGCTTCTATAATCCGGGTCTGTTATTACATTTTCAATAACAGCGTAAGGTCTTTGTTGCCGTGTAAGGTTTTCAATAATTATTATAACACACGATGAAACTAATTTTCCATCAAAATAGCCCAATAAGATATGATGATTTGGGTCATTCGTGATTTTTGCCCATATATTTTCAATACTCGAATCAATATTAGGGAATGGGTTGCTGTGAAGATGAGTATACAATTCCAGTAATGGCAGTAAATCATTTTCTGCTGCTTTTCTTATCATTAATTCGTTCATTTTTACCTCCGTTGCGTTTCGTTTTCCCGCCGGGCGGGAGTGTGCTTATATTCCAATAGCCGCCATCTGCATTGCAACTTTTTCCGCTCGTGCTTCTATATTCTTGTCATCGAACTTACTTAACGACAAATCAGAAACGATTTCACCGTCTTTTGTAAACAAAACCCTGTCCGCTCTGGCGGCTACTTTCGCATCGTGCGTAACAAGCATAATTGCTGTGCCTTCCTTGTTGATTTCTACAAGCAGCCCCATAATTTCTTCGGCGGATTTTGAGTTGAGTGCGCCGGTGGGTTCATCTGCAAATAGGATTTTAGGCGAATTTATCAAAGCGCGGCATATTCCGGCGCGTTGGAGTTGTCCTCCCGAAACTTCTGTAGTTGCTCGTTGTTCAAGCCCTATTATCCCTGTTTTTTCCATAAGGGTATTTGCCGTTTTTATAACCCCTTTTGCATTTTTCTTGATCTGCAAGGCAGGGAGGACTATGTTATCAAGCAAATTCAGATTTTTAAGCATAGTCGGCTGTTGGAAAACAAAGCCCATTTTTGTTCGCCGAATATCGGCAAGTTCATTCTCACGGAGTTCCGACAATTCACCGCCGCAAAACTTTACCGAACCGCCCGAAATGCTGTCCATACCGCTTAAAGCGAACAGCAAAGTAGACTTTCCCGAACCGGATGACCCCATAACGGCTACAAATTCACCTTTTGATATTTCAACGTCCACACCGTTAAGCGCGTTCACTTTTTCATCGGATTGCCCGAAGATTTTTCTAATGTTTTTTCCCACGATTATCTTTTCCACGGATTATACCTCCTTAATATGTTCTGAAATTTTTAACTGGCGAATATCACAAATCCCTATTAATGCGGCGATGTATACGCATAATGCAATCAACAGCGGTGAAAACAGATAAGAGAAGAACGGATTTACCACAAAATTAAACGATGAAGCACCGAAAGACGATACTAACGCAACACCAACCAGTTCGCCCGCAGTATTTGCGAGAACGGTTCCGATGACTACGCCGACTATTAACACAATAACCGTGCGTGTTAAATATTGCCTGCGAATATCCGAACCTGTAAACCCCAATGATTTCAAAATGGCTATTGAATATCTGTCTTTTATGATTAACATTTTCATAAATAACAGAGTGATGAGTGCCGAAAGCATTATTGTTACAGCAATAGAAGCGTAAGAAGCCGTTTCTACAGCTTCTATAGTAGAGCCGAATGTTTGCCCGATAAGTTCTTCCACGCTTGAAACTCTTGAAAACGGGAATGTTTCCTTATATTGCAGAGCTTTTGTTGCTGTAAGCGAAGAATCATTAAAAGCAATCGGTATGCTGCTCCAAAGAATTTCACTTGGGTCTGTTTCAAAAACCGCTTTTGATGTTCTGCCGCCGTTAGTAACATCAGAGTAAATTCCGCTTACGGTAAGATTTTTGTTTTCGCCATCAACGGTCAATGTTACCGTATCACCGACATCTTTGCCTAAATCATCGGCATATAGCACAGAGAGGGCAATTTCCGCCGCTGTCCGCGGTTCACGTCCTTTTGAATAAGTTATGGGGAATACCGTGTGGTCGCCTATCTCCACGCGCAATCGTCCCACAGAATCGTCATCGGCGATTGTTTCAAACATTTTGCATATCAACACGGTATAAGCTGATATGCTGCTGTCATTTTTGAGCGTATCGGTAATCTCTGCTGTTTTTTCTAATAGGTTTTCTGTCTGTGTTTGATTGGTGTCGATACGCATATCACATTGACCGATACCGAGATAAGAAATAAAACTTTTATCTGAAACGGTGTTGTGAATATTCTGCGGCACATTGATGATAAACGAAGTTATTACCAATACCATAAACATAGTTGCGTAAAGTTTCTTTTTGGATAACACATCTTTAATTCCAAGAAATACATTGCTTGAAAATAATCGATTACGGCTTAACTGTAATCCCCTTGTCGGTTTTGATTTTTCCTCCGGTGTGCCGAGCCGTATTGCCTGTGCCGCCGAGATTTTGCGAAAACGCCGCAGAACTCCGCTTACATAGAGCATGACAATCATAAATATTGCCGCAGAGCCTACAAATCCAAATAGAACACCGAGTAAAGAATTATCGCTTTTGCCCATGTAAATGCGAATATTCTCCATAAACGGCTCTTGTATAAATAACGAAATTACAAACCCTAAAACGCAAGCGACACCCGCTATCGCGCTATATTTCGCCATATACAATTTCTTGATGTGCGATACCCTTAGTCCAATCGCTTTCAATACGCCTATTTCCCTGTAATCCTCCTCCACTTTGGCAAGTAAAGTAAAACGGATGCACAAGAATGTTACGGCGATAACAAGCAAGCCGATTAACACCAACACGGCAATCATAATTCCGTCAGTAATTGCGTTCATCGTTCTTACAAGCCCATAATTGATAGCAGGTGTGCCGTTTGCCGGAAGTCCGGCTTCTATATATTCCGATTCAAAAGCGGATACAGGATAATCATTCATAAAACGAAACTCTATCAGATACTCCATGATACCGAAATCTCGTATTTTTTCATAATCGTTTTCACTTACGATAAAACGCTTTGACCCTGCAATTCCGGCGTTCATTAGAGAATCTCTTGTAAATCCCGCAATAGTAAATGTAACATCGCGTATTGTTACCGTGTCGCCGAGTTTAGCCGCACCTTCACGCATATAGTAAACAGGAACATAAATCTCGCCATCGGCAGGATTTATAATCTCGCTGTTCAAATCCAATAAAAAATCGAAATCCTTGCTTTGCGTTGAAAAACCGTTATCCTGTATGCTCCATGCAAGAGAATTGTCAGCGATAATAATCTCCGCGCCGTCGATATTCAAAAATTCAAGCACTTGGAACGCCTCGACATTATTATGCGTGTCTGCAAAATTCTGTAACTGCTCCATATCAAAATCGCCCATGTGCATTTGCAAGAAATGCGGCGTTTTTGCCTGAATAAGCATATTGTCGATTGAACCGAGTAAGTTCACAAGCAGCATAACGGCAAGTGAAGTGAGCATAGCGGCTACAAGGATAAAAATTGTAATCGTTAATGTAATCAGCTTGCTTTTCTTTATATCGTTTTTAATGAGTTTGCTGAACATGGTAAACCTCCAATTTAATGATTTCGTTTCGTTTTCCCGTCGGACGGGAGTGTGCTTGTTAAGGTTTCAACTCAAATTCAATCAAATTATCAGTATTACGATTAGCGAAAATAACGCCATTCAAACTCGACAAATTATAAACCACAGACCATTGAAGCTTATCCTCATCATTAGCAATAACGCCTATTTCCGCAAGTAAATCTAAAGCCTGTTCTTCGCTTAAAGTTCCATTATTATTCTCAATTTCAAACTTTACTTTATCGTATCTTTCAAATTCATCAAACCCCTCGCCGACATTCAAATCGTTATAAGCGATAAAGTTTGAAGCAATCTGATAGTTTTCGCTCGTTGTTACAACTTGTAAATCGTCATCGTAGTATTCGACTAAAACAGAGCTGCCGCTTGCATCGGCGATTAAAAAGTGACAGTCAATCCCGCCGGAAAAGTAGATGTTATATTGCCTTAAAAGCTCAACCGCTTCGTCAACTGTCGCCGCCTTGTCTAAGACTAACCTTATGGCGGTAGTTGTGTTCAGCGTTACTTTATTTTCGTCAAACTGCGGCTCGGCTTCGGGAACAGCTAAAAGCGCGATGGCTAACCCTTTTTCATTCATCCCGTCAAATGGTAGGAATGGCGCGGCAAGCGTCAAAAAGCTGTTTATGTTCAAGCCGCTCGGTAGATTGCCCTCTGAATACCCCACGAACGACAGATTAACGGTTGATATTGAAGCGTATCCGTTTTTGGGTCGGGTCACGACTTGCATGGAAGGCGCATAATCAAAGTCAAAGTTTCTGCCGTATATCACTTCACCGTCGCCGTTACGGGTGATAAACGCCGTACAGCCGCCGCCGGTAATGTTGAGGTCAATCGGCAAGCCTTTCAACAATCGGCGAATCACGAAGTTTTCTATGTCACGGTCGCTTGAAGCTCCTGTCAAAAGGAAATCGTCAAAGCCGTAATCCCCGTAGTATGTCATTTGAAACATACCGTAGTCGTCTACTTTTTTGATTGACGACAGACTCCGCAGCTCATTCCAAAACAGGGCGATAATCACAAGCGTAAGTATAAGAAGTATGCTTAACAGGATAATTCCTGTTCTTTTAAGAATTTTCTTTTTCATTGCGCTTTCCCTCCACGTTCCAAATAACCGTAAACCCCCAACACAGCTGTAAATACAACCGCGCTATACACGGAAAACCGCTCCGGGACTCCGAAATAATCAGCGGGTACGACATTTACGCCGATTACGCCCAAAAACATAAACCCCAAAGAAATCAG
The DNA here is from genome assembly GCA_009777715.1 of Lachnospiraceae bacterium. Lineage (GTDB taxonomy): Bacteria > Bacillota > Clostridia > Lachnospirales > Lachnospiraceae > UBA935. The sequence continues at coordinate 137,298 of WRLH01000004.1, forward strand.
CGATACTACAGCTAAAGGTTTATCCCCTTTGCTTTTGAAACCGCCGACAGCAATCAGCACGAGCGAAGCGATTGACAGAGCAACGACCAATGCAGTCACCACATACAAGTGCATTATGTCTTGAAAACTCCCTGCGTATCCACTTTCCGATAAAGGGAAAAGCGCATAGCCAACGGCTGATATGAAATTCATCGCGGTGAACAGATAAACGCCAAGCCGTAAAATTCTGTTGGCGTTTCCTTGTACAACAACGCAAACCATCGCACAGCATAAGCAACTGAATATGCCGTATATGGAGGAAAGCCCGCTTGCAATAACGAAAGACGGCGCGGAAGTAGCGGTCAAATCGCTGACGGCTTGGCTCATCCAATCATAATTCGGATAATACATTGCCCCGACTATATCGTGGAGTATGTAAAACACGAGCCCGATCACGCCGGATAAGCAGAACCAATTTGTAAGTTTTCTGTTTTTCATCGTTTCACTCCGCTTTCTCTTTATGGGCTGTAATAATTGAGAAATTACTGGTATTGACGGTTATCACGCACCCGTCAACGCTTGCATACCAATTCTTGCCCTTTCTGATTATGTCCGCAGCGGCTGCAATTTTCTGTTTGCACCACTGGGCAGGGTCGTCTGTATCAAGGCTTAGATTTTTCCTGATTCTCTCAGCGCCCAGCGCGGTTGTGTGCAGCTTATCAAGATTGGCGATTAAATTATTGTCCATCATAATCATTAACCCCTCCTCATCCGTTTCCGCAACACAACAAACGTTGCGCTCAGTCCGGCGATGCCGCCTCCGATAACGGTGACTTTCTTATCCACGATTACCCTCCCTAAAATGCCCCAATAACCTAATATTAAGGAACAGCGCGATGATTCCAAGTATGACAAACAAGATAACCAAGCCTAATAGTTGAGCAAATTCAATCGTGATTCCCAAATTTGACTGCATGATTGTCTGGGATATTACGCATACGGCTACTCCCGTCAGCAGAGTAAGTATAATTGGCGCAATCTGATATGCGACCGCTTTTTTCTTCAAAAGCATTACCCCGCAATACAGCGCCAATGGCAAGATAATGGCTAAATCAATAACAAAAGTTGGTTCTGTCGTGTATATGTCAATAATCTCCATTGGCTCTCCAGATATTACCGCAGGCAAGATAAAAGCTATCCATTGTAGCGTGGAACAGCCCGCGATGATTATAAACAATGCCGTGCCTGTCAAGCGTTTAGCATACAAGCCGCTGTCGAATGACTTTTTCCTCAGTAACTCACTCATTGATATGGCAAACGCAAAGAATGAGCTACCGAATTGCACAAGATAAAGCAAAAACAGTCTGTTGAGCGTAACGCCCATGACAAGGCAGGTTGACGCATACAGGATAATCGAGAGCAATCCGCATCGTAGAAACGGGGCGTATGGTTTCTTTCTCAGAAAAATCACAATGCAAATCAAAGCAAAAGCCGTGATTATGATTGCAATGTCCGTTCCTTTGGTAGCGCCCGCTTTCATGAGCGAATCATTGGCATAAATGCCGTCACCGTACAAAGTCACGGTCTGCCCGTAGATATTCTGAACGGCTCTTTGCTCACCGCCAAAAGAGTAAAACAGGCCAAAGCAAGCAGATATAACCGCCGTGACCGCGGCCAATGATGATAAAACGGTTTTTGATTTTTCCATGTTGCCTCCTATAATGGTTTCATCGGTATACCTGAAATCCATACTCCTTCTCAAAGTCCTCTTTCAGATAGAACGTGACCGTTCCTGCGGATTGACTGTAAACCGCGCTCCATTGTGTTACCCATTGGGGTTCAAAGCCATTTGTCGAGCGGACTTCGCGCAAAATGTTTTTTATGCCTTGTTCATCAAGTATGCCTTCGTTTTCGGTGTATGCGCCGTACAGAATGTCATACCGCTGCTTTGAAAGCTCGCCGCCAAAACCAAACCATTCCCCCGGCGTCAGGAAGAAGTTTGTGACAACAGGCGCGTCTGTAACAAACATGATGTTGTCGATGTATTCAACGACAATGGAGCGGCCTGTCGCGTCGGATATGGCAAGATGGTGCATGATGCCCATATCCGAGTGCATATTATATTGTTCAAGGAGCGCGATTGCTTCATCAACCGTCGCGGCATAATCCAGAAGCAGGCGTATGGCGGTCGTGGTGGTTATGTTGGGCTTGCCTGTGTCCTGATGGGTCTCGCCCGCGTCCTCAATAATCAGATCCGCGACGCATAAGCCTTTTTCGTTCATGCCGTCAAGGGGCGCGTAAGGCGCGCCGAGCGCAAGTACAGAATTGAACAAGCTATCCGGCAGATAGTCCGGGCTGTATCCGATGAAATACAGATTTACGGTTGATATAGAGCGGTAGCCGTTCGGCGGCGCGGTTTCCACAATCATTACCGCGCAATCTTCCCAATCGAAGTTGCGCCCGAATACGCGCTCGCCGCTTTCGTTTTCCGCCGCAATCGTGCTGCACCCTCCGCTGTTTTCCGTGACTGTGTGCTTGTAGAAACCTTTAGATATATAAGAGGTAAGGTATTCCGCAAGTTCATCGTTTGACTTTGCTCCCCCTTGCGCTAGAAAGCCGTCAAAACCGTAATCCCCGTAATACTGCATTGTGTAGAGGCGCGGGTTGTCGTTAATCATCTTAATCGTGTTGATTACGCCAATTTCTTTCCTGAACATCAGGTAGGCACTTGTCCCCAACACAAGCAAAAGCGCAAGTATTGCCGATAATGAAATTGCGATTACCTTTTTCACAACAAGCCCTCCTGATATATCCAGAGATTCATACGTTTAATTACGTCTCCTTGATAAAGTTTTCTATCGCTTTATTCACATCGTCGCCATGCCCTGTTATCATGTGGCCGCCTGTTTCAAATATAACGGTTTCCGCGTCGATCCGCGAAAGTAGCCGCTCGATGTTTTCAAACTTAGCCATCGGGTCGTCCATCGCGTGGATCGCTAAGATAGGGACAGTGATTTCCTCAACAGGGTAGTCATCATAATGGAGCATCATGTCAATGTTAGTGATGTCCGTGTCCGCGCGTATACCTTGTCTGCGGGGGTTCACAGGGAGCATGGTTTCGTACAGGGTGTTGCTGTCTACTTTCGACCCCATCATGGAATTGAAAATAAAGCTAAAGTATTTCATAGAAAACCACATGGGAAAATCGTTCACGATAAAACTTGGCGGCCCCGTCATTCCGAGTTCCTTGATTTCTTCCGCGCTCCTCGGTTGATCCGGCGCACCAGATGACAGAAGTATCAGCCCCTTTGTCCTTTCGGGATATTCAAGCGCGAATCGGATTGCGGACGCACCGCCTGCGGAAGTAGCCAATATATATGCCTTGTCAATTTGCAGATCGTCAAGCAGATTCAGGAATACCCGCGCCTGATTTGCGGGAATCGGGCTTTCCGGCAATTCCGAGCCAGGATACCCAAACCTTGAAATAGATATTCTCCGATAACCGTTTCCCGTCAATTGGCTCAAACTTGCATAGCCCTGATCGTATCCGCCAAAAATGCCGTGCGATATAAAAATCACTTCGCCGTCACCCTCGTCAACATAAGACATTGTTCCGAATTCGGTATCTATCGTTCTTACGTCGTAAGCGTATAGCCTTTTGTACGCCGCTTGCATATCGTTGTTATATTGGATAGCGGTGATGATGCAAAAGGCAGCGATCAACCCAAGAATAATCCATAGAATCACTTTTTTGCGGCTCCTTTTTCGGGCTGTTCCGGTTTTTTTATTGGTGTTCATTCGTTTTTCGCACCCCAAACTCCTATAGGTGGAATCGTTGATTTATCGGCATTTACAATCATTTGTAGTTTAATGCTTGCATTTCATTTTCCCACAGGGCGGGAGTGTACTCATACTATGCGATTGCGTTCCAATATAAGCAATGTATTAGTACGCATCCCCATGCGTTGCCCGTATAACGATAAGTCAGCAACATACCATATATGGCCACGAAAACGCCAATGGCTTCAATGCCGTAAGTGTGACCAACGACTATGTGGAGTAATAAGCAGTAAACGCCGCAAATGATAGCCCCCCAATTAAGAAAGCTATTCTTTGCAGGAAGCACTTTATTTATGCGATCATATAGAACGACATAGTAAAAACCCTCAAAAAAGCCCCAAGCCGTTGCTACAATGAGCAAACCGATTACATTTACGGGAAAAGCGGAACTAAGGAGCGGTCTTGTAAAATGTACGCCTTGGAATGGCAGATAAGTAAAGCTTTCTTGCTGATACATGCGGAACAACAGCGACGGCAAGCAAGCGAGAGCCGATAATAAAATGGTGAGTAAAAGTTTTTCTCTTTTCAATCCAAAACTTGCAAAAGTGTCTTTGCGAAGCACGCAGACGATGCAGATTCCAAGCCCCATTGTTCCGAATTGAACACAAGCCCCCATAATCGTTTGCACTAAAAGCGGTTTTCCCAAATCTAATTGAAATATGACGTACACGATACCCGAGATACCGTAAATTATGGCGAATGATAAAACAATAATTAATATATCGGCTATATTCTTCTTGCTTGCTTTTTGTGCCTGTTCGGTCATTGTTGCATCCCTCTCTTGTTTGTTACCTTAAAAGTCTTTTTTCGTCCAGTTTGCTAATCGCTATTAACAGGTTAAGAAACCTTCAAATGTTTCGCAAACCAATTCTCCTCCTTGGAGGAGTACCGCCGTAGGCGGGGAGGTGGTTTTCCCCGCAGGGCGTAAATTCCCAACTGCCGGCGCAGTCACCACCCCAGCGCTGACGCGCCACCCCTCCAAGGAGGGGAATTGGACGGAGTCCACGCTTAACCTGTTGACATTGGTTTTCTAGCCATATACAACCGATTAAGCTGTGTGCTTGTTATATGACCATAGCCAGTTGCATAACAAATCTGACAGCCGCACCGGGATTCGCAAGTTGCGCGAGGTCTCCGACAATGTGTAAATCCTTTTCGGGATAATAGAACACAAACGAGCCTGTTGAGCCGCTATGCCCAATTAGTTCACCTTTTGCCAAAAATAACGTGTTCAAGCCGTCTAAAGGCAACCGCATATAACCGCCGCCGTATTGAATCGGTGGCATATTAAGTAGCCGTTCATAATCCGCAAGTTGTTCAAGAACATTCTTGTCAAACAATTCACCACCCCAAAAAGCCTTGCTGAAAATCACCATATCTCTCGCTGTGGAAACGCAAGCTCCGCTTGACCGACTGGAAGCGATTAATTTAGGAATCTCTAATTTTTCCGAGCCGTAATAAGTATGCGGCACAAAATCATTTTCGCCGACAGGGAGATAGGTGTTAGTCATACCGTGAGGTTCATAAATGAGTTGTTTGTATATTTCTTCAAGCGGCGATCCTGTTATTTCTTCGAGTATAACTCCTAATAAATCGAAGTTAATATCGGTGTAAAGAACCTTGCCGGAGTTAGGTGCGAATCGCGGAGTTTGGTTTTTAACTTCTTCGATTGATTTCTCAAATGTGATATATTTGTCGCCATTCTCTATAACGCTTGATAAGTAGTCAAGATAATCGGACAGACCCAGACCGCTTGTTTGAAAAAGCAAGTCAGAAACAGTTAATTCATAGGAATACTCTACCCCTTTGTAAACGTGTAAGCCGTTTAGTATTTCATCGTTTATGTAAAGGCTGATTTTATCGTCAAGCGATAACTGCCCACCCTCACATAATATTAAAATGCAGGTCGTTGTAAACATTTTTGTAACGCTTGCAATCAGTATTGGTGAATCTATACCTCGCCCACCATAA